>NZ_JBANEL010000001.1:0-614431 GCF_040187735.1 Comamonas sp. w2-DMI | reverse complement strand
GAACTTTTTGCACAGCTCCGTGACGGTGGGCGCCTTGCGCGCATCGGCCTTGGCGCCGCCAGGATCGCCGCCCCGGCGAACCTCGGCCAACCAGTCCTGTGCCTTGACCCGTGCCTGTTCGACGGTCAGTTCCCCATACAGCCCCAGCGAGGGCTTGCGGGGCTGGCCGGAGTTCGTGCGGTATTGGAGCATGAACACCCGGCGGCCCGTCGGGGTAATCTTGCACAGGAAGCCGGGCACCACGGTATCCCGCAGTTCAACATCCTTGGCCTGGGGTTGCGCCGACTCCACGGCGGTCTTTGTGAGCTTGATCTTTGCCATGATGACTCCTCGGAACGACCCGGATTCCAGGAGCCAGATAGGAGCGGCGCGAGGGAAAACCGGGTCAAGTTTCAGAAAGCACCGGCATATGATGGACGCGCGTAAGTTATTGATAAACCTGCTGTATCGAGCTGCGGCGCAGTCCAGCGAACTACCGGGCTGGAGTCATCGTGAAACAAAAAAAACCGCCCGAAGGCGGCTTTTTGCCAGTTCGGAACGGAGTCCGAATCAGGAGTGGTCGCCGTACACCGAAACGGAGACTTCGGCGGACACATCGGTGTGCAGAGCCACCACCACGGTAGCGTCGCCAACCATCTTGATGGGACCGTTGGGCATGCGCACCTGGGCCTTGTGCACTTCGAAACCGGCCTTGGTCAGTTCTTCAGCGATGTCGGCATTGGTGATGGAGCCGAACAGGCGGCCGTCCACGCCAGCCTTCTGGGTCAGCTTGACGTTCACGCCGTTGAGCTTCTCGCCCATGGCCTGAGCGGCAGCCAGCTTCTCGGCAGCAGCCTTTTCCAGTTCGGCGCGCTTGGCTTCGAATTCGGCCTTGGCAGCTTCGGTGGCACGACGGGCAGCGCCCGTGGGGATCAGGAAGTTGCGGGCGTAGCCGTCCTTGACCTTGACGATATCGCCGAGGTTGCCCAGGTTTACAACCTTGTCGAGCAGAATAACTTGCATGGGTTGTGCTCCTTAGATCTTGTGCTGGTCAGTGTAAGGAACCAGAGCCAGGAAGCGGGCGCGCTTGATGGCAGTGTTCAGCTGACGCTGGTAGATGGCGCGCGTGCCGGTCAGGCGAGCGGGCACGATCTTGCCGTTTTCGGCGATGAAGTCACGCAGGGTGTCGACATCCTTGTAGTCGATTTCCTCGACGCCGGCGACGGTGAAGCGGCAGAAGCGCTTGCGCTTGAACAGCAGCGACTGGGTGTTGCGCTTGGGACGCTTGTCCTTGTTGAATTTCTTGAACGTGGCCATTTCTGGACCTCTTGAAAATTAGTTTTGTTGAATGTCCTGAATGTGCAAAACCAGCATCTTCGTATTGCGCGGCGTGGCCAGAAAGCCCTGGAATGTCCATTGGCTGCCTGGGGCCTGGCGGGCCAGCTTCTCAGCCAGCGGGCCGAAGGCCACCGCCTTGACGGATGCAGTGACGTTGCGCTTGCTGCCGGCCTCTGCTTGCTGCGAGCTGTGCTCGATGCGCAGATCCAGGGCGGGCAATCCGGCGGGCGTGTAGCGCAGAGCGGCTAGCTCGGCGAGGGTGCCCGTCAGTGCAACGCGGTTTTCCACTCCTTCAGCGTCTTGGATGCCTTAAGCGTGCTCGGCCTGGTTGGCCTTGCGGGCTTCTTCGCGCTCGACGGTCTTCATCATGGAGGAAGGAGCGGTTTCGGCCTTCTTCTTCTGAACCGTCAGGTGACGCAGCACGGCATCGTTGAACTTGAAGGCGTGTTCCAGTTCAGCCATCACAGCCTGGTCGGCTTCGATGTTCAGGCACAGGTAGTGGGCCTTGGCGAGCTTGTTGATCAGGTAGGCCAGCTGACGGCGGCCCCAGTCTTCTTCGCGGTGGATCTTGCCGCCACCAGCGGTGATCATGCCCTTGTAGCGCTCCAGCATGGCGGGCACTTGCTCGCTCTGATCCGGATGGATCAACAAAACGATTTCGTAATGACGCATAACGACTCCTTTTGGGAAAACGCCGCCCACTGCGTCGGTAGCGGTGCGGCAAGGCAAAACGTGAGATTCTAGCGCAGCTGCTTTGTATCTGTACACTTGGGGCTTCATAAACCCGGCATCCCGGCCGGGAAAGCAGGCATGCGCCGGTGCAGCAGGCAATCATCGAAGCACTCACTTCACCCGAAAGCCTTGCCAGGCATGAAGCTCCTCAAGGGCAGCCGCATTCGGCCATCTCCTACCCGGGCAAGGCTTGAAATAATCCGGGCCGCGCACATCTACTCGCAAGATTGTCTTAAGTTCTGAAAAACACTTACCTATGTCCGACAACAATCCCAACCCTTTGCAAGACGCCTCCCCCGAAGAAGTCGAAGCCGCAATGGCTGCCAACGCGTCTGACGAGATGGATAGGCTGAAGGCTGAGCTGGAGGAACTCAAGGCCAAGAGCTCCGAGCTGGCCGACCAGTATCTGCGCGCCAAGGCGGAAGCCGAGAACGTGCGCCGCCGCGCCGAGGAAGACGTGGCCAAGGCCCGCAAGTTCGGCATCGAGAGCTTTGCCGAAAGCCTGCTGCCCGTGTGCGACAGCCTGGATGCTGCCTTGTCCATCGAGAACGCGACGGCCGAACAACTGCGCGAAGGCTCGGACGCCACGCTGCGCCAGCTGGTTTCGGCCCTGGAGCGCAACAAGGTCGTGCCCATCAATCCGGCCGCCGGCGAAAAATTCGACCCCCATCAGCACCAGGCCATCAGCATGGTGCCTGCCCAGCAGGAAGCCGGCACCGTGGTCACCGTGCTGCAAAAGGGCTACATGATTGCCGACCGCATCCTGCGCCCCGCCCTGGTGACGGTTGCCCAAGGCTGAAGCAGCAAGAAATTGCGCCGCGGCTCTTGAACCCGGGCACAGCGGCCACCAACTAACAACCAATCGAACATTTCACGAATACGGAGAGAAACATGGGAAAAATCATCGGTATCGACCTGGGCACGACCAATAGCTGCGTCGCCATCATGGATGGCAACAACACTCGCGTGATCGAGAACAGCGAAGGTGCCCGCACCACCCCCTCCATCATTGCCTACCAGGACGACGGCGAGATCCTCGTCGGCGCCTCGGCCAAGCGCCAGGCCGTCACCAACCCCAAGAACACCATCTACGCCGCCAAGCGCCTGATCGGCCGCAAGTTCGACGAAAAGGAAGTGCAGAAGGACATCGACCTGATGCCCTACTCCATCGTCAAGGCTGACAACGGCGACGCCTGGGTGGAAGTGCGCGGCCAGAAGCTGGCGCCCCCCCCAGATCAGCGCCGAAGTGCTGCGCAAGATGAAGAAGACCGCCGAGGACTTCCTGGGCGAACCCGTGACCGAGGCCGTGATCACCGTGCCGGCCTACTTCAACGACGCCCAGCGCCAGGCCACCAAGGATGCGGGCCGCATCGCGGGCCTGGAAGTCAAGCGCATCATCAACGAGCCCACGGCCGCGGCGCTGGCCTTCGGCCTGGACAAGGGCGGCAAGGGCGACCACAAGATCGCCGTGTATGACCTGGGCGGCGGCACGTTCGACGTGTCCATCATCGAGATCGCCGACGTGGACGGCGAAAAGCAGTTCGAAGTGCTGTCGACCAACGGCGACACCTTCCTGGGCGGCGAAGACTTCGACCAGCGCATCATCGACTACATCATCACCGAGTTCAAGAAGGAACAGGGCGTCGACCTGTCCAAGGACGTGCTGGCCCTGCAGCGCCTGAAGGAAGCCGCCGAAAAGGCCAAGATCGAGCTGTCGAACTCCTCGCAGACCGACATCAACCTGCCCTATATCACGGCCGATGCCTCGGGTCCCAAGCACCTGAACATCAAGCTGACCCGCGCCAAGCTGGAATCGCTGGTGGACGAGCTGATCGAGCGCACCATCGCGCCCTGCCGCACGGCCATCAAGGACGCCGGCATCTCCGTGTCCGATATCGACGACGTGATCCTGGTCGGCGGCATGACCCGCATGCCCAAGGTGCAGGAAAAGGTCAAGGAATTCTTCGGCAAGGAACCCCGCAAGGACGTGAACCCCGACGAAGCCGTGGCCGTGGGCGCTG
Source organism: Comamonas sp. w2-DMI (assembly GCF_040187735.1). Classification (NCBI taxonomy): domain Bacteria; kingdom Pseudomonadati; phylum Pseudomonadota; class Betaproteobacteria; order Burkholderiales; family Comamonadaceae; genus Comamonas; species Comamonas sp. w2-DMI. Next base: position 610,361 of record NZ_JBANEL010000001.1, on the reverse strand, counting down.
CCGTGCAGGGCCAGGTGCTGGGCGGCGAGCGCTCCGACGTGCTGCTGCTGGACGTGACTCCCCTGTCCCTGGGTATCGAGACCCTGGGCGGCGTCATGACCAAGATGATCACCAAGAACACCACGATCCCGACGAAGTTCGCGCAGACCTTCTCGACGGCCGAGGACAACCAGCCCGCCGTGACCATCAAGGTGTTCCAGGGCGAGCGTGAAATGGCTTCGGGCAACAAGCTGCTGGGCGAGTTCAACCTGGAAGGCATTCCGCCCGCAGCGCGCGGCATCCCGCAGATCGAGGTGACCTTCGACATCGACGCCAACGGCATTCTGAACGTGTCCGCCAAGGACAAGGCTTCGGGCAAGGAAAACAAGATCACCATCAAGGCCAACTCCGGCTTGTCCGAGGAAGAGATCCAGAAGATGGTCAAGGATGCGGAACTGAACGCAGCCGACGACAAGAAGAAGCTGGAAATCATCCAGGCCAAGAACCAGGGCGAAGCCGCTGTGCACAGCGTCAAGAAGAGCCTGGGCGAGCATGGCGACAAGCTCGACGCCGCCGAGAAGTCGGCCATCGAGGCTGCCGTGAAGGACCTGGAAGAAGCCCTCAAGGGTGACGACAAGGACGCCATCGATGCCAAGACCACGGCGCTGATGACCGCCAGCCAGAAGCTGGGCGAAAAGATGTACGCCGACGCCCAGGCCGCCACAGGCGGTGCCGAGGCAGCCGCTGCCGCCGGTGCAGGCGCATCCGCCGCAGGCTCCTCCACCGCTGGCGACGACAACGTGGTCGACGCCGAAGTCAAGGAAGTCAAGAAGGACTGATCCCACCCTCGGTCCTGAGTCCACTCACTGACCGCTTGCCGCCGCGCCGGCTCCGACAAGGGGTTGACGCGGCGTTCCTGCTCCTTCTGGCGGAAGAATTACCATGTCCAAACGTGACTACTACGAAGTCCTGGGCGTTGCCAAGAACGCTTCGGACGACGAACTGAAAAAAGCCTATCGCAAGCTGGCGATGAAATACCACCCTGACCGCAACCAGGGTGAAAAGGCCAAGGAAGCCGAAGAAAAATTCAAGGAGGCCAAGGAGGCCTACGAGATGCTTTCGGACGCCCAGAAACGCGCAGCCTACGACCAGTACGGCCATGCCGGCGTCGACCCCAACCGGGGCATGGGCGGCATGGGCGAAGGTTTTGGCGGCTTTGCCGAAGCCTTCGGCGACATCTTCGGCGACATGTTCAGCCAGGGCCGCCGCGGCGGCCGTCAGGTCTATCGCGGCAACGACCTCAGCTATTCCATGGAGATCACCCTGGAAGAAGCTGCCAAGGGCAAGGATGCGCAGATCCGCATTCCGAGCTGGGACAACTGCGACACCTGCCACGGCAGCGGCGCCAAGCCCGGCACCAGCGCCAAGACCTGCTCCACCTGCAACGGCATGGGCAGCGTGCAGATGCGCCAGGGCTTCTTCAGCGTGCAGCAGACCTGCCCGCACTGCCGCGGCACCGGCAAGATCATTCCCGAGCCCTGCCCCTCCTGCGGCGGCCAGGGCAAGGTCAAGCGCCAGAAGACGCTGGAAGTCAAGATTCCGGCCGGCATCGACGACGGCATGCGCATCCGCTCGGCCGGCAACGGCGAGCCCGGCACCAATGGCGGCCCGGCGGGCGATCTGTACATCGAGATCCGCATCAAGGACCACGACATCTTCGAGCGCGATGGCGACGACCTGCACTGCAACGTGCCGGTGAGCTTCATCACGGCCGCGCTGGGCGGCGAGATCGAAGTCCCCACCCTTTCGGGCAAGGCGGCCATCGACATCCCCGAAGGCACGCAGGCCGGCAAGCAGTTCCGCCTGCGCGGCAAGGGCATCAAGGGCATACGCTCCAGCTACCCGGGCGACCTGTACTGCCACATCGTGGTGGAAACGCCGGTCAAGCTCACCGAGCACCAGCGCAAGCTGCTCAAGGAACTGGACGAATCGCTCAAGAAGGGCGGCTCCAAGCACTCGCCCAGCGGCGAAAGCTGGACCGATCGCCTCAAGAGCTTCTTCAGCTGAACAAAAACGCAGCCACTGGCTGCGTTTTTTCTTCTCCGGGCCGCGCCGAGATGAAAGCGCCCTCCCGAAGGGGCCGCGACTACGCGTGGCGAGGAGCGGGGGAGCCATTTTTCATGGCCGGACGACCCCCGCTCAGCCCGGCTCCCGGACAGGCTTCCAGCTTCGGGCTTCGCGCTGGATGCGCAGGCGCTCCGCCGGCGTCAGGGCTTCGCCGGCCGCCTGGGTGCGGGCTTCCAGCGACGCATCCTTGTCCCTGGCGACCAGCAGCCAGAAATAGGCCTTCTGCGGATTCTTGGCCACGCCCTGGCCGCTGGTGTAGAGCGATGCCAGATTGGACTGGGCCAGCGTATAGCCCTGCTTGGCCGAACGCTCGAACCATTGCACGGCCCTGGCCGGGTCGGCCGCAACCCCCTGGCCGTTCGCATACAGAAAGCCCAGCGTGGACTGGGCTGAAGCCAGGCCCTGGTTCGCGGCCTTCTCGAACCACTGGGCCGCGCGCTGCATGTCCTGCTTGACCACGGCGCCCTCGGCATAGGTCATGCCCGCGTTGTACTGGGCATCCACATGGCCTTGCTCGCCCGCCTTCTCGAACCATTTGAGCGCGGCCTTGGCATCCTCCTTCACTCCGCGGCCGCTGGCGTACATCACGCCCAGGCTGTACTGCCCGGCGGCCTCGCCTTTCTCGGCGGAGCGCTGAAACCACTGCACGGCCTGCGCCTCGTCCTTGGGCACGCCGCGGCCTTCGGCATACATCAGGCCCAGGTTGTTCTGGGCAATGGCGTCGCCCTGATCGGCCGCCTTGCGGTACCACAGGGCCGCCTGGGCGTCGTCCTGGGCCACGCCCCGTCCATTCGCATACAGCACGCCCAGGTCCGACTGGGCCGGCGCATAGCCCTGCTCGGCCGCGCGCCGGTACAGCTGCACCGTCTGCGACAGGTCCTGCTTCACGCCGTTGCCGAAGCGGTAGCGCGACCCCAGCAGGTATTGGGCCTTGGCATCGCCGGCCTGGGCCGACTCGCGCAGCGCCGCCAGCTCCTTGGCGTCGTCGGCACTGCCGGCCGCTGCATTGGGAGCCGGGCTCCAGTGCTCCAGGCCCATGGGGACGGCAGCCGCCGCGGCGCCAGCGGCTGCGGCCCGGCCGGTACGACCGTGGCGGGCAGGTGCCGCGCCCTTCCTGGCCGCGCCGCCCTTGGCTGCCTTGCCCGCCTTGGCTGGTGCGGCCTTGGCCGCAGGTTTCGCGGCGCCGGCCGGGGAACGGGCGGGCGCCGGCTTGGAAGATTTGCTGGCGGCTGCGGTCTTGCCCTTGGCGGGCGCGGCGTGCACAGCAACAGAACCCAGTGCCAGAGCCAGGCTTGCCACAGCCGTCAGGCAGGCATGGCTCCAGCGCAAGGCATGGGAAGAAGAAGGTGAGGACGAGGACAAGGCGGTATCGAAAAAAAGGCCGGAAAGCTTCCGGCAGTTGGAGGGACAAGTCTGTCGAGGCTCATATTTTTGCAGCATGCTCTCGAAGCGTCACGCCACTTTACTGTCTGTTAACAGCTGAAAAAAACTCCGGCAGCCCGGCCGGCACATCGCCAGCCGATAGCAGACCCATCGCAAAAGCATCACCCATCGCCAGCAAAGACATCTCATTCAAAGATGGTTAAGCAATGATTTATAGGTAAGAATGCAATCAACTTCTCTAAACGAGAAGACAGAGTCTCCCCCATGAAGAATTCCGAGCGTAGTTTTGCAAGGCGCATAGACCTCACCTCGCTGCAGCTGTTCGTGGCTGTCTGCGAGCTGGGCAGCATCGGCCGCGCCGCAGAGCGCGAGTTCATCGCGGCTTCGGCCGTGAGCAAGCGCCTGTCCGATCTTGAAGCCACCGTCGATACCGCGCTGCTGTACCGCCACAGCCGCGGCGTGACGCTGACACCTGCGGGCGAAAGCCTGCTGCACCATGCGCGCAACGTGCTCTATGGCCTGGAACGCATGCAGGGCGAGCTGTCCGAGTATGCCGACGGCGTGCGCGGCCATGTGCGCATGCACGCCAACATGTCGGCCATCGTGCAGTTCCTGCCCGAAGACCTGGGTGCCTTCGCCCGCGAGCACAGCCAGATCAAGATCGACCTGCAGGAGCACCTGAGCCCCGACGTGCTGAGCGCCGTGGCCGAGGGCACGGCCGATATCGGCATCTGCACGCTGGGCAATGCATTGCAGCCTGGCAGCAAGCAGGCCACCGTGCAGCTGACCCAGGGCAATGTGCCGCTGCAATACCGCCGCTACCGCGAGGACCGGCTGGTCGTCGTCGTGCCCGAGCGCCATGCGCTGGCCGAGCGCGAAAGCGTGGCCTTCGCCGAAGTGCTGGAGTGGGACATCGTCAGCCTGCATGCGGGATCTTCCATCAGCCTGGCCATGCGCGCGGCCGCAGCCCAGGCCGGCCATGCGCTACACCAGCGCATCCAGGTCACCAGCCTGGATGCCATGTGCCGCATGATCGACAATGGCCTGGGCCTGGGCCTGCTGCCGGACCGGGCCTTCGAGCTCATGCACGGCGTGGGCCATCTGCGGGCCGTGCACCTGAGCGATGACTGGGCACGCCGCGAACTGTGCGTGGTGGCGCGCGACTTCGACGCCCTGCCCGTCACCACCCGCCTGCTGGTGGACCACCTATGCCCTGCCGGCAGCGCCCGGGCCTGACGCCTGCTGACGGCCTGCCGCACGGCTTTACCGAATCCACACCCCGACAACCCCAACCTCACGAGACCGCCATGGGACGCACCCTTTACGACAAGATTTTTGACGAGCACGTCGTTCACACCGAGGAAGACGGCACCTCCATCCTCTACATCGACCGCCACCTGGTGCACGAAGTGACCAGTCCCCAGGCCTTCGAGGGCCTGCGCATGGCCGGGCGCAAGCTGTGGCGCATCAGTTCCGTGGTGGCCACGGCCGACCACAATACGCCCACCGACGGCTGGGAGCGCGGCTACGACGGCATTGCCGATCCCATCAGCAAGGAACAGATCACCACGCTCAACAGCAACATCGCCGAATTCGGCGCGGCTGCCTTCTTCCCCTTCATGGACAAGGGCCAGGGCATCGTCCACGTGATGGGCCCCGAGCAGGGCGCGACGCTGCCCGGCATGACCGTGGTCTGCGGCGACAGCCACACTTCCACGCACGGCGCCTTCGGCGCGCTGGCCCACGGCATCGGCACCTCCGAGGTCGAGCATGTGATGGCCACGCAGACCCTGCTGGCCAAGAAGGCCAAGAACATGCTGGTCAAGGTCAACGGCAAGGTCGCCCCCGGCATCACGGCCAAGGACATCGTGCTGGCCATCATCGGCAAGATCGGCACGGCCGGCGGCACGGGCTACACCATCGAATTCGCGGGCGAAGCCATTCGCGACCTGTCCATGGAAGGCCGCATGACCGTCTGCAACATGGCCATCGAAGGCGGCGCGCGCGCCGGTCTCGTGGCCGTGGATGACAAGACCATCAACTACATCAAGGGCCGCCCGCTGGCGCCCACCGGTGCCGAGTGGGATGCCGCCGTCGCCTATTGGAAGACGCTGCACTCCGACGCCGACGCCACGTTCGACCGCGTGGTCGAGCTCAACGCCGCCGAGATCGTGCCGCAGGTCACCTGGGGCACCTCGCCCGAGATGGTGCTGGGCGTGGATGCCACCGTACCCGATCCCGACAAGGAAAAGGACCCCAACAAGCGCGGCGCCATCGAGCGCGCCTTGACCTATATGGCCCTTACGCCCGGCAAGCCCATCAACGACATCTTCGTGGACAAGGTCTTCATCGGCTCGTGCACCAACAGCCGCATCGAGGACATGCGCGAGGCCGCCGCCGTGGTCAGAAAGCTGGGCCAGAAGGTGGCCAGGAACATCAAGCTGGCCATGGTCGTGCCCGGCTCCGGCCTCGTGAAGGAACAGGCCGAGCGCGAAGGCCTGGACCAGATCTTCAAGGCCGCCGGCTTCGAATGGCGCGAGCCCGGCTGCTCCATGTGCCTGGCCATGAACGCCGACCGCCTGGAGCCCGGCGAGCGCTGCGCCTCCACCAGCAACCGCAACTTCGAAGGCCGCCAGGGCGCGGGAGGCCGCACCCACCTCGTCAGCCCGGCCATGGCCGCGGCCGCCGCCATCCACGGCCACTTCGTCGATATCCGCAAGTTCGCCTGAACACATCCTCTCTTCAGCGAGTCCGACCATGAAGCCACCGTTTCCGATCCTCCTGATTGGCCTGGCCCTCACCCTGGCCGCCTGCAACACCGTCAAGGGCATTGGCCAGGACGTGCAAAGCGCAGGCAGCGCCATCGAGCGCGCCGCTCGCTGATCCCCCAGAACATACGCCTTCAAGCCATGCAAAAATTCACCGTGCACAAGGGCCTTGTCGCCCCCATGGACCGCGAGAACGTCGACACCGACGCCATCATTCCCAAGCAGTTCCTGAAGTCCATCAAGAAGACGGGCTTCGGCCCCAACCTGTTCGACGAATGGCGCTACCTGGACCAGCCCGGCCAGCCCGGCGTGCCCGAGTCCGAACGCAAGCCCAACCCCGACTTCGTGCTCAACCAGCCGCGCTACAAAGGCGCCAGCATCCTGATCGCACGCAAGAACTTCGGCTGCGGCTCCAGCCGCGAGCACGCCCCCTGGGCGCTGGACCAGTACGGCTTCCGCGCCATCCTGGCCCCCAGCTTTGCCGACATCTTCTTCAACAACAGCTTCAAGAACGGCCTGCTGCCCATCGTGCTGCCCGAGGCCACGATCGACCTGCTGTTCAACGAAGTGGCGGCCTTCCCCGGCTACGAGCTGACCATCGACCTGGAGCGCCAGGTGATCGTGCGCCCCCAGGGTGAGGAAATCCCCTTCGACGTGATTGCCTTCCGCAAGTACTGCCTGCTCAACGGCTTCGACGACATCGGCCTGACCATGCGCCATGCCGACAAGATCAAGGCCTTCGAGGCCGAGCGTCTGGCGCAAAAGCCCTGGCTGGCTCACACATTGATCCAGCGCTGATTCATTTCTATCAATAAATGAGCTGCCAGCGCTCTCCATTCATAGACTTCCAAGCAAATTCAATATGAAGTCTATGAATATCAAGCGCAAGCAGCTATCAAATTAATCAAAGGAACATCATGAAGATCGCAGTGTTGCCCGGAGACGGCATCGGCCCCGAAATCGTCGCGGAAGCCGTCAAGGTGCTCGAAGCCCTGAACCTGGGCCTGGAAATGCAGACCGCCCCCGTGGGCGCGCCGGCTATGAAGCCGAAGGCCATCCGCTGCCGCCCGCCACACTCAAGCTGGCGCAGGAAGCCGACGCCATCCTGTTCGGCGCCGTGGGCGACTGGAAGTACGACACGCTGGACCGCCCCCTGCGCCCCGAACAGGCCATCCTGGGCCTGCGCAAGGCCCTGGGCCTGTTCGCCAACTTCCGCCCCGCCATCTGCTACAAGGAACTGACCCACGCCTCCAGCCTCAAGCCCGAGCTGGTCGCGGGCTTGGACATCCTCATCATCCGCGAGCTGACCGGCGACATCTACTTCGGCCAGCCGCGCGGCCGCCGCAGCGCTCCCGACGGCCACTTCCCCGGCGCCGAGGAAGCCTTCGACACCATGCGCTACACCCGTCCCGAGATCGAGCGCATCGCCCACGTCGCCTTCCAGGCCGCGCAAAAGCGCAGCAAGCGCGTGACCAGTGTGGACAAGGCCAACGTGCTCGAAACCTTCCAGCTGTGGAAGGACGTGGTCACCGAAGTCGGCAAGCAGTACCCGGACGTGCAACTCGACCACATGTACGTGGACAACGCCGCGATGCAGCTGGTCAAGGAGCCCAAGCGCTTCGACGTGGTGGTCACCGGCAACATGTTCGGCGACATCCTGTCCGACGAGGCCTCGATGCTCACCGGCTCCATCGGCATGCTGCCCTCGGCCTCGCTCAACGACAGGAAGCAGGGCCTGTACGAACCCAGCCACGGCTCGGCGCCCGACATCGCCGGCAAGGGCATCGCCAACCCGCTGGCCACCATCCTGTCGGCCGCGATGATGCTGCGCTTCTCGCTGAACCAGGAAGCCGCCGCCCAGCGCATCGAAGCCGCCGTGCAGAAGGTGCTGGCCAAAGGGTTGCGCACCGCCGACATCTACAGCGAAGGCACGACCAAGGTTTCCACCCGCGAAATGGGCGACGCCGTGGTCCGGGCGCTGGCCGAAGTCTGAGCCACCGGCACCGCAAAGGCCGGGGCCAGCTCCCGGCCTTTGCAGCAGATCATGTTTTCGGACGTTTTTGATCAAAACGTCAAAAATAAATCACAAATTTCGACGATTTGACGATTACATAAAGCACATTTAACAAACCGTGCTTTTACCGCAGTCGCTACAATCACAGCTCTTATGTTTGCCGCCCGCCCTTTCCTCGCTGAAACCGCAGCACCCGCAGCCTCTGCCGGTGTGGACGTGCGCGCGCAAATCGTTAAGACCATTAAGACGATTACAGGCTGACCCAGCCCGGTTCGTCGTGCGCCCCTGATCCGGCCAGACGAGCCGGACGAAGCAGTCTCAAGCTACTGTTTTCAAAACTGAAAGGGCGTTTCAAATGAGCAAGCAACTGGTTGGTTTGGTAGGCTGGCGCGGCATGGTCGGTTCCGTGCTGATGGACCGCATGCAGGCCGAGGGCGACTTCGAGCTGATCGAGCCGGTCTTCTTCTCCACCTCCAATGCCGGCGGCAAGGCCCCGGCCATGGCCAAGACCCACACCCAGCTCAAGGATGCCAACGACATCGCCGAGCTGGCCAAGTGCGACATCATCATCACCTGCCAGGGCGGCGACTACACCAAGGAAGTCTTCCCCAGGATCCGCGCCGCCGGCTGGAACGGCCACTGGATCGACGCCGCCTCCTCGCTGCGCATGGAGAACGACGCCGTCATCGTGCTGGATCCCGTCAATGAAGGCCTGATCAAGCAGAAGCTCGCTGCCGGCGGCAAGAACTGGATCGGCGGCAACTGCACCAATTCCATCCTGCTGATGGGCCTGGGCGGCCTGTTCAAGGCTGGCCTGGTCGAGTGGGTTTCCTCCATGACCTACCAGGCTGCCTCGGGCGGCGGCGCCAACCACATGCGCGAGCTGCTCAAGGGCATGGGCGTGGTGCACGCCGCCGTGGCCGATGAGCTGGCCACGCCTGCCTCCGCCATCCTGGAGATCGACCGCAAGGTGGCCACCACCATCCGCGAGGACGTGCCCACCGAATTCTTCGGCGCCCCGCTGGCCGGCGGCCTGATCCCCTGGATCGACGCCCAGTTGGACAACGGCCAGTCCAAGGAAGAATGGAAGGGCCAGGCCGAGGTCAACAAGATCCTGGGCACCGAAGCCACCATCCCCGTGGACGGCCTGTGCGTGCGCATCGGCGCCATGCGCTGCCACTCGCTGGCGCTGACGCTCAAGCTCAAGAAGGACCTGCCGCTGGCCGAGATCGAGGCCCTGATCCGGAGCGGCAACCCCTGGGTCAAGTTCGTCGCCAACGAGCGTGCGCTCACCGTCAAGGAACTGACCCCTGCCGCCGTGACCGGCGGCCTCGAAGTGGCCGTGGGCCGCGTGCGCAAGCTCAACATGGGCCCCGAGTACGTGTCCGCCTTCGTGATCGGCGACCAGCTGCTGTGGGGCGCCGCCGAACCGCTGCGCCGCATGCTGCGCATCCTGCTGGCCGCCTGAGCGGCGCCGGCCTGGCTCTTGAGCCAGCGCAACTCCCCCTGAAGCGCCATGCCATCCCTTGGATGGATGGCGCTTTTTTCGCCTCTGCAGCACAGCCCAGGCGGCATGCATGCGGCACAATCGGGCGCCACCGATGCCGCTTTTCGGGCGTTTCGACAGTTGCCAACAGGGATACATTAGGTTTCATCTCGTTGCCAATCGACAACATTGCGCAGGCTGGCCTGCCGCCTTATCGCTGGCAACGCAATAGCGTGGATGACAATGCAAGCCGTGTGCCCTGGGCCTTGAACCTGTTCATGCGCCTTTGGTAAGTTTTATTTACATGTGTACCCGCCGGCATTCCCAGAAAAACAATAGGCGCCAGCGGAACGCACCCACAAAAGTTTGAGCTTTATGCAACGCTGGAAACTCTCTGCGCTCGCCGCCGCGACCCTGGCCCTGACCGGCATGACGGCCACCAATGCGTGGGCCCTTGCCCTGGGCCGCATCACGGTGCAGTCGGCCCTTGGCGAGCCGCTGCGCGCCGAAGTGGAGATTCCGCAGCTCAGCGCCGCGGAGGCGGACAGCCTGCAGGCCGGCGTGGCTTCGCCGGAGGCCTTCCGCGCCCAGGGCGTGGAGTATTCGGGCACGGCCAACTCGATCCGCGTCAAGGTCGTCAGAAATGCCAACGGCTCGGCCGTGCTGCAGCTGAGCAGCTTCCAGCCTGTCAACGATCCCTTCCTCGATCTCGTCATCGATGCCAGCTGGGCTTCGGGCAAGCTCCAGCGCAACTACACGCTGCTGCTGGATCCGCCGGCCGCGCGCCGTGCCGCGCCCGGCGTGACGGCTGCGGCCCAGGCTTCGGCCCCCGAAGCCGCTCGGGCACGCCCTGGCCGCCCCGCCGTCAATACCCCCACCGTCACGGCACCCGCCCAGGACGAAAGCAGCCCCACAGCGCCGCGCAAGCCCGCGCCGCCGGCGGTTGCCGCACGCCAGGCCCCGCTGGCCGCAACGGCATCCGGCGAGGAAGTGCGCGTCAGGACAGGCGACACGGCCGGCCGCCTGGCCGCGGCCCACCGCCCTGCCGGCGTTTCGCTGGACCAGATGCTGGTGGCCATGCTGCGCGCCAATCCCCAGGCCTTCATCAACGGCAACGTCAACCGCATGCGCAGCGGCGTCGTGATCCAGATGCCCGATGAGGCCGCCGCCAAAGCCACGCCGCAGAACGAGGCGCGCCGCATCATGGCCGCGCAGTCGCGCGACTTCAACCAGTTCCGCCGCCAGCTGGCCGGTGCCGCCCCCGCCGCACCGGTGGAAGCGGCATCGCGCGCGGCTTCCGGCAAGATCCAGGCCCAGGTCGAAGAGGCCAAACCCAGCACGGCAGCCCCCGACAAGCTCACGCTGTCCAAGGGTGCGGTCAAGGGTGTGGAAGCCGACGAAAAGCTGGCCCAGCAAAAGCAGTCGGCCGACCAGTCCTCGCGCATGGACGAACTCAAGCGCAACATGGCCGAGCTCAGCCAGATCGCCGCCGCCACCAAGCCCGAGGGTTCCGCTGCCAGTGCGGCCGGCACCGGCAGTTCCGCGACCGCGGCACCAGGGGTGGCCATACCCGCAGCGGCACCGGCAGCCGCAGCACCTGCAGCAGGCGAAACGCCGGCCGAGCCGGCCGCAGCCACCCCGGCAGCCGATGCCGCAGGCACGCCCGCCGCTGCGCCCGAAGCAGCCGCATCGCAGGCAGAACCTGCAGACAAGAGTACCGACGAAGCCAAGCCAGCCGAGGCTGCAGCCCCAGCGGCCGCACCGGCGCCCCAGCCCAGGCCGGCACCAGCGCCAGTTCCCGTGCCACAGGAGCCCAGCTTTATCGACAGCCTGATGGAAGACCCCACCATTCCGCTGGCCGGTGCCGCGATCCTTGCCTTGCTGCTCGGCTACGGCGGCTATCGCGTGGCGCAGCGCCGCAAGGCGGCAGCCGCCGTGGCGGACAGCACGCTGGGCGACAGCCAGCTGGCTGCCGATTCTTTCTTCGGCGCCAGCGGCGGCCAGCATGTGGATACCGGCACCAGTAGCCAGATGTCGGGCCATTCCATGCAGTATTCGCCCAGCCAGCTCGATGCCGGCGACGTGGATCCGCTGGCCGAGGCGGACGTCTATCTGGCCTATGGCCGCGACCTGCAGGCCGAGGAAATCCTCAAGGAAGCCCTGCGCACCGATCCCAACCGACTGGTGCTGCACCAGAAGCTGGCCGAAATCTATGCCAAGCGCCATGACCGCAAGGCCTTTGAAGCCACGGCCCAGACCCTGCGCAACCTGACTCAGGGCCAGGGTCCGGAATGGCAACGCCTGGCCGACCAGGGCCGCATCCTCGACCCCGAGAACGCCCTGTACCAGCAAGGCGGCAATACCTCCCTGCCCCAGGCCGGCAGCGCCAGCGCTCAGCCCGCTGCCGCAGAGCCCGCCGCAGCGCTGGCCGGCGGTCTGGCCGCAGGCGCCGCCGCCATGGGCTTTGGCGCCGCGCTGGCCCAGTCGAAACTGGATGCCGACCGCGAAGGCCCCGCCACCCTGCCTGCCGGCCTGGACCTGAACATGGATCTGGACCTGCCCGGCGGCCTGGCCGACGCCGAGCCCGTGCACAAGCTCGACGAAGCACCGGCCATCCCCCAGCCCAGCGAACAGGACTTTGCCGATCTCGGCAGCTGGAGCGCCACCCCGGCAGCTCCCGCTGCGGCGCTTCCCGAAGCAGCTCCCGCCTCCGAGCACGACAACAGCCTGGACATGGATTTCGGCTCGGCCCTGGAAGCGCCCGCAGCCCAGCCCCCCTCGGCTTCGCCGGGCGGCGTGATGGATACCGAGGCAGCGTCGGCCGCGCCCGCCACGCCCGAGGGCCTGGAGTTCGACCTGAGCGACTTCGCCCTGCCCTCGTCGACCCACGCAGAAGCAACCGACAGGCCTGTGGCTGCCGAGTCCCTGGCAGAAGACGATCCTGCCGACTCCAACGTCATGGAATTCGACCTGAGCGCCCTGTCGCTGGATCTGGGCAACAGCAACGCGCCGGCTTCCCCGTCGCCAGCCCCCGTGGCGCCGGAAGACCCGCTGGCCACCAAGCTGGCGCTGGCCGAGGAATTCAATGCCATCGGCGACAGCGACGGAGCACGTACACTGATAGAGGAAGTGATCGCCGAAGCCCAGGGCGATCTCAAGGCCCGGGCCCAGCGCCTGCTCTCTGAAATTGGTTGATATTTGATGCGTTTGAACTCCACGCCAGAGGCTTTGCCATGCGCATAGCCCTCGGCGTCAGCTACAACGGACAGGCCTACAACGGCTGGCAGAGCCAGCCTTCGGGCAACACCGTACAAGATCACCTCGAAGCGGCCCTGGGCCGCTTTGCTGCTCAAGAGGTGTCCACGATCTGTGCGGGCCGCACCGATGCCGGCGTGCACGGCCTCATGCAGGTCGTGCACTTCGACACCGCACTGCAGCGTGCGCCGTTCTCCTGGGTGCGTGGCACCAACACCTTTCTGCCGCCCGACATTGCCGTGCAGTGGGCCCAGCCGGTACCGGACGAGTTCCACTCGCGCGCCTGCGCCACGGGCCGCCGCTACGCCTATGTGCTGCTGCAGTCACCCGTGCGCCCCAGCGTGGAAGCCGGCCGGGTGGGCTGGGTGTTCCATGCGCTGGACGGCCAGGCCATGCAGGAGGCGGCCCGCCACCTGATCGGCGAGCACGATTTCTCGTCCTTTCGCGCCTCGGGCTGCCAGGCCAAGACACCGGTCAAGACGCTGTACGACATCCGCGTCAGCCGCCGCATGGCCGATGGCGGCTCCCGGCAGGCCGCCGTCAGCTCCATGCGCCCGGGCGACACCGAGCCCATGGAATGTTGCTACTGGCGCTTCGAATTCGACGGCAGCGCCTTTCTGCACCACATGGTGCGCAACATCATGGGCTGCCTGATCGCCATCGGCCAGGGGCTGCACCCGCCCGAATGGATGCAGCAGGTGCTGGCGGCGCGCTCGCGCGATGCGGCAGCGCCCACCTTCGCCCCGGACGGCCTGTACTTTCTCGGCCCCATGTACGATGAGAAATGGGGCCTGCCCACGCGCACGGCCGCATTCGACTGGCTGCCATGAACCACCCACAACGAACCCGTATCAAGATCTGCGGCCTGACGCGCGAGGAGGACGTGGATGCTGCCGTGGCCGCAGGCGCCGACGCCATCGGCTTCGTGCTCTATGCCAGGAGCCCGCGCGCCGTCAGCGTGGAGCGCGCGGCCGAGCTGGCCCGGCGCCTGCCGCCCTTTGTCACGCCGGTGCTGCTGTTCGTCAACGAAAGCGCTTCCAGCGTGATAGCAGCTTGCGCCCGCATACCGGGCGCTTGCGTGCAATTCCATGGCGACGAATCCCCCGAGGACTGCGCAGCGGCCACGCTGGGCACCCGGCCCTATCTGCGGGCGGCACGCATACCCCTTGGAGACGGTGCCGCGCAGTTCGACCTCGTAGAATATGCACAACGTTATTCGAAAGCCCAGGCCATACTGCTCGACGCCCATGTCGACGGCTATGGCGGTGGCGGAAAAGCATTCAATTGGTCACTCCTGCCAACAAGCGTCGCCTCTCACCTCGTTTTGTCTGGTGGACTCACGCCTGCAAACGTGACCGATGGCATCTTGCAAGTGCGCCCTCGCGGGCTGTCGCTGGCCGTTGATGTGAGCTCGGGAGTCGAGGCCGACGGCCCCGACGGCAAGCCGCTCAAGGGCATCAAGGACGCCCACAAGATCCACCGCTTCGTTGCTGCCGTACGCGCAGCCGATGCCTCCTATTTGCAGACCACGCATGTTTGAATACCAATACCCCGACGTCCAGGGCCATTTCGGCCGCTACGGCGGCAGCTTTGCCAGCGAGACCCTGACCCACGCGCTCACCGAGCTGCGCGACGCCTACGCCAGGTACCAGAACGACCCCGAATTCATCGCCGAATTCCAGTCCGAGCTGGCCCATTACGTGGGCCGCCCCTCGCCCGTCTACCACGCGGCACGCATGTCGCGCGAGATGGGCGGCGCCCAGATCTACCTCAAGCGCGAGGACCTGAACCATACGGGCGCCCACAAGATCAACAATGTGATCGGCCAGGCCATGCTGGCCAAGCGCATGGGCAAGCCGCGCATCATCGCCGAGACCGGCGCCGGCCAGCACGGCGTGGCCACGGCCACCATCTGTGCGCGCTACGGCCTGGAGTGCATCGTCTACATGGGCGCCGAGGACGTGAAGCGCCAGAGCCCCAACGTCTACCGCATGCGCCTGCTGGGCGCCACCGTGGTGCCCGTGGAGTCGGGCAGCCGCACGCTCAAGGACGCGCTCAACGAAGCCATGCGCGACTGGGTCGCCAACGTGGACAACACCTTCTACATCATCGGCACCGTGGCCGGCCCGCACCCCTATCCCATGATGGTGCGCGACTTCCAGAAGGTGATCGGCGACGAATGCCTGACGCAGATGTCCGAATTCCTGGGCGAAGGCCGGCAGCCCGACGCGGTGATCGCCTGCGTGGGCGGCGGCAGCAATGCCATGGGCATCTTCTACCCCTACATTCCCTACGAGAACACCCGCCTGATCGGCGTGGAAGCCGCGGGCGAGGGCCTGGACAGCGGCAAGCACTCGGCCAGCCTGCAGCGCGGCTCCTCGGGCGTGCTGCACGGCAACCGCACCTTCATCCTGCAGGACGAGAACGGCCAGATCACCGAAACGCACAGCATCAGCGCCGGCCTGGACTACCCCGGCGTGGGCCCCGAGCACGCCTGGCTGCAGGAAATCAAACGCGCCCAGTACGTGGGCATCACCGACGCCGAGGCGCTGGACGCCTTCCACTACCTGTGCCGCGCCGAAGGCATCATTCCCGCGCTGGAGTCCAGCCACGCCGTGGCCTATGCCATGAAGCTGGCCAAGACCATGCGACCCGACCAGTCCATCCTCGTGAACCTCTCGGGCCGCGGCGACAAGGACATCGGCACCGTGGCCGACCTGTCGGGCGCCGAATACTATGACCGCCCTTCCATGCGCGGCCACACCGTCAAGGGTGCGCCAGGCCACGATGCCGCCAAGGCGGCCCACGGCGCTGCGGGAGGAAACAACAAGCTATGAGCCGTATTGCCACCACTTTCAGCAAGCTCCAAGAAGAAGGCCGCAAGGCCCTGATTCCCTATGTGACCGCCGGCTTTCCGTTTGCCGCCATCACGCCCTCGCTCATGCACGGCATGGTGGAGGCCGGTGCCGACGTGATCGAGCTGGGCGTGCCCTTCTCCGACCCCATGGCCGACGGTCCCACCATCCAGCGCGCGGGTGACAAGGCCATTGCCAACGGCGTGGGCCTCAGGCAGGTGCTGGCCTATGTGGCCGAATTCCGCAAGAAGGACGAGGCCACGCCCGTGGTGCTCATGGGCTACGCCAACCCCGTGGAACGCTACGACCAGATGCATGGCGAGGATGCCTTCGTCAACGACGCGGCCGCGGCCGGCGTGGACGGCGTGCTCATCGTGGACTACCCGCCCGAGGAATGCGAGGAATTCGCCGCCAAGCTGCGCGCGCGCGACATGGACCTGATCTTCCTGCTGGCCCCGACCAGCACGGACGAGCGCATGCAACAGGTGGCCCGCGTGGCCAGCGGCTATGTGTACTACGTCTCGCTCAAGGGCGTGACGGGTTCGGGCGCCCTGGATACCTCGGCCGTGGAAGCCATGCTGCCGCGCATCCGCGCGCATGTGAGCATTCCCGTGGGCGTGGGCTTCGGCATCCGCGACGCCCAGACCGCCCACGCCATCAGCCGCGTGGCCGATGCGGTGGTCATCGGCAGCCGCATCATCGAAATGCTCGACGGCCAGCCCCACGAGAAGATTGTTCCGCTGACAATAGACTTTCTGCGTGGTGTGCGAAAGGCTCTCGACGCATAATGCAGCCCTGAAATCAGCCACCCCCTGAGCGGCTTTGCCGCTTCCCCCCTGAAGGGGGACGACCGCTTCGCAGCGGGGCGGCCCTTGCTCGCTGTCCCTGACGGGATTGCGCCAGTGCCTGCGCCGCGCCGCCCTCATGGGTTGCGGGTGGCGCGCAGTGCAGTGGAAACTGAAAAGGAAACACCATGTCCTGGCTCGAAAAACTTCTGCCTGCCAAGATCCAGCAGACCAATCCGACGGAGCGCCACCAGCAGATTCCCGAAGGCCTGTGGATCAAATGCCCCAGCTGCGAAACCGTTCTCTACAAGACCGATCTGGAGAAGAACCAGAACGTCTGCCCCAGCTGCGGTCACCACCACCGCATCGGCGCCCGCGCGCGCCTGAACCATTTCCTCGACGCCGAAGGCCGCTATGAAATCGGCCAGGAAGTCATTCCGGTCGACGCGCTCAAGTTCAAGGACAGCCGCAAGTACCCCGAGCGCCTGAAGGAAGCACTGGAGAACACCGGCGAGACCGATGCGCTGGTCGTCATGGGCGGCGCCGTCAAGAGCGTCAACGTGGTCGTTGCCTGCTTCGAATTCGACTTCATGGGCGGCTCCATGGGTTCCGTGGTCGGCGAGCGCTTCGTGCGCGGCGTGGAAACCGCCATCGAGCAGAAGGTACCCTTCATCTGCTTCACCGCCACCGGCGGCGCGCGCATGCAGGAAGGCCTGCTGTCGCTGATGCAGATGGCCAAGACCAATGCCGCGCTCACGCGCCTGGCCAAGAAGGGCCTGCCCTACATCTCCGTGCTGACCGATCCGACCATGGGCGGCGTCTCGGCCGGCTTCGCCTTCATGGGCGACATCGTCATGGCCGAGCCCAATGCGCTGATAGGCTTTGCCGGCCCGCGCGTGATCGAGACCACGGTGCGCGTGAAACTGCCCGAAGGCTTCCAGCGCGCCGAGTTCCTGCAAGACAAGGGTGCCGTGGACATGATCGTGGACCGCCGGGAACTGCGCGACCGCATTTCCAGCTCGCTGGCCATGCTGCAGCGCCTGCCGGCCGACGCCGTGCAATAAGCACAAGCACCCGGGCGCATTCTGCGCCTGCCAGCAAAAAGCCCGTGCAGACCGAGATCTGCACGGGCTTTTTGCCGGGCAATGCCGATCAGCCGGCGCTCACATCCCCATGGCTCCCATGGCGATGGCACCCAGCCCCCAGGCCTGCACATGGGCCAGCACGATGAGCCCCACCTGCAGCACGATCATCCCGACCAGGGCGGAGAGATCCACATTGCCGATCAGCGGCACGATCTTGCGGATGGGCACGAGCAGAGGGTCGGCCAGGCGCTGCAGCACGTTGTAGATCGGCGAGTACGGCTGCACCCAGGACAGGATGGCATAGGCCAGCAGGATGCCCATCATGCCCATCAGCGCGAGCTTGACCAGGCCGCACAACGCCAGCCAGGGCACGGCCAGCACCGACGCGGCAGCACCCAGCAGCCAGCCGATCACCATCTGCAGCAGCAGCAAAGCAGAAGCCGCCACCAGGCTGGGCACGTCCCAGCTGCCCCTGGTGGGCATCAGCTTGCGCAGCGGCAGCACGATCCAGTCGGACAGCGCAAACACCAGCTGGCCTATGGGATTGCCGAACGGAACGCGCTGCCTTTGCATGTACAGGCGCAGCAGGCAGGCGCCCCCGACCAGGCTGACCGCGACATCCAGCAGAAACCAAACGATTTGAAAAAGCATGTAGTTGAATCTATCGGCAAGTTGGCAGACATGAAACCGGGCCGGCACCGCAGACATTGCCGCGGCCATGCCCCACAGATCATGGGATGATAGCCGGGCACCATGACCGAAGCCGCCACACTGCATTCCCTGCCCCTGTTTCCGCTGGGCACCGTCCTGTTCCCGCAAGGGCTTCTGAGCCTGAGGGTCTTCGAGGTGCGCTATCTCGACATGGTGCGCAAATGCCAGGCCGCGGACGCGCCATTCGGCGTGGTGGCGCTGCAGGCCGGCCACGAGGTGCGCAAGGCCGGCGCCCGGCCCGAGCAGCTGTATGCCGAAGGCACGCTGGCCCGGCTGACGCGGCTGGAGACCGTGCAGCTGGGGCTGATGCATCTGCAATGCCGGGGCCAGCAGCGCTTTCGCATTCTCGGCAGCCGGCAGCTGCCCCACGGGCTCTGGGTGGCCGATGTGCAGATGCTGCCGGACGATGCCGAGATCGCGGTGCCCCAGCACCTGCGCAGCGTGGCCCATGCACTGGCCCAGGTACTGCTGCAACTGCATGCGCGCGCCCAGGACCCCGACCATGCGCAACTGCCTACACCCGCCCAGATGGCCGATTGCGGATGGGTCGCCAACCGCTGGGCCGAGCTGCTGCCGCTGCCGCTGGCCGTCAAGCAGCAGCTGATGACGCTGGACAGCCCGCTGCTGCGCCTGGAGCTGATCGCCGACCTGCTGGAGCGCAACGGCATCGGCCAAGCCCCCGCCACCTAGCACCAGCGCCTTTCAAGGGGGCCATTTGGGGCTTGAGGTGCTCCCCTGGCAAAAAAAACTAAAATCGCCGGTTCGGGCCGCAAGCCGTGCGGCCCCATTTTCCGGGCTTCCTGCCTTTATTTCCGGCGCCTGGCGCTGGCGCTCATTTTCATGACTGAACAAAACACCTCTTTAGCGGCTGAAAACACCGCCCCTCAGGACGAAAACAAACTCATCGCCGAGCGCCGCGAAAAACTCAAAACCCTGCGCGAGCAGGCCAAGGCCAGCGGCAATGCGGCCTTCCCCAACGATTTCAAGCCCGAGCACCGCGCCGACGCGCTGATCGCCGCGCATTCCGGCAAGGAAGCCGAGGCCCTGGAAGCCGAGGCCATCGCCGTCAGCGTGGCCGGCCGCATGATGCTCAAGCGCGTGATGGGCAAGGCCAGCTTCGCCACCATCCAGGACGCCACGGGCCGCATCCAGATCTATGTGACGCGCGATGCCGTGGGCGAGGACGTGTACGCCGACTTCAAGAAGTGGGACCTGGGCGACATCATCGCCGCCGAAGGCACGCTGATGAAGACCAAGACCGGCGAGCTGTCCATCAAGGCCACGCGCATCCGCCTGCTGACCAAGAGCCTGCGACCCATGCCCGACAAGTTCCACGGCATGGCCGACCTCGAACAGAAGGTGCGCCAGCGCTATGTGGACCTGATGATGGACGAAGAGGCCCGCAAGCGCTTCGTGGCCCGCAGCAAGGCCGTGGCCGGCATCCGCGAATTCATGGTCGAGCACGGCTTCCTCGAGGTCGAGACGCCCATGCTGCACCCCATTCCGGGCGGCGCCAACGCCAAGCCCTTCATCACCCACCACAATGCGCTGGACCAGGACATGTACCTGCGCATCGCGCCCGAGCTCTACCTCAAGCGCCTGATCGTGGGCGGCTTCGAGCGCGTGTTCGAGATCAACCGCAACTTCCGCAACGAAGGCATCTCGGTGCGCCACAACCCCGAGTTCACGATGATGGAGTTCTACGCGGCCTACTGGAACTACCGCGACCTGATGGACTACACCGAGGCGCTGATCCGCGACGCGGCCATGAAGGCCGTGGGAACGCTTTCGCTGACCTATGGCGGCAAGAGCGTGGACCTGGCCCAGCCCTTCGAGCGCCTGACCATCGTGGAAGCCATCGTCAAGTACACCGACGCCGGCGAGAACGTGGGCAACCGCGACTGGCTGATCAATGCCTTGAAGAAGCTGGGCATGAAGGAAGACAAGGACAAGCTGTCCACCCGCACGCTGGCCAGCCTGCAGGTGCTGTACTTCGAGGAAGTGGTCGAGGAAAAGCTCTGGAACCCCACCTTCATCATGGAGCACCCCACGGAGATCTCGCCGCTGGCCCGCGCCAACGACGAGCGTCCCGAGGTGACCGAGCGCTTCGAGCTGTACATCACCGGCCGCGAGTTCGGCAACGGCTTCTCCGAGCTCAACGACGCCGAAGACCAGGCCGCGCGCTTCAACGCCCAGGTCGCCGCCAAGGACGGTGGCGACGACGAGGCCATGTACTTCGACCACGACTTCGTGCGCGCCCTGGAATACGGCATGCCTCCCACCGGCGGCTGCGGCATCGGCATCGACCGCTTCATGATGCTGTTGACCGACAGCGCCAGCATCCGCGACATCATCCTGTTCCCCGCACTGCGCCGCGAACAATAAGCCTTATTGCCTCCAGATCAATAGCTGCCAGCCCTTTTCCAGAAAGGGCTGGCAGCTATTTTCATATAGGGAGCATGCAACCGGCCGGTCACGGCCCGTGGCTATACTGGCCCCCCATGCATATCCCTCGATACTGGGCGCAAGCGCGGCTGCGCCATGAAACCGGCCAACGCCACGGCGCGACCGTCCAGCGTTGGGGTTGGTCCGACAGCAGCCCGCAAGATGCCGAAGCCCATGCCCGGCAGCGGGCCCAGGAAGCGCTGAACGCCCTGCTGGCCGCTCCCGCGGCAAGAAACCTGGATGCAGGATTCGAGCGCATGGAATGGCGCGGCGAATACGGTCTGGACGGCGCCACGCCCATCCGCGAAGAAGTGCTGGAGCGCCGCGGCGATACGGTGCTCACGCGCAACAGCTACGGTGCCCACTGCCTCAATACCGAGCAGGTGGCCATTGCCGACATGGATTTTCCCGAGCCCCGGCGGTCGCCGCGCTTTCCGCTGCTGTCCAGCCTGCTGCTGGCGGCCGCGCTGGGCTGGCTGGCCACCCAGCCTCAGGCCGTCAATGCCCTGATGCTGGCCGGCATCGTCGCGACGGCGCTGATAGGCCTGTATTGGCTGTCCAAGCTGCGCCAATGGCAGCATGCGCGTACGGCCCGGGCCCGTGCCGTACCGCCGCTGCAGGCGGCACTGGAGCGCGTGCACACGCTGGCCAGCCAGCATCCGGACTGGAGCCTGCGCCTGTACCAGACGCCCAAGGGCCTGCGCGTCATCGTCACGCACGCCACCTTCGGCCCCGGGTCTCCCGAAGTCCAGATCCTGTTCGATGCGCTGGCGGTGGATCCCCTCTACGCCATGCTGTGCGACAAGCAACAGTGCTTTCGCGCGCGCGTCACCGGCAAGCCCTGGCGCATGGGCCTGAGCGGTCTTTCGTCGCAGGACCGGCAATGGCCGCCGCAGCCCAGGCATCTGCCGTCGCGCACCGCGTGGTGCCGCGATTACGACAGCAAGGCCGCCCAGTTCGCGGCCTGCCATTTCATCAAGCAACTGGGGCCGGGCGCCAGCTGTCCGCAGGCCCAGGCCTTTGTGCAATGGCATGACCAGGCCTGCAACGCCCGCACCGCACTGCCGCTGGCCTGAGCCGCCGTGTCGCCGCAAGCAGACATTGCTTTACATTGATGTAAATGAAAGGCGGTTAAAGTAACAAAAAACTACACTCCCGGTATTCATTCCGGCCCGCCGCCCTGTTCCATGTGATCCCGCCGGATCAGCAGACCCGTACGCACATGTCCGTCATTCCGTCCCCGAGTTCCGAACGCTCAGCCATTGAATCGGACGCTGCGCGTTTCACGCCGCAGGATGCCAGCGCGCCGTTTTCCGTTCTCGTGGTGGAAGACCAGCCCTCCATGCGCACGGCTCTGGTCAGGGAGCTGCACCAGGCGGGTGTGAGCGAGGTGCTGGAAGCAGAGAACGGCCGTGCAGCCCTGGCGCTGTTTCGCAGCCGCCGCCCGGACCTGGTGCTGCTGGACATCCGTCTGCCCGGCGAGGATGGCTACTGGGTGGCGCGCCAGCTGCGCGAGACCGAGCGCGGCGAGTGGACGCCCATCATCTTCCTGTCGGGACTGGACAATGACCTGGATGTCTGGCGCGGCATCGAGGCCGGCGGCGACGACTATCTGGTCAAGCCGGTCAAGCCCATCGTTCTGGTGGCCAAGCTGCGCGCCATGCGGCGCCTGCTGGACATGCGCCGCCGCCTCGTGACCCTGTCGGCCGAACTGCATCTGGCCAACCAGAAGCTCAACGAGATGGTGGAGCTGGACTCGCTCACCAACCTGGTCAACCGCCGCGGCATGGACCGCATGCTGCATGCGGAGATCGCCGCGGCCCGCCGCGAGGGCAAGCCCCTGACGCTGATGCTCTGCGACCTGGACCATTTCAAGCAGTTCAACGATACCTACGGCCATGTGCAGGGCGACGAATGCCTCAAGCACGTGGGACGGCTGCTGCGCGAGGTCTGCGTGCGCCCGCGCGACGTAGCGGCCCGCTACGGCGGCGAGGAATTCGCACTGATCCTGCCCAACACGCCGCGCTCCGGCGCGATGACGTTTGCCCGCGCGCTGGGCCAGATGCTCAAGAGCCTCAAGGTGCGGCCGCCCAATGCGCCCGGCGAGCTGCAGCTGACGCTCTCTGGCGGCATCACCACCTGCATTCCCGACGAGCACACCAGCGCGGAAACCATGCTGATGCGCGCCGACGAAGCCCTGTACGCAGCCAAGACCCAGGGACGCAACCGCTTCTTCAGCTTCGAGATGCAGATGGACACCATCGAGCAAAGGCAGCTCTAGGGCTCTTCCTGCCCGCCCGGCGCACTGCGCGCCCGCCGACGCCGGCAGCGGCGATTAGGCGCTAGGATCAAGGCTCCGACCGGCCGCTGCTGCGGCCGGCGTTCTTGTTTCTCCCCACTGTTGGTTTATGCGCCGTCTTCAAATGCACCTGCCGGAATGGATGCAGGAATGGCTGGAAGTCCTGGTCCCGGGCATCCAGATTTTTCTCATCATCGTTGCCGCCTGGCTGCTCAACCGCCTTTGCAAGCGCATCGTCTCCCGCGTCGGCCAGCACTATGCGCTGCCGCATGAGCTGCTGCTGCCGATGCGCGGCGTACTGCGCTGGATCATCATTGCAGCCGCCGTGCTGCTGGTGCTGGAGCGCCTGGGCATGTCGGCCACGGTGCTGTGGACCGCCTTCACAGGCTTCGCCACCGTGGGTGCCGTCGCCTTCTTTGCCGCCTGGAGCGTGCTCTCCAACCTGTTCTGCGCCGTGCTGATCGTGACCGTCGGACCGTTCCGGCTCGGCGACCACATCGAGCTGCTCGATTCGGCCGACAAGCCCGGCGCCAAGGGCAAGGTGATCGACCTCAACATGCTCTACACCACGCTGCAGGACGACAGCGCCCCCGAGGGAGTGCCTAATGTGGTGCAGATTCCCAATTCGCTGATCTTCCAGCGCGTGCTGCGGCGCTGGAAAGGCGGCATGCCCATGGCGACGGAAGCCGCACCCGCCAGCAGCGGCGAGGAAGCCAGCGCCATTGCCCTGGCAACGCCCGCAGCCCGGAGTGCGAACCAAGCCGGTGCCTGACTGCGCACGAACGCAAAAAGAAAAAGGGCTCCTTCCGGGAGCCCTTTCGCATGGATGGCGCTGCCGTCAGGGCAGGCGTGGCGCCACCTTGCCGGCGGCCAGCTTGGCGTTGGCGCGGGCCGTCTCCACGTCGGCCGCGCGGGCCAGCGCCACGCCCATGCGGCGCTTGACGAAGCTCTCGGGCTTGCCGAACAGGCGCAGGTCGGTACCGGGGATGGCCAGGGCTTCATCCACGCCATCGAACACCAGGCCCGTGGCATCCTGGCCGCCATAGATCACGGCGCTGGCACCGGGATTGCGCAGGCTGGCATCCACGGGCAGGCCCAGGATGGCGCGCGCATGCAGCTCGAACTCGCTCTGCCACTGGGTGGCCAGCGTCACCAGGCCCGTGTCGTGCGGGCGCGGTGAAACTTCGCTGAACCAGACCTGATCGCCCTTGACGAACAGCTCCACGCCGAACAGGCCCAGGCCGCCCAGGTCGTCGGTCACGGCCTTGGCGATCTGGCGGGACTTTTCAAGCGCCGCCGCCTGCATGGGCTGGGGCTGCCAGCTTTCCACATAGTCGCCGGCCTGCTGGATATGGCCGATGGGGTCGCAGAAATGTGTCCGGACCTGGCCGTCAGCGCCCCTGGCGCGCACGGTCAGCTGGGTGATTTCGTAGTCGAAGGCTATGAAGCCTTCGACGATGACGCGGCCCTTGGCCACGCGGCCGCCGGCCATGGCGTAGTCCCAGGCCTTGGCCACATCGGCAGGGCCGTCGATCTTGCTCTGGCCCTTGCCCGAGCTGCTCATCACGGGCTTGACCACGCAGGGATAGCCGATGGCCGGCCTGCCGTCCGTGCCGTCGATGGCGGCCTGCAGCTCGGCCAGCGAGTCGCAGAAGCGGTAGGGGCTGGTCGGCAGGCCCAGGGTCTCGGCGGCCAGGCGGCGGATGCCTTCGCGGTCCATGGTCAGGCGCGTGGCGCGGGCCGTGGGCACCACGGTGACCACGCCCGCGGCCTCCAGCTCTTCCAGCATGGGCGTGGCAATGGCCTCGATCTCGGGCACGACCAGATCCGGCTTGACCTCTTCGATGAGCGCCTTGAGCTGGGCCGGATCGCTCATGGTGATGGTGCGCGCATGGTGGGCCACCTGGTGGCCGGGCGCGTTTTCGTAGCGGTCCACGGCAATGGTTTCGACGCCGAGGCGCTGCAGCGCGATCAGCACTTCCTTGCCCAGTTCGCCGCTGCCCAGCAGCATGACTTTGGTGGCATGGGGGGAGAGAGGGGTTCCTAGAGTGGTCATGGAGCGGTCCGGCAAAGGATGAAAGAAATGTATGGCTCAACGTGCGTCTGCCGCCGCGGGCAGCAGCGAATAGTGCTGGATGCGGCAGGGCCCGCGGTCCTTGCATTCGCCGTCCAGATAGCGGTAGCGCACCTTCACGGTCTGGCCCGGCTTCGGCCATTGGCGCCGCGGCACTTCGGCCTGGTAGTCGGGCGTCTCGGGCCTGAAGCTCAGGGCTGCGCCGGGCTGCGGGCATTCCGCATCGCCCCGGGCCTGGGTGCTGACCACGCGGGTCTGCAGCTGCCTGCTGGAAGTCTGCTTGTCGCGCACCTTCACGCCCAGCTCGCAGATCTGCCACTGCCCGGCCATGGCCGGCGCGACAGCGAAAGCCAGCAGCAGCAAGGACAAGGCCCCCAGAAACGGGCCGGCAATGCGCCGGCCGAGCGGCGCGCAAAACGGCTTGCGGTGTGGTTTGTGGTCTTCAGTCATAGATGTGGTCGAAGAACTGGCGCTCCAGCGCCACGGCCTGGCGGAAATACGCGGCGGCCTCGGCGCGCCGGACATCCGTGAGCTGCGGGCCCACGCGGTCCAGCTCGCTGCGCAGCCAGCCCACGAAGCCGCGGAAGAAATCGTTGGCATGCAGTCCTATCCATTCGGCATGCTCGAAGCGCGCGGGCAGCGGCACATGCTTTTTGCCGTCCTGGTCGGCCCAGTCCAGGTACAGGCCTTCGGCCACGGCCAGCACGGCAATGCAGTTGGCATAGCTCAGGCTTTGCGCAGCATCGTGCATGAGCTGCCGCAAGGCCAGCGTCGGCTGCGTGAGCGCGGGCGCCAGGCGCTGCGGCTGCGGCACGCCCAGGGCATCGAAGCTGCGCAGGAAATAAGTGTTCTCGTCGCTGGTGATCATGGCCGCGAACTGCGCCAGCCGCACACGCGGCGCGAATTCGTCGGCGCTCGCAATGGCCGCTCCCAGCAGGGCCACGAAGCGGTCGATGAACTGGTAGTCCTGCACCAGGTAGCGGCGCAGCACGGCGTCATCCAGCGTGCCGTCGAAGATCTCGTGCACGAAGCGATGGTCCACGCAGGCCTGCCAGTCCTCGCTGCAGGACCGGCGCAGCTGTTGTGCAAACCCCTCGGCCAAAACATTCATTCCGCTGCCTTCCAATACTCTTGAATCCATAGCTGCCAGCGCTTGCCCATACTGCACTACAGCCCGAATACCTTCAATGCGTGAGGCCGCCCGCCTTGGCGCCGCGCTGCGGAATCTCCTCGCGCGCAAAGTCGATGTCCGGTGTCCACACCGCATCGTCCCAGTTCCAGGGGCTGCTGGCCTGCTCCAGGCTCAGCACATGCACGCCGGACAGGTCCTTGATCCGTTCCTTGAGCCAGGCGATCTGGTCGTCGCGCACGAAGACCAGACAGCTCACGCCCCAGTCGGGCGACACGATGCCATGGGCCTGCAGCTGGGCCAGCAAGGGGCCGTACCAGCGCTCCACGCGCTCGTTGATGCGGTTGACCAGGGCCAGCGGATAGCCCGAGGCGGACACCTCCACCACGCAGACCTCGCGCCGCGCGGGGCGCAGCGCCACGAAGGCCGGGCATTGCCAGCCGTCGGCCACCTCGTACTTGGGCGCCACAAAGGTTTCGCCGTTGGCCGTGAGCAGCTGCATCACGGCTTCTTCATGCCGGTCCATGTCCATTCCTCCTTCAGCCAGGCAGCCGATCGCCCAGGCAGATGCCGATGTCGCGCGCCATGGTGATGAGGTCGCTGGTAAGCGGCACGGTGCGCTGGGTGTTGGCCACATCGGCAATCGCCACGCTGCCGATCCTGCCGTCCTGCAGCGTCACCATATGGCCGAAGCGCCCTTCCATCACCAGCTGCGCCGCATGGTGGCCGAAGCGCGTGGCCAGCACCCGGTCGAACGGCGTCGGGTCGCCGCCGCGCTGCACATGGCCCAGCACCGTGGTGCGCACCTCGCTCTGGAGATGGGGCTGCAGCTGCGCGCGCAGCACATGGCCCACGCCGCCCAGGCGCACGGGATCGGGGCTGTGCTCTATGCGCTCGCGCACCGTGAGGCTGGCGCCGCTTTCCTTGGCGCCCTCGCCTATGCAGATGATGGTGTAGCGCTGGCGCTGTTCGCGCTGGCGGCAGGCCTCGATGACGGTCTGCAGGTCGTAGTCGATCTCGGGCAGCAAGATGATGTCGGCCGCGCCGGCAATGCCGGACTCCAGCGCCAGCCAGCCCGCGTGGCGGCCCATGGTCTCCACGATCATCACGCGGTGGTGGCTCATGGCCGTGCTTTCGATGCGGCGCAGGCTCTCGGTCACCGTGGCCACCGCGGTGTCGAAGCCGAAGCTGCGCTCGCAGCTGGCGATGTCGTTGTCTATGGTCTTGGGCACGCCCACGCAGTGCAGGCCGATGTTCCGCAGTCCGTGGGCCAGGCTCATGGTGCCGTCGCCGCCGATGACCACGGCCACATCCAGGCCCAGCGCCTGCACATTGCGCTGCACCTGGGCCAGCGTGGCCTCGTCGCGCAGCGGATTGGCGCTGTTGCTGGTGCCCAGGATGGTGCCGCCGATGTGCAGAATGCCCGAGACTTCGTCCCAGTCCAGGGGCTTGACGCGCGGCTGCGCGTCCATCAGGCCTTCGAAGCCGTCGGCAATGCCCAGCACCTCGCACTGGCCATGGTTGATCAGGGACTTGGTGACCGCACGGATCACCGCATTGAGACCGGGGCAGTCGCCGCCGCCGGTCAGCACACCAACGCGCATTCGGGAGTTCTCCAAAAACAGGGCCGGCCTCTATCATCCCATGCCGCGGGCCGCTCCGAGCGCAGGCTCCCCAGAGGAAATGCCGGCCGCGCGGATTTTTCCGTTGTCGGCATCGAGCACCCAGCGCCTGTCATGAAAGCGTGCCACGCTGTCGCGGTGGGCCACCGAGACCAGGGCCCCGCCCCGCTCGCGCACCAGCTGCACCAGGCGCGCATAGACCTCGGCCTCGGCCGCGCTGTCCAGTGCGCTGCTGGCCTCGTCGGCAAACACCCAGGCCGGGCGCTTGAGCAGCACGCGCGCAATCGCCAGGCGCTGGCGCTCGCCGCCCGAGAGCAGCGCATTCCAGGCCGCCTGCCGGTCCAGTTGCCCGGCCAGCCGCGGCAGCTGCGCCTGGGTCAGCGCCTGCTCCAGCGCCGCATCGGCATAGCGCGAGGCCGGCTCGGGATAGGCCAGCGCATCGCGCAGGCTGCCATCGGGAAAATAGGGGCGCTGCGGAATGAACATGGCATCCGCGGGCCGCTGCACGCGCCCCCGGGCAAACGGCCAGATGCCCGCGAACACGCGCAGCAGGGTCGATTTGCCGCTGCCCGAGGGGCCGCTGATCAGCAGCCTGTCGCCGGGCTGCACGTCGAGCTCGCTGGGCTGCAGAATGCGCTCGCCGTTGGGCAGATCCACTTCCAGCGCGCTGGCATGCAGCTGTGCCCCGGCCTGCATGCTGACGCCTGCAGGTGCGGACTCCTGCGCGCGCAGGCAGGCCTCGAAGCCGCCCAGGCGGTTGGTGGTGGCGCGCCATGCCGCGATGTCGGCGTAGTTGTTGACGACCCAGCTCAGCGATTCCTGCACCTGGTTGAAGGCCGAGGCGATCTGCATGAGCTGGCCCAGCTGGATGGCGCCGCTGAAAAAGCGCGGCGCCGCGATGATGAAGGGAAACACCACGGCCGCCTGGCCGAAGAAGTTGGTGAACCAGGTCAGGTTCTTCTGCTTGCGGATGAGCTGCAGGTAGTTGGCCAGCGCGTCCGCAAAGCGCAGCGACAGCTGTTGGCCCTCCACGCGCTCGCCGCCATCGAGCGCAATGGCTTCGGAATGCTCACGCACGCGGATCATGTGGTGGCGGAAATCGGCCTCCAGCTGCTGCTGGCGGTTGTTGAGCCAGACCTGCGGCTTGCCGATCCAGAAGGTGATGGCGCTGCCCGCCAGGCAGTACAGCACGGCCATCCAGACCATGAAGCCGGGAATGTGCAGATCGCCCCCGCCCAGCAGCTGCGGCAGGCCCACGTCCATGGCCGCGCTCAGGCCCCAGAGGATGCCGACAAAGCTCGCGAAGGTGACGCAGGCATTGAGCAGCCCCATGGAGAGCGAGACCGTGTAGGTGGTGAAGAGGTTGAGGTCTTCCTGGATGCGCTGGTCGGGGTTGTCCGGCACGCCCGCGCCTTCCCCATAGCGCCCCAGCTCCAGCCGGTAGAAGGCCTGGTGCGCCAGCCAGCGCCCCAGCATGTGCCGGGTCAGCCAGCGCCGCCAGTCCAGCTGCAGCAGCTGGGTCAGATAGAAGCGGTAGACCGCGATGACGATATAGGCCAGCGCCAGCCAGAGGAAATGCCATAGCTGCTGCCAGAACACATTGGCCTGCTTGTTCTGCAGCGCATCGTAGAACACGCGGTTCCACTCGTTGATCTGCACCAGCATGAACACGGCCGCGAGGTTGAGCGCCACGATGGCGGCCAGCAGGCCCCAGGCCCTGGCTTTCCTGTCGGAGACGAAGTACGGCCGGCTCAGGGCCAGGGCCTGCCCGAGGACTTGGATGCGGCTGTGCCCGGGGGCAGCCGTCGCTGGCGCTGTAGTGGTCATGCGGCCTCTTCTTCTGAAGTGTTTGCCGACCACTTTACGCCCGCCGACTGAGGCGAGGCTTAAGTCGCAGGCTTTGCTAGGGCAGCAGGTCCAGCGCCTGCAGATACGCCGGCTGGCGCATCAGGTCGTCCCAGGCCTGCGGCGCGGTTTCGGGCAGCAGGGCCAGGCGGCGCGATTCGGAATCCTCGTCGGGCACCCAGCGGCCATCGCGCAGGGCGGCATCCATGCCGTCCAGCAGTTCGTCCACATGCTCGCCCAGGCCCAGGCTCTGGTTGCACAGCAGCACCATGTCGCAGCCGGCATTGAGCGCGGCCAGGGCCGCCTCGGTATAGCTGATGAGCTTGCCGCCGATGCGGCGCGCGCCTTCCATGCTCAGGTCGTCGCTGAAGATGGCGCCGTCGTAGCGCAGGCGGCTGCGCAGCACATCCTTAAGCCATTTCTCGCTGAAGCCCGCGGGGCGCTTGTCCACCTTGGGGTAGATCACATGGGCCGGCATCACGGCCGTGAGCACGGAAGAGAGCCAGGGATACGGCGCGGCGTCTTCGCTCAGGATGGCCGTGAGGCTGCGCGTGTCGACGGGGATGTCCACGTGCGAGTCGGCCTTGACGAAGCCATGGCCCGGGAAATGCTTGCCGCAGTTGCCCATGCCCGCCTGCAGCAGGCCGTGCATCAGGCTCCTGGCCAGGGCTGCCACCACGCGCGGATCGCGGTGGAAGCTGCGGTCGCCGATGACCGAGGACTCGCCGTAGTCGAGGTCCAGCACCGGCGTGAAGCTGAAGTCCACGCCGCAGGCGCGCAGCTCGCTGCCCAGCACATAGCCGGCCGCAGTGGCCGCGTTCATGGCGGCCATGGCACCGCTGCCTTCCCGCGGCTTGCGGCCCTTGCCGTCCTCCATCCACATCCGGCCGAAGGCACGCATGGGCGGCAGGTGGGTGAAGCCGTCGGTGCGGAAGCGCTGCACGCGGCCGCCCTCGTGGTCCACGCAGATCAGCAGATCGGGCTTGACAGCCTTGATGTCGGCGCACAGCTGCACCAGCGTGGCGCGGTCCTCCCAGTTGCGCTTGAAGAGAATGATGCCGCCCACCAGGGGATGGGCCAGGCGCGCGCGGTCCACATCGGTGAGCGTCGTGCCGGCAATGTCGATGATCAGGGGGGCGTGCAGGTTCATAAGGTCTTCAAGATTTGGGAGAGATCGACAAACAGCGCTTGCCGCAGGCCGGCCTCTGCAGCGAGGCCGCCAGCATGGGCTGAGGCCAGCCGCGCCGTCCCGCAGCAAAGGCGGCCGTCCCCCTCAGGGGGAAGGTGCGCAAGCGACTCAGGGGGAGCATTTTTCTACGACACAGAAGCTGGCTGCGTATTCGGATTCGTCGGTCACCGTGATGTGGGCCTGCAGGCCCCGGGCTTCGAACCATTCCTTGAGCTCGCCGTGCAGGCGGATTTCGGGCTTGCCCGAACGCAGATTGGCGATCTCGCAATGGCGCCAGGTCATGGGCATGCGCATGCCCAGGCCGATGGCCTTGCTGAAGGCCTCCTTGGCCGAAAAGCGCGTGGCCAGATAGCGTATGCCGCGCTCGGGCCAGCGCTGCGAGCGCGCGCGCCAGACGGCCAGCTCGCCCTCGGACAGCACCTTCTCGGCAAAGCGCTCGCCATGCCTTTCCAGGCTGGCGCGGATGCGGCGGATATCGCAGATGTCGGTGCCTATGCCGTAGATCATGGTTTCAGTCCAAATGGCTTCAAGCGCTTGCCCAGCATGCGCTACCAGCTACAGATTCAGGAGTCCCTGGCCGCCATGCCCGCATCGATGGCCGCCTGGTAGGCACGCACGGTTTCTGCGTAGCCCAGTTCCAGCGCATCGGCGATCAGCGCGTGGCCGATGGAGACTTCGGCCAGGCCGGGCACGCGCGCCACGAAGGCGGGCAGGTTGTCGCGGTTCAGGTCGTGGCCGGCATTGATGCCCAGGCCCGCATCCAGCGCGGCCTGCGCGGCGCTGGCATAGGCCTGCAGCTGATGCTCCTGCTCCGCCTTGCCCCAGGCGGCGGCATAGGGCTCGGTATAAAGCTCCACCCGGTCGGCCCCCACGGCCCTGGCGGCGGCCATCTGCCCGGGGATGGGGTCCATGAACAGGCTCACGCGCACGCCCAGCGCCCGGCATTCGGCAACCAGTGGCTTCAGGCGCTCGGCATCCTGCGGGAAGCTCCAGCCGTGGTCGCTGGTGAACTGGTCTTCGCTGTCGGGCACGAAGGTGGCCTGGTGCGGGCGCGTGGCGCGGATGAACTCCATCAGGTTCTGGGTGGGGTTGCCTTCGATGTTGAATTCGGCCTGCGGCCAGGCCTTGAGCAACGCGTGCAGGTCGTGCACGTCCTGGGCGCGGATATGGCGCTCGTCAGGACGCGGATGGATGGTGATGCCCTGCGCCCCGGCCTGTAGGCAGATCTCGGCGGCCCGCGTCACGGACGGAATGCCCAGATGCCGGGTATTGCGCAGCAGCGCCACCTTGTTGACGTTGACCGACAGCGCCGTGCGCGAAGAGGCGGGAAGTTTCATAGCGATTGCAAATCCATCATCAGCTGGCGGGTGCGCAGCATGGTTGAGCCGCAATGGTATTGCAGAAGATTGCGCAGCTGCGGCTTCAGGGCCTGCGCCACCTCGGGCTCGGCCAGGGCTTGGAGGGTCTGGGGAAAGGGCTGCGCCGACTGCAGGGCCAGCTCGATGGCCTGCCACTGCCGGCCGGCCAGCGCCGCGCGCTCGTGCGGGGCGGCCTGGCGCAGACCGCCTTCGGCCACCAGCGTGTAGCGGACCGCGGCCGCCACGTCGCTCAGGGTGGTGCTTTCCTGGTCCAGCGCGGGCAGATGGCCCAGTTCGCGCAGCAGCACCAGCTCGAAGGCGCGCAGCACGGGCTCGATGGCATCGGTGCTGGCGCCATGCTGTCCCGCCAGCACGCGCACCACGCCCGCATAGATGTCGAACAGCGCGGCATAGGGGTCGTCGCGCGCCAGCAGCCGCATCAGCAGCTCGTTCAGGTACATGCCCGACCACAGCGCATCGCCCTGCGGCATCACATGGCCGCCCACCCATTCGGCGCCCTTGAGCGTGTGGATCTCGGCATTGCCCTCGGCGCCCAGCGTGTAGTTCAGCTTCAGGGGCTGCAGCGGCAGCAGCACCGGGCGGAAATTGGAGGTATGGCGCTTGACCCCTTTGGCCGCCAGCGCCACCCGCCCGCGGTGGCGCGTGAACACCTCCAGGATCAGGCTGGATTCGCTCCAGTCGTACTGGTGGAGGATATAGGCGGGTTCGTCGCTGACGCGTTTGGCGGCCACGGTGGGGTTCAGGGATGAGAAAAGGCCTCAGCAGAGGCCTTGGTCGAAGAAATCATAGCCGGCGTTTCAAGCCGCCAGCCGCTTATTCATATCCAAAGGATTTGACACGGGCCTCGTCGTCGGCCCAGCCCGAACGGACCTTGACCCAGATCTCGAGGAACACCTTGGCGCCCATGAGCTTTTCGAGTTCCTGGCGCGCCTCGGTGGAGATGCGCTTCAAGCGCTCGCCGCCCTGGCCGATGACCATGGCCTTGTGGCCGTCGCGCTCGACCACGATGGTGGCCGCAATGCGCATGAAGCGGCCGTGCTTGGGGCTGGGCTCTTCCTCGAACTTGTCGATGACCACGGTGGAGGTATAGGGCAACTCGTCGCCCGTGAAGCGGAACAGCTTCTCGCGGATGGTCTCCGAGGCGAGGAACTTCTCGCTGCGGTCGGTCAGCTCGTCGGGGCTGTAGAACCAGGGCTGCTGCGGCAGGTACTTGGCGCAGATGCCGAACATGCGCTCGATGTCCTTCTTGTTCTTGGCCGACATGGGCACGAACTCGGCAAACGGGTGGCGCTCCTGCATGTCGCGCAGCCAGGGCGCGATCTCGGCGCGGCGGCCCACGGTATCGAGCTTGTTGGCGATCAGGAGCGTCGGAATGCCGGGCTTGAACAGCGACAGCACCTTGGCATCGGCCAAGGTGAAGCTGCCGGCCTCGACCACGAACAGGATCAGGTCCACGTCGCCGATGGCGCCCATCACCGTCTTGTTCAGCGACTTGTTCAGCGCCGTCGAATGCTTGGTCTGGAAGCCCGGCGTGTCCACGAACACGAACTGGGTCTCGTCCTTGGTGCGGATGCCCGTGATGCGGTGGCGCGTGGTCTGGGCCTTGCGCGAGGTGATGGAGACCTTCTGTCCCACCAGCGCATTCATCAGCGTGGACTTGCCCACGTTGGGCTTGCCGACGATGGCGATCAGGCCGCAGCGCTGCTCCTCGGGCGCATAGACGCGCGCGGGCTGTTCCAGCTCCGGGGTCTCCTGGCGGACGGCCGCAGCGGCGCTGCCGGGCTTGGCCGCCGCCAGCATGGCATCGATGTCGGCCAGGGTCTGGACGCCGGCATCTGCCGGCTTGCCCGCACTCTTTCTGGCTTTGGCGCTTGCCGCGCCAGCGGTGCTCGCTACTTTTTTCTTAGCAGCATCGGTCATAGGTGTTTGGCTTTCAATTGTTCCAGCACGGCAGCCGCCGCAGCCTGTTCGCCCGCACGGCGCGATCCGCCCGTGCCATGGGCCTTGATGTTCAACTCTGCCACAGCGCATTCGACCTTGAAAGTCTGGCGGTGCGCAGCGCCGGTGATTTCCATCACCTGGTACTGGGGCAGCTTCATGCGCCGGCCCTGCAGCAGTTCCTGCAGCGCGGTCTTGGGGTCCTTTTCCGCCGCGCGCATATGGGGATTGATGTCCACGCCTTCGAACAGGTGGTGGACCACTTTCTCGGCCGCAGCGAAGCCGGCGTCGAGATAGACGGCACCGATCAGTGCTTCCACCGCATCGGCCAGGATGGAGGGGCGCTGCTTGCCGCCGGACTTGGATTCCCCCTCGCCCAGGCGCAGCAGGCCCGGCAGCTGCAACTGCAGCGCGATCTTGTGCAGCGTCTCTTCCTTGACCAGATTCGCACGCACGCGCGACAGGTCGCCCTCGGGCATGGAAGCCAGCCGCGCATACAGCAGGCTGGAGATGGCCAGGCTCAGCACCGAGTCGCCGAGGAACTCCAGGCGTTCGTTGTTGTCCGCCGAGAAGCTGCGGTGCGTGACCGCTCGCTGCAGCAGCGCCGGATTGGCAAAAAGATGTTGCAGCCGCTGCTGCAGTGCGTTGAGTGCAGGTTCCACCGGAATGGTTCCACGGCATGCGCTCCAGAACGGAGCCTGGCTGGCGCATGCCGCGGCCTTGTTGATAGGACTTGCGCGGGTTCCGCCAGGGCCTGGCGCAATGCCCTGCCCTGCCTGCGCAAGTCGCGGTTATTTCTTGAAACGATAGACCAGGTAGGCCGGACCCGCCAGATGGATTTCTCGCGAATATTCGAAGCCTACGACCACCTTGTCGTTCACCTTGGTCACGTGCAGCTCGCTGCCGCTGACGGACTTGATGTCGTCGATGGCCGCCGCGCGGTCGAAACTGGCCCGGACTTCGGCCACGGTGCTGCCTTCGGCTGCGGCCTTGTTCGCCGCCTTGACCGCCGCCTGGTATTCCAGGAAGACGGGCAGCGATTGTGAACCAATCCCGACCACGGCGACCAGGACGGCCACGAGAAACACCAGTCCGATGAAGGACAGGCCTTTTTGACGCGAGCGGCTTGCAATGCTGTTCATGCTTTTTCCCTCCTCAAAGGCGGGCTTGTATTTGCCCGCTCATTCCCAGAAAACGGCGTGATGGCGGCCGGCAGCCTGTTCAGTGGAAGCTGCCGATGCGCTTGAAGTCCCCGAAGTTCATCCAGACGAAGAACGCCTTGCCGACGATGTTGCGGTCTGGCACGAAGCCCCAGTAGCGCGAATCCAGCGAATTGTCGCGGTTGTCGCCCATGACGAAGTAATGCCCCTCGGGCACCTTGCAGGTCACGCCCTCGACGCTGTAGCTGCAGTTCTGGCGGAATTCGAAATTGCTGGCGCCCTGGATGAAGGCCGGCACATCGTTGTTGACGATGATGCGGTGAGGCTTGTCGCCCAGGGTTTCGTCGAACTGCTTGAAGTAGCGCATCACGTCGCGGTCCAGGAAGTCCGGCAATTCGGCCACCGGCAATTCCTTGCCGTTGATCGTCAGGCGCTTGTTGAGGTAGGCGATCTCGTCGCCGGGCACGCCCACCACGCGCTTGATGTAGTCCAGGCTGGGCTGGGGCGGATAGCGGAACACCATCACGTCGCCGCGCTGCACGGGCGAGCCTTCGGTGATCTTCTTGTTGATCACGGGCAGGCGGATGCCGTAGGTGAACTTGTTCACGAGAATCAGGTCGCCCACCAGCAGCGTGGGAATCATCGAGCCCGAGGGAATCTTGAAGGGCTCGAACAGGAAGGAGCGCAGGATGAACACGATGGCGATGACCGGGAACAGGCCCGCCGTCCAGTCCAGCCACCAGGGCTGCATGAGGATGCGGCCCTTGGCCTCTTCCGAGACCTCGATGTCCGTCTTGGCGATGCCCATGCGATCCAGCTCGGCGCGGCGCGCGATGGCCGACTGCTCCAGCGCCTGTGCCGCGGCGCGGCGCCGGGGCAGGAAATAGAGGCGCTCGGCAATCCAGTACAGGCCCGTCACCACCGTGGCCAGGAACAGCAGCAGCGCGAAATTGCCCTCGATCGCGCCGGTGTACCAGGCGCCGATGTAACCGACAAAGGCCGCCAGGACGGCGGCCGTGAACCATTGCATGACTTGCATCAATCCTCCACTTGCAGAATGGCCAGGAAAGCCTCCTGCGGAACTTCCACCGAGCCGATCTGCTTCATGCGCTTCTTGCCGGCCTTCTGCTTCTCCAGCAGCTTGCGCTTGCGCGTGATGTCGCCGCCGTAGCACTTGGCCAGCACGTTCTTGCGCATGGCCTTGACGGTTTCGCGCGCGATGATGTTGGCGCCGATCGCGGCCTGGATGGCCACGTCGAACATCTGTCGGCTGATGATCTCGCGCATCTTGGCCACCACGGCGCGGCCGCGGTACACCGACTGCGAGCGGTGCACGATGATGGACAGCGCGTCGACCTTGTCGCCGTTGAGCAGGATGTCCACCTTGACCACGTCGGAAGCGCGGTACTCCTTGAACTCGTAGTCCATCGACGCGTAGCCGCGCGACACGGACTTGAGCTTGTCGAAGAAGTCCAGCACGATCTCGCCCAGCGGCATCTCGTAGGTCAGCATGACCTGGCGGCCGTGGTACTGCATGTTGATCTGCACGCCGCGCTTCTGGTTGGCCAGCGTCATCACCGGGCCCACGTAGTCCTGCGGCATGTACAGGTGCACGGTCACGATGGGCTCGCGGATCTCCTGGATGCGGCCGACATCGGGCATCTTGGAGGGGTTTTCCACGTCGATGACCTCGCCGTCGCCCTTGACGACCTGGTAGACCACGCTGGGCGCGGTGGTGATCAGGTCCTGGTCGAATTCGCGCTCCAGGCGCTCCTGCACGATCTCCATGTGCAGCAGGCCCAGGAAGCCGCAGCGGAAACCGAAGCCCAGCGCCTGCGACACCTCGGGCTCGAACTGCAGCGACGAGTCGTTGAGCTGCAGCTTTTCAAGAGCGTCGCGCAGTTGGTCGTATTCCGAGGCCTCGGTGGGGTACAGGCCCGCGAACACCTGGGGCTTGATTTCCTTGAAGCCCGGCAGCGCCTCGCTGGCGGGGCCCAGGTTGTTGGGCAGCTTCTTCTCGAGCGTGATGGTGTCGCCGACCTTGGCGGCCTTGAGTTCCTTGATGCCGGCGATGATGTAGCCCACCTCGCCCGCGCGCAGAACGTCGCGCGGCTGGTTGGCCGGCGTGAACACGCCCAGGCTGTTGGCCTCGTAGGCGGCGCCCGTGGCCATCATCTTGAAGCGCTCGTTCTTCTTGAGTTCGCCATCGACCACGCGCACCAGCATGACCACGCCCACGTAACTGTCGAACCAGCTGTCGATGATCATGGCGCGCAGCGGGCCGTCGGGATTGCCCTTGGGCGGCGGCACCTTGGCCACCACGGCCTCGAGGATCTCGTCGATGCCCATGCCGGTCTTGGCCGAGCAGGGAATGGCGTCGCTGGCGTCGATGCCGATCACGTCCTCGATCTCGGCCTTGGCATTGTCGGGGTCGGCCTGGGGCAGGTCCATCTTGTTGAGCACGGCCATCACCTCCACGCCCAGGTCGAGCGCGGTGTAGCAGTTGGCCACGGTCTGGGCCTCGACGCCCTGGGAGGCATCGACCACCAGCAGCGCGCCCTCGCAGGCGGACAGCGAGCGGCTCACCTCATAGGAAAAGTCCACGTGGCCGGGCGTGTCGATCAGGTTCAGGTTGTAGACCTTGCCGTCCCGGGCCTTGTACTGCAGGGCTGCGGTCTGGGCCTTGATGGTGATGCCGCGCTCCTTCTCGATGTCCATCGAGTCCAGCACCTGGGCCTCCATGTCGCGCTCGGCAAGGCCGCCGCAGCGCTGGATCAAACGGTCTGCCAGCGTCGACTTGCCGTGGTCGATGTGCGCAATGATGGAGAAATTTCGGATGTGATTCATCAACGAGAAAGACGACTATGGAATTGGAAAAAAGGGTGGCCGCACGCGCAAGAAAAAAGGGCGCGTCCATTGGCGGCGCGCCCGTAACCAACAATCTCTGGCAACTGCGATAGTTGGGACTTCATTGTAGGCAAAACGGGCCGCAAACCAAGACCCAGCAAGGCTTGACAAGCGATCCAATGTGTCTGCCGAATTCATTTATCAACAGCTTGTTCACAGAGATATTTCGCTCGTTTGCCCATCAGTGGCCGGAAATTGCAAGGGCTTTTGCACCGCCTGGAAACCGCTGAAATCAGCCGTTTTTTTGCGTCCAACCACCATGCATTTGCGTGGGATTCTACCCAATGGCATAGGGACACTACCCGAGAGGGGATGAACCCGCCTTGACAGCCGCCGGTTCATCCCGTTCGATAGCACCCGAGGCTTACCTGGCGGGGCGGATCAGCACGTACTGCGCCCATTCGCCGCGGCGCACCAGCACGTTGACGGGCTTGGCCTTGTCGGCCTTGGCCCAGGCGGCCTCGAAGCTCTTGAGGTCGGTCACTTCCACATTGGCCAGCTGCAGGATGACATCGCCCTCGCGCAGGCCGGCGCGGGCCGCAGCGTCCGTGGCAGCCACCACCCTGACACCGCCCTTGATGGCCAGCTCCTTCTTCTGGGCCGCCGTCAGCTCGCCCAGCGTCAGGCCCAGGGGCTTGTTGATGATGGTGCCCTGGGGCGAGGACTTGCTGCCCGGTGCCTTGGCCTTGGCCGCATCGTCGGGCTCCACCTCGGCGATGACCAGGTTCAGGTCCTTGTTCTTGCCGCGGCGCAGCACGGACAGCGTGCTGTGCGTTCCCGGCTTGGTGTTGCCGACCATGCGCGGCAGGTCCGAGACCTTGTCGATGGGCTTGCCGTCGAACTTGGTGATCACGTCGCCCGCTTCCACGCCCGCCTTGGCGGCCGGCGAATCCGGCTCCACGGCCGACACCAGCGCGCCCTGGGCCTTGCCCAGGCCGATGGACTCGGCGATTTCCTTGGTCACGGGGCCGATCTGCACGCCGATGCGCCCGCGCGTGACTTTGCCTGTGGCGCGCAGCTGGTCGCTGACGCGGATGGCCTCGTCCACGGGAATGGCGAAGCTGATGCCCATGAAGCCGCCCGAGCGCGAATAGATCTGGCTGTTGATGCCCACCACCTCGCCGCGCATGTTGATCAGCGGGCCGCCCGAATTGCCGGGATTGATGGCCACATCGGTCTGGATGAAGGGCAGGTAGTCGCCCGTGTCGCGCTGCTTGGCCGAGACGATGCCGGCCGTGACCGAGTTCTCCAGGCCGAAGGGCGAGCCGATGGCCATCACCCACTCACCGACTTTGAGCCGGTTCACATCGCCGATTCTGACGGCCGGCAGGCCCTTGGCATCGATCTTGACCACGGCCACGTCGGTACGCTTGTCGCTGCCCACGATCTTGGCCTTGAACTCGCGCTTGTCGGTCAGCGTCACGATGACCTCGTCCGCGCCTTCGACCACATGGGCGTTGGTCATCACATAGCCGTCGGGCGTGAGGATGAAACCCGAGCCCACGCCGCGCGGCTGCTCTTCCTCGCTGGGCGGGGACTGGCGCGGCGAACGGCGCGGCATATTGGGCATGGGCAGGCCGAAGCGGCGGAAGAACTCCAGCATGTCCTCGTCCACGCCGAGACTGTCGTCGCCGGGCGCGACCTTCTCCAGCGTGCGGATATTGACCACCGACGGGCCGACCTGGTCGACCAGATCGGTGAAATCAGGCAGACCGCGGGCCGTGGCAGCGCTCTGGGCCTGCGCCGTAGCGAACGGCAGCATGGCAGAGGCTCCGGTGGCGGCCACCGCCAGGGTGCTGGCGAGCGCTGTTGCCGATGCAGCGGCCGACGCGCGGGTTTTGAGCGACTTCCAGGCAAATGTGGTCATGGTCATCCTTTCCTTGTTCGAACCTCGAAACCGGCCTGTCCGCGCCGCGCGCGCCACCGGCTGATGCAGTCTTGCCGACACCCATTCTGGCAAAGCCCGGGCCCGCCACAAAGCGCAGAAGCGTCAGCCATGGCGCCGGTGGTTGCGGGCCGATCGGCCACGGCGGCGAAACGTCCCGCCCACAGCCGGCAAGCCGGCCGCCTGCCTCGACCAGGGAATCAACAAAAAGATAGCTTCTTGCGCCGAGAATTCAAGCACTTGAAGCACAAAACATGGTGAAAATTTTACAGATCAAGCGCCAGCTGCTCTTTTTTTAAAAGCAACCGGACGCCGGTCAGTGCAGGCGCTTGGCCTCCCCCCTCTGCCTCAGGGACGCTGCGCGGGCCGCATGCTGGCAAAGTTGGCATTGCGCAGAAAGCTGGCCGGCATCTGGAGATTGGGGGCGCTGCTGTACTGCGGATGCGAGGCCAGCAGCTCGTCAAGGCGCGGATCGCGCAGCATCACGCTCTGGCCATAGGGGCCGGCCACGGCCACCACGGAGGAGGACTGCGCCTGCTCGCCCAGCGGCAGCTCACTCGCGCCGGCATTGCCGGGCGCCGCCGGAGCTGCGGCCATCAGCGCCGAAGCCTGGGGAGCACCCAGGCCTGCCAGCTGCACAGGCGGTTGCTGGCCGGGGCTGCCGAGCATCACGCTCCAGCCGATGGCCGCCACGGCCGCCACCGAAGCCACGCCGGCCGCCATCTTCCAGCGGAACACCGAGGCATTGGCCGCAGAGCGCACCGGGAACGCCACCACGGGCGCACCATTGCCCACCAGCCGCTCCGAGGCATGATCGCCGGAGGGCGGCACCACCTGCTCCAGCTGCCCCAGGGGCAGGCCATCGGCTAGGCCGGACACGGCTTGGCCGGGGCGTGGCTCGCGCGCCATGAGCGCACGCACGCCCGGGAGCACGTCGTGCTGGCTGTGGTGCGCCAGTTCGGGGGAGCGCAGCACGTCGCCGATCAGATGGTACATGCGCCAGGATTGCTGGCCCTCGTCGCTTTCGGCATAGGCCAGCACGGCCTGCATCTGCGACGCGGATGTTTCCCCATCGACCAGGGCGGAGAGCTGTTCACGTTGGATCAGATCGTCGTTCATGGAATTCACCTGCTCATCTTGCTTGCCCGCTTCACGCGCATTCATGCATGTTTACCAGCGCTTGCCGCTCTGGCGCTCCAGCAAAGGCTTGACCCTGGCTGAAATCGCCTCGCGCGCCCGGAAAATGCGCGAACGCACCGTGCCGATAGGGCAATTCATGGCTGTGGCAATCTCTTCATAGCTCAGGCCCTCGATCTCGCGCAGCGTCACCGCCTGGCGCAGATCCTCGGGCAAAGCCTCCATCGCCGCATTGACCGCCTGCGCAATTTCCTGGGCGGCCAGCACGGTTTCCGGAGTTTCTTCGGTGGTTAGTTCCTGTCCGAAGCGAGAAGTTTCATCCTCGTCATCCCCAGTGTGTAACGCGCTCTCGGTCAGCACGGGCGAGCGCTTGATGTCCTGCAGCGCCTTCTTGGCCGTGTTGACCGCAATGCGGTACAGCCAGGTATAGAACTTGGCCTCGCCGCGGAACTGGTGCAGCGCCCGGTAGGCGCGGATGAAGGTTTCCTGCGTAACATCCTGCACCTGGTCCTGGTCGCGCACCATGCGCCCCACGAGCCGCTCTATGCGGCGCTGGTATTTGATGACGAGCAACTCGAAGGCCCGCGTATCGCCGGCGTTGGCACGCTCGACCAGGGCCAGATCGCTGTCTGCAGAAGGGGTCGGGAAGTCGGGAGGTGTCATGAAAGCCTGTGCAGCGCGCCGCCGCCAGGCGCAGAACCCATCAGACGCCTCAGCCATCCAACCGGATTCCGTGAAGAGTCCCGGCGGCAGGCCCCGCGTTCGCAGCAGCTGCTCATCCAGGCTCCGGCATCGGCGCAACTGGCGAATATACCGCACGCCGCAAATCGCCCCAGCGCCCGGGATTCTGGCTTTCGCACAAATACAGCCGATATACCTTGCACCGCCGCCCCCTTCCCGGCCCATCCCCGATGGCGCAAGCTTCTATCCATAGCCAGGAGCCGCCATCCAAGGCCACATGCAGCAGCACGCCTGCCGGCTCCGCGGCTCCCTCCGAAGCTTCCTGCCTCAGCGTCCAGCACTCGCCATCCCAGAGCAGGCACCCTGCGGGCCAGAGCCGGTGCTGCTGCCGCAACGCCAGGGCGGCCCACAGCAAGCAAAGCCCCGCCATGCCTTGCTGCAGCGCGCTGGCCTGTGGCTGCGCGGCCCAGCCCAGCATGACGGCGGCCAGCCCCAGCCAGCAGGCGATGGCGGCCTTTCCTGCCCAGTGCGGGCGCTGCGCGGCATAAGCCACTGCTGGTGGCCGGTAACGTGTCGTCATGGCTGCAGTGTGCAGCCCGCCGCCACCGGGGACGACCAGGCAAACCCGTGAAGCGTCGACACAACAGAAAATGCATCGCCCTGCCCCCTTTCATGCAGCCGCCGCTCCCACACCGGCCCTCCCGGGGGACACTTCGGCCTTGGGGCAGGCGCAACAAAAAAGCCCGCCTCTTTCGAGAGCGGGCTTTGAATTGTCCAAACGATTTCAGACGCGCTTGAAGACCAGCGTGCCGTTGGTGCCGCCGAAGCCGAAATTGTTCTTCACGGCCACATCCAGCTTGGCATCGCGTGCGATGTTGGCGCAATAGTCCAGATCGCACTCGGGATCCTGGTTGTCCAGGTTGATCGTCGGCGGA
This sequence comes from Comamonas sp. w2-DMI, assembly GCF_040187735.1. Lineage (NCBI taxonomy): Bacteria > Pseudomonadati > Pseudomonadota > Betaproteobacteria > Burkholderiales > Comamonadaceae > Comamonas > Comamonas sp. w2-DMI. The sequence continues at coordinate 567,288 of NZ_JBANEL010000001.1, read as the reverse complement.
ATCTTCTGGTCATGCAAAGCCATGACGGTGAACACGCTCTCGATGCCGCCGGCCCCGCCCAACAGGTGGCCGGTCATGGACTTGGTCGAACTGACCACCAGCTTCCTGGCGTGGTCGCCCATGGCCGCCTTGATGGCGTTGGACTCGTTCACGTCGCCCAGAGGGGTGGAGGTGCCGTGCGCATTCAGGTAGTTGACCTGATCCTGGTTCACACCGGCGTTGCGCAAGGCATTGAGCATGGCGCGGTGCGGGCCGTCCATGTTGGGAGCCGTCATATGGCCGGCATCGGCACTCATGCCGAAGCCTGCGAGCTCCGCGTAAATCTTGGCGCCACGGGCCTTGGCGTGTTCGTACTCCTCGAGCACCATCACACCGGCGCCTTCGCCGAGCACAAAGCCGTCGCGGTCCTTGTCCCAGGGGCGCGAGGCAGCCTTGGGGTCGTCGTTGCGCGTGGAGAGCGCACGCATGGCAGCAAAGCCGCCCACGCCCAAGGGGGACACTGTGGCTTCAGTGCCGCCGGCAACGACGATGTCGGCGTCGCCATATTCAATCATGCGTCCCGCTTCGCCGATGCAGTGCAGGCCCGTGGTGCAGGCAGTCACGATCGACAGGTTCGGCCCCTTGAAGCCGAAGCGCATGGACACATGCCCGGCCACCATGTTGATGATGGAGGCAGGCACGAAGAACGGCGTGATGCGGCGAGGGCCGCGCGCCGCCAGTTCTGCGTGGGTGTTTTCGATCAGCGGCAAACCGCCGATGCCCGAGCCGATCACGCAGGCGATGCGTGTCGCCAGGTCTTCGGACAAGGCTTCGCCCGTGGGCAGGCCTGCATCCAGAACCGCTTGCTCCGCAGCCGCTATGCCGTAATGAATGAAGGTATCCATGGAGCGCGCATCCTTGGCGCTCATGTATTTCTCCACATCAAATCCCTTGACCTCACCTGCAATCTTGCAGGAGAAGTTCGACGCATCGAACTTGGTGATGAGGTCAATGCCGGACTGGCCGGCCAAAAGATTGGCCCAGGCTTCGCCCACCGTGTTGCCCACGGGGGAAATGCAGCCCAGGCCGGTCACGACAACGCGACGACGGCTCATGCGTTCAAACCTTTAACTGATCGCTCGGAAAAGACCTGTCAGGCCTTTTGGTGGGTGTTGGCGTAGTCGATGGCGTTTTGCACCGTCGTGATCTTTTCGGCGTCTTCATCGGGAATTTCGATGCCGAATTCATCTTCCAGGGCCATCACCAGCTCCACCGTGTCCAGGGAGTCAGCACCCAGGTCAGCCACGAAGGCCTTTTCGTTGGTGACTTGAGACTCTTCCACGCCGAGTTGTTCGGCAATGATTTTTTTGACACGTGCTTCGATATCGCTCATGGTTTCCCTCTGGGGGTTGTGAATGAACCCGCGATTCTAGCCGTTTCGGGCAAATACCCGTGGCGGCTGGCCGTCGCGAGGAAACGGCCTGTGAACTTGCAAAATTGCAATGGATCTGGCAGTGGCGGCAAAATCGCCTCCCGGCTGCCCGATGGAATTACATGTACATGCCGCCGTTGACGTGCAGTTCCTGCCCCGTCACATAGCCTGCGCCCGCAGATGCCAGATAGGCGACCGCATGGGCGATGTCGCTGGGCTGACCCAGGTCGCCCATGGCGATCTGCGCCTTGAGCGCTGCCTTCTGCGCCTCGGGCAGGTCGGCCGTCATGTCGGTGGCGATGAAGCCGGGGGCCACGCAGTTGACGGTGATGCCGCGGCTGCCCAGTTCCTTGGCCAGCGCCCGGGTCATGCCGGCCACGCCGGCCTTGGCGGCCGCGTAGTTGGCCTGGCCGGCATTGCCCGAAGCACCGACCACGCTGGTGATGCTGATGATGCGGCCGAAGCGCTGCTTCATCATGGGGCGAATAGCCGCACGGCTGACTCGGAAAACCGCCTTCAGATTGGTATCGGTGACGGCATCCCAGTCGTCATCCTTCATGCGCATGGCCAGGGTGTCGCGGGTGATGCCGGCGTTGTTGACGAGCACGTGCAGGCCGCCGTCGTTCTTGACGATGGAGTCGACCAGCGCATCCACGGCAGCGCCGTCGGTCACGTTGAGCGTGACGCCGCGGCCCCCGAAAGGCGCCAGTGCCTGGGAGATCTTTTCGGCGCCGGAATCGGTGGTGGCCGTGCCGATCACCTGATAGCCGCGCGAGGCCAGTTCCTGCGCGATGGCAGCGCCGATGCCGCGGGTGGCGCCGGTCACCAGGGCAACTTGAGGCTTGGTCTGGTTGTCAGTCATGCGAGCAATTCTTTCACGTCGGCCAGCGTGGCCGGGTCATACAGGGCGGCACCCGTCAGGTCCGCGTCAATGCGTTTGGTCATGCCGGCCAGCACCTTGCCGGGGCCGCACTCGACCAGATGGCTCACGCCGCGCGCCTTGATGGCCTGCACGCATTCCACCCAGCGCACGGGGCCGAAGGCCTGGCGGTACAGCGCATCGCGGATGGCATCGGCATCCGTCTGGACAGCGACGTCGATGTTGTTGACGACCGGAATCTGGGGCGCGGCCAGCTGGAGCCCGGCCAGTGCAGCCTTGAGCTTCTCGGCCGCAGGCTTCATCAGGCTGGAGTGGAAAGGCGCGGACACGGGCAGCGGCAGTGCGCGCTTGGCACCGGCAGCCTTCACGGCTTCGCAGGCCTTTTCAACGGCCAGCTTGCTGCCGGCGATCACGGTCTGCGAGGGGTCGTTGAAATTCACGGCTTCCACGACTTCGGCGCCGCCGAGCTGGGCCGTCACCTCGGCGCAGACGGCCTTGACCTTTTCGGCCTCCAGACCCAGCACGGCAGCCATGCCGCCGGTGCCCACGGGCACGGCATCCTGCATGGCGGCAGCACGCAGGCGCACCAGGGGAGCAGCCTGGGCCAGCGTCAGCACGCCGGAAGCCACCAGGGCCGAATATTCGCCCAGCGAGTGGCCGGCCACGGCCTCGGGCACAGCGCCGCCTTCCGAACGCCAAACGCGCCAGGCGGCCACGCCGGCCACCAGCATCACGGGCTGGGTATTGGTTGTCAGCGCCAGGGCTTCCTTGGGACCTTCCTTGATCAGCTGGCCGATGTTCTCGCCCAGGGCATCCGAAGCTTCGGCCAGGGTCTGGGCAACGACGGGATGGTCGCCCCAGCCGTCCAGCATGCCCACGGACTGCGAGCCCTGCCCGGGAAACACAAATGCGAACTTCTTCATATTTCTTGGTATTGAAAGTACTTGAACCGCTTGTCCACCAAGCGCCTGAAGCTACATCTTGAGGAGCACTGCACCCCAGGTGAAGCCACCTCCAACGCCTTCCAGCAACACGGTCTGGCCAGGCTTGACCTGGCCGGACCGCACGCCGTGGTCCAGCGCCAGCGGAATCGAGGCCGCCGAGGTGTTGCCGTGCTGATCCACGGTCACCACCACCTTGTCCATGGACAGCTTGAGCTTGCGCGCCGTGCTCTGCATGATGCGGATATTGGCCTGGTGGGGAATCAGCCAGTCGATGTCGGCATCGGTCAGCCCCGCCTTTTCCAGCGTGGCGCGCGCCGCCTTGTCCAGCACGCCCACGGCCAGCTTGAACACGGCCTGGCCATCCATCTTGAGCAGGGGATCGCCCAGCACATTGCCACCCGAGACATTGCCCGGAACGCACAGAATGCCTACATGGCTGCCGTCGGCATGCAGCTCCGTGGCCAGGATGCCCGGAGTTTCCGAGGCCTCCAGCACCACGGCGCCGGCGCCGTCGCCGAACAGCACGCAGGTCGTGCGGTCGTTGAAGTCGAGGATGCGGCTGAACACCTCGGACCCCACCACCAGCGCGCGTTTGGCCACGCCGGTCTGGATCATGGAATCCGCCACGGACAGCGCATAGACGAAGCCGCTGCACACGGCCTGAACGTCGAATGCCGGGCAGCCATTGGCAATGCCCAGCTTGTGCTGCAGGATGGCCGCGGTCGAGGGGAAGACCATGTCCGGCGTGGAGGTGGCCACGATGATCAGATCGATGTCCTGCGCATTGATGCCGGCGGCCTCGATGGCCTTGCGGCTGGCCTGCAGCGCCAGATCGCTGCTGGCCACGTCGGGCTCGGCAAAGTGGCGCGCCCGGATGCCGGTGCGCTCGACAATCCACTCGTCCGAGGTTTCGATGCCGCGCTGGGCCAGCTCGGCAGCCAGGTCGTTGTTGGTGAGGCGGCGGGGAGGCAGGTAGCTGCCGGTGCCGATGATGCGTGCGTAACGTCTCATGTCTTCTAATTAGGGCGCCGACGTCTCTTGTTCCGTCTGCGCAGCCAGCAGCAAAGGTGCGGCGACGGCAATACGGCTGCGGACACGGTCAAGCAGGTTGTTGCGTGCCGCATCATACGCGCGGTTGAGCGCATGCTCGAAAGCGATGGCATCCGCCGATCCATGGCTTTTGAACACCAGGCCGCGCAGGCCCAGCAGGGCCGCGCCGTTGTAGCGGCGGTGGTCCACGCGCTTCATCAGCGCAGTTAGGACCGGATAGGAAATGATGGCTGCGATTTTCGTGAAGATGTTGCGCTTGAATTCCTGCTTCAGGATGCCAGAGATCATCGAGGCCACACCTTCGGTGGACTTCAGCGCCACGTTGCCGACAAAGCCGTCGCAGACCACGATATCCACCGTGCCCTTGAAGATGTCGTTGCCTTCCACGTTGCCGTAGAAATTCAGCGCCTTGGCTTCGCCCGCCGCGCGCAGCAGCTCGCCGGCACGCTTGATGACTTCGCTGCCCTTGATCAACTCCTCGCCGATATTGAGCAGGCCCACGCTGGGCGCCTCGTCGTTCTTGAGCGCAGCGACCAGGGCCGACCCCATGACCGCGAACTGCAGCAGGTGTTCTGCCGTGCAGTCCACATTGGCCCCCAGATCCAGCATGGTGGTGTCGCCGCCCTTGGCATTGGGCAGGCCGAACGCGATCGCGGGGCGGTCGATGCCATCCAGCGTCTTGAGCAGGTAGCGCGAGATCGCCATCAGCGCACCCGTGTTGCCGGCCGACACCGCCGCACTGGCAGCGCCGTCCTTGACCTGGGCAATGGCCACGCGCATGGAGGAATCCTTTTTCTTGCGCAGCGCAACTTCCACCGGGTCGTCCATGCCGACGACTTCGCTCGCGGCAACAATGCTGGCGCGCTCGTGCCTGAAGGCAGCCAGTTCGTCCGGCTTGCCTACCAGCAGCAGGTGGGCATCGGGATGGGAATCCAGAAACTGACGGCACGCAGCCAGCGTGACGCGGGGGCCATGGTCGCCCCCCATGCAGTCAACAGCCAAAGTGATCATGGGCGACTGACAGATCCATTAAGTCCAATAGGGCTCGGGGTGAAAGACAGGCAGGCCGCAAGGCCTGCCAGGATACTCACAAGACGCCTGCCCCGCCTGCGGCGGCCAAAAATCTTGTGGGTATCCCTTAAACACGAAAGCCCGCGCTACAAATTTTGTAGCCGCGGGCCTTGCGAGATCTGTCGTCGCTTAGGCTTCGGACTTGTTCTTCAGCACCTGGCGGCCACGGTACACGCCGTTGGGGCTGATGTGGTGGCGCAGGTGGGTTTCGCCGGTGGTGGGCTCCACAGCGATGCCGGGCACATTCAGTGCATTGTGCGAACGGTGCATGCCGCGCTTGGAGGGAGACTTCTTGTTTTGCTGAACAGCCATGATGGCTCCTGTGTATCTTGAAAGGGTTGGTAACACGACCCACGCAAAACAGGTCAGGCAGATGCTTGCCCTGAGGACACCACCACTGGCGCATCCTTGTTTACGTAAATCCTAAAAAAACGCGATCAGCCCATTAAAGACACGAGGGGATTCGCGCGAAGCTCACGATTATAGCGCAAACGCTTTTCGCGGCTTTCGGCAATCCGATTTCCCCACTTATCTCCTTGGGACCTGCCCGCAGCCATCAGTCGGCAGACTTGCCCACATCCAGGGAGCGCAGCACGGCAAACGGATTTTCCTTCTGCTCGTTGGCCTGCTCGAAATCGGCATCGCTGGACTCCAGCTTGACGGGCACGGGGCAAACGTCATGGCGCGGCACCACGGGCACCTCCATCAGCAGCTCGTCCTCGATCAGCTCCAGCAGATCGAATTCGCGGCTCAGGGCCAGCACGTCCTCCTCGCTGTCGTCGTCTTCCTGCTCCGCCAGAGCCTCGTTGGCCACGAAGCGGAAGGACCGGTCCACCAGCAGCGGGATCGATGCCGCCGTCAGGCAGCGCTGGCAGACCATGGGCAGATCCACCTCGGCCGTCACATGCAGCCATACCTGGCCGGCGCCGCCGGTTTCGGGGACGAACTCGCCCTCGGCCTGCCAGCGCACTTCGGGCTGCGCGCCACCGTGCGGCTGTGCATCTTCGGCCAGCCGCTTGAACGCCGACAATGGCGCCTGACCTTGCAGATGGCCTTCGGCTTGCGCAAATGCGCGCACATCCAGCCGGGTCGCAGAAAAATCCTTGCTCATGCAGCCAGTGTAAGAGAATCCCGATATGCCTGACTCCTTCATTGCCGAGCGCCTGCCGCGCGCTCTGATCCTGGGCTCCACTTCGCGCTACCGCCGGGAACTGCTGAGCCGCCTTCAATTGCCGTTCGAAACGGTATCGCCCGAGGTCGACGAAACGCCGCTGCCCGGCGAGACGCCGTACGACCTGTCCCTGCGGCTGGCCCGCGCCAAGGCCCAGGCCGTCGCAAAGCTCCACCCCGGAGCCCTGGTGATAGGTTCCGACCAGGTTCCGGAAATCGACGGCCAGCCGCTGTCCAAGCCCGGCACCCATGAGCGCGCCACCGAGCAGCTGCGCCTGATGAGCGGCCGCCAGATGAATTTCCACACCGGCGTCTGCGTGGCGTGCGCCGAGACCGGCTTTCTGCAGGCCGACGTGGTGACCGTGCAGGTGCGCTTGCGCACGCTGGACGATGCCGCCATCGAGCGCTATCTGCGCGCCGAGCAGCCCTACGACTGCGCGGGCTCCGCCAAGAGCGAAGGACTGGGCATCGCCCTGCTCGACGCCCTGACCAGCGACGACCCGACGGCCCTGGTCGGCCTGCCCCTGATCCGCACCTGCCAGATGCTGCGCGCCGCCGGAGTGGTGCTGCCATGAGCGGTACCGCCACGACAGTGCCGGCAGGCACGCTCTACCTGGTCCCCGCACCGCTGGATTTCGGCTGCGACAGCCAGGCGCCGCTGACCGAGGTGCTGCCCGAAGGCACGCTGCGCACGGCTGCCGGCCTCACGCACTGGATCAGCGAGAACGCCAAGAGCGCGCGCGCCTACCTCAAGCGCATCGACACCCTGCATCCGCTGGCGGTGCCGCTGCAGGCGCAGAACATTGCCGAGCTGCCACGCGAAGCCCACAAGAAGGGCGACCATGGCAACAAGGGCGCAGCCGTCTTCGATCCCAAGCCGCTGCTGGCGCCGCTGCTGGCCGGGCATGACCTGGGCCTGATCAGCGAGGCCGGCATGCCCGCCGTGGCCGACCCGGGCAGCTCCATCGTGCGCTGCGCCCACGACCTGGGCATCCGGGTGGTGCCGCTGATCGGCCCCGTGTCGCTGCTGCTGGCTCTGGCGGCCAGCGGCCTGAACGGCCAGAACTATGCTTTTGTGGGCTATCTGCCCCAGGACGCCGGCGAGCGCACCAGCCGCATCAAGGAGCTGGAAGCCCTGGCCCTGCGCCAGGGCCAGACCCAGCAGTTCATCGAGACACCCTATCGCAACGCCGCACTGTGGCAGGCCCTGCTGCAGACCCTGCAGCCCAACACCCGGCTGGCCATCGCCGGCGGCCTGACCCTGGCGACGGCGCGCATAGAAAGCCGTCTGGTACGCGAGTGGCGCCAGCGCAACGCACCGCCGGACAACCGCATGCCGACGGTGTTCTGCATCGGCCGCTGAACATCCTCCAGCAAAAAATCCCGTGGCATGGCACACGGGATTTTTTATTTCATAGCATTCTTCGCTTGGCCTGCCTGGCCTGGAGGCACTTTCTGCAGGGAATCTAGCGAATCTGCGGCATCAGATTGCGCATAGCCTGGACCGAACCTTCGCCCACGGCGGCGCCAAAGCGCTTGGCCAGGCGCTCGGCCACGTTGTCGCGGCGCGTGTAGTCCACCACTTCCTCGGCCTTGACCACTTCGCGGGCGACATAGTCCACGCTACCCAGCTTGTCCGCCAGCCCCAGCGCGATGGCCTGCTGGCCGGTCCAGAAAAGGCCGCTGAAAAGCTCGGGCGTCTCATGCAAACGGTCGCCGCGGCCTTTCTTGACCACGCCGATGAATTGCTCATGGATCTGGTCGAGCATCTGCTGCGCATATTCATGCTGCTTTGCAGACATGGGACTGAAAGGATCCAGGAAGCCCTTGTTCTCGCCAGCAGTCAGCAGGCGGCGTTCCACGCCTACCTTGTCCATCACGCCCGTGAAGCCGAAGCCGTCCATGAGCACGCCGATGCTGCCCACGATGCTGGCCTTGTCCACGAAGATCTCGTCGGCCGCCGATGCGATGTAGTAGGCGGCCGAAGCGCAGCTTTCCTCCACCACGGCATAAAGCGGCTTGTTGTACTTGGCCTTGAGGCGCACCATCTCGTCGTTGATGATGCCTGCCTGCACGGGACTGCCGCCGGGGGAGTTGATCAGCAGCACCACGGCGCGCGAACCCGAGTCCTCGAAGGCGCTGCGCATGGCGGCCACGATGAGCTCGGCGCTGGCATTGGAGCCCGAGGCGATCTCGCCCTTGATCTCCACCACCGCCGTGTGGGCGGAAGTGCTGGTGGTCGTGGTCGCGTCCTTGAAGAAGATCAGCCACAGCGCCAGCAAGACCACGACGGACCACAGCAGGCGCCCCCAGAAGCGCCAGCGGCGCGCGGCGCGCTGCTCCTTGATGGTTGCGAACACCAGCTTTTCCAGCACCTCACGCTCCCAGCCGGGATTGGCTGCCGAAGCAGCTGCAGGCGCGGGCGCCGCCGAGGCTTTGGACCACAGGTCAGCGCCCGGCGTCATCGAGGCGCCGGAGCTGTGGTCGTCCGGTGTGTTTGGAGCACTCATCTCAAAATTCCAAAGGTTTCAACTGGGGACCAGTATGCCAGCGCACCATGCCGCCGCTCTCGCTGAGCGCGATTTTCACCAGGCCGCCGCGGCACGGGCCGCCCACGCAGGCGCCCGAATCCGGCGCATAGGCGGCGCCATGGGTGGAGCACAGCAGCCAGTTTCCGCTGTCGTCGAAGAACTGCCCTTCCTGGTAGTCCATTTCCATGGGCACATGCGTGCAGCGGTTCAGGTAGGCGTGGGGCCGGCCTTCGAAGCGGATGGCAAAGGCCCGCGCCGCCTGCCCGGCATAGACCACATCGAAGCCATGGGCGCGCCCGCCCTCCACCAGCGCGCTGCTGGGGCACAGCTCGATGGCTTCGCTGGTGAATTCAGGCATGACCAGGCTCAGGCATTTTCCAGCAGCCAGCGGTGCAGCTCGGCCACCGATTCCGCAATGAACAGCGGTCCCAGCGCGCCGAACTGATCCGGCGCATGCGCGCCATAGGACACGCCGACCGAAGCGCAGCCCGCGTTCACGGCCATCTGCAGATCGTGCGTGGTGTCACCGATCATCAGCACGCGCTCGGGCTCGACGCCGAACTCGGCCATCAGCTCCTGCAGCATCAGCGGGCTGGGCTTGCCGGCCGTCTCGTCGGCCGTGCGCGAGCCGTCGAAAATGCCGCGCAGCTGCTCGTCCTGGAATGCATGGTTGAGTCCCATGCGGCTCTTTCCGGTGGCCACCGCCAGCCAGTGGCCGCGCGTGCGCAGCTCCATCAGCAAAGGCAGAATGCCCTTGAACAGGCAGATGTCGTTCTGGTGCTTGAAGAAGTGGTAGCGGTAGCGGTTGCCCAGCTCCGCATGCTTTTCCGGCGGCACGTCGGGGGCCGCATGCGCCAGCGCCGGCATCAGCGCCATGCCGATCACATACGAGGCCTGCTCGTCGTTGGGCACGGTGCCGCCGACATCGCGCACCGCCTCCTGGATGCTGCGCGTGATGATGGCCGTGGAATCGGCCACCGTTCCATCCCAGTCGAACGCGATCAGATCGAAGCGGCGCGGTCGCTGGGCGCTATCTTTTTCCATAACAAACAAACTCATGCGGTCTTTCAGGCCACGAAATCGGCCAGCTCCGGCGGCAGCTCGGCCCGGAGCTCCAGGCGCTCGCCGCTGGCGGGATGCATGAACTGTAACCGCCACGCATGCAAAAACATGCGCTTGAGCCCCTGCTTTTGCACACGGCGGTTGAGATCGAAATCGCCGTATTTGTCGTCGCCCACGATGGGATGGCCCTGCGAGGACAGGTGCACGCGGATCTGGTGCGTGCGCCCGGTCTTGATCGTGACCTCCAGCAGGCTCATGGCCGGCAGGCCCTGCAGCGGGCGCGGTTCGATCAGCTTGCGCACCTTGACCAGCGTGATCGAGCGCATGCCCTCGGGGTCGTCGGCCGTGGTCACGCGCACGCGGCGCTCGCCGTCGGCCTGAAGATACTTGTGCAGCGGCAGGTCGATCACCTTCTTGTTGGCCGGCCAGGTGCCCTGGACCAGGGCCAGATAGGTCTTGCCGGTCTCGCGCTCGCGGAACTGGTCCTGCAGGTGGACCAGGGCCGAGCGCTTCTTGGCCACCAGCAGAATGCCCGAGGTCTCGCGGTCCAGCCGGTGCACGAGCTCGAGAAAGCGCGCCTCGGGACGGGCCTGGCGCAGCTGTTCGATCACGCCGAAATTCACGCCCGAGCCGCCATGCACGGCCACGCCCGCAGGCTTGTCGATGGCGATCATGGACTCGTCGTCGAGCAATGCGGGAAAGTCCTTGGCCGGCGCAGGGCGTTGCGCCTTCTCGGCCACTTTTTCGGAAATCCGCACGGGCGGCACGCGCACCATGTCGCCGGCCTGCACGCGCGTTTCCGCACTGGCGCGGCCCTTGTTGACGCGCACTTCGCCACTGCGGATGATGCGGTAGACATGGGTCTTGGGCACGCCCTTGAGATGGCGCAGAAGAAAGTTGTCCAGACGCTGTCCCGCGGAATCGGCATCGACTTCGATCAGCCGCACGGAAGCTGCGGCTGCATGCTGGGACCGGCTCGTTGCCGGTTTGCCCTCTATAATGTGTTTCACCTGTGCCGAGATAGTTGTAAGTGGTTGATTCGCATGGAGTTTAGTCCAATCAGCCATTTCCCGCCGCACAGGCAGGTCGATGCCCGCCGGTTTTGCACACACAAATTGCAGTAAAGATGGACTGCAAAAGTCGGTGAAATGCTGGCAAAGGCTGACAAATCGAAACACTGATACGGAATCTCATCACCGGCAGTTGCAGCAGGCCTGGCGCCACCGACTGCCGGTAGTCAAAGCGAGCATGTGGATCTTCTGGACATGGATGATTGAACTGTGGAGCAGCGCGATGCTTGCTCCCGGAGTTCGTCGTGTCCAAAAGCGACCACCCACCTCCTTCGCACGTGCAAAAGCTCCGGGGGTGACGCCCTGGATCACGCGTTTGTCTGCACGTCCCCCCTCGCTCGTTCCCCGGCCTGTGCCCCTGCGACTGACTTGAGACAAGCCAGTCGCACTGCAGCACCCCGCAGATTCCCTTTCGTTTCGACGCGTCCGTCTGGCATCTCGGCTCCCATGAGAGCCTGTCTTTGATTACCAGTCAAAGGCACGTCGGTCGACGGCATGTGGCCGCAGACCGGCGTGCCCCCAAAACGATTAGAGGAAACGCATCATGAAACGGATGCTGATTAACGCCACACAGTCCGAAGAACGCCGCCTGGCGATTGTGGACGGCCAGAAGCTGCTGGACTACGAAATCGAGATCGAGGGCCGCGAGCAGCGCAAGGGCAATATCTACAAGGCGGTCGTGACCCGCGTGGAGCCCTCCCTGGAAGCCTGCTTCGTGGACTACGGCGAGGACCGCCACGGCTTCCTGCCCTTCAAGGAAATCTCCAAGCAGTACTTTGCCGAAGGCGTCTCCCCCAGCCAGGCCCGCATCAACGACGTGATCCGCGAAGGCCAGGAGCTGATCGTCCAGGTCGAGAAGGAAGAGCGCGGCAACAAGGGCGCAGCCCTGACCACCTTCATCTCGCTGGCCGGCCGCTACGTGGTGCTGATGCCCAACAATCCGCGCGGCGGCGGTGTCTCGCGCCGCATCGAGGGCGAGGACCGGGCCGAGCTCAAGGAGGCCATGGACCAGCTCGAATACCCCAAGGGCATGTCCATCATTGCGCGCACCGCCGGCATCGGCCGCACTGCGCCCGAGCTGCAGTGGGACCTGAACTACCTGCTCAAGCTGTGGAACGCCATCGACGGCGCCGCCAAGGGCGCCAAGGGCGCCTTCCTGATCTACCAGGAATCGAGCCTGGTGATCCGCGCCATCCGCGACTACTTCAACAGCGACATCGGCGACATCCTGATCGACACCGACGACATTTACGAGCAGGCGCAGCAATTCATGGCGCACGTCATGCCCGAGCACGCCGCCCGCGTCAAGCGCTACCGCGACGACGCGCCGCTGTTCAGCCGCTTCCAGATCGAGCACCAGATCGAGTCGGCCTACTCGCGCACCGTGACCCTGCCCTCGGGCGGCGCCATCGTGATCGACCATACCGAGGCACTGGTCTCCGTGGACGTGAACTCGGCCCGCGCCATCAAGGGCGGCGACATCGAGGAAACCGCCACCCGCACCAACCTGGAAGCCGCCGACGAAGTGGCGCGCCAGATGCGCCTGCGCGACCTGGGCGGCCTGATCGTGATCGACTTCATCGACATGGAGGAGAGCAAGAACCGCCGCGAAGTGGAAAACCGCTTGCGCGACGCGCTGCGCCAGGACCGCGCCCGCGTGCAGTTCGGCACCATCAGCAAGTTCGGCCTGATGGAGATGAGCCGACAGCGCCTCAAGCCCGCCCTCTCCGAAGGCGCGCACATCAACTGCCCGCGCTGCGGCGGCTCCGGCCACATCCGCGACACGGAAAGCTCGGCGCTGCAGATCCTGCGCATCATCCAGGAAGAGTCCATGAAGGACAACACGGCCGCCGTGCACTGCCAGGTGCCCGTGGAGGTGGCCTCCTTCCTGCTCAACGAAAAGCGCAGCGAAATCACCAAGATCGAGCTCAAGCAGCGCGTCAACGTGATCATGGTGCCCAACAAGTCCATGGACACGCCGCACTACAAGCTCGAGCGCCTCAAGCACGACGATGCGCGCCTGGAATCCATGGAAGCCAGCTACAAGCTGGCCGAGGAAGCCGAGGACGTGACCACCGTCACGCGCCGCTCGCAGGAGCCCACCAACAAGCAGACGCCGGTGATCAAGGGCGTGCTGCCCGATGCTCCCGCGCCGGTGGCCGAGCCCCGTCCGCCGCGCCAGCCGCGCCCCCAGGCCGGTGCGGCTGCGCCCGCTCCTGCGGCCGCGCGCCCCGTGGTGCGCGAGCAGGGCTTCTTCGCCTGGCTCAAGAACCTGTTCGGCTTCGGCACGCCGGCGCCCGTGGCCGCCCCGCAGCCCGTGGCGGAAACCCCGGCCCGCGAGAGCCGCGAAGGCCGCCGCGGCGACCGCAACGAACGCTCCGATGGCCGCCGCCGCAACGGTGAACGCACTGGCGAGCGTGCGGAACGCGGCGAGCGCAGCAATGAACGCGGCGGCGAGCGCCAGGACCGCAACCGCCGCAACGGCGCCGGCCGCGACGCCGAGGTGCAACGTGGCGAACGCCCTGAACGCAGCGAGCGCAGCAATGAACGCAGCAGCGAGCGCAACGAGCGTGGCAACAACCGCCGTGGCGGTGAGCGCCGCGAGCGCGAGGACCGACGCGAACAGGGAGCCGAATCCGCGCTGAACACCGGCGAGGAGCTCAACCAGCAGGCCGGCGAAGGCCGCGGCGAACGCAGCCGCCAGGAACGCGGTGAAAACCGCCGCGAGCGCCAGCAGGACCGTCAGGAACGCCAACCGCGCTCCGCGGAGCAGCAGCCGGCCGATGAAGCGGCCGTGAATGCGGGCAATGCACAGCCCGGCGACATTGCAGGCGAAGGCGAGCAGACCCGCGAGCCGCGCCAGCGCCGCTCGCGCGACCGCTACGGCCGCGACCGCCGCGACCGTAGCGAGCGCGGCGACCGCGTCCCTCGCGACGCCGAGGCGCAGGCCGGCTTTGCGCCCGAGCAGGGCGAGCTGATTCCGCAGCCTGTAGCCGCCCTGGACGATACCGCCCAGGAGCAGCCGGCACGCCGCAGCTACTTCGACACGGCTTCGGCCCAGCCCATTGCCGTACCTGCGCAAGAGGCCATCGAAGTGCAAGCACCCGCGCTGGCCCCGGCCGCCACGGAGCAAGCTGCTGCTGCTGCGGTGCCTGCCCCGGCTGCCGAGCCTGTCGTGACGGCCGAACAGGCGCCCGCCCCGGCCGTGGAAGCCGTGGCCGAGCCGGCACAGGCGCAGCTCGCCACGCCTGCGGTCTACGCGCTGCCGATGGCCGAGCTGCAATCGCTGGCATCGGCCTCGGGCCTGCAGTGGATCAACTCCGACCCGGAAAAGGTCGCGGCCGTGCAGGCCGCCATCGCTGCCGAACCCAGGCCCGTGCACATTCCGCGCGAGCGTCCCCCGGCCATCGTGCTGGACGAAGGCCCGCTGATCCTGGTCGAGACCCGCAAGGACCTGAGCCATATGCCGCTGCCATTCGAGCAGGCGGCCGTCGCCAGCTCCATCGGCGCAGCCCGCTGATTGCATGGACCGGTCGAGCGAAGCCTGCAAGGCATCGCTCGGCATGGACATGGCATAAAACGCCGCTGCCGCACCGGGGCCAATGGCCTTGTCCGATCCCGGGCAAGGCTCTTGGCCCCGTTTCTTTTCCCCCGAAACATCAACGTCCACAGCCCCCGCCATGCTGTTCCTGATCTCCCCCGCCAAGTCCCTGGACTATGAAACGCCGCTGCCCAAGGACCTGCCGCATACCCTGCCCGTCTTCAAGCAGCAGCCGCTGGAGCTGATCGAGGTTCTGCGCGGCAAGTCGCCGCAGGAGCTGTCCGAGCTCATGGGCATCAGCGACAAGCTGGCCGTGCTCAACGTGGCGCGTTACGAAGCCTTCAGCGCCCGCTTCACCGCCGGCAACGCGCGCCAGGCCGTGCTGGCCTTCAACGGCGACGTGTACGAAGGGCTGGATGCGCATTCGCTCAAGCCCCGCGAACTGGACTGGGCCCAGGAGCATGTGGTGATCCTCAGCGGCCTGTACGGCGTGCTGCGCCCGCTGGACTGGCTGCAGCCCTATCGCCTGGAAATGGGCACCCGCCTGGCCACGGACAAGGGCAGCAATCTCTACCAGTTCTGGGGCTCGCAGATCGCCGACTACCTCAACGAACGCAGCGCGGCCCAGCCCGAGGCCGAGCGCGTGGTGGTCAACCTCGCCTCGCAGGAATACTTCAAGTCCGTGGACCTCCAGACGCTCAAGGCGCCCGTGGTCGAGTGCGTGTTCGAGGATTTCAAGGGCGGCCAGTACAAGATCATCAGCTTCTACGCCAAGCGTGCGCGCGGGCTGATGGTGCGCTGGGCCGTGCAGCACAGGGCCAGGCGCGTGGCCGATCTGCGCAAGTTCGATCTGGACGGCTATGCCTATGCCGCCACGGCATCCACGCCCGGGCGCCTGGTGTTCCGCCGCAAGGTGTCGGGCTGATGCCCGAGAGGGTTCTGCCCGCAGAACACCCCCAGGTTTGAGTTTCCACGGCACGCGCACTAGCATCAAGGCCATGAGCTCCACCACCAATGCCGCTTCCTCCGTTCCCGCCGGACTGACGCCCGAGCTGATGCAATGGGTGCAAAGCCAGAGTGCTGCAGGCGTGCCGCTGCCGGCCCTGCTGCAGTCCATGCGCGACGTGGGCTGGCGCGAGAATCTGGCGCGCCGTGCGCTGGGCCTGCCCGAGGAAGGCGAGCTGCCGCCGCCGTTCACGGCCGCGGCCCGGCCGCACGGCGCCACGGCCTCCCAGGCAGGCAGCGTGCCCGAGCCCGGCCTGCAAGGCGATCCCTGCTGCATACAGGTGGACGGCCACGAGGTCCATGTGCTCATGAGCCTGCACAACCCGCGCATCGTGGTCTTCGGCAATCTGCTCACGGCACAGGAGTGCGAGGCCATCATCGAGGCCGCGCGTCCGCGCATGCAGCGCTCGCTGACGGTGGACAACTTGAGCGGCGGCGAAGCCGTCAACGACGACCGCACCAGCAACGGCATGTTCTTCCAGCGCGGCGAAAACGAGGTGGTGCGCCGGCTGGAGGAGCGCATCGCCCGATTGCTGAACTGGCCCGTGGAAAACGGCGAAGGCCTGCAGGTGCTGCACTACCGGCCCGGCGCCGAATACAAGCCCCACCATGATTACTTCGCGCCCAACGAGCCGGGCACGCCCAGCATTCTCAAGCGCGGCGGCCAGCGCGTGGGCACCCTGGTCATGTACCTGAACGAGCCTGCGCGCGGCGGCGGCACCACCTTCCCCGAAGTGCCGCTGCAGGTCATGCCGCGCCGCGGCAATGCCGTGTTCTTCAGCTACGACCGGCCCGATCCCGCCACGCGCACCCTGCACGGCGGCGCCCCCGTGCTCGAAGGCGAGAAATGGATTGCCACCAAGTGGCTGCGCGAGCGCGAATTCAGATAAAAAGCCAGTCCAACCCAATACAGTCCTGCGCTGGCAGCTACTTTTTTTGCCAGCCTTTTGTTGCCCCCGAATACCATGAACACTCCTGAGCAATCCCAGCTGGGCAAGGCCTCGGCCTATGTCGACCAGTACGACGCCACCCTGCTCTTCCCGCTGCCGCGCCTGGCCAAGCGCGAGGAAATCGGCGCCGGCGCCCGGCCGCCCTTCTTCGGCGCCGACCTCTGGACGGCCTTCGAGCTGTCCTGGCTCAACCTGCGCGGCAAGCCTCAGGTGGCGCTGGTGCACTTCACCATTCCCTGCGAGACGCCCAACCTCATCGAGAGCAAGTCCTTCAAGCTCTACCTGAACAGCTTCAACAACAGCCGCTTTGCCGATGCCGGCGAGGTGCAGGCGCGGCTGCGCACCGACCTGTCCGAAGCCGTGTGGCGCGGCAGCGAGCAAAAAGGCAGCGTGGGCGTGCAGCTGGTGGGGGTGGACCGCTTCGATCAGCAGCAGGTCCAGGAGCTCGACGGCCTGCTGCTGGACCGCCTGGACGTCGAATGCACGCAATACACGCCTGCGCCCCAGCTGCTGCGGGCCGCCCAGGAGGAAACGCCGGTCACCGAGACCCTGGTCAGCCACCTGCTCAAGAGCAACTGCCTGGTCACGGGCCAGCCCGACTGGGGCAGCGTCCAGATCCGCTACAGCGGCGCGCCCATCGACCAGGAAGGCCTGCTGCAGTACCTGGTGAGCTTTCGCAACCACAACGAATTCCATGAGCAATGCGTGGAACGCATCTTCATGGACATCTGGACGCGCTGCCAGCCGATCAAGCTGGCCGTCTATGCGCGCTACACCCGCCGCGGCGGGCTGGACATCAACCCCTACCGCACCAGCCATCCCGGCGCACTGCCGCCCAACGTGCGCACGGCACGCCAGTGATGGCCGCCGATGCCCATGTCCTTATGTCCCTGCATCGTCCGCTTTCAGGGACCATTGGGCGTCAATGGCCAGGCTGCCGCCGGCGCAGCTGATCTGGCGTGCACCCTCCAGGCGGCTTGGGTCTGCGCCATATGAAGGCAGGGCGGTGCCGTCCATCACCGCTTTCTCGGGACAGGCGTTGAACAGCCCCATCACGGAGAACCAGTAGCGGCCTGAGAACGATGCGTAGGGGCCTTCGAGCACGGGGTCATGGACGGTCAGCACGCTTCCGTCGCCCTCCAGGTTCACCAGCCGGGTGGTGACATCGCCGCCCGGATGGTAGGTGGTCATGGTGAGGCTGCCGCGCGCCGCGTAATTGGTCGGCGGCACCTCCAGCGGAACAAAGCGCAGGTTGGCGGACTGGTAGGTGATCCTCGTGCCGTCCGCTGTTTCGGTGACGGTGCCGGAAATGCTGCCTGCATAGCCCGCGGCTTCATCCCCCTTGACCGTGATGTTCGAGACCACCAGCACCTTGCCCCCGGCGCCCTGTATCTCGGCCGAGACCGCCACCGGATTGGACGGCGGCACCTGCGCCGGCGCCGTATAGGTGGCGCCGCCCTTGCTGCCGGCCACGGTGCCTGCGCTGCCGTTGCCGCCGGGGATGCCGTTGACGGACCAGTTGACGGCCTGACGGGGCGCGGGCGCATTTTCGGCCTCGCAGTCGAAGCCCAGCGGCTCGAGCAGGTCGTTGTCCAGCGCGGGCGCGAAGCAGTACGCCAGCTTCAGCGACACGCTGGCGCGGGTCTTGACGGTGGCGCTGGGGGGACGCAGCTGCAGGCCCTTGACCAGCGACCAGTCGCTGAAATGCGTGGCGCTGGCGGTCACGGTGCGGGCCTGCGCGTCCAGCGTGCCGCCCTGCCACCGCCAGGTGCCATCGGCCTGCTGGGTTGCCACGCCCAGCAGTTCGGCGCTGCTGCCTGCGACATCGCTCTCGTCGTAGGCAAAGCTCAGCTGCACCGGCCTGGCAAACGTGATGCCCTCCGGCAGCAGGCGGTAGCCAGACCCCACGCGGCCAGGCGCGCCGTTGCTGACGGGCTGGATGCTGATCGTGGTGGGTGCGCTCAGCGCGCCTTCGGGCACTAAGAGCTGGAGTCTGCCGTCGGCACTGCTCAGCGTGCCGCCCGCGCTGCCCAGGCTGGCGCTGACCGGCGTGCCCTGTGCAGTGCCGGCAGGCGTCACCACGGGAGGTGGCCCTGGAGGCACAGGTGCCGGGGCCGGGGCAGGGGTGGAGTCGCCGCCACCGCAGGCCGCCAGGGCCATCAGCACGGGGGCAATGCAAACCAGCTTGCGGATCAATGTGTATCGCATGGAAATGCTCCTTGGGAGTGCAGAAAAGGCAGGCCGGCAGGTGGGACGCCTGTGCCGCCAGGGATCGCGCCGACTTCGGGACACAGGCTGCGTGCCAGTGAGAGCGGGCGAAGAGGATTCGCCCACGGGATGAAGTGCGGACCGAGGCGGCAGCCCAGACCGGCCGGCGCGAGAAGGCCGGCGGCAGGAAGGGAAAGGGCTCCGACATGCATGGGAAGGTTTTCCAGGAATGGACATCCGCCAGCCAAAGCAGGACGGTGGCGGCATTTTTGGAAAACCGGATGGCGCGCGCCATCCCCCTAGGGATACCGTCTCAATGCCTGTTCATGCGTCAGCCGCGCAGGCTGCGCCCCAGCTCGTCCCAGTTGCCGACATTGGCGACTTCGAGGATGGAGCCCAGGTGCTTCTTGAGCGCCGCATTGCTCACCCCGGTCAGCGCCAGGCTGTCGGCCCGGGCGTGGCCCAGCCCGGCCAGCACGGCGATCTCGCGCTGCAGCGGCGTCAGCGGCAGCTCCACCACACGGCGCACCACGTCGATCTGGCGCGGTCGCTGCAGCTGCAGCGTCAGCAACCAGTGGGTGGCATCTTGCGCCGTGGGCTGCGTGCCGGCGTGCAGCGGACTGGTGTGCAGCGCCAGCAGCCCCCGGGGCACGGGCAGCAGCCGGCTCTGGCCGGGCAGCAGTCCCAGCAAGGCGAGCAGATTGGCCGGCAGCGCAGCGGCGTCGGCACCGTACAGGCCCAGGCCCGGCACATGGGCCGCCTGCAACAGCTGCAGCGCCGGTGCGTCGGCCGACAAGGGGCGCAGACGGGCACCATCCAGCAGCACATGGCCGGTGGCGCCATAGGCGCTGAGGTGACAGGGAGCAGCCTGCGGCTGGAAGGCGCGCTGCAGGCTGGCACAGGCCCGGTCCAGCAGGGACGCTTCGGCAGGGCTGAAGCCATGGCAGAAGCCGGCACTGTGCGCACGGAACAGGGCGGCGACCGCCCGGGTCACGGGTCCCCTGGGTCCCTGCACTTCCACCCGCAAATCCAGCGTGTAGTGGTGGCCGTTGGGCCGCATCAGCAGATTGTGGCTATTCGACCGGTAATACGCGGCGCCCGGCGACAGCAGCCGCCCCACGCGTGGCCCCTCGGGACGGGCCAGGATATGGATGTTGGTCTCTCCCGGGCCGGTGAACAGGTGGAACTCGTTGAGAAAGAGGTTGCGCACACTGGCCGGAGAGTCCTCGTGGTGAAAGCCCTCGGGGCGCCCCTGTTCGTCGAGCCAGAACAGCGCCGCCGCATCGGCGCCCACCAGCGCGCGCAGCACCGCGCATATTTCGGCGGCGACGGGGGCCAGGCCCAGGCCCAGCCGGCACAGCAAGTCCAGTTCCTGCCAGAGCAGTTGCCGCCGGGCGGCCGTCTGGAGGGTCAGATCCTTTCCCATGGCCAGTCATCCTGCACCAGCAGGGCTTCGGCATAGCTCAGGTCCTGCTTGCGCAGCCACAGGCCCTGCGGCCCCTGGCGCAGCTTCTCCACACCGGCCCGGTTCCACATCTGCGCCACGATGAGCTGGCGCTCCGGCGCCTGCGGCACTTCGCCTTCCTGCGCAGGCCTTTCGGCCTCGCGCCAGTGCAGGCCCTGCGCATCCCAGCCCAGCAGCAGCGGCATCCAGGCCTGCAGGCCCAGGCTGCGCACTTCCTTTTCCACGGGATTGATCCAGTGCAGCTTCCATTCGCCCGGCCCGCTGTAGGAGCTGCTGAGCCACTCCAGCGTCACCCAACCCTCGCCGGCCGGATGGGGGCAGGCGCTGGGGCCGGTGCCGCACAGCACGGTGCCGCTGCGCGTCACGCACACGCCGTCAAAGCGCGGAGTCTCCGGCTCCCAGTAATTGTTGACGCGCGCATGCACGCCGCCCCACCACCACAGTGCATCGCCTCGGGCCGGGTCGCGCCAGACATAGTCGCCATCGGCGCAGGGATGCTGGATCTGGCGTACTTCGCGCCAGCGCGGCAGCAGCCGCCAGCGCCCTTGCGCATCGGGCGCGATATGGCGGATGGCATACAGCGGCGACCAGTCGGGCCGCGCCAGGTGGCTGGTGGATACCGAATGCACGGGCCAGCGCCAAGAAGCCGTGTTCGCATCCCGGTCCTTGTCGGCCAGGCAGCCTGTCAGGGCCACCAGCCCCACACGCACCGCGGCGCCCCCGTTGCGGCCGGGCACGGGAATCAGGCGCACCACGGGCCAGGGCAGGTCCACGTTCTGCAGGCGCTGGCCGTCCCAGATCTGCACCGCGCCGTTGCCGCCGCGCTCGGGGGCCTTGCCATGCGGCATGAGCACGGCGCGGCGGCCCTGCACCACCACATGCTCGAGCGCCCAGTTGCCGGCCAGATGGCGCTCGCCCCACTGCAGGCTGTAGGCCGCGGTTTCGCCCTGCTCGTCCAGCGCGTTCTTGCGCAGCGTCCAGATCAGGCGCTGGCCGGCCACGGGCTCGCTGCAGGCGCGCCACTGCTCGGGCTGCCGGGGATCGCGCAGCCATGTGAAGGTGGTGCGCGGCACGGCAGCCAGCCTGACCTGCCCGTCCCTGGCGTGGCCGGCGCAGCCTTCGGT
The DNA here is from genome assembly GCF_040187735.1 of Comamonas sp. w2-DMI. Classification (NCBI taxonomy): domain Bacteria; kingdom Pseudomonadati; phylum Pseudomonadota; class Betaproteobacteria; order Burkholderiales; family Comamonadaceae; genus Comamonas; species Comamonas sp. w2-DMI. Next base: position 545,806 of record NZ_JBANEL010000001.1, on the reverse strand, counting down.
GTCGCTGGCCACGCAGCTCAGGCTCACGCCGTCGTGCAGGCGCTCGGTCTCGGGCGTATCCAGCTCCACGCGCTGCGCCACCACGGCGCCTTCCCAGCGCAGCACGGAAAGTGGCTTGGCCGCCTCTTTTCCTTCTTCCTGACCTTGCTCGGGCAGGTACAGGCCCACACTCCAACTCTTGCGGTCCGCCGGCAGGGTCTCGGGCCATTGCTGCCAGCCGCGCTCCACGCTCCAGACCGCCAGGCGCAGCAGGGGGCGCTCCTGCTCGTCGCCCGCCGGGCAGGCATACAGCGCAAAGGCCTGACCGTCCTCGCGCCAGGCCAGATGGGCCTTCTCGTCCACCAGCCAGGGCTGGGCCTTGCCGTCGATCATCAGCTGCCAGTTCGGGCGTTCCAGAGGCTCGAGCGGATAGCGCAGATGGCGCAGCGTGGCCGGCCAGTGGCGCTCCAGCGTGAGCTTGGGAGCCGCCGGCGCAGGGGCTGCCGGCGGAGATGCGGCGGATGCGGGAGCCGCGGGCTTGCCCCCGCCCTCGGCCCGGGCCGCCGGGGGCGGCGTCAGCGCCGGCGAGGAGGCCGCCACTTGCGGAGGAACCGTTTCAAGCGGCATCCACAAATCGCGCACGGCCACAAGGGGTTGGGCCGGGCTGGCCACATGCTCGCCCAGCCAGGCCTCGAAGCTGGCATCCGACATGACGACATGCTCGTCGTCGGCCAGTCCGCTTTCGTTGATGGTTTCTCCGCTCCAGCGCGGCAGCCGCCAGTGGATGCCCTCCAGCGCCTGGGCCTGCGCGCGGCTCAGCAGCCAGCTGCGGCGGGACTTGCGGTCCACCAGGTGCGCGGTGTCGGATTCGTAGAAACCGGTGCGCAGCCAGCGTCCGTCGAACGAGGTATGCATGTCCGACTCCCACACCATGGGCAGGTAGACGCCGTCCGCGCACATGACATCGCCATAGACGGGGCCGCCCATGCCGCGCTCGCCCTGCATGCGGAAATGCACGTCCCTGGATTCGGCCGGCGCCGGCTGCGCCTGTTCCGCAGCCGGCTCCCGGGCAGCAGGCCTGGGCGCCGCACCGGGCTTGCCGGGCACCTTGTCCGAAGGCTCCTGTCCGTCCGGCTGCGCCCTGGCGTTGCGCACATCCTGCATATGACTCAACAGCCAGCCAAGCGCACATAAAGCCAGCACCGCGATGGCTATCAAGATCAGCAAAATTTTCATGCCGCAATCGTAACCAAGAGCAAGCGCGATTCGGCGCGCGCCAGGGCATCCATGCAACAGATAACGGCCGGCGGGCCGGCTGCCGGCCATGAAAAAAGCAGCCGCAAACGGCTGCTTTTCACGCGCGGCACAAGCGCCGGACTACAGGTGGAACACGTCCACCGAGCGCTCCAGCGTCTTGGCGCTCAGGCGCAACGAATCGGCCGCGCCGGTGGACTGCTCTACCAGTGCCGCGTTCTGCTGCGTGACCGAATCGAGCTGGGCCACGGCCTCGTTGACCTGGGCAATGCCTATCGACTGTTCACGCGTCGCAATGCTGATCTGGTGCACCAGGGCGCTGACACGGTCCACCGCATCGACCATGCCGTTGATGGTCTCGCCCGCAGCGCGCATGCGCGCATTGCCGTCGTTGATGCCGTCCACGGTGCGCGTGATCAGGCCGCTGATTTCCTTGGCCGCCGTGGCGCTGCGCTGGGCCAGCGCCCGCACCTCGCCGGCCACCACGGCAAAGCCGCGGCCCTGCTCGCCCGCACGCGCGGCCTCCACCGCGGCGTTCAGTGCCAGCAGATTGGTCTGGAAGGCAATGCTCTCGATCACGCCGATGATCTCGCTCATGCGCGTGGACGAACCGCGGATGTGCTCCATGGCCGCGCCCACCTCGCTGATGGCGGCGCCGCTGCGGCTGGCCACCTGCTTGCTCTGGTCGCTTTCCAGCGCCATGTGCTGGGCCGTGTCGGCCGTCTGCGCCACCGTGCCTGAAATCTCCTCCATCGAGGCCGCGGTCTGCTGCAGATTGCTGGACTGGGATTCGGTGCGGCTGGCCAGGTCGAAGCTGCTTTGGGCGATTTCGTGGGCCGTGTCGGCAAAGTTGCGCACTTCGGTACGCACATCGCCCACCACCGCGCGCAGATTGCTCTGGATCTGCTGCAGGCGCTGCATCAGCGTGCCCATGGTGCCGCTGTAGTTCCTGCTGCTGGCCGTGCCCAGGTTGCAGCTGGCAATATCGGCGGCAAAGCGGCTGGCTTCCTCCAGCCCCGCGACGCAGCGCCGCTGGAAGCGCCACAGCACAAAGCCCCCGCCCAGCACCAGCGCGGCCAGGCGCGTGCCCCAGGCCAGAGCGCCCTGCCAGCCCAGCAGATCGGGCAGCATGGCCATGCTGCCGACCATGACCAACAGCAGTGCCATGCGGGCCACCAGGCCTACGTCCTGGCGCGCATCCCACCAGCCCATCAGGCCCAGGCGGCGCAGTTCGCCGCCGCGCAGGCGGAAGGTCGGCCGGCCTTTTTCGGCTTCGCTGCGCATGCGCTGGTACAGGGCCTCGGCCGCCTCGATCTCGCGCGGCTCGGGCTTGGTGCGCACGGACAGGTAGCCGCTGGGCCTGCCGCCCTCCATGATGGGCGTGACGTTGGCGCGCACCCAGTAGTGGTCGCCGTTCTTGCGGCGGTTCTTGACCAGGGCCGTCCACGGATAGCCGTGGGCGATGGTGCGCCACATGTCCTTGAAGGCGGCGGCCGGCATGTCGGGATGGCGGATCAGATTGTGCGGCTGGCCGATCAGTTCCTCATAGGAGTAGCCGCTCACGCGCACGAAAGCCGGGTTGCAGTGCGTGATCTCGCCCTTGGTATTGGTGGTGGACACCAGCAGCTCGTCGCCCGGATAGTCATGGTTGCGCTGGGTCACCGGCAGGTTCTGGCGCATGGAAAACTCCTCGATTCGTTGATTGCTTTTGTGAAGCACTGCATGCACCAGGCCGATACCCTCGTCACCAGATACACAATTTCACATTTGCGTCATCATCGCATACCGCAATTGCCGTACTGGGGCAGTCAGAACAGGGACGCCGTGTAGGGGTCCGCATCCTGCTCGGAGGTCTGGGGCGCGGGCCTGAGCAGCAGCTCGCGCGCCAGCGGATCGCCCGCCGCTGCCACCCATTCCCGGGTGCGCACCAGGGCGCCGACGCGCACGCCCAGCAGGCGCAGCCGCCGGGTCAGCGGCACGCGCTTGAGGCACTGGCCCGCGGCCTGGCGCAGTGCGGCCGCATCGTCCACGGGCAGTGCCAGCGTGTGGTCGCGCGTGGCGATCCTGAAATCGTCGTAGCGCAGCTTGATGCCCACGGTGCGCCCCATGTAGCCCTTGCGCTGCAGGTCCTCGGCCAGCCGCTCGCACAGGTCGGTGAAGATGGCCCCCAGCTCCTGCCTGTCGCGCACCGCATGCAGGTCGCGGTCGAACGTGGTCTCGCGGCTCATGGACACGGGCTCGCTCTGCGTTACCACCGGCTTGTCGTCCCGGCCCCAGGCCGCGGCATGCAGCCAGGCACCATAGGATTTGCCGAAGTGCTGCACCAGCCAGGGCAGGCTCTGCGCCGCCAGCTGGCCCAGCGTCTCTATGTCCAGGCCCTTGAGCTTGGCGTCGGCCTTGGGGCCTATGCCGTTGAGCTTGCGGCAGGCCAGCGGCCAGATCAGCGTCTGCAGGTCTTCGGGCTGGACGATGGAGATGCCGTTGGGTTTGTTGAACTCGCTGGCCATCTTGGCCAGCAGCTTGTTGGGCGCCACGCCCACCGAGCAGGTCAGGCCCGTGGCCTCGAAGATGGATTTCTGGATCAGCCGCGCGAGCACGCGCCCGCCCTCGCGCTGGCCGCCGGGCACCTCGGTGAAGTCGATGTAGACCTCGTCCACGCCGCGGTTTTCCATGACCGGCGCGATCGACAGGATCACGTCCTTGAAGGCCTTGGAAAAGCGCCGGTACTCGGCAAAGTCCACGGGCAGCAAGATGGCCTGGGGGCAGAGCCGTGCGGCCTTCATGAGGCCCATGGCCGAGCCCACGCCGAACTGGCGGGCCGGATAAGTGGCCGTGGTAATGACGCCGCGGCCCACGTAGTCCCTGAGCAGCGGGAACTCGGCCACGGGAATCTCGTGCAGCGGCAGGCCCGCATGGCGCGCCAGCAGCTCGTCGTCGGGCGCGCGGCGGCTGCCGCCGATCACCACGGGCAGGCCCTTGAGCTGGGGGTAGCGCAGCAGCTCCACGGACGCGTAGAAAGCGTCCATGTCCAGGTGGGCAATGCGGCGCGGCAGCGCCGGCCGGGCAGGAGAGGAATCCGTCACAGGCCGCTATTGTGCCTATGGCCGCGCGTTTTGCAGGCGGGCGCGGCAACGGCCCGCCAGCGTTCAGCGCATTCCTTGCGCAGCCTCGCTGCGGATCGCATCGGCCTCGTCGAAGCGCATGTCGGCATAGCGCACCCAGGTCCTGCGCTTGACCAGCCAGTAGCCGAGCCAGCAGCCCAGGAACAGCGGGATCGCCAGATAGGTGGAAACCACGCCGCCCCAATCCACCTTGTCCTGCAGAAAGGCCTGGTAGTTCTGGCCCAGCGTGACGATCAGGCACAGCACGAAGGCCAGGATGGGGCCAAAGGGGAACATGCCGGCCTTGTAGGGCAGCAGGTTCACGTCGTAGCCGTGCATGACATAGCCGCGGCGGAAGCGGTAGTGGCACACCGCGATGCTGAGCCAGACGAGGAACTCCGTCATCCCCGCCAGGTTGAGCAGCCAGATGTACACGGCCTGCGGGCTGTACAGCGACGAGAACAGGCACAGGCTCGCGATCACGGTGCTGCCGATCAGCGCGTACAGCGGCACGCCGTTGCCCGTGAGCCTGGCGAACACGCGCGGCGCATTGCCCTCGGTGGCCATGTTGTAGAGCATGCGGGTGGCCGCATACAGCCCGGAGTTGCCGGCCGACAGCACCGAGGTCAGGATCACCGCATTCATCACCGTGGCGGCGCCCAGCAGGCCCGCGTGCTGGAACACCAGCGTGAAGGGGCTCACGGCAATGTCGGCCACATCGGTGCGCAGCAGCTGCGGATCGGTATAGGGAATCAGAAAGCCGATGACGATGATGGCCAGCACGTAGAACAGCAGAATGCGCCAGAACACCTGGCGGATGGCGCGCGGCACGTTCTCGCGCGGATTCTCGGACTCGCCCGCGGCCACGCCCACCAGTTCCGTGCCCTGGAAGGAGTAGGCCACGATCATGGCCACGCCCACGAAGGTGGCGAAATTGCCCACGAAGGGCGCCTCGCCCACGGTCCAGTTCTCGAAACCCGGCATGTGGCCCGTGTGGATGATGCCTGCCAGGATCAGCACGCCGGTGACCAGAAAGCCGAGCACGGCCAGCACCTTGATCAGCGCGAACCAGTATTCGGCCTCGCCGAAGCCCTTGGCCGAGAAGGCATTGAGCCCGAGCATGACCAGCATGAAGATGCCGCTCCAGAGGATGCCCGGTACGTCGGGAAACCAGTAGGCCATCACCAGCTGCGAGGCCACCAGGTCCACCGCCACCACCACGGCCCAGCTGAACCAGAAGTTCCAGCCCAGCGCGAAGCCGAAGCCCTTGTCCACGTAGCGCGAGGCATAGGTGGAAAACGAGCCGGCCACGGGCATGAAGGCGGCCAGCTCGCCCAGGCTGGTCATCAGGTAGTAGACCATGATGCCGATGGTCAGATAGGTCAGCACGGCGCCGCCGGGGCCGACCTGGGCAATGGCCGAGCCCGAGGCCACGAACAGGCCGGTGCCGATGGCGCCGCCGATGGCGATCATGCTCAGGTGGCGCGCCTTGAGCACGCGGTGCAAATGCGGCGTCTGCGCGGAATCATGCGCCTGGGCAGGCGCATCCGCGGACGTGGGCTGGGACATGAAGTTTCCGAATCATCAGGTGAATGCAACCCTGGGCGACCTGACCGTCGGCTCGACTTTGCGGTTGCGGCATCTCGCGGCATGGCGCCGCCAACGCGGAAAAGCGGTCGCCAGGCTGGCAGTGGCCGCTGCAAAAGATCAGGCGATGAAGTGCGCGAAAAGCGCCAGACGCTGGCGCAAGCGGCCAGTCAGGCATCGCCCGTGAAGTCACCCCGGTCGGGTGCCCGGCGACAAAGCGGCCGCGCCGCCCTGCCGATTGATGGGCAAGAGCCGTCATTCTGCCAAAAAGAGCCCGACGCTATGGGTGCCTACGCCAAAGCCTGTGAAGGCAGGCGGGGCTCGGCGGCGGTGGCGCCGCCCTTTTTCCGATACGGACCGCTATCGAATCATGAGCTTTTGTCGCCCGCCGCCAAATGGTTTAGAAGTTTTTCCTGGTCAATATCCAGCAATGGCAGGCGCTGGCAGCTATCGAATTTCATGCACCCTGCAGGCAGATCAGCAGCAGGCCCAGCACCATCAGGCCCATGCCCAGCTTTTCGGGCAGCGACAGCTTTTCGCTGAGCACGCGGCGCGAGACCAGGTAGCTGAACACCACCTCCACCATGCCCAGCGTGCGCACCGGCGCCGCGCCCTGGATCGCATAGGCCGTGAACCAGGCCAGCGAGGCCGCCGCGCCCATGCTGCCGGCCAGCAGCGATACGCGCCAGGCGCGGAAGACGGGGCGCAGCCCCTGTTCGTGCCGGTGCGCGATCCAGGCGCCCAGGCCCAGCGTCTGCAGCGTCTGGGCGATCAGCACGCCCCAGGCGCCCGACAGCCAGGGCGAGGCTTCGCCCAGCCGGGCCAGCTCCACCGCGCCGCCGCGAAAGCCGATGGTGGCCAGCGCAAAGCAGGCGCCGCAAACCAGCCCGTACAGCGAGGACCGGCTGGCCCAGGCCGAGAGCGTGAGCAGCTGGCCGCGCGGCGGCAGCGACAGGATCAGCACGCCCACCGTGGCCAGCACCATGGCCAGCAGCGCCCAGCGGCCGGGCAATTCGTGCAGGAAGACGGCCGCAAACAGCGCGACCTGCAGCACCTCGGTCTTGGACAGCGTGACCGCCACCGCGAAATTGCGCTCCTTCATGGCCAGCAGCAGCGCGGCCGTGGCCGCCACCTGGAAGAAAGCGCCCAGCGCGATCCAGCCCAGATAGGCCCAGGAAAACTGCGGCAGCATGCGGGGCCGGTCGCCCAGCAGGTACAGCGCCAGCAGATACAGGGCCGCGAACGGCAGGCCGTAGAGAAAACGCACCAGCGTGGCCGGCAGGGTGCCGACCTGGGCCGTCAGCGAACGCTGGGCCGTGTTGCGCACCGTCTGGGCCGCGGCGGCGAACAGCACCACCGGCACCCACAGATATTCCATTCCCAGACTCCCCATTGCTGCATGCCTTCTTGTCGAGGATCGGCGCTCGCCGGAGCCAGGGCTCCATTCCCGGGGAGCGCCCTGCTCCGGCCGGTTCTGCGCAAATCATGTTGTGCGGCCCGCGACGGCCGCGGCCCGAGCGACGAGGATAGCGGCCCCCGGCACCGCGCGCCTGCGTGATTGGCGCGGTGCGCCTGCTGCATGCAAGCCGGCGCAGGCCGCGAAGCGGGGCCTGCTGAAACGGAAGTCGCCGCCCGTGCCGTTCAGCCTGCTGCGCGGCTTTGCGCCGCGAAGGCAGACGGCGGCATGCCCATCTGCGACCGGAAGGCCAGGCTGTAGGCGCTGTGGCTTTCATAGCCCGCCTGCAGCGCCACCTGCACGATGGGCTGGCCCGACAGCAGGGCCGGCAGCGAGCCCAGCAGGCGCGCGCGCTGGCGCCAGCGGCCAAAGCCCAGGCCCGTGGCCTTCTCGAAATGGCGGTGGAAGGTCTTGGCGCTCATGCCCAGCGCAGCAGCCCAGTCATCGGCCAGGCGCGCATCGCCGGGCTCGGCCACGAGCTGCTCGCAGATCCGGGCCAGCCTGGCGGATGCGGGCCAGGGCAGGTGGAACAGCGCCTCGCCGGGCAGGCCCAGCTCTTCCAGCAGCAAGGCCACCAGCAGCAGTTCGCGCCGCCCGCGCTGCCCGTCCACGGGCCAGTGGGCCACTTCGGTGATCAGCGCCCGCAGCAGCGGCGAGACCCCGATCACGCAGTCCTGCGCAGGCAGGCGCTCGCGCTGCGCCGGTGCCAGCCGTTCCCGGTTCACCAGCAGGCTGCGCACGCGCACGGCCCCGCGCATGCGCAGGCCGTGCTCCACATGCGGCGTGAGCCACACGGCCTTGCTCGGCGGCACCAGCCAGCGGCTGGTCCGCGTGCGCACCTCCAGCACGCCCTGCACCGCATACAACAGCTGGCACTGGGCATGGCTATGGGGCTCGACCTCCAGCCCCGCCGGATAGTCCACGGCCACCCCGACCACGGGCAGCGGCGCATGCTCATGCGGTGCGAAATCGATGCTGTCGGGAGATGCGGCCGGCAGCTTGCGCAGCCGCACCGCTGCAGGCTGCGGCATGGTCTTGTCCAGAATTCAACAGAATTCGCCAGATTCTATAGAGCAAGCCAGGCCACGGTTTCCTAAGCTGGGCGCAGTTTCCGCTCCCAACCTTTTTGTCCCGCCCCATGGACCGCCTGCCCCAGCCATCGCTACGACTATCGCCAGCACTGACCTGCGGCCGGGGTCGGCCCGCGCCTGGGTGCAGCCGCCTGCCCCGCGCCAGCAACTCCCCCTGACCCCGGACCGCGGCGCCGGCATGCCCGGCCAGGGGAGTTGACACCTGGTTTCCACTGTCCCCGAAGGGCTCCCATGCTGAAGAATCCGCATACCAAATACCGTCCCCATCCCGCCGTCGAGCTGGCCGACCGCCAGTGGCCATCGCAGCGCATCGAGCAGGCTCCCGTCTGGCTGTCCACCGATCTGCGCGACGGCAACCAGGCGCTGTTCGAGCCCATGAACCGCGAACGCAAGCTGCGCCTGTTCCAGGAACTCGTGCGCCTGGGCTTCAAGGAGATCGAGGTGGGATTCCCCTCGGCTTCGCAGACCGACTTCGATATCGTGCGCCACCTGATCGGCCACGAACTGATCCCCGTCGACGTAACGCCCATGGCCATCACCCAGCTGCGCGAGGACCTGATCCGCACCACGGTGCGGAGCATGGCGGGCGCGCGCCGCGCCATCGTCCATTTCTACAACGCCGTGGCGCCGGCCTGGCGGGAGATCGTCTTCGGCATGGACGTGCCCGAGATCATCGCCATGGTCGAACACCATATCCGCCTGCTGCGCGAATTGACCGACGCCCAGCCCGGGACCGAATGGGTGCTGCAGTATTCGCCGGAAACCTTCTGCATGGCCGAGCTCGAGGTGTCGCTGGCCGTCTGCAACGCGGCCATCCGTGCCTGGGATGCGGGCCCGGGCCGACCCATGATCGTGAACCTGCCGACCACGGTGGAGGTGAGCACGGCCAATGTGTTTGCCGACCAGATCGAATGGATGCACCGGCGGCTGGAGCGGCGCGATCACATCGTGCTGTCGGTCCACCCGCACAACGACCGCGGCACGGGCGTGGCCTGCGCCGAGCAGGCATTGCTGGCCGGCGCCCAGCGTGTGGAAGGCTGCCTGTTCGGCAACGGCGAGCGCAGCGGCAACTTGGACCTGGTGACGCTGGCGCTCAATCTCTACACCCAGGGCATCGATCCGGGCCTGGATTTCTCCGACATCGCGGCCGTGGCCCGCATTGCCGAGGAGTGCACGGCCCTGCCCATCCATCCGCGCCATCCCTATGTGGGCGACCTGGTGTTCACGGCCTTCTCCGGCTCGCACCAGGATGCCATCGCCAAGGGCTTTGCGGCCCAGAAGCCCGGCGCGCCCTGGCGCGTGCCCTATCTGCCCGTGGATCCCCAGGACCTGGGCCGCACCTACGACAGCATCGTGCGCGTCAACAGCCAGTCGGGCAAGGGCGGCATCAGCTATCTGCTGCAGCGCGACCATGGCGTGGTCATGCCGCGTCGCATGCAGGTGGAGTTCAGCGCCGTGGTCCAGAAGCTGGCCGATGCCAGCGAAGCCGAGCTGGGCAGCGATGCGCTGTGGCAGCTGTTCGAGCGCACCTACCTGCAGCCGGGCGCCGCCGCCTGGAGCTATCTGCGCCACAGCCTGGCCGAGACCGGCGACGGCCAGCGCATCACGCTGGTGCTGCAGGATGCTGGCGGACGGCTGCACAGCTGGACGGGCACGGGCAACGGGCCCATCGAAGCTGCGGCCAGCGCCCTGCACCAAGCGCTGGGCCTGGCCCTGCGCATAGACCACTACGAGGAGCGTGCGCTGGGCCATGGCGCCGATGCCCAGGCCATGGCGATTGTCGAAGCCGCCCTGCCCGGCGTGGCCGGCACGCGTTTCGGCGCCGGCCGCGACAGCAACATCGTCACCGCCTCCGTGCGCGCCCTGCTCAGCGCGGCCAACCGGCTGCTGGCCGATGCGCGGGCGGCCCAAGTCCGCGCGGCGCAGCCGGCCTGAAGCGGGCCGGCCATGAAAAACGGATGCCCATGCTCCCCACTATCGGGCAGTCGCAACCCTTCAGGGTGGGACGCTTTTCCTCCTGGGGCGGCCCGGCGATGAAAAAGGGCTCCCCACGCTCCCCACTGCGTGTGGTCGCTGCCCTCCAAGAAGGGCGTTTTCATCTTGGGGCGGCACGGCGATGAAAAAAGCCTGCGCCTTGCATGCAAGGCGCAGGCTTTTTGCCTGAAGCCGCAGCCGCTCAGGCCTGCTGCGGTGGCCGCGGATAGGTGCCGGGCACGAGGATGGAGCGATCCACTGTCTGGATGTTGGTGTGGCCGCAAAAGGCCATGCTCACATCCAGTTCCTTGTGAATGATCTGCAGCGCGCGGGTCACGCCGGCTTCGCCATAGGCGCCCAGGCCATAGACCATGGAGCGGCCGATCATGGTGCCGCGCGCTCCCAGGGCCCAGGCCTTGAGCACGTCCTGGCCGCTGCGGATGCCGCCGTCCATCCAGACTTCGAGCTTGTCACCCACCGCATCGACGATGGCCGGCAGCGCCGCGATGGACGAAGGCGCGCCGTCGAGCTGGCGCCCGCCGTGGTTGCTGACCACGATGGCGTCGGCGCCGTATTGCGCGGCCAGCACCGCATCCTCCACCTCCATGATGCCCTTGAGGATGAGCTTGCCACCCCACTGCTGCTTGACCCAGGCCACATCGGCCCACGACAGGCGCGGGTCGAACTGCTCGTTGGTCCAGGCGGCCAGCGAATTCATGTCCGACACGCCCTTCACATGGCCCACGAGGTTGCGGAAGGTGCGGCGCTGCGTGCCCGCCATGCCCAGGCACCAGCGCGGCTTGGTCATGAGGTTGAGGATGTTCCTGAGCGTGGGGCGCGGCGGCGCGGTCAGGCCGTTCTTGATGTCCTTGTGGCGCTGGCCGATCACCTGCAGGTCCAGCGTGAGCACCAGGGCGCTGCATCCGGCGTCCTTGGCGCGCTGGATCATGCGCACCATGGCCTCGCGGTCGCGCATCATGTACAGCTGGAACCAGAACACCAGCGAGGAGCCGGTGTTCTCTGCAATGTCCTCGATGGAGCAGATGCTCATGGTCGACAGCGTGAACGGGATGCCGAACTTCTCGGCCGCGCGGGCGGCGTGGATCTCGCCGTCGGCATGCTGCATGCCCGTCAGGCCCACGGGCGCGATGGCCACGGGCATCGTGGCCGGCTGTCCCACCATGGTGGCGGCCGTGGTACGGCCTTCCATGTTCACCGCCACGCGCTGGCGCAGCTTGATGGCCTGGAAGTCGGCCTCGTTGGCGCGGTAGGTGCCTTCGGTCCACGAGCCCGAGTCCGCATAGTCGTAGAACATGCGCGGCACGCGGCCCTCGGCCACCACACGCAGGTCCTCGATGCAGGTCATTTTGGAAAGATCGGTCGCCACGGTTGAATCCCTTGTTATTCGATTGGGCCCGATGGTAGTGCGCCCGGCCCAATCCGCACAGCGGCTCGGGTTTGAAGTGATTTATGCGCGCTTTGAAATTTTCTGCAGCGCAACAGAACCAAGGGCTAACGCTAGTGCGCAATTTTTGCGCTCCCGCCACCATCGCGCCCACAAATAACGCACTTTCGAGGAGAACAACAATGGTCTGGCAACAAGTCTATGACCCCCTGTCCAATATGTGGCTGTCCACATTGCTGGCGGCCGTGCCGGTCGTGGTGATGCTGGTCGGCCTGGGCTTTCTGCACATGAAGGCCCACCTGGCCGCGGGCGCGGGCCTGATCGCCGCGCTGGTCATCGCCATCTTCGTCTACAACATGCCGGCCGACATGGCCGGCCGCGCGGCCATGCTCGGCGGCCTCACCGGCCTGCTGCCCATAGGCTGGATCGTGCTCAACATCATCTTCCTGCACCAGCTGACCGAGAAGAACGGCAGCTTCAAGATCCTGCAGGATTCGATTGCCGGCATCACCGAGGACCGCCGCATCCAGCTGCTGCTGATCGCCTTCGCCTTCGGCGCCTTCTTCGAGGGAGCGGCCGGCTTCGGCACGCCCGTGGCCGTGACGGCCGCCATCCTGATCGGCCTGGGCTTTTCGCCGCTGGCCGCCTCGGGACTGTCGCTGATCGCCAATACCGCGCCCGTGGCCTTCGGCGCGCTGGGCACGCCCGTGATCACGCTGGCCAAGGTGCACGGCTACGACCTGATGGAAGTGACGGCCATGATCGGCCGCCAGCTGCCCTTCTTCTCGGTGCTGGTGCCGTTCTGGCTGATCTGGGCCTTTGCCGGGCGCAAGGCCATGATGGAGATCTGGCCCGCCATCCTGGTGACCGGCGTGTCGTTCGCGATCCCGCAGTACCTGGTGTCCAACTTCATCGGCCCCGAGCTGGTGGACATCATCGCGGCCATCGTCTCCATGGTCTGCCTGGTGGGCTTTCTGCGCGTCTGGCAGCCCCGGAACATCTGGCGCACCACCACGCTGCGCGGCCATGAGAGCGGCCAAGGCGAGACCGAGGCGCCGCGCGCCGTCGCCAAGCACTCGCGTGCCGACGTGATCCGCGCCTGGACGCCCTGGGCCATTCTCACGGTCTTCGTCTTCATCTGGGGCCTGCCTTCGGTCAAGGCCGCGCTCAACGGCATCTTCAACCCCTCCTTCCCCATCGATGGCCTGGACAAGCTGATCGAGAAGATGCCGCCCGTGGTCAAGCAGCCCACCAAGGAAGGCGCCGTCTACGTGCTCAACCTGCTGTCGGCCACCGGCACCGGCATTCTGCTGTCGGCCATCGTCGGCGGCCTGGTCATGAAGTACAACCCGGCGCAGCTCGTGGGCCAGTTCTTCAAGACCATCTACATCGTGCGCTACTCGCTGCTGACCATCGTGCTGATGCTGGCCCTGGGCACGCTGACGCGCTACTCGGGTACCGACACCACGCTGGGCCTGGCGTTTGCCAACACCGGCGTGCTCTACCCCTTCTTCGGCACGCTGATGGGCTGGCTGGGCGTGGCGCTCACGGGCTCGGACACCGCGTCCAACGTGCTGTTCGGCGGCATGCAGAAAGTGGCGGCCGACCAGCTGGGCCTGTCGCCCAACCTCATGGGCGCGGCCAACAGCTCGGGCGGCGTGATGGGCAAGATGATCGACGCCCAGTCCATCGTCGTGGCCTCCACCGCCACGCGCTGGTTCAACCATGAAGGCGACATCCTGCGCTATGTGTTCTTCCACTCGATCGCGCTGGCCTGCCTGATGGGCATCTTCGTGACCCTGCAGGCCTATGTCTGGCCGTTCCACCTGATGGTGAACTGAGCCCGATCCGGCTCCTTTTCCTCAGCACCAGGTCACAGCGTGGCCTCCCCGCAAAAAGCCGCAGTGCTCCAGGCCTGCGGTTTTTTTCATGCTTTATTCTTTAAATTGGTATTACCAATTAATTATTTCAGACCAGGGAAAACCATTAAACACCCTGCAAAAACCCCTTCATACAATCCACCCCACTCGTGATTGGCATAAATTGGTAATACCAATTAGCCGCCCAAACCGGAATCCATCAGGCCCGCCCCTGGCGCGGCAGCACCGGTTTTGCACAGGGTCGATTTTGAAAAATGGACGGGGAAGACTTCTGGACAGTCAGGAGGGTTGCCCTCCCCGCGCCTCTCCAGGAGATCAAGGCAATGCAAGAAATCTGGTCGCAGAACTACGACCCCGCCGGCAATGTGTGGGTGTCGGCGCTGGTGGCGCTGATACCCATCATCTTTTTCTTCCTCGCGCTGACCCGGCTGCGGCTCAAGGGCTATGTGGCGGGCTCCATCACGGTGGCGCTGTCGCTGGCCGTGGCGCTGCTTTTCTACCGCATGCCGGTCGCCAACGCGCTGGCCGCGGGCGTCTACGGCTTCTTCTACGGGCTGTGGCCGATTGCCTGGATCATCGTCGCGGCGGTGTTTCTCTACAAGGTCTCGGTCAAGACCGGGCAGTTCGACATCATCCGCTCCTCCATCCTGTCGGTGACCGAGGACCAGCGCCTGCAGCTGATCCTGGTGGGCTTTTGCTTCGGCGCCTTCCTCGAAGGCGCAGCCGGCTTCGGCGCGCCCGTGGCCATCACCGCGGCGCTGCTCGTGGGCCTGGGCTTCAGGCCGCTGTATGCGGCCGGCCTGTGCCTAATCGGCAATACCGCGCCCGTGGCCTTCGGCGCCATGGGCATTCCCGTCATCGTGGCCGGCCAAGTCTCAGGCGTGGACGCCATGGCCATCAGCCAGATGGCCGGCCGCCAGCTGCCGTTCATGACCATCATCGTGCTGTTCTGGCTCATGGCCATCATGGATGGCTGGCGCGGCGTCAAGGAAACTTGGCCTGCCGTGCTGGTGGGAGGCGGCAGCTTCGCGCTGGGACAGTTCCTCACGGCCAACTACATCGGCCCCGAGCTGCCGGACATCACCTCGGCCATCTTCGCCCTGGTGACGCTGACCACCTTCCTGAAGTTCTGGCAGCCCCGGCGCATCTTCCGCTTCGACACCGAGCCCGGCGCAGCCAAGATCCAGACCACGTCTTCCATCAAGCTGACGGCCGGCGTGGTGCTCAAGGCCTGGTCGCCCTTCATCATCCTCACGGCCATGGTGACGATCTGGAGCCTCAAGCCCTTCAAGGCGCTGTTCGCCTCGGGCGGCGTGCTGGCCGGCACGGTCTTCAACATTCCCGTGCCCATGCTGCACAATCTGGTGCAGAAGATGCCGCCCGTGGTGGCCTCGGCCTCCCCTTATGGCGCGGTGTATTCCTTCAACTGGCTGTCGGCCACAGGCACGGCCATCCTGATCGCGGCGGTGATCGCCATCGCGCTGCTGCGCCTGAAGCCTGCGGTGGCCGTGCGCACCCTGGGCGAGACCTTCAAGGAACTGGCCCTGCCCATCTACTCCATCGGCATGGTGCTGGCCTTTGCCTTCATCGCCAACTACTCGGGCCTGTCCACCACGCTGGCCATGGCCCTGGCCCATACCGGCAAGGCCTTTGCGTTCTTCTCGCCCTTCCTGGGCTGGGTGGGCGTGTTCCTCACGGGCTCGGACACCTCGGCCAACGCCCTGTTCGGCGCGCTGCAGGCCACGACGGCCGCCCAGCTGGGCCTGCCCGAGGTGCTGGCCGTGACGGCCAACACCACCGGCGGCGTGACCGGCAAGATGATCTCGCCCCAGTCCATCGCCATTGCCTGCGCGGCCGTGGGCCTGGCCGGCAAGGAGTCCGACCTGTTCCGCTTCACCGTCAAGCACAGCCTGGCCTTCCTGGTGCTGATCGGCATCATCTGCACGCTGCAGGCCTATGTGTTTCCGTGGATGATTCCGACCACGTGAAACTCCCGGTAGATCCCATGCCCGCCCTGCGCCTGTCCGACCGCGTTGCCCAGCAACTGCTGGAGCTGATCCAGACCACCCAGCTCCAGAGCGGCGACAAGCTGCCCACCGAGCGGGCCCTGGCCGAGCAGCTGGGCGTGTCGCGCACGGCGCTGCGCGAGGCGATCCAGAAGCTCGCCAGCCGCGGCGTGCTGGAAAGCCGCGTGGGTGCGGGCACCTTCGTGGGCTCGCATGTGCCGCTGTGGCATGAACAGGCCGTCGCCCCGCTGCAGGACCTGCTGCGCGACGACCCCCAGTACCGCTACGACGTGCTGGAGGCGCGCCAGGCGCTGGAGCTGAGCACCGCCTGGTATGCGGCCCAGCGCGCCACCGACAAGGACCGGGACCGCATCCGCCGCTGCTTCGACGACATGCTGCATCACCAGCAGGCGCGCGATGCCGCCAGTGCGGCCCGCTCCGATGCGCAGTTCCACCTGGCCATTGCCGAAGCCTCGCACAACGCCGTGCTGGTGCAGCTCATGGGCAGCCTTTTCGAGCTGGTGCTGGGCACCGTGGCCCAGAACCGGCGCCTGATGTTCGTGCACGACGATCCCTCGACGCTGGAGCACCTGACGCTCCAGCATCAGAACCTCATGCAGGCCATTGTCGATGGCGAACCCGAACAGGCCAGGGACGCCATCGGCCGGCATCTGTCCTATGTCCACGAGAAACTGTCCGAATCCGATGCCGATGCCGCCCGGCGCAAGCGGCTGGACCGTTTCTCATCCTCCGCCGCATTTTTCTCATGATCATCTCCTCCACGACCGACTACCGCGCGGCCGCGCAAAAGCGCCTGCCGCCCTTTCTTTTCCACTACATCGACGGCGGCGCCTACGCCGAGAAGACGCTGGCGCGCAATGTGGATGACCTGGCCGGCGTGGCCCTGCGCCAGCGCGTGCTCAAGGACATGAGCCGGCTGGACACCGGCATCGAGCTGTTCGGCGAGAAGTTCTCGATTCCCGTGGCCCTCTCGCCCGTGGGGCTGACCGGCATGTATGCGCGCCGCGGCGAGGTACAGGCCGCCATGGCTGCCGACAGGAAAGGCATTCCCTTCACCATGTCCAGCGTCTCGGTCTGCCCCATCGAGGAAGTCGCGCCCAGGCTGAGCCGCCCCATGTGGTTCCAGCTCTATGTGCTCAAGGACCGCGGCTTCATGAAGAACGCGCTGGAGCGCGCCCAGGCCGCGGGCGTCTCCACCCTGGTCTTCACCGTGGACATGCCCGTGCCCGGCGCGCGCTACCGCGACGCGCATTCGGGCATGAGCGGCCCCCGCGCCGCCCTGCGCCGCTACCTGCAGGCCGCCATCCATCCGCAGTGGGCGCTGGACGTGGGTTTGCTGGGGCGCCCGCACACGCTGGGCAACATCTCCACCTACCTGGGCAAGAACGTCAGCCTGGAAGACTACATGGGCTATCTGGGCGCCAACTTCGACCCCTCGATCTCGTGGTCGGACCTGGAGTGGATACGCGACTTCTGGAAGGGCCCCATGGTCATCAAGGGCATCCTCGACCCCGAGGACGCCAGGGATGCGGTGCGCTTCGGCGCCGACGGCATCATCGTCTCCAACCACGGCGGGCGCCAGCTCGACGGCGCCCTCTCCTCGGCCCGAGCGCTGCCGGCCATCGCCGATGCCGTCAAGGGACGGATCAAGATCCTGGCCGACTCCGGCATCCGCAACGGCCTGGACATCGTGCGCATGCTGGCCCTGGGCGCCGACTGCACCATGATAGGCCGCGCCTTCATCTATGCGCTGGCGGCCGAAGGCGGCGCCGGCGTGACCCATCTGCTCGACCTGCTGGAGAAGGAAATGCGCGTGGCCATGACGCTGACCAGCGTCAAGAACGTGGGCGAAATCACCGGAGATCTGCTGGTGCGGGAGTGATCCCGCGCCAGCCCTCGGTCCGGCGGTCTTGCGCGCATCAGCGGCGGCGCGTGCCGCGGATCTCCTCGGGGCCGGCCACCAGCGCGCCGGCACCGCGCACCTCCACCTGCACGCTGTCTAGCACCGTGCCCGCGGCATCGACCAGCTCGATGCGGTGGCGGCCCGGCCAGGGCAGCCATCCGACCTGGCTGCCGCGCCCGATCTCGCGCGTGACTTCGGAAACCCGGGAGGTGCCGGCACCGCCCGCCGCAGCCGCGCCAGGCTGGACCGGCGCGGCGATGCGCTGCGTGACCATGCGCCAGCGCAGACGGCCGTCGCGCCAGTCCTGCTCGGCCGCCATGCCGGCCTGGCGCGCGATCAGCTGCACGCGCTGGCGGTCCGGCGGTATGTCGGGGTCCAGTGCCAGGATGGTGCCGTTGGCAGGCCGCGATATGCGCACCGGCACCGGCTGGACGCTACGGTTTTGCGTAGCAGCTTGCGCCAAGCCTGCGCCATTTCTCGCATGGTTTCGGCTTGAATTCCTGTCGCTGCCCGCGTCAGAAGCTACATGATCCATAGCAAAAACAGCCTGCTGCGTACCCGCGATGAACCACTCGCTGCGCGCGCTCTCCAGCGGCAGGCCCTGGCCGGCCGCACCAGGGCCGGCCGCGCCGAACTGCACCTGCTGCTGCACCAGGCCGGCCGGCGGTTGCGGCGCGCGGCTGGGCGTGGAGCGGTGCAGAAAACCCATGATCTCGGCCCACACGGGCGCGGCGCCGCTGGTGCCGCTGACGGAATGCATGGCGTCGCCGCGCGCATTGCCCACCCACACGCCCACGGTGTAGCGCTCGGACCAGCCCAGGGCCCAGTTGTCGCGCATGTCCTTGCTGGTGCCGGTTTTCACGGCCGTCCAGAAGCGCGTGGCCAGCACGCTGTCGGTGCCGAAGGTGGGGGCGCGCGCCATGTTGTCCGAAAGGATATTGCCCACGATATAGGCCGCGCGCGCATCCAGCGCCTGTACGGGCGCCTCGCCCCCTGCAGTCTGCTCGCCATCATTGGGCTTGCCACCCGCCATGCGGCTCATGCGGCTGCCTGTGGGCGCCAGCGTCCAGCTCACAGGCCGGTATAGGCCTCCATTGCCCAGAGCGCGGTAGGCGTTGGTCAGCTGGAGCAAAGGTACTTCGCTGCTGCCCAGTGCCAGACTGAAACCGTAGTAGCCGCCGCTTTCGCGCAGCGGCAGGCCCAGGCGCTTGAGCTGCTCGAAAAATGCATCGGGCGTGACCATGACCAGGGTACGCACCGCCGGCACGTTGAGCGAGGAAGCCAGCGCCGTGCGCGCAGAGACCCAGCCCTTGAAGCGCCTGTCGTAGTTCTGCGGGATGTACAGGCCGTTCTGCGTGGGGATGTGGGCCGGCGAATCCTCGATCAGCGAGGCCGCCGTGAGGCGTTTTTCGGCAATCGCCTGCGCATAGAGAAAGGGCTTGAGCGTGGAGCCCGGCTGGCGCATGGCGGTCACACCGTCCACTTCCGAGGCCTGGCTCAGCGTGCCCGAGGAGCCCACCCAGGCCAGGATCTCGCCCGTGGCGTTGTCCAGCACCACGGCGGCACCGTCCTCCACATTGCGGCCCTGCAGCTCGCGCAGATGCTGCTGCAGGCTGGCGACGGCAAAGCGCTGCAAGGGTGCGCTGAGCGTGGAGCGCACCTGCTCCCGGTTCTTGTTCTGCGGCAGCGCCAGCCAGCGCCGCGCGAAATGCGGGGCCACGCCTTCGCTGGGCGCCCACTGTCGGCGCTGCAGCACGCTGGCCGTGTACAGCTGCAGGGCCGAGCCGCCGTCCTGGCAGTTGCGCGCGGCCACGTCGTCGGGCGCCATGACCTGCAGCACGCCGCAGGCGCGCTGGGCCACGCGCTCGGGCGAGGCATTGGGCGCCCGCACCAGGGCCGCGGCAAGCGCCGCCTCGCGCGCATCCAGGCCGTGCGGCGCCTTGCCGAACAGGGTCTGCGCCAGCGCGTCGATGCCCACGATCTCGCCGCGGAACGGCACCAGATTGAGGTAGGCCTCCAGGATCTGGTCCTTGCGCCAGCGCCGGTCCAGCACCTGGGCCGCCACGGCCTGGCCGACCTTCTGCACCACCGTGCGCCCGCCCGGGCCCTGGCGCCAGTCGCCGTCGAGCAAACCGGCCAGCTGCATGGTGATGGTGCTGGCGCCGCGCGTACGCGTGTTCCACAGATTGCCCCAGGCCGCCGAGGTCACGGCCGTCCAGTCCACGCCGCTGTGCTCGTAGAAGCGCTTGTCCTCGCTGAGCACCAGGGCCGTGCGCAAGGCCGGCGACACATCGCCCAGCGCGGTCCACGGGCCGCGGCGCACCGTGCTGTCGGTGCGCAGGCGCTGCAGCACCTCGCCTTCGCGCGACAGCAGCACCGTCTCGGAGGAACGGTGCTCGCGCCTGACTTCGTCGAAGCTGGGCAGCGCATGGGAGGCGGTGGACAGGCCAAGGCCCAGGAGGGCGGCGATGGCAGCGCGGCGCAGCAGGCGGCGGCCGGGCTCTGGGGCGCCTGCACGGAGCAGGCCGGAAATGGCGGGGACGGGTGCGTCGGTCATAGGCATGGCGGCAGGCTCCTGGCGAGCCCGGGCAAGCATTGTCCCAAAGAAAGAAGGCATGCCCTTGCCGCATGCCTCTGAGGTGGATGCCCGGAGCCAGGCCGGCAGCCCGCGCGGCCTGCGGGAACGCGTTGCAGCGCCCCAGGACATGTTTACATAACGCACGTGGATCGCGTTGTGCAGCCTGGGGATGGATGCCAGGCGCCGGACCGCAGCAAGGTAGGCACCTTGCAAGGACCGGCAACGCCGCAGATGCCCAAGGCTGCACAACCCTCCGGGCAAGCCAGGCAGGGCCGCCACTGCGGTGTTGCACTCCTTGTGCGGGTTGGCACCCGCACGGCGTCGCGCGCCTGGCATTGACACCCTGCCTGGCTTGCGCGACCGCGAGGGTTATGTGAACAGTCCCTAAGGCATCGCGTTCTTGCGGATCTTGAAGGCCAGGATCACCATCAGCACGCCGAAGGCCACAGCATACACGGCCAGCACCCACAGCATGGCCATCATGCCGGCGCCCGGCTGGGCCAGCACGAAGCCGCCGAAAAGCACGGAGATCGCGCCGCCCAGCACCAGCACCCATTCGCCCTCGATTTCCTTGCGCAGGCGGATGGCGGCGATGATCTGCATCACGCCGGTAATCAGCGCCCAGGCGCCGATGTACATGGTCAGCACCAGCGCCGTAATGGCCGGATTGACGACCGTGAGCACGCCGACGACCACGCCCGTCAGTCCCCACAGCAGAATCACCCACCAGTGGCGCGACTGGTGGCGGCTCCGGATCGCCGCATACACGCCCAGCAGGCCGTCGACAAACACATAGGCGCCGAAGACCAGCACCAGGGCTGCGGCCGATGCCGCTGGCTGCAGCCAGGTCAGCACGCCGAACACGATGGCGACCAGGCCGCGCAGCAGCAGCACCCACCAGGTACGGTGCAGCATGATGGACAGGGACGGGACGGCAACAGGCATGGGAACTCCTTTCAGGTGGCGGATTCGCCTCTACCTTGAACGCAGGCCCGCGCGCCGTCTGTAGTCCTTTCACGCAAGCGCGGCGGCCCGTGCAGGCGCCTGGACATGGATCAAGCCAGGCCCAGCAGCACGGGCTGGTGGTCGGAGGCCTGGGTGGCGCTGTCCACCCGCCAGTCGCGCACATGGGAGCGCAGGCTGTCGCTGACCCAGATGAAATCGCAGGCCCCGGGCTCCGGCCCCCAGGTGCGGTCGACGAGGCGGAAGGTCGACGGCTGGGGCTCGCCGGGGTGCAGCACCGTCCAGCTGTTGTGCCAGCCGCCGGGCTCCCGCGCCCCCTCCTCGCCCCGGTCCCAGGGCGCGGAAAGCACCGCATATTCGTCTTCGTGCGGCTCGAAGTTGAAATCGCCGCACAGGATGGCATGGCGGGTATGCGGCTTGGTCTGGTAGGGCGAGCCGTCGTCGGCCGGCTGCGGCGGCGCATCGGCCAGCGCGCAGGCCTGCAGATGCAGCGAGCGCAAGGCCCGGGCCTGGGCCATGCGCTGGCGCGCCGAGAAATACTCCAGGTGCGTGCCCATGATGCGCACCGGCCCCAGTGCCGCATCGTGCACCGTCACCACCGAGCACATGCGCTGCATGCAGCGCATGCCGGCCTCGGCCGGAAACGGCAGCGGATGGTGCTGCACCTGCAGCACCGGCAGCCGCGTGGCGACCACGTTGCCGAAGCGCTGCCGGCCCTGCGCGGTGAACTCGTCCACCGAGGCGCCGAAGAAGACCTGCCAGCCGGGCAGCAGCGCCCGCAGCTGGCCGACCTGGTCGCCGGGGCGACCCTGCAGCGCCGGATAGTTCACGGCCACTTCCTGCAGGCACAGCACATCCAGCCCGCCCTGGTCCTGCGCCATCTGCAGCGCATGGCGCACGATGCGCTCCACGCTGACCTGCCCGTCCATGCCGCAGCACCATTGGGTATTCCATGTCAGAACTTGCATAGGCGTCCTTGGATATTCAATCAAATCGCATTCCAGCGCTTGTACACCAAGCGTCCATAGCTATGCTTTTAGCCATTGCTGCTCAGGCGGCGGCCTCGATCTGCAGCAGCGGCCAGTGGCGCTGCCACGGCTTGGACTGCATGCGCTGCGCATAGGTGCGCGCATCGACCCGCTCGGGCTGCGAGGCGTTGTAGCGCACGCGCAGCGCCAGCAGATCGTCCAGACCCAGCGGCGCCACCAGTTGCAGCTCGTTGCGCGCATCCAGGTAGACGCCCACGCAGGTGGCCACTTCGGGCCAGCTCGCCACCGCCTGTTCGAGCGAGGCAAAGGGCGGCACCGGCTGGCCTGCGGCGCCGCGATACCAGCAGTGCACGGCCGCCTGGTTCACGACTTCCCACCGCGCCCAGGGCAAGCTGTCCTGCAACTGCCGCCGGGCCGATGCCTGCGCCGACTGCCAGCGGCCCTGCGCCACCTCCTGCGCGTCGAAATACACCGCGTCCATGTCGCCCAGTCCGGGCGGCGGCCGCACGCCGGCGGTGCGGCCATGCAGTGCCTCCCACACGGCGCAGCGCACGGCGCCCGCGCCTATGCACCACGATGACCAGCCCTGCCGCCCGGCCGCCGCCAGCGCCTGCATCAGCCAGGGCGTTTGCCGCACAAGGCTCAGGACCTGCCCGGCCTGCGCTGCGCCAGGGGCGGCGTCATGCATGGCCCGCAGTCCGTTCGCGCAGCTGGAACACATTGCCTTCGCAGTCCATGGCATTGCAGACGGCAAAGCCCGGGCCCTGCCAGCGCTCGTCGAACACCTGGCCGCCCAGTGTCCGGGCAGCCCGGGCGGCCTCGGCGATGGAGGGCACGGTGGTAAAGAACCGGAGCGCCGCGTTCTCGCGCCGCACCGGCGGCGAGGCAATGCTGATCTGGCCGGCAATGGCTTCGGGGATCGCGTGGATGACCAGCTGCAGCTGCGGCGACTCGATCACCGTCAGGTGTTCGTCGCGGTGCAGCGGCTGCATGCCCAGCACCCGGCCGTAGAAATTCGCGAGCGCATCGCGGTGTCTGGCGTAGATCAGCACGCCTGCTGCAGCGGGTCCGGACATGAAAGTACTCCATTGCACGAGAGCGCCACTGTACTCCGCTCCTGGCCTTCGGCTCGCCGGGTGCTGCGCCCCGCCTGCTGCAATGGCGCATGAAAAAGCCCCGGAGCGCGCATGCGGGCCGGGGCTCGGGGTCCCTGCGCGGCGGCTTGCGCCGCCGGGCATTACTTGGGCATGGCCACCTTGATCCTGGCGTTGGGCGCCTCGCCGAACATCTCGGGGGCGTACAGCGCTTCGACGCGGGTGGGCGGCAAGGCGAACTCGCCGGCATTGTTCAGGCGCACCGTGTACTCCACCTTGGTCTTGCCCGCGGGCAGGTACTGGTAGTAGGCACGGTAGGCCTCGAAGCTGCGCTCCTCGTAGGCCAGCCAGCCCGCGCCCTCCTGCTTCTCGCCGGCCGAGGCGATTTCCGAATCGCGGCCCAGGCCGCCGCCCAGGATGGTGGCGCCCGTGGGCACGGGGTCGGTGATGGCCACCCAGGTCATGTCGGCCTTGCCCTGCACTTCCAGCGTCACGCGCAACACGTCGCCGCGCGTGTACTGGCCCGCACCCAGGCTCTTGTCGGCCTGCTCCACGGGCGTCACGGTGCGCTTGACGGTATAGCCGGAGCTGAACGGCTCCTTGAGCTGCACGGCCGCGACGGACTGCACGGTCAGCCAGGGCTTGCCCGTGCCCTGCTGGGTCACGGTGAGCTGTCCCTTGCCGGCCTTGCCCCAGGGCATGAACATGGTGTTGTTCATCAGGCCGCCGGCACGCACGGGCGCGCCGAACAGGCTGGTGGCATGGGCCGTGCCCTGCGCGTCCTCGGAGGTGGCGCGCCGCACATTGGCCCAGTCCACCTTGGCCTCGTTGCCGTTCATGCTGGCCACCGTGGTGCCGGCCACGGGCACGGCCTCGAACTTCTGCGAGAAGCGGCGCAGCGCCAGCGCACCCCACAGATTGGCCGTGGTGGTGCTCCAGGCACCCGACTGCTGGCGGGCGATGAAGCCGCTGACCAGTCGCGGCATGTCGTCCCTCCACTCGGGCTCGTCCATGGTCGCCAGCATCAGGCGCGCCAGGTTCACGTCCGGGCCCTGCATCAGCCACCACCAGCTGTCGTCCTGGTCGGTGGAGAAGCCCACGCGCGTACCGTTGAACGTCAGGCGGCCGCGCAGGATCTGCATGGCCTGGGCCAGGCGCTCATTGCGCTGCGGCGCATCCTTCATGTGCTGCAGCAGGATCGCCAGATCGATCACCGCATGGGTGGGCCACTGGTTGGGCGTGATGTTGATGCTGTCGAGCATGCGCGGCGAGGCCTTGCCGTACTGCGCCAATGCGGCGATGGCCGCGAGCTTGCGCATTTCCAGGTCCTTGCGCGGGCTCCAGAAGTTGCGCTGGATGCGGCCTTCCACGAAGGCGATCAGGCCGTCTTCCATGCGCGCGCGCTCGGCAGCGGGCAGCACGAAGCGCTTGTCCACGCCCTGGGCCAGGGCAGCCAGGTTCAGCAGGTGCGCGGTCAGCGTGTCGCTGCCGCTGTCGCGGAAACCGTCGCGCGGCGGGAAGTAGTTGGCCAGGCCGTCACCGTCCAGATAGTTGGGCAGCTGGGCCATGGTCGATTGCCACAGCTCGGCATTGCTCATGCCCACGGCCTTGCCCGTGATCTGCTCCAGGCAGGAGTACGGGTAGCGGGCCCACCAGTCGCGCACGCCCGGCAGGCCTTCGGTCAGCTTGGGCACCAGCGACATCTGCAGTCCGCCGCGTCCCGGCAGCGCATCGGCGGGCGGCGCCACGGGCACGGCATAGCTGCCGTCCACCTGCACCAGCGTGGCCTGCTGCACGCTCAAGGGCACGGCAGGGACGATGCGCTGGCTGATCTTGAGCGCGTCCTGGGCGGCATCGGCACCGCCGCCGACATCGCGCGCCGAGATCTCCCAGATCAGCGCTTCGGCACGCGTGCCGGCCAGCTGGGCCGGAGCCTTCACGTCCCAGGCCACTTCACGCGCCTCGCCGGCGGGAATGTCGACCTTCTGGGGCTGCAGCTCCAGCAGCGTGGCGCGCGGCGTGACTTCCACCTTCATGGCCTTGGCCGACGTGTTGCGCAGCGTGACCTGGGCACGGAACTGGTCGTCCTCGCGCACCAGCGGCGGCAGGCCGCTGATGATCTGCAAGTCCTGCGTGGTGCGGATGGCCGTCTGGCCCGTGCCGAACAGGCCCACGCCATGGTCGGCCACGGCCACCACCTGGAAGGTGGTCAGCGCATCGTTGAGCGGCACCTCGATCTGTGCTTCGCCCTTGGCATCCAGCACCACATTGGGCTTCCACAGCAGCAGGGTGTCGAGCAGCTCGCGCGTGGGGCTGCGGCCGCCGCCGCCGCCCGCGGGCACGGCCTTCTTGCCGTAGTGGCGCCGGCCGATGACTTCCATCTGCGCCGTGGCGGTCTGCACGCCCCAGGAGCGGCGCGTCATCATGGCATCCAGCAGCTGCCAGCTGGGATTGGGCATGAGCTCCAGCAGCGCCTGGTCCACGGCGGCCACCGCGACCTCGGCACCGGCAGCGGGCTTGCCGTCAGGCAATGTGGCCTTCACGGTGACCCTGGCCGTGCCGCGCACCTTGTAGCTGCCCTTGTCGGCGCTGAGCTTCACGTCGATGGCGTGTCCCTTGATGCCGACTCGGATCTCGGCCATGCCGAAGCGGAAGGCCGGCTTGGACAGATCCACCATGGCCGTGGGCGCGATGTATTCCTTGCCCTCGTGCCAGAAGGCATTCCACCATTCACGCGGAGACTTGAAGCCCCAGGTGAAGAAGCTGTACCAGGGCACCTCGCGCAGGCGGCCGCGCAGGGCCAGCACGCTCACGTAGACGTTGGGGCCCCAGCTGTCCTGTACCTTGAGCTCCACCGTGGGGTTCTCGCCGTTGAGTTCCACAACCTGGGTGCTCACGATGCCTTCGCGCTCCACGGCCACCAGGGCCGTGGCGCTGCGAAACGGCATGCGCACCTGGAAACGCGCCGTCTCGCCGGGCTCGTAGCTCTTGCGCTCGGCCAGCACGTCCATGCGGTCATGGTCCTCGCCGCCGAACCACAGCTCGCCCTTGCCGGTGACCCACACGCTGGTGGCGGCCTGCGCACTGCGGCTGTCCTTGTCGGTGGCCGAAACGATCAGCTCCACCTCGCCGGGCTGGGCCAGTTGGGCTTCGCACTGCAGCAGGCCATGGCTGTCGGTGGTGCCCGAGCACACCGTGCCCAGCGACTTCAGCGAGGTCTGGTTGTCGTAGCTGTAGAAGCCGCCGACCAGGCGCTTGCGGCTGGAGGTGGTGATGCGGGCCACGGCCTCCACCTTGACGGGCACGCCGGCCTGGGCCTTGCCCGAGGTATCGAGCGTCAGCGCCTGGAAGCTGAGCTTGCGGTCCACCGAGATCCAGCCTTCGGCACGGATGCCGGCCACCACGGCCGCGGGCCACAGGGTCTGCGTGCTGCGCAGGGTCTGCACCTCGCCGTTGGGGTCGGCGTAGCTGGCCTCCATCAGCAGCTCGCGGGCCTCCCTGGACTTGGGCAAATTGGCGATGTTGACCTTGCCCAGGCCGTTCCTGTCCAGCGTCACGGGCAGCTTGTCGGCCACCACCTTGCTTTCGTCGCTGGCGGCTTCCTCTTCGTCATCGCTGCGCTCCAGGTCCTGGGCGCGCGCGGAGAACGGAAGCTGAAACCGTCCCAGTCGGAGAAGTCCAGCGACTTGGCGCGCACCACGGCCGACACCTTGACCGGCAGATTGGCCGCGGCACCGCCCGAGACATAGTTGATCTGCACCTGGGCCGGCACGCTGCTCACGTTGTAGAGCGGTCCCTTGGCCTCGGGGCCTATGCGGCCCTCCATCACGGGGAGGCGGAACTCCTCCACGCGGAACGACCCGGTGCTGAAGGTGCGGCGGTAGCTGCTGCCGCCGCCGGCATAGCCCAGCTCCACGTAGTATTCGCCGAGCTTGGCGGCCTTGGGAATGGCGAATTCGCTGGTCGCGCTCAGCCCCCCCCGAGCCGGTGCTGCGCCAGTTCAGGGCCTGGGTGAAGCGCTGGCCGCTGCCCACATGGGTGATGCGCAGCTGGTCGGGCCGGTTTTCCGGCAGGGCAAAGCCGTTGCGGCCTGCGCCAGGGCCGGTGAGGCTGCGCAGGATGTGCTTCATGGACACGGTCTCGCCGGCGCGAAACAGCATGCGGTCGAAGATGGTGTGGGCGGCCTCGTCACGCTCGGAGCTGCTGCTGGTGGGCGCGTTGAAGCGCCAGGGCTCTATGCCCTTTTGCCAGTTGCTCCAGGTGAAGGCCAGTTCCTCGCCCTTGTCCGTACTGGCGCGGGCGCTCACGAAATAGGCAGCGCTATGGTAGAAGCCTTCGTCTGTGCGGCTGCACTGGGGCGGATTGGGGCTCAGGTCCGGGAACGAGGCCACGCCCTGCTCGTTGGTGGTGGCCGACGCCAGCGCGCGGCCGTTGCAGTCGGACACCTGCACCCTGGCGCCCGGCACCACCTTGCCCTTGTCCAGCGTCGTCACCCAGGCCACCGAATTCTCGCGGCCTAGCTTGAAATGCACGGCCAGATTGGTCACCAGGGCCGAAGTGCGCACATACATGGTGCGGCCCGCGCCATAGCCTTCATCGAGCAGCGACTTGCCCAGCATGGGCGATGCGATCTCGACGATCTGGAAGCCAGGGCTCAGCGGGATGCCCACCACCTCGAAGGGGCGCGGATCGCCCTTGGATGCCTTGGGCATCTCCAGCTTCTGGACCTGGCTCTGCCCGTCGAGCAGGGACAGCATGCGCGTCTGCACGTAGTGCTTTTCGTCGTTGATGACAGGCGGCAGCACCTTCACGTCGCGCGCCGCACGCTTGCGGCTGACGGTGTAGCTGTCGTAGTCCTCCAGCTTGTGCAGCCAGGCGATGATGTCGGCATCCGAGCCGCCCTTCTTGGTGCGCACCAGGCTCGCGTCCAGCGACTGCGCGGTCAGCTCGGGCTCCACATTGCGCAGCGTCACGGGCAGCAACGCCGGGCCGTCCGGGCCTTCGGCAAAGCGCTCGACGATGCCGAACGGCGAAGCTGCGAACTTGGCCAGCGGCGGCATGGCGCCCGTGGCCGTGGCCAGCGGGAACATGCCGGCGTTCTCCAGCGTGCGGCCGGCCGCGTCCTTGAACTGGGGCGGCAGCTCGATCACATACTTGGCATTGGCCGTCATGGTGGGCGGGAAGCTCACGCTGTCGACCAGCGAATCCTCGGCCAGCTTGTCCCCGTTCTGCTCGATGACGGGAGCCACCGCAGAAGCGCCGCTCTTGAGGCGTATGCCCTCGATGAGCTTGCGCGGCACCGGCGCATTGAAGGACAGGCGCATGGGCCGGATCGGCAAGCAGGCCGCCTGGGCGTTTTCACGCTCGCAGCTGAAATCGGCGGAGAACGGCTCGCGCACGCTGTATTCGTAGCGCTGCACGTCCTTGCTGGCCAGGCCGCTCGCCATGGCCACGCCCTGGCCGTAGACCAGCGTCATCTTGCTGCCCGAAGTCAGGCGGCGGTTGCAGCCGAGCACCACATATTTCTGCGGATTCCTGGCGGCGTCCTTGTCCCAGCGCTGCTGCTTGAGCACGGCATCGCGGTCCTTGCCCGTGACCAGCTGCACGGGAATGCGCTCGCCCACGCCTTCCGAGGTGCACCACATATGCTTTTGCACGCTGTCGGGCAGGGCCGCGCCCGTCAGGCGCAGCGCGAACATCTGCTGCTCGTCGATGCTCTCGTAGGTGTCGGGGGCGATGCGCTCCACCTGCGGGCCGCCGGTCTGGAACTGGTAGCTGGCGGCGCCGGTCAGCGCCGTGCCGGCGACCGTTTTGAACTGGGAATTGATCTGCGCCGTGCAGCGCACGCCGGCCGGCAGGTTGTCCGCGAAGTCGAACACCCACTCCTTTTCGCTGTTCCAGCGCCCCGTGCCCTGCGCCGCCTGCGCGTCGCTGCACTTGAGCGTCACGGGCGCTGCGGCCTTGGGATCGCCCAGGCGCACGCCGGCGCCGTCGAGCTGGACCACCACCTGCCCCACCTTGGTCACATCGCCTTGCGGGCTGAACTGGCGGATGCCCACGGCATGCGCCGATACGGCGGCCAGCCCCCACAGCAAACCCGCCCCCAGCGCCTTGCGCCAGGCCGGCGCCCGGCTTTGCGCGTTCGGAGGTGCCTTTCGGGACACTTCTTCGGCCTTCTTCGTGCTCGGCACGCTCATAACAGCTTTCCCCTCTGAGCCGCGAAGAATGCCCCGGGCCCACTATTTTGAATTGGAGTTATGGCCCGGCGCGTCTTTCCCCACCACTGGGAAGCAGGCACGAAAAAGCCCTGCTCCTCGGGCGAAGCAGGGCTTTGAGCAGATGCTGCACGCGGGGGCTATTGCGGCTGGAAGCCGCTGCGCCGAATGATACCGGTCCATACCCGGGTGTAGGCCGCCTCCCTGGCCGCCAGCTGTGCGGAATTCATGTATCCGACTGTAAGACCAAGCGCCGTCAGCTGCTCGTGCACATCCTGCTGCCTGAGCACCGCGGCCAGCGCCGAAGAGAACCGGTCCACGAAAGCCTGGGGCGTGCCCCGGGGCGCATAGATGCCGTAGTACGGCGTGTCCTCGAAGCCCTGGATGCCCTGCTCGGCCAGCGTGGGCACGTCGGGCATGGCGGCCTGGCGCTTTGCACCCAGCACGCCGATCACGCGCAGCTTGCCGGCCTTGTGGTTCTCCATGAAGTCCTGCACCGAGCCTATGCCGGCCGGAATCTGGTTGCCCAGCATGTCGGCCAGCATGGGCGCGCTGCCGCGGTAGGGCGCGGCCACGAGGTCGAGCTGGTAGTGCTCGGCCAGCAGCTTGACCAGGAACTCGGGCGTGGAAGCCGGCGCGGGAATGCCCACGCTGCCGCGCCGCGCACCGGCGCGCACCCAGGCCACGTACTCGGCGAGGTTCCTGGCCGGCGTGCTGCTCGATACGGCCAGCGCGTTCACAAAGGTCGCGAAGCCGGCCACGGGCACGAAGTCCTGGTGCGGATCGAAGCCGGGCTTTTTCACCACCTGGGGCAGGATGGAGATGGTGTGGTCGTGCGTGAGAAACAGCGTATGGCCGTCGGCCGGCGCCGCCTTGAGCTGCTGTGCCGCGATCTGGCCGCCTGCGCCGGGGCGGTTGTCCACGATGACGGTGGTGCCCAGCTCGTCCTTGAGCCGGTCGGCCAGCAGGCGCGCAATGGCGTCCGAGCCGCCGCCGGGCGGAAAGCCCACCAGGATCCGGATCGGCTGCGATGCCGGCTGCGCCCAGGCCGGGGGCTGCAGCGCCGCAGCGGCAGCGGCTCCCAGGCCGGCCTGCAGCAGTTGACGACGGGATTGCGCCATGAGTTCTCTCCTTGTGTATTGTTCGGTCTGCCCCAAGCAAAAGCGCCCGGCAAAGGGCGCTTTTCCGGCGCAATGATTACGCCACAAATTCAGGGCCGCGGGGCGGCCATCAGCCCAGGCGCGCCTGGTGCCGCGCCAGCTGGGCAAGCACTTGTGCGGGCGCGGTGCCGCCCAGCGTGTTGCGGGCGTTGAGCGAGCCTTCCAGGCTCAGCGCCTCGAACACGTCGGCCTCGATGTTCGGGTTGAAGGCCTGCAGTTCGGCCAGGGGCAGCTCGGTCAGGTCCACGCCCTTCATGGTGGCCAGCTTCACGGCATGCGCCACGGTCTCGTGCGCGTCGCGGAACGGCAGTCCCTTCTTGACCAGGTAGTCGGCCAGGTCGGTGGCCGTGGCGTAGCCCTTGAGCGCGGCGGCGCGCATGTTGCCGGCGTTGACGGTGATGCCCCCCTCCTTGGCGCCGGTGGCCGGGTTGACCTGGCCGCCGATCATCTCGGCGAAGATGCGCAGCGTGTCCTTGAGCGTGTCCACGGTGTCGAACAGCGGCTCCTTGTCCTCCTGGTTGTCCTTGTTGTAGGCCAGGGGCTGGCCCTTCATCAGCGTGATCAGGCCCATCAGGTGGCCGACCACGCGGCCGGTCTTGCCGCGCGCCAGCTCCGGCACGTCGGGGTTCTTCTTCTGGGGCATGATCGACGAGCCGGTGGTGAAGCGGTCGGCGATGCGGATGAAGCCGAAGTTCTGGCTCATCCAGATGATCAGCTCCTCGGACAGGCGCGAGATATGCACCATGCACAGGCTGGCGGCCGCGGTGAATTCGATGGCGAAGTCACGGTCGCTCACGCCGTCCAGGCTGTTCTGGCTCACGCCTTCCATGCCCAGCGTGCGGGCCACGCGCTCGCGGTCCAGCGGGTAGGTGGTGCCGGCCAGCGCCGCGCTACCCAGGGGCAGCACGTTGACGCGCTTGCGCACGTCCAGCATGCGCTCGGCGTCGCGCTTGAACATTTCCACGTAGGCCAGCAGGTGGTGGGCGAAGCTCACGGGCTGGGCCACCTGCAGGTGGGTGAAGCCGGGCAGGATCACATCCACGTTCTTCTCGGCCACCTCGACCAGCGAACGCTGCAGCTCCTTGAGCAGGCCTTCGATGAGGTCGATCTCGCCGCGCAGCCACAGACGCACGTCGGTGGCCACCTGGTCGTTGCGGCTGCGGCCGGTGTGCAGGCGCTTGCCCGCATCGCCCACGAGCTGGGTCAGGCGCGCCTCGATGTTCAGGTGCACGTCTTCGAGGTCCAGCTTCCAGTCGAAGCTGCCGGCCTCGATCTCGGCCGTGATCTGCGCCATGCCCTTCTGGATGGCGGCAAAGTCCTCGGCCGCGATGATCTTCTGGGCCGCCAGCATCTCGGCGTGCGCCAGGCTGCCCTGGATGTCGGCCTGCCACATGCGCTTGTCGAAGAAAACGCTGGAGGTATAGCGCTTGACGAGGTCGCTCATGGGTTCGGAGAACAGGGCCGACCAGGCTTCGGCCTTGGTGTCGAGCTGGTTGTGCGAGGGAGTGGAGTTTTGATGGGCGGACATAGGGGACAAAGCGGGGTGAGCCGGATGAAATCGCTGCGGACTGCAGCGGTCCGCTAAACCGTCCATTTTATCGGCGGTGCCGGCCGTCGGCCCTGCGCACCGCCGCAAGCCCGGGCGATGGCAAAAAACAGACAGCGCCGCTCGCTGCGAATGCTATGTTTTTCAAAGTCCTTCCGCTTACCAGCAAAGCGCTGCAGGCGGATTTTCTGGAAATCACATCCGACTGCTCCATAGGCCTGATGCCATCCATGCCATGGCTGGCGGCGCACAATCGCGCTCGCCTCAGCGGTGGGCCTGCGCTTGTGCGGGCCATTTTGGTTTGCGGCAGTTGGATGGGCCGGCACTTAACAAGCGCCGGCCTTCGTTGTTGATGTCTTCCCGTTCGTCGATGGCCCAGGGTCTGGTGTTTGCGCTCGCCGCCTGCGGCCTTTGGGGCGCCATTTACATGGTGCCCACGCTGCTGCCCGAGTTTTCACCGCTGCAGATCACCTTTGCCCGTTTCGGTCTTTACGGCGTGGTGGCCTTGTGCATCTTTGCGCCGCGCGCTGCCCGGCTGCGCCCGCGCATCCGCAGGGTGGACCTGCTGCGCCTGGCCTGGCTGGCGCTCGTGGGCAATATCGCCTACTTCGCCGTGGCCGCCACGGCCGTGCAATGGGTGGGCGTGCCGGTGACGTCGCTGATCGTCGGCCTGGTGCCCGTGCTCGTGCCCCTGATGGCGCGCCACACGGCCGGCTCGCTGCCCCTGCGGCACCTGGCCATGCCGCTGCTGCTCATCGTGCTGGGCATCGTCACCATCAACAGCCAGGCCCTGGGCCAGGCGCTGTCGGCCGGCGGCACGGGCGGCACGCGCTATGCGGGCGGCGTCTTCATGGCCGTGCTGGCCCTACTGGCCTGGAGCCGCTATGCCATCGACAACAACCGCTTCCTGCGCGACAGCAGCTTCAACGGCTCCGAATGGTCCACGCTGTGGGGCCTGGTCGTGGGCGTGCTGAGCCTGGTGCTGGCCGCACTGTGGTGGTGGCTCGCGCCGGCCGCCACCCAGCAGATCCCGCCGGCACGCTGGCAGACTTTCTGGCTGCTGTGCCTGGGCATGGCCATCTTCTGCTCCTGGCTCGGCAACCTGGCCTGGAATGCGGCCAGCGTGCGCCTGCCGGTTTCCCTCATGGGCCAGCTCGTGGTGTTCGAGACCCTGTTCACGCTGCTCTACCACTTCGCCTGGGAAAGGCGCCTGCCGGACTGGACCGAGTGCCTTGCGATGGCGCTGATCCTCACCGGCATAGGCTGGTCGCTCAAGCGCTTTGCCCAGGTGGCTCGCGACGCCGAGGCCCTGGCGCCGGCACCCGCTGCCGCGTCCACGGGCCTGGCCATGGCCTTGCGCCACATCAGGCGAGGCTCGTTCAGGCTGCGCCAGCTGGCCGGCCTGCGCCGGCATGCCTAAACCGGCACCGCCGCAGCCATAATCACCAGCCACGGGCCCGCGCCGCCGCGGCGGGCCCCTGTCCTGCCTTGCCGTGACTTGCGAGCCCATCTTGCCGAACCCGACCACCCGCCCCGCCGAGCCCCCGCCGCGCCTGCCGCAGCCGCTGGTGTTCGACGCCTGCAATGCAGGCGTGGTGCTGCGTGCCGTGCTGTTCGTGCAGGGCGTGATTGCCGTCGCGGCCATGTTCGGCACCGGCACGCCGGCCGAATGGCTTTCGCGCATGGCCCTGCTGACCGGCGCCAGCCTGCCCGGCACGCTGATCTGGC
Source organism: Comamonas sp. w2-DMI (assembly GCF_040187735.1). Lineage (NCBI taxonomy): Bacteria > Pseudomonadati > Pseudomonadota > Betaproteobacteria > Burkholderiales > Comamonadaceae > Comamonas > Comamonas sp. w2-DMI. The sequence continues at coordinate 511,876 of NZ_JBANEL010000001.1, read as the reverse complement.
TGATCGCGGCCTGCAGCCTCAAGCACCGGCTGCAGCGCATGCACACGCGCGGCCAGTACCTGGGCGGCGTGGCGCTGGGCATGCTGGCCGGTCTGTACGCCTGCGCCACGCTGCACTGGGTGGGCCTGGCCGACGCGCCCTGGCTGGCCAGCGCCGTCACCGGCGGGGTGCTGGCGGCCGCGCTGGTCACGGCCCTGGTGCTGCGTGCACGCGGCAGCACGCCCGCCCAGACCCAGGCGCGCCTGGCCGAGCTGCAGTCGCGAATCCGCCCGCACTTTCTGTTCAACACCCTCAACAGCGCCATCGCGCTGGTGCGCGCCGAACCGGCCAAGGCCGAAACCCTGCTGGAGGACCTGAGCGACCTGTTCCGCTACGCCCTGGCCGAACCGCACAGCACGGCCACGCTGGCCCAGGAAATCGAGCTGGCCCAGCGCTACCTGGCCATCGAGCAGGTACGCTTTGGCGATCGGCTGCAGATGCAGTGGCAGCTGGACCCCGATGCCCATGGCGCGCTGCTGCCGCCCCTGCTGCTGCAGCCGCTGGTCGAGAACGCCATCCGCCACGGCGTGGAGCCCGGCCTGCGCGGCGGCAAGCTGCAGATACGCACGCAAAGGCGCGGCGAGCAGGCCGTGGTCCACATCATCAACACCCTGCCGGCGGACGGCGCCGCGCAGGACACCGCATCGCCCAGCGGCCACCGCATTGCGCTGGCCAACGTGAAGGCCAGGCTTTCGCTGCTGCACGACCTGCACGGCAGCTTTTCGGCCCGCGTCCAGGGCGGCTTCTTCATCGTGCGCATCGCCGTGCCCCTTCCCGATTCCGACAGCCGGCAGCCCTCTGCCGCCCTCCGCCATGCACATACTGATCGTTGACGACGAGGCCCTGGCCCGGACCCGCCTGCGCACGCTGCTGGGCGACTGCGAGGACCGCGAAAGCCGCCAGGGCCGCGAGCCGCTGCGCGTGCAGGAAGCCGCCGACGCCCGCCAGGCCCTGGAAGTGCTGCAGGCCTCGCGGCAGATGGCAAGGCCCGTGCAGCTGGTACTGCTGGACATCCACATGCCGGGCCAGGACGGCCTGACGCTGGCCCGGGCGCTGTGCTCGCAGGCCGAGCCGGCGGCCGTCATCTTCGTGACGGCCCATGCCCACCATGCGGTCGACGCCTTCGAGCTGGACGCCGTGGACTACCTGACCAAGCCGGTGCGCCTGGAACGCCTGGAGCAGGCCCTGCTCAAGGCCGAGCGCGCCATCGAGGCCCGCAGCGCCCTGGCGCAGGCCGCGCGCGAGACCGGCGCGCAGCTGCTGATACAGGAGCGCGGGCGCACGGTACGCCTGCCCCTGGCCGAGGTGCTCTATCTGAAAGCCGAGCAGAAATACATCACGGTGCGCACCGCCGCACGCCACTACATCCTCGACGGCGCCCTGGCCGAACTCGAGGAGCGCCACGGCGAGCACCTGCTGCGCGTGCACCGCAATGCGCTGGTGGCGCGCTCCGCGCTGCGCGGCCTGGAGCGCTGCGACGGCGGCGCCGACGGAGAAACCTGGATGCTGCAGCTGCACGGCGTGCCCGAGATGCTGGCGGTCTCGCGGCGCCAGCTGCCCGCCGTGCGCGCCGTGCTGCGCGGCGAGGCCCTGCCCCAGGCCTGAGCGCCGTTCAGCAAATTTCAGTGCGCATGGCTGTGCGCCGCGCCGCTCATGACCGTGACCAGGACGATGCCCAGCAGCAGCCAGCCCACCTGGGCCGCGGTCTCGCGCGCGCTCAGCCGCCTCTGCAGCTGGGGAATCAGGTCGGCCAGCGCCACATAGATGAAGCTGCTGGAAGCCACCACCAGGAAGTACGGGAGCAGCTCGTGCAGCTGGCCGATGAGGAAATAGCCCGCAATGCCGCCCAGGGTGGTGACCGCGCCCGCCATGGAGACCTTGATCAGCGCCACGCGCCGGTTGGAGCTGGACTGGCGCAGCACCACGATGTCGCCCATGTGGTGCGGCACCTCGTGGGCCAGCACGGACAGGGCCGCGATCAGCCCCAGCCGGATGTCGGCCACGAAGGCCGAGGCAATCAGCACGCCGTCGCCGAAGCAGTGCACGCTGTCGCCCGTCAGCACGGCCCAGCCGCCGCCCTGGTGGCCGTGGCCATGCCCATGGCCATGTTCGTGCGCATGGGCATGCCCATGGCCGTGGCCGTGATGCGCATGGGACGGCGGATGCGCGTGGGAATGCTCGTGCCCGTGGTGCCACAGCTCGGCCTTGGACAGCAGAAAGAAGAACACCAGCCCCACCAGCAGGGTGATGAACAGGTCGTGCGCCTCGCTATGGCTCTCGAACGCCTCGGGCAGCAAATGCATGAAAGCCGTGGCCAGCAAGGCGCCGGCCGCCAGGCTCAGCAGCCGCTGCGGCATCATGCCCGGCGAACGCGAGCCGCCCAAACCCATCAACAAAGCGGCCACCCAGACGCTGCCGATGCCGGCAGCCAGAGTGGCCAGAATGATTGCTACCAATGTCATAGCTAATTTCTTGCTTTTAGCCTGCCTCACAGGCGAAACCCGCGAATTCTCGCAGAATGCGCCGCCCACTGCGGCGCGCGGCGCTATCACCACACCGCAATCCCGGAGCTGCTTCCCGGTTTCACCTTAGCAAAGCTGTCAAGCCCCCGCCGGATCCTTTTTCCGCAGGGTCGTGGCCGGACGCCGGGCCACGGATGCGGGCAGCCTAAGACACGCCATGCCTGTGCAGCCAGGCCAGCATGCGCTGCCAGCCATCCTGGGCGGCCTGCTCGCGGTAGCTGGGCCGGTAGTCGGCATGGAAGGCGTGGCCGGCCTCCGGATAGATCACGAATTCCGAGGCCTTGGCCGCAGCCGGGCCGTGCCGCAGCCGTTCGCGCATGCGTTCCACGGAGGCCACGGGAATGCCGCCATCCTGGCCGCCATACAAGCCCAGCACCGGCGCCTTGAGCTGCGGGACCAGGTCCACCGGATGGGCCGGCTGCAAGGCCGTCTTCTCGCCTTCCAGTCGCCCGTACCAGGCCACGCCGGCCCGGGCAGCGCCATGGGCGGCATACAGCCAGGTGATGCGCCCGCCCCAGCAAAAGCCGGTAATGCCCAGGCGGGCCCCGTCGCCGCCATGGGCCGCGGCCCATTGCACGGCGCCGTCGAGATCGGCCATGGCCTGGGCATCGGGCACCCGGGCCACCACCTCGCTCATGAGCCTGGCCATCTCGGTATAGCTGGCGGGATCGCCCTGGCGCGCAAACAGGTCCGGAGCAATCGCCAGATAGCCGGCGCGCGCCAGGCGCCGGCAGACATCGGCAATGTATTCATGCACGCCGAAGATTTCAGAAACCACCAGCACCACGGGCAAGTCGGCCTTCTTGTCCGGCATCGCATGGTAGGCCGGCACGGCAAAGCCGCCCACCTCGTAATGGATGCGTCCGGCCGCCAGGCCATCCGCCGGCGTGGCGATGGCCGTCTGCGCCATCACCGGGCCGGCAGCCGCGGCATAGCCCAGCCCCGCACCGATTCCCAGCGCCATGCGCAGCATGCCGCGCCGGCTGTCCTTGCCCTCTTCTGCCGAACGGCCCGGCAGCATGGATTCCAGATCCCGCCTGATATCGCCATATTGCATAGGTAGTCGCCTTTCCAGCCATGAACGGCTCGCAGCAGTCTAATCGGTGAGCCCGGCACAGCTGCAGCCCCTTGCGTGGCGCGCGGCTCAGAACCACCAGCGCACCAGGGCCGCCGCCAGCGCGCCCAGGATCACCACCAGCAGGAACGGCAGGCGCAGCCACAGGGCCGCGGCCGCCACGGCCAGCGCCGCCAGGCGCGCATCGAACACCAGCAGGGTGCCACCGGCCAGCGTGTTCATGACCGTCAGCGAAGCCAGCAAGGCCACCGTGAGGCAGGCCGCCACCTGGGTCATGCGCGGGCTGTGCAGCCAGCGCTGCGGCAGGCTGTAGCCCAGGAATTTGGTCACGAAGGCCAGTGCGCAAGCCAGCGCGATCCAGCCCCACAGGCCGGCCCCTGTCATCGCTGCGCCGCTCATGCGGGACCTCCCCTTTTCGCCTCGGAAGGCCGCATCCAGCCCCACAGGGCGCCGACGGCCGCAGCCAGCAGGATCGGCAGGCCCGGCGGCACCAGCGGGATGGCCACGGCCGTGACCAGGCCGCACACCAGCGCCAGCGCAACCGGCTCGCGCGCGTTCAGCCGCGGCCAAAGCAGGCCCAGAAAGGCCGCCACCGCTGCGCCATCCAGGCCGAAGCGGCGCGTGTCGCCCAGGGCGTCGCCCAGCAGCGCGCCCAGCAGGGTGAACAGGTTCCAGAACAGGAAGACGCCGCCCCCGGCCATCCAGAAGCCGCGGCGCTGCTCGGCCGCATCATCCTGGCCCGCGGCCGTGGCCGCCGATTCGTCAATGGTCCAGTGCGCGGCCAGCCAGCGCCACAGGCCATGCGGGCCGACCATGCGGCTCAGCTGCATGCCGTAGATGGCATTGCGCACGCCCAGCAGGCTGGCCGCGCCCACGGCGGCGGCCCCGCTGCCGCCGCCGGCAATCACGCCGACGAAGGCGAATTGCGAACCGCCCGTGAACATCAGAAAGCTCAGCGCCTGGGTCTGCCAGAGGTCGAGGCCGGCCGCCACCGACAGTGCGCCGAACGAAATGCCGTACAGCCCGGTGGCCACCGCGATGGACAGGCCCATGCGCATCGCCGGCGTCATGCGCGCGCCGCCTTGGGCGGGGCGGCTGGAGCCGCTGCCTGCGCTCATAAAACGGGAGCTTGCAGCGCTCCTGCCTTCTTTGTTCTACTGCTATTCATCATTGGAATCATGGCACATCCAGCGCTGACCGCTATGCATTTTCATGCAGGCCGTCAGGGCTGCGCCTCCTGCGCGGGGGCCTGCGGCAAAGCCTCCGAGGAAATGTTGTCGAGCCAGGTCGCCACGCTGCGCCAGTCCCCCAGGGAATTTTCCACGAAGGCCTGGCTGGCCTCGATCGAGAATGTGGACGGCTCCAGCTGCAGGTCCTGGATCAGGCGCTGCGTGTCGGCCCGCAGTGCGATGGCATGCAGCGCCCGGCCCAGGCGTTCGCGTTCATCGGGCTTCATGCGCGCCGGCACGAACCAGGCCATCCAGCCCGAGGAGATGGGCGGCAGCCGCCATTGGCAGAAATTGGGCACATCCGAGACCGGCTGTTCCCCCGCAAAGGCCAGGATCTGCAGCCTGGAGCGCACGGCATCGCCGGCGGCGTCCGCCACGCGCCGGATCTCGGCGCAATGGTCCAGCAGCAGGTCCTGGCGGCCCGCCAGCAGATCCTTCACGGCCGGATAGACTTCGCGGGCATAGGTCTGCGCCTGCCAGGCCACGCCGGTGCGGCGCTCCATGGCCTTGATCCAGATACCGGGCATGCCGCCGTTGACCGGCACGCCCAGGCGCACCGGCCGCCCCAGCTTGCGCAGCCTGGCAACCAGCTCGCCGCTGTTCTTCAGCGGCTGGCCGCTGGCCGCCGCCAGGCACCAGGAACGCTGCAGCACCAGCTGCACCGGCAGCATGCTCAATCCGCGGCGCCTCGCGCCGTCTTCATCCTGGATCTGCACGGCCAGCACCGAGGACATCAGCATCAGCGTACGCTGCGGCGGCGCTTCGTCCACCGCCCAGCGCACGGCCCGCACGCCCTGAGCCCGGCTGGCCTCGTGCACGGCAGCCTTGCCCTCCAGGTACTGGGGCAGCAGCCTGGCATAGTGGCGCGCCACCGCATCGGCCACCTGGGCCCGCTCCAGCGGCTGCACCAGCACCCAGCTGCCCTTTTCCTGGGCCTGGGCCATGCCGGCCACGCCCAGCAGGCTGCCGACGCCCAGAGCACCGGCCAGCAGGTCGCGCCGCATGCGCCTGCGCACCAGGGTACAGCGCGGCTTTCTGTGAAAGCCGATGAGCGCCACGGAGTCCAAAGTGATCAGGACCTGATACAAGATGGAAGTCAAAACATGTCCTCGCAGAAAAACCGCAGTTGCAGGGCCGCACGGATCTCGCCGGCGGCGTGCGAAGCGCTTGTGGCGCCCGGGCACGGCCCTGGCTAGATCGTATACAGCTTCATGGCGCTTGGGAGGCGCCCGCCTGCCGTGTCGCGCTATTCCGACACTGCATAGCGGACGGATGGGCCGGTCGGCGGTTCAGTGCGCCTGGTCCCAGTTGGGCCCGAAGCCGACCTCGGCCAGCAGCGGCACCTTGAGCTCGGCCACCTGGGCCATCAGGCGCGGGATTTCGGTCCTGACCCAGTCCTGCTCGGCGGCGGGCAACTCGAACACCAGTTCGTCGTGCACCTGCATGATGACCTTGACCTCGGGCCTGGCGGCGTCCAGCTCGGCCTGCACGGCCACCATGGCCTTCTTGATCAGATCGGCCGCCGTGCCCTGCATGGGCGCGTTGATGGCCTGGCGCTCGGCGGCTTTCTTGCGCGGGCCGCTGCCGCCGTTGATGTCGGGCAGGTACAGGCGCCGGCCGAACACTGTCTGCACATAGCCGTGGGCATGGGCGAATTCCACGGTCTCGTCCATGTAGCGCTTCACGCCCGGGTAGCGCTGGAAATACTTGTCGATATAGGCCGCCGCGGCCTTGGTCTCTATGCCCAGGTTCTTGGCCAGGCCGAAGCTGCTCATGCCGTAGATCAGGCCGAAGTTGATGACCTTGGCGTAGCGGCGCTGCTCGCTGCTGACCTGCTCCAGCTCCACGCCGAAGACCTCGGCCGCCGTGGCGCGGTGCACGTCGCGGCCTTCGTGGAAAGCCCTGAGCAGGGACTCGTCGCCCGACAGATGGGCCATGATGCGCAGTTCGATCTGCGAATAGTCGGCGCTGGCGATCAGCCTGCCCTCGGGCGCGACAAAGGCCTCGCGCACGCGCCGGCCCTCGGGCGTGCGGATCGGGATGTTCTGCAGATTGGGGTCGTTGCTGGACAGGCGCCCCGTCACGGCCACGGCCTGGGCATAGTGGGTGTGCACGCGGCCCGTGCGCGGCAGCGCCAGCTGGGCCAGCTTGTCGGTATAGGTGCCCTTGAGCTTGGACAGGCTGCGGTGCTCCAGCAGCTTGGCCGGCAGGGGGTAGTCCTCGGCCAGCTTTTCCAGCACCTCCTCGTCGGTGCTGCGCGCGCCCGTGGCGGTCTTCTTCACCACGGGCATGCCCAGCTTGTCGAAGAAGATCTCGCCGAGCTGCTTGGGGCTGGCCAGGTTGAAGGGCTGGCCCGCGATGTCATAGGCCTCCTGCTCCAGCTGCACGATGCGCTGGCCCAGGTCGTTGCTCTGCCTGGCCAGCGTGGCCGCGTCGATGAGCACGCCGTTGCGCTCGATGCGGAACAGCGCCTCGCTGGTCGCGATCTCCAGCTCGTAGATGCCGCGCAGGGCTTCGCTGGCCTGCAGCTGTGGCCACAGCACGCCGTGCACGTCCAGCGTCTGGTCGGCATCCTCGCAGGCATAGGCGGCCGCCTTGTCCACGGGCACCTGGGCAAACGGAATCTGGTGCGCGCCCTTGCCGCACAGGTCCTCGTAGCTGATGCCCGTGCGGTTGGTGTGGCGCAGCGCCAGGCTGGCCAGGCCATGGGGGCGATGCACCTCCAGCACATAGCTTTGCAGCATGGTGTCGTGCACATAGCCGCGCACCTCAATGCCCGCATTGGCGAACACATGGCGGTCGTACTTGATGTGCTGGCCCAGCTTGGGCTTGGCCGCATCCTCCAGCCAGGGCCTGAGCCGCGCCAGCACCTCGTCGAAAGGCAGCTGCTCGGGCGCGTCCGGGCCCGCATGGCGCAGCGGGATGTAGGCCGCCTCTCCGGGATTGACGCTCAGCGAGATGCCGACGATCTCGGCCTTCATCTCGTCCAGCGAATTGGTCTCGGTATCGATGGCCGTGAGCGGCGCTGCATCGATCCGCCCCAGCCACTGGTCGAACAGTTCCCAGGTCAGCACCACGTCATAGTGCAGCTCGCGCTGCTGGGCCTGCTCGGCCTCGGCCGTGGCGCTGCCGGATTCCTCGGCCTGCTCGGCAAACATGTCGTCCGTGGCCGTGTCGGCACGCGGCCTGGCGCTCTTGCGGCCGGACTGCACGGCCTCCAGCGCATCGGGCTGCGCGGCACCGCCGCCGATGGCGCGCGCCAGTGCCTTGAAGCCGTAGCGCTCGTAGAAGTCGCGCAGCTGCACGGTGTCGGGCACGGCCGGCTCCAGCACCGCCAGGTCGGGCAGGCCGGGCAGCTCGGCCTTCAGGTCGCAGTCGGTCTTCATGGTCACCAGCTGGCGGCTCAGCGCCAGCTGGCCCGAGGCGATCGCATCGCGCAGGTTCTGCCCCGCCACGCCCTTGATGTCGGTCGCATGGGCGATGAGCGCATCCAGCGAGCCGTACTCCAGCAGCCATTTGGCCGCGGTCTTGGGCCCGACCTTGGCCACGCCGGGCACGTTGTCCACCGCGTCGCCCACCAGGGACTGGTAATCGATCATGAGATGGGGCGGTACGCCGAACTCCGCCGTGACGCCCGCCACGTCGCGGCGCTTGCCGCTCATGGTGTCCATGACCATGATGCGCTCGTCCACCAGCTGGGACAGGTCCTTGTCGCCGCTGGAGATGACCACGTTCACGCCCTGGCAAGCCGCCGTCTTGGCCAGCGTGCCGATCACGTCATCGGCCTCCACGCCCTGTATGGCCAGCACCGGCCAGCCCAGCAGGCGCACCACTTCGTGGATGGGCTCGATCTGGGCGCGCAGATCGTCGGGCATGGGCGCGCGGTGGGCCTTGTAGTCGGCATACAGCGCATCGCGGAAGGTCGGGCCGCTGGTGTCGAACACGCAGGCCGCATAGTCGGCCGCCACGTCCTTCTTCAGCGCCTGCAGCATGTTGATCATGCCGCGTATCGCCCCGGTGGCCGGGCTGGCCGGGTTCCCGGGCTCTGCCCGCAGGTCCGGCATGGCGTGATAGGCGCGGTACAGGTAGCTGGAGCCGTCGATCAGCACCAAAGTCTTGGAATTGCTCATCCCCGGATTGTGCACGCCCTGCCGCGCCCGGCGCCAAAAACAGCCGGGCTCGCACGTAGGCCCGCCCACCGCCCACGAGGCGCCGGGCGCTGACGCCGGACCGGCCCGAACACGCCCTACAATCGGGCCATGCGCGCACCATCCCTTTTCATTGCCCTGAGTCTGGCCTGCGGCTTCGCACTGGCCCAGGACCCAGCCCCCGCCTCCCCGGCCAGCCCTGCGGCTGGACAGGCCCGCCCGCCCGCGGGCGCCGGCCAGGGAGCCGTCCAGGACACTCAGGACAATTCGGCGGCGCCCGGCAAGCGCAACCAGCGGATCGAGCGCATCCACGTGGAGGATGCCGGCAGCCGTGTCGACGAAACCCGCGTGGGCGGGCAGACCCAGAGCATCACGGTGCAGCCCAAGGTGGGCGAAATGCCCTCCTACGAGGTGCAATCCAACGATGGCGCCCGCTCCAGCCGCAGCCGCAGCGACACCAATGACACGACCGGCACACGGGTCTGGAACGTCATCAAGTTCTGAAGCCGCGCATACCGTTTTCCCGCATGACAGGGCAGTGCTCCAGGCACTGCCCTGTTGCATATTGAACCTGTTTCCTCCTGCCGGCCTGCATGGCCGGCGGCTTTCCCATCATGGCCGTTTTCACCGAAGTCTCTGAAAAGGATGCACGCGACCTGCTGCGCCGCCTCTCCCTTGGTTCGCTCAAGGAACTGCGCGGCATACAGGGCGGGATTGAGAACACCAACTACTTCCTGACCACGGACCAGGGCGAGTACGTACTGACGCTGTTCGAGCGCCTGGGCGCCGAGCAGCTGCCGTTCTACCTGTACCTGATGAAGCATCTGGCGCAGGCCGGCATCCCGGTGCCGGATCCGCAGGCAGAGACGCGCAGCGGCGACATCCTGCTCAAGGTCTGCGGCAAACCGGCCGCCATCGTCAACAAGCTCGAAGGCAAGAGCCAGCTCGCACCCCAGCCCGTGCACTGCGCAGCCGTGGGCGACATGCTGGCGCGCATGCACTTGGCCGGGCAGAGCTACGAGCGCCAGCAGCCCAATCTGCGCGCCCTGCCCTGGTGGAACGAGACCGTGCCCGTGGTGCTGCCCCACTTGGACGAGCAGGCCGCCGCCATGCTGCGCGCGGAGCTGGCCTACCAGAACCATGTGGCCGCCTCTTCCACCTACGCGGCGCTGCCGCGCGGCCCCGTGCACGCCGATCTGTTCCGCGACAACGTCATGTTCGACGGCGAACACCTGACCGGCTTTTTCGACTTCTACTTCGCCGGCGTGGACACCTGGCTGTTCGATCTGGCCGTCTGCCTCAACGATTGGTGTATCGATCACGCAACAGGTGCGCACGATGCACCGCGCGCCACGGCCATGCTCGACGCCTACCAGGCCGTGCGCCCGCTCACGGCCGCCGAGCGCGAGCTGTTCAATGCCCAGTTGCGGGCCGGTGCCCTGCGTTTCTGGATCTCGCGCCTGTGGGACTTCTACCTGCCGCGCGAAGCTGCCCTGCTGACGCCGCACGACCCGACCCATTTCGAGCGCGTGCTCGGCCAGCGCATCGCCCATCCGGTCGCGCCGGCCTGAAGGTGCTGCCAAGGCCGCGCCGCGCCCGCTGCCCGGCCTGCTGCCACTGCACGGGGCTTTTCTTGGCCCCGTGGCGCGGTTCTCAGGTACAGTGATCCACATGGCTTTTGCCAACTGTCGAATGCGCCGCCGAATGGCGCCTCTGCCGTCTCCATGAAACTCCAAATCGTTCCTGCCCGCACTGGCTTGCAGTGGGTTCAGCTGGGCCTGCGCACCTTCAGGAGCCAGCCGCTGGCCCTTGCCGCCCTGTTCTTTCTTGCCATGGCCAGCATGTCCCTGGTCACCATCCTGCCGCTGATCGGCCCGGTCATCGCGCTGGCCATGCTGCCCTCGGCCACGCTGGCCATGATGGTCGCGGCCTCCGAAGCCGCCCACGGCCGCAAGCCCACGCCGGCGCTGCTGCTGGTGGCCTTCCGCTCGGGCCAGCAGCACCTGCATTCCATGCTGGTCCTCGGCGGCCTGTATGCCGCCGGCTTTCTGCTCATCATCGGCGTCTCCAGCCTCGTCGACGGCGGCACGTTCGCCAGCGTCTACATGGGTGCCGCGCCCATGACGCGCGAGATCGCCGAGCTTCCCGAGTTCCAGTCGGCCATGTGGCTGAGCATGGGCCTGTACCTGCCGCTGTCCATGCTGTTCTGGCATGCGCCCGGCCTGGTGCACTGGCATGGCATTGCGCCTGCCAAGGCCCTGTTCTTCAGCTGGGTCGCCTGCGTGCGCAATATCGGCGCCTTCGTCGTGTTCGGCCTGGGCTGGGCGGCCGTGTTCGTGGCCTTCGGCATGGCGCTGGCCATCGTGACCGGCATCCTGGCCGCGCTGATCGGCAGCGTGGCCGGCGGCATCATGGTCGCCACGGCCATGATGCTGGCGGCCATGTTCTTCACCTCCATCGTCTTCACCTTCCGGGACTGCTTCAGCCCGCCCGACGAAGTGGCCGACCTGCAGATCCCGTAGGCCGCGCCCCAGCCCGCCCCCCCCAGCCCCCGATCGAAGGATGCGGGGGCTTTTTCATTCCGGGCGCCGCCGCAAAGCGCAGCCCGCCATGTCACCAATCCGTCATGCAACGGTAACCGGCGTGACATGCGCGATTCCTAGCATTCATGGCGCCCGCCCGAGGACTCCGCCAGGAGTGCCTTGCGTGCATGCAGTCTCGCGGCACCTTCGAAGCGTGCCGATCACATCTACAACGCCACGACGCCCATCCATGTCCCATACCCTGCTCAGCCGCCGCAAAGCCCTGCAATTCCTGTCCGGCGCGCCCCTGCTGCCCCTCGGCTCCGCAGTATCCGCCTCCACGCTGCTTGCGGCCTGCGGCGGCGATGACAACAGCACGTCCGTGCAGCCGCCTGCGGCCAAGCCCAACTATGTCTCGGCCACCTTCACGGGCATGGCCGCACCCGCCCTCGGCAATCCCCAGGCCATGGCCACGATGAGCGTGGGCTCCAGGCTGACAGTGAATTTCGACGACCAGAGCCAGCAGGAATATGTGCTGGGCTACCAGGGCTTCTTCAACACGGGCGACAGCGTCGACAAGACCGGCGGCGGCAAGATCGTCGCAGGCGGCTACTTCGATGCCAGCGGCAACCCCATCACCACCATCAAGGCCGCCGACGGCACGGCAGCCACGCTGGACGGCTACAGCAAGGCCAGCGCTCCCGCCGAATGGACCAAGGCCGGCCAGGTCTTCTCCGACTGCGTGGACGGCTCCTCCCTGCTGAAAGTCGCCGGCGCGCCGGCCAACACGGTCCATGCCGTGGTGCAGTACGAGTACAACTCCAACGCCTACGGCATGCTGCCCTCGCCCATTGCCGTGCTGACGCTCAACCAGGATGCCGCCACCGGCAAGCTCACGCTCAAGAGCTACCACAATGTGAACACCTTCGCCAACGACGCGCACGGCCTGTGGATTCCCTGCGGCGGCAGCCTCTCGCCCTGGGGTACCCACCTGTCCAGCGAGGAATACCATCCCGACGCCTTCGACCAGGGCGACAACCAGAAACTGTCGGTGCTCAAGGCCTTCAGCCAGAATGCCTTCGGCAACGCCAATGCCAATCCCTACTGGTACGGCCACCTGCCCGAAGTCACCGTCAAGGCCGACGGCACGGCCGACTTCAGGAAGTACTACAACCTGGGCCGCTACTCGCGCGAGCTGGTGCAGGTGTTCCCCGACCAGCGCACCGTGCTGGGCGGCGACGACTCCAACAACGGCGGCCTGTTCATGTTCGTGGCCGACAAGGCCGGCGACCTCTCGTCGGGCACGCTCTATGTCGCCAAGTACGTCACGGCGCTCAATGAAACCAGTGCGGGCAAGATCCAGTGGATCAGGCTCGGCCATGCCACCAGCGACGAAATCAAGGCGCTGGCCAACGACGCCGCCCTGACCACGGTGACGACCAATGCGGCCGGCTTCAAGGAGAACGGCATCTTCGCCTCGACCACGACCAACCCGAACGACGCCAGCTTCACCGAGATCAAGCTCAGCGGCAAGAGCGCCTGGGTCAGGCTCAAGCCCGGCCAGGAAAAGGCGGCGGCCTTCCTCGAGACCCACCGCTACGCTGCGCTGAAAGGCGGCAGCCTGGTGTTCAACAAGCTCGAAGGCACGACGGTCAACGCCAAGGACAAGATCGCCTACTCGGCCGTGTCCGGCAGCACCAGCACCTTTGTGGCCGGCAGCACCCACAACAAGGAACTGCCGCTCAACGCACCTGCCGGCTCCGTGCCGGTGGCCAGCCTCGCGGGCTTTGCGAAGAGCACGGCCGGTTACGTGCTGCAGCACAAGCTGGGCGGTGGCCAGAAGGACGACACGGGGGCCGCCATCGACAGCGAATGGGTGCCGACCCAGACCAGCCTGCTGCTGGCCGGCGAGCCTCTGGCCGCACCCGACAGCCTGGGCAACACCGACGCCCCGGGCAAGATCTCGCAGCCCGACAACCTCAAGTTCTCCGAAAAGCTGCGCACGCTGTTCATCGGCGAGGACAGCGGCCAGCACGTCAACAACTTCATGTGGGGCTACAACGTGGACAGCGGCAAGCTCGAGCGCGTGCTCTCCTGCCCGGCCGGCGCCGAATCCACCGGCCTGCACGGCGTGGAGGACCTGAACGGCTGGACCTACATCCTCAGCAGCTTCCAGCACGCGGGCGAATACACCGACGCCACCGTGCAGGCCGTCAGGGACGCGGTCGATGCCCAGATCAACAGCAACTACAAGAACAAGGTGGCTGCCACCGTCGGCTACATCACGGCCACCCCGACGCAGATCAAGCTGGCCGCCAAGTAAGCCGGCCTGCGCCTCCTAAAAAAGCCGCCTCCGAGAGGCGGCTTTTTCAATGGGCGGCGCTCAGGGCTGCGGGACTCACTCCACGATGGTGAGCTTGGCGATGGACAGCGCCAGCCACTTCGTGCCGTGGCGGCCGAAGCTGACCTGGGCGCGCGCATCGTCGCCCGTGCCCTCCAGCGCCAGCACCTTGCCTTCGCCGAACTTGTTGTGGAACACGTTCATGCCGGCCTTCAGGCCGTGCGAAGGCTCGGCCTTGCGCGGCGGCACGGGCGGGCTGGCAAACACGTCCGGCTTGCCGGCCCAGCCGGAATTCGAGCCCAACTGGCCGGAAGCCCTTGATCCATAAGCGCCATATGCACCTGAATGGGGAGCAAACGTGCCAAAGCCTCCCTGTCTCGGCGTGATCCACTTGAGCGCCTCCTCGGGCAGCTCGTCGAAGAAGCGGCTCTTGACGTTGTAGCGCGTCTGGCCATGCAGCATGCGCGTCTGCGAATGGCTCAGATACAGGCGCTTGCGCGCCCGCGTGATGGCCACATAGGCCAGGCGCCGCTCTTCCTCCAGGCCGCCGCGGTCCATCATGGCGTTCTCGTGCGGAAACAGGCCCTCCTCCATGCCGCCGATGAAGACGGCGTCGAACTCCAGTCCCTTGGAGGCATGCACGGTCATCAGCTGCACCGCATCCTGTCCGGCCTGGGCCTGGTTGTCGCCGGCTTCCAGCGCGGCATGGGTCAGAAAGGCCGCCAGCGGCGACAGGGTCTCGCCCGTATCCGCATTGACCATGGCCGCGGCCGTGCCTGCCGGCGGCCTGAGCGGCTCATCGAGCAGCGGTGCGTCCGGGTCCAGGCCCTGGCTGGCCGGGCTCTGGGTCAGGTCCTGCCCAGGCCGCGCATTCTGCTGCTCGTCCAGGGGCAGCGCGATCGCGTCACGGCCAAATCCTTCCTGCGTCACGAAGCTCTCGGCTGCGGTCACCAGCTCCTGCAGGTTCTCGATGCGGTCCGCGCCTTCCTTTTCGTTGCGGTAGTGCTCGAGCAGGCCGCTTTCCTCTTCCACGGTCTCGATGATCTCGCGCAGCGTCTTGCCCTGCGTCTGCTCGCGCAGCACGTCGATTTTGGCCACAAAGCCCTGCAGCTTGGTGCCGGCGGCGCCGCCCACGGCCGTGACGGCATCGCTCAGCGACGTGCCGCTGCTGCGCGCCGTGTCCTGCAGGACTTCGATGGTGCGAGCGCCGATGCCGCGCGGCGGAAAGTTCACCACGCGCAGAAAGCTGGTGTCGTCATGCGGGTTCTCCAGCAGGCGCAGATAAGCCAGCGCATGCTTGATTTCGGCCCGCTCGAAAAAGCGCAGGCCGCCGTACACGCGGTAGGGGATGGCGGCATTGAACAGCGCCGATTCGATGGCCCGGCTTTGCGCATTGCTGCGGTAGAGCACGGCGATTTCCTGGCGCGCATAGCCGTCGTTCTTCACGAGCTGCTTGATCTCGTCCACCATCCACGAGGCCTCGGCCAGGTCCGAGGGCGCCTCGTAGATGCGCACCGGCTCGCCCGGCCCCTGCGCGGTGCGCAGGTTCTTGCCCAGGCGGTTGCTGTTGTGGCTGATCAGCGCGTTGGCGCAGTCCAGGATGTTGCTGTAGCTGCGGTAGTTCTGCTCCAGCTTGATCTGCTGGCGCACATCGAACTCGCGGATGAAGTCGGCCATGTTGCCCACGCGCGCACCGCGGAACGCGTAGATGCTCTGGTCGTCGTCGCCGACGGCGATCACGCTGGAGCCGGACACATAGCGGCCGCCGACCTCGTTGCCGGCCAGCTGCTTGAGCCACTGGTACTGCAGCTTGTTCGTGTCCTGGAATTCGTCCACCAGAATGTGCTGGAAACGCCGCTGGTAGTGGTGGCGCAGGTGCTCGTCGTCGCGCAGCAGCTCGAAGGAGCGCAGCATCAGCTCGCCAAAGTCCACCACGCCCTCGCGCTGGCACTGCTCCTCGTAGAGCTGGTAGATCTCCACCTTCTTGCGCGTGTCCGGGTCGCTGGCCACCACGTCGCCGGGACGCATGCCCTCTTCCTTGCAGCCGGCGATGAAATACATCAGCTGCTTGGGCGGAAAGCGCTCGTCGTCCACGTTGAACTGCTTGCACAGGCGCTTGATGGCCGACAGCTGGTCCTGCGTGTCCAGGATCTGGAAGGCCTGCGGCAGCCTGGCGGCCTGGTGGTGCGCGCGCAGCAGGCGGTTGCACAGGCCGTGAAAAGTGCCTATCCACATGCCGCGCACGTTGTAGGGCAGCATGGCCGACAGGCGCGCCAGCATTTCCTTGGCCGCCTTGTTGGTGAAGGTCACGGCCAGGATGGAGCCCGGCGTGGCCTGCCCGGTCTGCAGCAGCCAGGCGATGCGCGTGGTCAGCACGCGGGTCTTGCCCGAGCCGGCACCGGCCAGGATCAGCGCATGGCCGGCCGGCAGGGTCACCGCCGCCAGCTGCTCCGGATTGAGGTGGGCCAGCAGGGGCGAGGAAGAGGGGTGCGGCGAGCCCTCGGGCGCGGCGTCAAGCAGATCGATCGGGAACATAGGACAGCATTGTAGAAATGCCCGCATGCACTTCGGGCCGGGCATGGCAATGCGGGTCTCGATTCAAAAACAATAGCACTTGGCGCATGTCACACGGAATTTTCTCGGCTGATTCACATTGAAACCCATGTCTCCCAAGCGGCAAAAGCTATGACTATGGAAGCACCCCTTCCTGCCCGATGGCTGCGGTTTTCGGTATAACCCCATAAGCCCTGGGCACTACGCGCCGGCCGCCGAGGGCGTATACAATCAATCACCGGGCCCAAGTTTCTTGCGGTCCGGTTTTTTTTGCCCGCAACTTCCTGCCGGGCCGGAAGACCGGTCTCCAAGCCAAGCGCCCCATTGCCGCGAAATAGTTCGCTGCAACCTCTTATGGAGCTTGGAATCAAATGGAAATCTTCGACTACGACAACATTCTTCTGCTGCCCCGCAAGTGCCGCGTGGAAAGCCGCTCGGAATGTGACACCAGCGTGGAGCTGGGCAACCGGACCTTCAAGCTGCCCGTCGTGCCCGCCAACATGAAGACGGTGGTGGACGAGAAGATCTGCGCCTTCTTGGCACAAAACGGTTTCTTCTACGTGATGCACCGTTTCGACATCGACAACGTGGCTTTCACTAAGGACATGCAGAGCCGTGGCCTGTTCGCCTCAATCTCCCTGGGCGTGAAGCAGCCCGACTACGACACGGTGGACCGCTTCGTGGCCGAAGGCATCTGCCCCGAATACATCACCATCGACATCGCCCACGGCCATGCCGACAGCGTGAAGAACATGATCCAGTACCTGAAGGCCAAGATTCCCGCGGCCTTCGTGATCGCCGGCAACGTGGGAACGCCCGAGGCCGTGATCGACCTGGAAAACTGGGGCGCGGACGCGACCAAGGTCGGCATCGGCCCCGGCAAGGTCTGCATCACCAAGCTCAAGACCGGCTTCGGCACGGGCGGCTGGCAGCTGTCGGCCCTCAAGTGGTGCGCCCGCGTGGCCACCAAGCCCATCATCGCCGACGGCGGCATCCGCAGCCACGGCGACATCGCCAAGAGCGTGCGCTTCGGCGCCACCATGGTCATGGTCGGCTCCCTGTTCGCCGGCCACGAGGAGTCGCCCGGCAAGACCGTGGAGGTCGATGGCGAGCTGTTCAAGGAGTACTACGGCTCGGCCTCGGACTTCAACAAGGGCGAGTACAAGCACGTGGAAGGCAAGCGCATTCTGGAACCCGTCAAGGGCAAGCTGGCCGACACGCTGACCGAGATGCAGCAGGACGTGCAGTCCTCCATCAGCTACTCGGGCGGCAAGAAGCTCATGGACATCCGCAAGGTCAACTACGTGATCCTGGGCGGCGACAACCAGGGCGAGCATCTGCTGATGTAAACCGCAGCGCACTCACCGGCGCGAAGGTGAACCTCCCAAAAAAAGCATCAAGGGCAGCTTCGGCTGCCCTTGCTGTTTGTGCAGCGCCGCGATTGGAGCCACCGCATGCACAACTGATCTGTTCGCCAGCCGGCGATTGCCCATGCCGCCAGGCCTTAGCATTCAAGAACGACTCCAAGGAGCAAAAAGAAATGAGCACACGTCTGAAGATCGCCGTCCTGGGCACCGGCATGATGGGCCTGCCCATGGCGCGCCGCCTGGCCCGGGCCGGCCACGAAGTCCACGCCTGGAACCGCACGCGCGCCAAGGCCGAGCCGCTGGCCGCCGACGGCGCCACCGTCCACGACAGCGCCGCCGACGCCGTGCGCGGCGTGGACTTTGCCGTGAGCCTGCTCGAAAACGGCGCCATCGTGGGCGACGTGCTGTTCAATCTGGGCGTGGCCGAAGCCATGCCCAGAGGCTCGCTGTTCATCGACATGGCCTCCATCCAGCCGCGCGAGGCGCGCGAGCATGCCGCCAGGCTGCAGGCGCTGGGCGTGCAGCACCTGGATGCCCCCGTCTCCGGCGGCACGCTGGGCGCCGAGGCCGGCACGCTGGCCATCATGGCTGGCGGCGACGAGACCGACTTCGCGCGCGCCCTGCCCGTGTTCGCCGCCCTCGGCCGCGCCACGCGCGTGGGGCCGCACGGCGCGGGCCAGCTGGCCAAGCTGGCCAACCAGATGATCGTGGGCATCACCGTCGGCGCCGTGGCCGAAGCCCTGCTGCTGGCCGAGCGTGGCGGCGCCGACCCGGCCAAGGTGCGCGAGGCCATCTCGGGCGGCTTTGCCGACAGCCGCATTCTGCAGGTGCATGGCGAGCGCATGGTGCAGCGCGACTTCGCGCCGCGCGGCCGCATGACGGTGCAGCTCAAGGACATGCGCAACGCCATGGCCACGGTCCGGGAACTGGACTTCCAGGCGCCCATCACGGCGCTGTTCGAGCGCCTGTATGCCGACGGCGTGGAGCACGGCCTGGCCGACCTGGACCAGGCCGGCCTCTTCGTCGAGCTCGCACAGCGCAACGGCATGCAGTAAATCAACCTTACCTGCCCGCAACACGGACTCGCCGATGCACCACTGCAGAGCCCAGGAGCCGCAGGCTTTTGGCGATACGGCGGCAAAAAAATTCAGGAAAAAATCAGGGTTTGCCTGCAAGCGGGTAAAAATTAGCGCATAATTGCGGTCTCGCTTGCACAGCAGGCATCTTGTGGGGCTCTTAGCTCAGTTGGTAGAGCAGCGGACTCTTAATCCGTTGGTCGAAGGTTCGAATCCTTCAGGGCCCACCAGAATTCACCGATCCGGCACACGCCGGATCCACTCCCCGGTTTCACACCGGCGGGCTCTTAGCTCAGTTGGTAGAGCAGCGGACTCTTAATCCGTTGGTCGAAGGTTCGAATCCTTCAGGGCCCACCAAAAACGTCAAGCCCGCTGTTCCTTTGGACAGCGGGCTTTTGCTTTTTCCTCGTTGAACAACAACAGCGATTGTGAAAATTAATGTTAAAGATTAACCGTTAATGTAAGACTATCGAAAATCCATCAAAATGACACCCTTCGCAATAGGGGAAGCATACATAACGCACTCCCTTCCAACGAATTACGCAGAGGAGATGGCGTGTCCAAGACAAAAAAGAAATCTATTCTTCCTCAGTGGGCCCTGGTTACAGCGAGCCTGACGCTGCTGGCGCCTTCGCCAGTCAGCGTTGCACAAGAGTTGCCGCCTGCCGCACCGTCATCGGCCGCAAGTCCTTTAGCCAATCTTCCTCTCAGGGAGCTGGAGCCCACCTTCCGGCAGCTGGGACAGGGCAGCTCCATGATGCTGCGCGGCGTGGAGAGCGAGGGCAATGTCAATATCAGCATTCGCCGCGACGAGCTGGTGGAGTCCGCGCTCCTGCGACTGACCTTTACGCTGTCTCCTGCACTGATTCCTTCTCTGTCGCATATCAAGATTCTTCTCAACGAGGAACTGCTGCAAACGGTCTCGTTGACCAAGGAACAACTGGGAACACCACAGCATGTGGAGCTGCCCATTGATGCCCGCCTTTTCACTGACTACAACAGGCTGCGCTTCCAGTTCATCGGTCATTACACGATGGACTGCGAGATGCCCAACCACACCAGCCTGTGGGCCGCCATCAGCAACGAGAGCCAGCTTAGCCTCAAGTTGCGCCAGCTTCCCCTCAGCAATGATCTGGCGCTCTTGCCAGCCCCGTTTTTCGATGCCCGGGACAACCAGACCGTCAACGTTCCAATCGTTGTGGCCAATGCCGGCGACATGGGCCAGCTCAGGGCGGCCGGCTCTGTAGCCAGCTGGCTGGGCATGCTTGCAGGCTATCGCGGCAACCGCTTCCCGATTTTCGAGAATCAGTTGCCGCAACGCCATGCGATCGTGTTCGCGACCAACGAACACCGCCCCGACTTCCTCAAGGAGCAGCCCGCCGTCACGCAGCCCACGCTGACCATGATGTCGCACCCTGAGCATCCGACCGTCAAGCTGCTGGTCGTGCAGGGCAAGGACGATGCACAGCTGCAGCAGGCCGCCGATGCACTGGCCCTAGGCAAGGCTGCATTGACCGGCAGCAGCATGCAGGTGACCAAGCTGGAGTACCCCGAAAAGCGCAAGGCTTATGACGCGCCGCGCTGGCTGACCACCAAGCGGCCGGTTCTCCTGTCCGAACTGGTGGACAACCCTTCGGATCTCCAGCTGCGGGGCTACGCGCTCAACAACACCATCAACATTCCCGCGCGCATGGCGCCGGATCTGTTCTCCTGGAAAGGCAGGGGCGTCCCCCTGCAGCTCAACTATCGCTACACGCCGAACTCGGTCTCGCAGCATGGCTCGCTCAGCCTTTCCATCAACGATCAGTTCATCAAAGCCTATCCCTTGCAAGCTGCGGATGACGACAAGAGTGGCAGAAGCACCATCATGCTGCCTCTGTTCGAGGACGGCAGCACCCAGACCAGCTCGGACTTCCGCATTCCGTCCTTCCTCGTCGGTGGAGACAACCAGCTCCAGCTGGGCTTCCAGCTGCCGGCGGCCGATCTGGGCCGTTGCCGCTCCACCCAGCCAACGGAGCTGCGTGCCGCCATCGACCCGGAATCCAGCATTGACCTCAGAGGCTTCAGGCACTACCTGCCCATGCCCAATCTTGCGGCCTATGCCAATAGCGGCTATCCGTTCACCAAATACGCCGATCTGAGCCAGACATCCGTTGTCCTGCCCAACCATCCCACTGCAGCCGACGCCGAGGCCTACCTGACGGCCATGGCACGCATGAGTGCCGCGACCGGTCTTGCAGGCGTACGCTTCAGCCTGCTGAATGCGGACCAGATCGAAAAGGCGCGCGATACGGACATTCTGCTGGTCTCCGCCGGCGACAAGGACGGCCTGCTGCAGAAGTGGTCTCAGGATATCCCGACCCTGATTTCAGCCGGCAAGCGCACCACCCATTTGCTCGAACGCGCCATCGGCTCGCTGAGCGAATTGTTCCAGCACGCTGCAGACGCCCCCACGCCCGCCACCACCGGACTGGCCACGCTGGAGGGTGAAGGCCCGCTGGCGGCCATCGTGGGTTTCGAATCCCCGCTGCACAAGGGCCGCAGCATCGTGGGCCTCACAGCCAGCGACGATGCCGCCATGGGCCATATCTCCAGAGGCCTCAGCGATTCAACCAAGATCAGCGCCATGCGCGGCGACCTGAGCTTTCTGCGTGCCGAGCAGGTGGAGAGCTTCCGTGTGAATCCTGTCTATTACGTGGGCGACCTGCCCTGGTGGCAGCGCATGTGGTTCCATCTGCACAACCACCCCCTGGCCCTGGCATTGGCCGGTATCGCCACGGGCCTGCTGCTCACTTTCCTGGTTTACGGGGCGCTGCGCTCCCTGGCTGCCCGCCGGCTTGCCGGCAGGAACAATGTTTGAGCGGCGGCTCAAGCGCCGCAACTGGCTGCTGTCGGCGGCCAGCCTGACTGTGGCCGGGCCGCTGACCGGTCTGGCGGCGCGCCCGGCCCGGGCGGCCACGACACCCTGGCCGATGTGGGAGCAGTTCAAGCGCAGCTTCATGACCCGGGACGGGCGCATCGTCTCCGACGATGAAAAAGGCGGCCAGACCTACTCCGAGGGTCAGGCCTATGCCCTGTTCTTTGCGCTGGCGGCCAATGACCGGCCGGCCTTCGAGCTGCTGCTGCAATGGACGGAAAACAACCTGTGCGCCGGCGACCTGAGCACCGCACTGCCTGCCTGGCTCTGGGGACAGAAGCCGGATGGCAGCTGGGGGCCGCTGGATACCAATGCAGCCTCCGATGCCGACCTGTGGATCGTCTACCTTCTGGCGGAGGCGGGACGGCTGTGGAACGACCGGCGCTATCGCGCCATGGCTTCGGTCATGGGCGCGCTGCTGCTGGACAAGGAAACCGAAGACCTGCCGGGCCTGGGCCCCACGCTGCTGCCCGGCCCCCAGGGCTTCAAGCTGGGCGAGGGCCGATGGCGCCTCAACCCCAGCTATGTGCCGCTGCAGGTGCTGGACCGGCTGGCCCAGGCCCTGCCCCAGCAGCCCCGCTGGAAGGCACTGCAGGCCAGCTCCCTCAGGCTCATCGTGGACTCGGCGCCCAAGGGCATCGCGCCCGACTGGGTGATCTACGACGCCAAGCAAGGTTTTCTGAAGGACCCGGACAAGGACAAGGCACAGGGTGCCTACAACGCCATCCGTGTTTATCTCTGGGCCGGCATGCTGCACCCCGAGGCCGCATCGCGCGCGCAGGTCCTTGCGGCGCTGCGCCCCATGGCCAGGCTGGTGCATGACACCGGCCGCCCCCCCCGAGCGCATAGACCCCATGAGCGGCGAGAGCACGGGCACCGCGCCCAGCGGCTTCAGTGCCGCCATGCTGCCATTTCTGAGTGCGCAGGGCGACGAGGAGGCCGTGCGTGCCCAGCAGACCCGTCTGCAAGAGCAGCCCCTGCGGCCCACGGCGTATTACGAACAATGCCTGGCCCTGTTCGGGCTCGGCTGGATGCAGCAGCAATACCGTTTTGGCAGGCTTGGCGAACTCCAGCCCAAGTGGACCTCCCGACCATGAATCCTTTCGCTTGCACATACCAGCCGCTGGGCGCCATCGCAATCGCCGCGCTGCTGTGCTGTACCTCTTCCATGGCGCAGTCCGGCGCCAGCGAGGCCGTGGAGGCCGAGCTGCTGCGCACGGCCCAGATGTGGAGCGGCCGCCAGCGCGCCGACCTGGCCCGCCAGTCGATAGAAAAGCTGCTGAGCATCAATCCACGTTCGCCCCAGGGTTTGGCCGCGCTGGGGGACATTGCCTTGCAGGAGGGCAAGACCCAGGAAGCGCAAAGCATTCTCGCCCGCCTGCAGAGCATCCATCCGTCAAGCCAGTCGGCCCGCGACCTTGCCGCGCTGATCAACGCATACGGCCCGGGCAAGCAGCAATTGGCGCAGATGCGGCTCATGGCCCGCGCCGGGCGCAAGGCCGAAGCCGCGGCCATTGCCCGGCAGCTCTTTCCGGCAGGCCCGCCGCAGACCGGCAGCCTGATGCGCGAGTACTATCAGATCATCGGTGGCGACCCCGAGTCCTCGGCGCAGCCGGCGAACGCCCAGAACGGGGCACAGCCTGCTGCTCCCAACGCTGCACGCACCGACCCGGCCACGGACAGAGTGTCGCCCCAGTCCGGCCCTCCCCGGGATCAGCAAGCGCAGGCCGCGCGCGATCCCGCCAGCGTCGCGCTCAGGGCTGGATTGGCCGCGCTGGACAAGGGTGAGCTGGAGCAGGCCGAACGCAGCTTCGACGAAGTGCTCCAGCGCAGGCCGCGCGATGCGCAGGCACTGGGCAGCAAGGGCCTGCTGCGCATGCGCCAGGGCCGCCATGCCGAAGCGCTGCCCCTGCTGGACCAAGCCTACGCCATAGACCGCCAGGGCAAATGGCAGGACCTGCGCGCCACGGCTCAGTTCTGGGCCCATCTGCGCGCCGCCGAAGCCGCGCTGCAGGCCGATGATCTGGCGGCAGCGCAGCAGCTGTCGCAGCAAGCCCTGCAGCAGCAGCCCGACAATCTGCAGGCATTGATGCTGGCCGGAGAAATCAAGGCCCGCCAGCAGGATGCTGCCGGCGCCGAAGCCTATTACCGGCAGGCCCTGCGGAGCAGTCCCGGCAATGTTCCGGCCCTGACCGCTCTGGCCGATCTCTATGCCACCCAGGGTCACCCCGAGCGCGCACGCCAGCTGCTCGAACAGACCGCGCAGCAGCAGCCCGGTCTGGCCCGGGACCTGCAGCCCGTGCAGGCCAGTGTGCTCGACCGCGAAGCCAATACGGCGCTTGAGGCCGGCCAGCTCAGCAAGGCGCTGGGCCTTCAGGAGCAGGCCCTGAAGCTCACGCCTGCCGATCCCTGGCTCAGGCACCGGCTCGCACGCACCTATCTGCGCATGCAGCAGCCCGCATCGGCGCTGCAGGTCATGGATGCGGGCATCGCCCTCGCCCCTGCAGAACCGGACATGCGCTATGCACGGGCCCTGATTCGCAGTGCTGTCAATGACGACGAAGGCGCGCTGTTCGACATGCGGCAGATCCCCGAGGCCGCGTACAGCGAATCCATGCGCAATCTGCGCAACAGTGCACAGATCCATGCCTACATCGCCCAGACCGCGCGCGATCCCGCCCTGGCCCGGGCCCGGCTGGATGCGGCCGAACGAGCGGCAGGCAACGACAGCGACCTGCTGTATGCGGTCTCCAGTGCCTGGTTCCGCATGAACCGGCCGCAGGAAGCCGTGGCCGTCTTTGACCGCCGCATGGCCAGGCTGCCGGCTCCCGGGCCTGCCGATCGGTTGCGCCAGGCGCAGTTGCTCGGCCGCGCAGCC
The DNA here is from genome assembly GCF_040187735.1 of Comamonas sp. w2-DMI. Lineage (NCBI taxonomy): Bacteria > Pseudomonadati > Pseudomonadota > Betaproteobacteria > Burkholderiales > Comamonadaceae > Comamonas > Comamonas sp. w2-DMI. Next base: position 487,209 of record NZ_JBANEL010000001.1, on the reverse strand, counting down.
GAGGACAGCCGGCTGCAGTCCCTTCTGCCGCAGCTCCTGGCACGAAAGGACTGGACGGCCGAGCAAGATGCTGACCTGCTGGGCATACAGGCCGATTACCTGGAACGGCAGGTGGATCTGGCCATGGCACAGGCCCGCCCGGCGCAGGCCCGGCGGCTTGCAGGCTCCCCCTTGCACCAGGGCCGGACCACGCAGGCCCAGCGCAGCGCCGCCCGCGCCCGCCTGATGCTTGCGGCCAACGAAAACGCCGCGGCGCTCGAGCAGTTCGACATCGCCCTCAAGGACACGCCTGACAGCTACGACCTGCACATAGGGCGCGGCAATGCGCTTGCACGCATGCACCAGCTCGAGGCCGCCCGATCGGAAGCGCAATGGGCGCAGCAGCGCGCAGCCGGCCAGGAGCCCTACCGTCAGCTCGCACTGGTTCGACTGTGGCAGCGGGCCGGCCAGCCGGAGCAGGCCAGGGCCTTGCTGGCATCGTTGCAGGCCGTCAACCCGGACGACACCGAAGTGCTGCTGCACAGCGCGCGCCTGGAACGCTCGGAAAGCCGGTATGCCCAGGCCCTGTCTTCCTACCGCGACGCACTGGCCCTGGAACGCCGCAGCCTGCCTGCGGACAGCATCGCCCTGCCCGATTCCGTGGCCAAGATCGAGTCGGACATCGCATCCATAGAGGGACGCCGCCAGAGCTGGGTCGAAGTCGGCCAGACGGGACTGCGCAAGTCCTCCACCGACGGCATCTCCTCCCTTCATGGTTGGGAGCGCCCCGCCGTGGCATGGTTCCCGCGCGGCTACGACGGCCTCTATTTCCTGCACGTGGACCAGGTCCATCTCGATGCCGGCGCCCTGCCCGGAAACGCCGACGACGCGCTGAGCTACGGCCAGGTGGCAGCCTGGCCCTCGGCCCGGTATCCGACCACGGGCGCGCATTCCAAGGCAGACGGATACAACGTCGGCTTCGGCTATCAGGCCGACCGCTGGCAATGGGACATAGGCACGACCGGCGCAGGCATGCCCGTCACCAATGTGGTCGGCGGCATTGCCCATACCGGCGACTGGCGCGATATCGGCTACCGGGTAGAGGTGTCGCGCCGCCCGCTGACCGGCAGCCTTCTTTCCTATGGCGGAGCACACGATCCCATCACCGGCCAGACCTGGGGCGGCGTGGTCGCCACGGGCGTGTCCGCACGCGCCTCCACCGATGTGGGCGGCTTTGCTGCTTCGCTCAGCGGCAACTACGCGGCCCTGACCGGCAAGAACGTGCGCAGCAACACCCGCTGGCAGCTGCGCGCCGCACTGGATCGCGACATCTGGCGCACGCCCAGCCAGGTCGTCAATTTGGGTGCCGCACTATCCTTCTGGGGCTATGCGCGCGACCTGTCCGAGTACAGCTGGGGCCATGGCGGCTACTACAGCCCCCAGCGCTATGCCTCCATCGCCCTGCCGCTGCAATGGAGCGGCCGCGAAGGCCGTTGGACCTGGCTGCTGCGCGCCTCGGTGTCCTATTCCCGCAGCTCCAGCAATCCTACGGACTATTTCCCCACCGACCCGCAGCTGCAAGCCCAGGCATATGCGCTGGGCCGGTCGGCCGTCTATGCAGGGGGCAGCAGCACGGGCTTCGGCAGGTCGCTGCGCGCGGTCCTCGAGCACCAGCTCACTTCCAACCTGGCCCTGGGGGCGCAGTTCGAAATGGACCGCTCGGCATACTACGCGCCCACCAGCCTGATGCTCTACGCGCGCTTCCTGTTCGATCCCGTGACGGCACCGCTCGCGAACCGGCCCCGCCCCGTACAGCCCTATTCGAGCTTCTGACATGCAACAGATTACGGATCTTTCCAGCAATCGTGCAGCCCTACCACCCATGGGCCTGGGTATCGACGGCCTGCCGGACGGCATGGGACAGCTGCCGCACCATGGCGTGATTGCACTGGCGGGCCCACCCGGCCCGGCTTTCGAGAACTGGCGCCGGCACCTGGTCCAGGACCTGTGTCAGGCCTTTCCCACCATGCTGGTCGCTCCTGATGCGCCCCTGCTCGACCGCCTGCTGGGCACGCAGGCCGCCACAGCCGACCGGATCGAGGCCTGGATATTGCCCGAGGCCGCCCAGAGGCAATTGCAGGAAACCGGCTTTGCTGCCTTGCGCAAGGATCTCAAACGCGCGGGCCTGGGTGCACGGCAGGCGCTGTGCGTGCTCGATGCCTCCCCGCTGTTCACCGGCGCTTCCCTGGAGCGCATTCACCGCTTTGCCGGCCAGCTCCACCAGTGGGCCGCCCTGCGCAAGGCACCGGTGATACTGTGCTTCGAGGCTCCTGACGACGAAGTGCGGGGCATGCTGAGCAGCTTTGCCCATGCCTTTGCGTATTGCGCCTTTCTCGAGCAGGATGCCAATGGCCTTTCGCTGTATCTGGAGCGCTGGAACAGCGCGCATGGCGCAATCTTCGACACCCGGCTGGGCCTGCAGTGGCTGGCGGGAAAGGAACCCGCCCAGCGCATGCGCGCCAACGGCGTGGTCATGCAGGGCGCCGCAGCGCAGCTCGTCCATACGCCCGACGAGCTGGAAATCTACGCCACGCAGGCTGCTGTGGCAGATCAGCGCCAGCCGCCCGCGGCCTGGCACGTGATTGAAACCAGGGAGCTCATCCCCGAAGCCGTGCAACATGCCATCGGTGCCACGGTGCTGCTGGACGCCGGCAGCAGCGTCGAATTCGAGGCCCTGGCACGGCTGGTGCACCGGCTGCGGTGCACCCATCCGCAGACGCTCAAGATCGTCGTCAGGGAAACCCAAGGCAAGCTGCGCCTGAACAGCGAGCAGGCGCTGCTGCGCCTGGGCGCCAACGACGTCATCTACCGCGAACTCAATTTTTCCCGGCTGCTGCAGCGTCTCAAGGAACTGCAGTCCCAGCGTTTCTCGCGCCAGGTGCCAGAAAACTACGAGCAGGCCCTTCATGCCTTCATGCCGGTACCGGAGCTCGGCTACCAGCGGCCCGAGCTTTTCTGTGCGCTGACGCGGGGCATGCTGCGCAAGACCCAGGCCATCGGCCTGAGCCACAGCCTGATCCGGCTGCGGCTGCTCAGCCATGCCTCGCATGTCCAGGCAATCGCGGCGTATCGACCTTCGCGCGATGGCGACCTGATCACCGCGGACCAGGATTCCATCTACGTCTTCCTGTTCGCCTGCGGGGAATCGGACGTCGACACCGCCCTGCCGCGCCTTTTCCGCCAACCGCTGGCACAGCTGTTCAGTTCCCAGATCTCGGAAAGCAGCCATGAAGGAATGCTGCAGTTGCTGGATCGGCTTCAATCCGCCGCCGAAGCCGGGCTGCCCGACTACACGGCTGTGGCGGCACCGGTTTCCGCAGGCAAGGGGCAAACGTCCCTGCAGCCGCACGAGGCCGCCCGGCAGCCGGCGGCCCTGCCCCGCATCGCGCAGCCGGCTGCCACCGTTCCACACGCCCCCGCCATGAGCAGCCGTCCCATTGCCAGGCGGCCGGCACAGCCCCACGACGCCTAAGAACACGCCATGTCGTCCTATCTTTTCTTCACAGGTATCGCCGCAGGCATTGCCATCGCCGCAGCGCTGTGGCTGCTCGGGCGCGCCGAATCCGCCAGCAAGCTGCTGCGCCGATGGTATCGCCCCCGCTACCTTCAGCCCTATCCGCCGGCGCCGTCGGCGCGCCATACCGGCAAAGGCTAAGCCCCATGCAACGTCTCGTCTTTCTTTCCCCCCTCGGAGGAGCTGGCTGCACCACGCTGGCAGCCCACGTGGCGGCTCTGACTGCGCAGCGCGGCAGCGTCTGCCTGGCGCTGGACCTGAGCCCGGGCAACATGCTGGGCCGCCATCTGGGCTTGCCTTCCTGCGCAGCGCAAGGCTGGAGCCATGCGCTGCTGCACAACCAATGGTGGGGCCAGGCCGCCATGGCCAATTCCGCCGGGCTGCAATACCTGCCGCACGGCCGCCTCGATGATGAGGCTTGCAGCCGCCTGCAGGCGCACTGGCTGCGGCACCCCGGCTGGCTGGCTGAAAACCTCCAGGCCCTGGACCTGCCCTCCTCTGCCCTGGCGGTCATGGATGCGCCTTCGCCCTGCACACCCCTGGGCCGGCAGGCCTTGCAGGCAGCCGATCTGGCGGTTGTGGTGCTCGACGCCTCCGAGCGCGCCCTGCAGGCGCAGCCGGCCGTGCAGGCCCTGCAGCAATGCCTGGCGCCTGGGGCGCGGCTGCGGCTGGTCGTGAACCGCTATGCGCCGCGCCGCCCGTCCCAGCAGGCCGCGCTGGAGCGCCTGCGCCAGCAATGGGGCAATGCCCTGCTGCTGGATCTCATTCACGACGACGAGGCCATCTGCGAAGCCCTGTCGCAAGGCCTGTGCGTGCACCAGAGCATGCCCCAGGCACAGTCCGCCCACGACTTCCAGGGGCTGGCTTTCCGGTTGCTGTCAGACCTTGGCTTGCTGCCCCAGGATCCGCCATGAATCCTCTGCACTTCAGCGCCCTCTGGCTGGCCAATCAGCTGCACGTGGAGCAGCCTGCGCGGTGGTCCTCGTGGGCCAGGCGGCTGTTCGTGCTGCCCCGCCGCACACAGGCCTGGCTGCCCCTGACGGCCGCGCAGGTGCCCGATCCGCTGCGATGGCTGGCACGCCAGCTGCAGCTGGCCCCCGGTGCTTCGCCGCAGCAGTGGCTGCTGGCCCTGTTCCTGCGCCCCGATCCCTCGAGCCGCCAGGACGGCATGCGCCTGGAAAGCCTGCTGGCCGCGGTGCTGCAGCCCATGCTCCAGGCCCTGGCCTGGATGTGGGGCGGCGTGTGGCTGCTGCTGCGCCCGCTGCTGCTGCTCCTGTCCTGGCCCATACGCATGGCCATGCGCGGCGCCGAGCGCGTGGCAGCGCGCATCGATTCGGACGCCTTCGGCCGCCAGGCCGACACCCTGCTGCATCCGCTGTTCGCCATTCCGGGCATGCGCTGGGCCGTGCTGGGGGCAGGCGCCGCCGTCACGGCGGTGGTCATGACCACGCCGCTGAGCTGGGCCGGGCAGCTGCTGTTCCTGACCGTCATCTGGCTGCTGTCCCTGGTCCTGCGCAAGCTGCCCGGGCGCTTTCCGTCGCTGGCCCTGTCCACGCTGAGCCTGATGGCCATGGGACGCTATGCCTGGTGGCGCATGAACAATACGCTGCAGTTCGACAGCGCGCTGGAAGCGGCTCTCGGCTATGGCCTGCTGGCCGCCGAAGCCTACACCTGGCTGATCGTCATCCTGGGCTTCATACAGACGGCCTGGCCGCTGCAGCGCAAGCCCGCCCCGCTGTCCGGGCCGCCGTCGTCCTGGCCCACGGTGGACGTCTTCATTCCCACCTACAACGAACCCCTGAGCGTGGTCCGGCCCACGGTGCTGGCCGCCATGGCGCTGGACTGGCCCGAGGACAAGCTCAAGGTCTACATCCTGGACGACGGTCGCCGCGATGAATTCCGCGACTTCGCCAACCAACTGGGCGTGGGCTACATCTGCCGCACGGACAACCGGCATGCCAAGGCGGGCAATCTCAACCATGCCCTCGCGCAAACCGACGGAGAACTCGTCGCCATCTTCGACTGCGACCACATTCCCACGCGCAGCTTCCTCAAGACCGCCGGTGGCTGGTTCCAGCGCGATCCGCTGTGCGCCATGCTGCAGACCCCGCACCACTTCTTCTCGCCCGACCCTTTCGAACGCAACCTGGGCACTTTCCGGCGCATACCCAACGAAGGCGCGCTGTTCTACGGGCTGATCCAAGACGGCAACGACTTCTGGAATGCCACCTTCTTCTGCGGCTCCTGCGCGGTTCTGCGCCGAGGCCCGCTGATGGAAGTGGGCGGCATCGCCGTGGAAACCGTGACCGAAGACGCCCATACCGCGCTCAAGCTGCACGCCAAGGGCTACAACACCGCCTATATCAACGAAACCCAGGCCGCGGGACTGGCCACCGAGAGCCTGTCCGCCCATATCGGCCAGCGCATCCGCTGGGCGCGCGGCATGGCGCAGATCTTCCGCCTCGACAACCCCTTCCTCAAGGCCGGGCTGAGCCTGTGGCAGCGCATCTGCTACGCCAATGCCATGCTGCACTTCTTCTTCGGGCTGCCGCGGCTGGTGTTCCTCACGGCCCCCATGGCCTATCTGTTCTTCGAGCTGCACATCATCAACACCAATGCCCTGCTGCTGATGCTCTACGTGCTGCCGTACATACTGCAGACCAATATCGCCAATGCCCATGTGCAGGGGAAATTCCGCCATACGTTCTGGGCCGAGGTCTACGAGACCGTGCTGGCCTGGTACATCGCCCTGCCCACCACGGTGGCCCTGCTCTCGCCGCGCCACGGCAAGTTCAACGTCACCGCCAAGGGCGGGCTGGTCACGCACACCTATTTCGACTGGGCCATCTCCCGGCCCTACATGGTGCTGGTGCTGCTCAACATCGCGGCCTTCTTTGCCGGTGTCTGGCGCCTGGCATATGCCAACTCCGACGAGCCGCTGACCGTGCTGCTCAACATGGTCTGGACGGCCTACAGCATCTTCATGCTCGGCACGGCGCTGGGCGTGGCCACCGAGTCCAAGCAGGTGCGCCGCATGCACCGCGTGGCCTCCGACCTGCCGGCCACACTGTACCTGCCCACGGGCCACGTGCTGAGCGCCAGCTGTACCGATTTCTCGATGTCGGGCCTGGGCCTTCAGGCCCCCTCGGGGCTGGCCCTGGAGGCGGGCAGCAGCCTGGATGTGGGCCTGTGGTTCGAAGAGCGCGAATGCGTCTTTCCCGCGCGTGTCATTGCCTGCCATGCCAGCGGCGCCGTGGGCCTGGAATTCGGCACGCTGTCCAAGCCCCAGCAGATACAGCTGGTGCAATGCACGTTTGCCCGTCCTGCGGCATGGCGCGAGTGGAGCGACGAGCACGATACCGACAAGCCCATGCAGGGTCTGTACGAGCTGGGCGCACTGGGCCTGCACGGCTACCGGAAATTCTGGCATTCCTTGAATGCAGAGCTGCGCAATGCCCGGCAGTCCCTTTTTACGTCATTGAAGAGCATGCCATGAGCTACTGGAGTTTCTACTTTCTGGCCAAAGTCGGCCTGCATTACGCCGGGTATCTGGACCTGCACTGGCTCCCCAATCTGCTGCTGGCTGCCGTGGTGTTCTGGCCGGTGCAGACCCGGCTGTGGAAGAACCTGCGCCTGGCTGCAGCCGTGGCCGCCGGCATCGCCCTGCTGTACTACGACAGCCATTTCCCGCCTATCTCGCGGGTGCTGTCGCAGATCTCCGCCCTCTCCGGCTTCAGTGCCAGCTACATGCTGGAGCTTGTCCAGCGCGTCGTGCCGCTGCAGGCCTTGCTGGTCGCTCTTGTGCTGCTGGTGCTCTACAGCGTGCTGGCGCGGCGTATCCGGTTTGCCACCTTTGCCCTGCTGGCCATCCTCAGCGTACCGCTTGCCGCCCGACTGCAGCAAGGCCCGGCCAAGCCCGTGCTGGCCCAGGCCCGGGACAATGCCCAACCCGGCGACATGGCTGCAGCGCCTGCCACGCCAGACGCCCTGCTCAGCAACTTCTACGCCAGCGAACACCAGCGGCGGCTGAACTTCGCCGCGGCAGGAAATACGCCTCCCTTCGACATCGTCCTGCTGCATGTGTGCTCGCTGGCATGGGACGACATGGAATTCGAAGGTCTGCGCGACACGCCGCTGCTGCAGCGCTTCGACGCCGTATTCACCCAGTTCAACAGCGCGGCCAGCTACAGCGGGCCGGCCCAGCTGCGCGTGCTGCACGGCAGCTGCGGCCAGATGCCGCACAAGGCGCTCTACGAAGGCACCGATGCTGCCTGCAACGTGTTTCCCAGCCTGGAGCAGGCCGGCTACCATACCAGCGCCCTGCTCAACCACAACGGCGTATTCGACGGCTTTGCGCAGTCGCTGCAGGAGCGCGGCGGCTTCGCGGGCAAGATGGAGAAGAACCAGGGTGCGCCCGAAGCCATGCAAAGCTTCGACGGATCTCCCGTCTACAGCGACCTCGCCCTGCTGTCGCAGTGGTGGAAGGACCGCCAAAGCCGCGGCACCGAGCCCGTGGCCCTGTACTACAACACCATCACGCTGCACGACGGCAACCGTGTTCCGGGCATCGCCTCGCGCAACAGCCTGCAGACCTACAAGCCCCGTCTGACACAGCTGCTGTCCGATTTTGACCGCTTCATCAGCCTCCTGGAGGCGAGCGGACGTCCGGTGCTGCTGATGCTGGTACCCGAGCATGGAGCCTCCCTGCGCGGCGACAAGATGCAGATTTCGGGCATGCGCGAGATTCCCGGTCCCCGGGTGACGCTGGTTCCCACGGCCATCAAGCTGATCGGCATGCCCCGTGCCGCATCCAATGGCGGCGAAGCAGGGCCTTCCTCTCCGGCCAGCCCGCTCATCGTCAGCAAGCCCACGAGCTATTTCGACCTCTTCACCCTGGTCAACAGCCTGATGCAGGACAGCCCCTATCGGCCCGGAGCCCAGCCGCTGGCCGAACGCGTCACCCAGCTTCAGGGAACACGCTTTGTCGCCGAGAACGCCGACGTGGTCGTCATGCGCGACGAACAGGGGCAATATCTGCTCAAGTCCGGCAGCGATGCCTGGATCCCGTACGCCAACTGACAGGCCACGCCGGCACCCGCAGCAGAAAGCGCCGGACTATGGCATGCTCGGGTGCCTCCGGCATGGTGCCGGTATTCGATTTGCTTCCTATGCACCATCTATGGCAAGGCCCGCGCTGGACGCTGGCAGTCCTGCTGGCCATTCTCGGCATGCTGGGCCCCTTCTCGGTCGACACCTACATTCCCGCCTTCTCGGGCATCGCCAGGGCACTGAATGCCACGCCGCTGGAGATGCAGCAGACGCTGTCGGCCTATCTGTTCGGCTTTGCCTTCATGAACCTGTTCCACGGCGCGCTGGCCGACAGTTTCGGCCGCCGTCCGGTGATCCTGTGGGGCCTGGTGGCGTTCACGCTGGCCTCGGCGGGCTGCGCGCTGTCGCAGAACATCACGCAGCTGGTGCTGTTCCGCGCCATCCAGGGCCTGTCCACCGGCGCCGGCATCGTGGTCTCGCGCGCCATCGTGCGCGACATCTTTCCGCCGTCGCAGGCCCAGAGCGTGATGGCGCAGATCACCATCTTCTTTGGCGTGGCGCCGGCGCTGGCCCCGGTCATCGGCGGCTGGCTGTTCATCCACCTGAGCTGGCAATCGGTGTTCTGGTTCCTCACGGCCGTCGGCGTGGCGCTGTGGCTCATCAACGTGCGCTTCCTGCCTGAATCCCTGCCCCTGGAAAAGCGCCAGCCCTTCCACCTCAAGCCGCTGATGAGCGGCTACTGGGTGCTGTGCACCGACCCGCGCTTTCTGCTGCTGGCCCTGGCCAGCGGCGTGCCGTTCAACGGCATGTTCCTGTACCTGCTCTCGGCGCCGGCCTTCCTCGGCGACATCCTGCATCTGGAGCCCGGCCAGTTCTTCTGGTTCTTCATCGCCTCGATCGGCGGCATCATGTCCGGCAGCTGGACCAGCGGGCGCCTGGCAGGCCGCATTGCGCCCAAGCGCCAGATCCGCCACGGTTTTCTCATCATGTGCCTGACGTCCATCGTCAACCTGGCCGCCAACCTGGTCTGGCCGGCCCATGTGGGCTGGGCGCTGATCCCCATCAGCCTGTTCTCCTATGGATGGGCGCTGATGGTGCCCGTGGTCACGCTGCTGGTGCTGGACATCCACCCCGAGCGCCGCGGCATGGCCTCGTCGCTGCAGGCCGTGGTCGGCTCCGTGGCCAACGGCTTTGTGGCCGGCGTGATCGCACCGCTGGTCATGCACTCCGCCGTGCTGCTGGCCGCCGGCTCCATCAGCATGATGCTGATCGGCCTGGTGGCCTGGATCTACCTGCATCACCGCTGGCCCGAGATCGGCCGCCATACATCCGCCAGCTGAGCCGCGTATCAAAAAAGGAAGCTGATAGCGCCTGCCCTCACTGGATTTCAAGGCGAATTGACTTGGAAACCATGGTGCAGAAGGCGACAGAAGCTTCTTTTTCCATAGCATCACCCAGGGCTTTCATTGCCTGGGCCCGCGCAGGCCGGGCCATGCAGGCATATAAGCGCCATGAAAAAAGCCGGTCTTCAGACCGGCTTTTTTCATGCAGCGTGCGCCAGCACAGGCTGGCGCCAGCGTCCATCAACGCTCGTCGCGGCGCGGGGCGCGGGGACGGCGCTCGAAGCCACGGTCGCCGCCGCGCTCGCCACGTTCGCCGTGGGGCTGGTAAGGCTTGGCGGCCGTCTTGCCGAATGCCGGGCGACGTTCGCCGCCGCCGAAGCCGCGTGCTTCGCCACCACGGAAACCGCCTTCGCGAGGGGCACCGTGCGCAGCGCCGCCGTCGCGGCCGCCGAAGCTCTTGCGACCGAAGTCGCCGCCTTCGCGATGGCCCTCGCTGCGGCGCTGGCCGCCGAAACCACCACGGTCGCCGCCAAAGCCGCCGCGATCGCCACGCGGCTCGCCGGAGCGCTCGAAGCCACGGTCGAAACCGCGATCCCCGCGCTGCTCGAAGCTGCGCTCCTGGCGCTCGCCGCCGAAGCTGGGGCGGCCGCCGAAGCTGCCGCGCTCGGCACCCCGATCGCCGCCGAAACCGCCACGCGGAGCGCCGAAGCCGCCGCGGTCATTGTTGAAACGGTCGCCGCCGCCGAAACCGCCGCGATCGCCACCGCGGACGTTGCCCCGGCCACCGCCAAAGCTGCCGAAGCCGGACTTGCGGCCATAGCCTTCGCTGTCGCGGCGGGCGCCGAAGCCGCCCCGGCCTTCACCACGGCCGCGGCCGCCACGCTCGCCGTCGCGCGAGCTGGGGAAGCGCTGGGTGGGTTCCAGGCCCGGAATCACTTCGGCCTTGAACTGCTGGCGCGTATAGCCTTCGATGTCGAACACGCGGCGGCGGTCGCGGAACTCGGCGAACGTCACGGCAATGCCTTCGCGGCCGGCACGGCCGGTGCGGCCGATGCGGTGGGTATAGTCCTCGGCCTTCATGGGCAGGCCGTAGTTGAAGACGTGGGTGATGGTGGGCACGTCGATGCCGCGTGCCGCCACGTCGGTGGCCACCAGCACCTGCACCTGGCCGTTGCGCAGCGCCATCAGGCGGCGGTTGCGCAGGCCCTGGCTCAGCGCGCCGTGCAGCGCCACGGCCGAGAAGCCGTCCTGCTGCAGGTCGTTGGCCAGGCCGTCGCACTCCACCTGGGTGGAAGCGAACACGATGGCCTGGTTGATGTTGGTGTCGCGCAGCCAGTGGTCCAGCATCTTGCGCTTGTGCTGGGAGTTGTCGGCCCAGAACAGCACCTGCTTGATGTTCTCGTGTTTTTGCTGGGCGGTCGCGATCGTGATCTTCTGCACGTTGGCGCCGTTGTCATGCATCACGCGCATGGCCAGCTGCTGGATGCGCGGCGCGAACGTGGCGCTGAACATCATGGTCTGCTTGCGCTGGCTGGTCAGCTGGTTGACTTCGGCCAGGTCGTCGGCAAAGCCCAGGTCCAGCATGCGGTCGGCTTCGTCGACCACCAGGAACTGCACCTGGTCGAGCTTGATCTGCAGCGAGCGCTGCAGGTCCAGCAGGCGGCCGGGCGTGGCCACCACGAGGTTGGCGTTCTGCAGCTTGGCGATCTGCAGCTGGTAGGGCATGCCGCCCACGATGTTGGCGATGCGGATGCCGCGGCAGTGCTTGACCAGCTCGATGGCGTCATGGGCCACCTGCTGTGCCAGCTCGCGCGTGGGGCACAGGATCAGGGCGCCGGGCACGGCGGCCTTGAAGTTGCGCGGGTTGGTCGGGTCCTTGCGCTTGTTGCGCTTGGGCTGCGGCTGGCCGCTGGCGGCGGCTTCGGCGCACTGGCGCTCGTATTCGGCGCGGGCCTTGGCGTCTTCCTCGGCCTTCTGGCCGATCAGCGTGTGCAGCACGGGCAGCAGGAAGGCGGCGGTCTTGCCCGAGCCGGTCTGGCTGGACACCATCAGGTCCACGAACGGCTGCTCGCCGCCGCTGTTCATGGCCAGGGGAATGGCCTGCTCCTGCACGCCGGTAGGCTTGGTGTAGCCCAGGTCGGCCACGGCCTGCACCAGCTCGGGCGCCAAGCCCAGTTCGGCGAAGGCGTTCGGCTCGGCGGCCTGCTCTTGTTCAGCGGTCGGCTCGGCACCGGTTCCTTCGGCGTCGGCGGCTGCCAGCATGGCGTCCAGGCGGGATTCCACTTCGGGGGAGGACAAGGACATATCGGCAGCGGCCACGAGGCCCTGCTCCAGGGATTTTTCTGTCATGAAAAAGCTCACGAAAAAAGCGGCGCAGCCAGCGATCTGCCCACTTTTTTTGACGGTTGGTTATCAACATCCACCGTCAGACTTTGACTGCCCGTTCGCAAAAGGGGCAGATGGGCGTATGGCTTGACGTGTCGGCCGGTGTTGAGCCGTTGCACGCAAGAAGGAAGAGCCCGGTGTGTGATGGAGATGCGCAAAATTACCCATGGATCGGGTAAGCAGTGCATTGTCGCATGCTCCGGGTTTTCCCGCAAGTCCTGCGGCTATCGGGCAGCTGCCCGCCCCTGCCCCGTTCCATTCAGACGTTCAGCAATTCCTTGCGGTAGTGCTGCAGCTCGTCGATCGACTCATGCACATCGGCCAGGGCCGTATGGCGCTGGGCCTTCTTGAACGAGCTGTAGGCCGCGGGCTTCCAGCGCTTGGCCAGTTCCTTGAGCGTGCTCACGTCGATATTGCGGTAATGGAAGAAGCTGTTGAGCCTGGGCATGTAGCGCTCCATGAAGCGCCGGTCCTGCGCAATGCTGTTGCCGCACAGCGGCGCCTTGCCCTTGGGCACGTACCTGGAAAGAAAGGCGATGAGCTCGGCCTCGGCCTGGGCCTCGGTGACGGTGGAGGCCTTGACGCGCTCGATCAGCCCGCTCCTGCCGTGCGTGCCCTTGTTCCAGGCATCCATGCCGTTGAGCAGTTCGTCCGGCTGATGGATGGCGAAGACCGGTCCTTCGATGCGGATCAGCAGATCGGGGCTGCTCACCACCACCGCGATTTCGATGATCCGGTCGTGGTCGGGCTGCAGGCCCGTCATCTCGCAGTCCAGCCAGACCAGGTTGAGGTCGGATTTGACGAGGGTGGCTGCGGCAGCGGCCGGTGCGGCGGGTGTGGCTGCCGCCACGGTTTCGGACACGGTTTGGAGGCGGTTGCTAGGGGCTTCAGACATGGTGCAAATTGTCGCCTACACTGCAGCCACATGGCTTCCACCCCTGCTTTTCCCCCCTCGCTGGCGCTGTCGCTGGTGTTTGCCGCCGCCGTGCTGCTGCAATGGCTGCTGCGTGTCTGGCTGGTTTCGCGCCAGGTGCGGCATGTGGCCGGGCACCGCGCCAGCGTGCCTGCCGTATTCGCCCGCCGCATCAGCCTGGCGGCCCACCAGAAGGCGGCCGACTACACGCTGGCCAAGGCCAGGGTCTCGCTGATCGACATGACGCTGTCCACGGCCGTTTTGCTGTGCTGGACGCTGCTGGGCGGCCTGGACGCCCTCAATCTCTGGCTGTACGAGCGGCTGGGTGCCGGCATGGTGCAGCAGCTGGCCCTGCTGGGCGGCTTTGCGCTGATCTCGGGCCTGATCGAGCTGCCGCTGTCGCTGTACCAGACCTTTGTGCTGGAGCAGCGCTACGGCTTCAACCAGATGACGCTCCGGCTCTGGCTGGGCGACCTGCTCAAGTCCACGCTGCTGGGCGCGGCCATCGGCTTGCCGATTGCCGCGCTGATCCTGTGGCTCATGGGCAGCACGGGCGGCCTCTGGTGGCTGTGGGCCTGGGCCAGCTGGACGGTTTTCAACCTATTGCTGATGTGGATCTTCCCGAGCTTCATCGCGCCGATGTTCAACAAGTTCGAGCCGCTGGCCGACGAGAGCCTCAAGTCCCGGGTTTCCGGCTTGATGCAGCGCTGCGGCTTCGCCGCCAAGGGCCTGTTCGTGATGGACGGCAGCCGCCGCTCGGCCCATGCCAATGCCTATTTCACGGGTTTCGGCCACTCCAAGCGGGTGGTTTTCTTCGACACCCTGCTCAGGCAGCTCAGCCCCGAGGAGGTCGAGGCCGTGCTGGCCCACGAGCTCGGCCACTTCAAGCACAGGCACATCGCGCGGCGCATGGCGCTGATGTTCGGCATCTCGCTGCTGGGCTTTGCGCTGCTGGGCTGGCTTTCGCAGCAGCTGTGGTTCTACGCCGGACTTGGCGTGGCGCCCATGCTGAACGAAGCCCTGCGCGTGTCGGCTGACAACAACGCCGCGGCCCTGCTGCTGTTCATGCTGGCCGTGCCGGTCTTCAGCTTCTTCGTCACGCCGCTGATGTCGGCCCTGTCGCGCCGCGACGAATTCCAGGCCGATGCCTATGCCATGCAGCAGGCCGATGGCGCCCACCTGGCTTCCGCCCTGCTCAAGCTTTACGAGGACAATGCGTCCACGCTCACGCCCGACCCCTTGTACGTGAGCTTTTACTATTCCCACCCCCCGGCCGTGGACCGGCTGGCGCGCATGCCCGCGCCCGCCGGCAGCCTGTAAACCTACCGACGATTCCATCATGAGCACCCTGCAACAGAAAGACTGGTCCCGGCAAAAGCGCAGCGCGCTGAGCGCCCCACAGGTACGCGAGCAACTGGCCGCGCTTCCCGGCTGGGAGCTGGCCGGCGAAGGAGGCCAGGGGGCCATTGCCAAGACCTTCGGCTTTGCCAACTTCTACGAAACCATGGCTTTCGTGAACGCCCTGGCCCTGGTCGCCCACCAGCAGGACCACCACCCCGACCTGGAAGTGAGTTATGGCCGCTGCACCGTGCGCCTGAACACCCATGATGTCGGCGGCATTTCCGAGACCGACATCGACTGCGCGCGCCGCATCAACGCCCTGCTGGCCGCATGAGAATGGTGAAGCATGGCTGAACGCGCGCAACTGCAGGAAGGGCTGGTCGTCTCCAGCCATGGCCGCCACTATGTGGTGGAAGCCGCCAGCGGCGCGCGCCACATGTGCCACCCGCGCGGCAAGAAAGGCCAGGCCGTGGTCGGCGACCGGGTGCAATGGCTGCTGCCGCCGGCCGGCCAGGGCGAGGAAGGCAGCATCGAGAAGGTCCTGCCGCGCAAGAACCTGTTCTACCGCCAGGACGAGATACGCACCAAGAGCTTTGCCGCCAATATCGACCAGGTGCTGATCCTGATCGCGGCCGAGCCCGTGTTCTCCGAAAGCCAGCTGGCACGCGCGCTGATCGCTGCCGAGGCCGCGCATATCCGCCCCATCATCGCCCTGAACAAGCGCGACCTGACGGATGCCTTTGCCGCTGCCTGGCAGCGCCTGGCGCCCTACCGCCAGATGCGCCATGGCCAGGACGAGCCGCACTACGAGGTACTGCAGCTGTCGCTGACCACGGAAGGCGAGTCCGACAAGGCCCTGCTCATGCAGCATCTGCGCGGCAAAAGCACGCTGGTGCTGGGTCCCTCGGGCTCGGGCAAGAGCACGCTGATCAATCTGCTGATTCCCGGCACCAATGCCGCAACCGGAGAGATCTCGCAGGCGCTGAACTCGGGCAAGCACACCACTACGACCACTACCTGGTACTGGATGGATGCAGCGCACGAAACGGCACTGATCGACTCGCCGGGCTTTCAGGAATTCGGCCTGCGCCACCTGCAGCCCACCGACCTGGCCCGCTGCATGCCCGATATCGGCGCCCTGGCCGACCAGTGCAAGTTCTACAACTGCACCCATCTGCACGAACCCGGCTGCGCCGTGATGGCACAGGTCGAGGCAGAAGGCAGCCCCCATGCCATCAGCGCCAGCCGCTATCGCATCTATGGCGACCTGTTCGAGGAACTGAGCCAGGAAACCCGCTACTGAGTCCCGGCATGGGACCATGAAAAAAGCCCTGCATGCAGGGCTTTTTTACAATCTTTTCAAGCTCAAACGCTGGCACAACAAGCGCTTATAGCTATCAAATAAGAAGCATCCGAAGATCAACCGAGCAGCCGTGCCATCGTCAGCAGGGCCAGCAGCAGCAGCCATACCACCACCGAGCGCCAGACCAGGCCCACGACGCTGCGCAGATGCGCAAGCTCGGGTTCGCGGCCCGGGGTGACATCGCTGCCGGCATCCCAATGGACGTCCTCGCCCTCCTCGGTGTAGCCCGCATCGCGGCGGCGCAGGGCTTCGCCGCCCAGGCGCACATTGATGGCGCCGGCCGTGGCAGCCAGGATCACGCCGTCGTTGTCGTTGGGAAACCGCTGGGCATACAGGCGCCAGTTGTCGATGGCCTCCTCGAAGCTGCCGACCATGGCGAACGACAGGGCCGTCAGCCGCGCCGGCAGCCAGTCGATCACGTACCAGGCCTTGCGCGCGGCCTCCTGCAGGCGCTCGCTCACCGGAGGCCGGCTGCCTTCGACGCCTTTGCGGGACCAGGCACGCGACAGGTATTCGCCCATGCGGTACAGCACGGCTCCCAGGGGACCCAGGCCGGCGGCCGAGAGCACGGAGAACCAGAACAGCACGCCGAACACATGGCGGTGGGCGGCCAGCACCGAGTATTCGATCACATGGCGCACCACCTCGCTGCGCGGCACTTCGCTGGCATCGACCTGCTGCCATTCGGCCAGCGTCTGGCGTGCGGCGTATTCGTCGCCGGCGTCCAGGGCATCGCGGATCCGGGTGAAGTGGTGGCTGAACTGGCGAAAGCCCAGCGTGACATAGAGCACGGCCACGTTCCAGACCATGGCCAGCGGCCAGCCCGCAAGGCGCAGCAGTGCCCAGTACACGCAGACGACCAGCACGCAGGGCAGCAAAATGGCCATGGACCAGGCAAGCCAGCCATGCAGGGGCTTGCCGGCATCGAAATTGCGGCGCACGGTCACGGTCCAGGCCTTGTAGCCGGCATGCACCAGATTGGTCCGGGCCAGCGGGCGCGCCTGCTCGATCAGCAAGGCGATCAGGATGGCAAAAAAGCTCATTGCTTCATCATAGCGGCCGCATGTGAATGCCTGTTACAGCTTTGCGTTTCAAGCCGCCAAAAAACGGTAGAGATTGCGCAGCATACCCGCCGTGGCCCCCCAGATGTAGCGCTGCTGCCCGCCATCCTGGTACGGCATGGCAAACCATTCACGCTCCACGCCCTGCCACAGCATGGCGTGGCGCTCATGGTGGGCGGGATCGAGCAGGAAGGACAGCGGTACCTCGAACAGATCCTCCACCTCGCCGGGGTTGGGAAAGTAGCTGGACTGCGGATGGACCAGCCCCACGACCGGCGTGACGACGAAGGACGACCCCGTCACATAGACGGGCAGGCGGCCCAGCACCTCCACATTGCGCGGCTCCAGGCCGATCTCCTCCTGCGCCTCGCGCAGCGCCGTGGCCTCTGCCGATACGTCCTGCGGATCGCGCTTGCCGCCGGGAAAGGCCACCTGTCCCGAATGCGAGGACAGATGGGACGCTCGCACGGTCAGCAGCACCGTGGGCTGCTCGCGCAGCACAATGGGCACCAGCACGGCCGCATCCGACGGCGGCCTGTGGATCCAGCGCTTTTCCAGCATGGCCTCCGGTTGCCATTGCGGCGGCTTGGCAAAGCGCTCGCGCAGGGCCCGGGGCGTCTGGGCCTGCAGGGGGACGGCAGGCAGATGGCCGTCCACGCCGATCAGCGGCGCCAGGCGCGGATCGGCAATGCCCACGGGCCGCGCCGGTTCGGCAGCCGCAGGGGAAGGGTGATGAGGTGTGAGCATGCAGCAACCACGAAGCTGCAGGCCACCGGCCTGCAAGATACTGTTACGAAGCAGGCATAAAAAAAGCCGCCACAGCAAACTGTAGCGGCTTTTCCGGAAAGGTTCCGGTCGCGCGGATTACTCGGCTGCAGCAGCAACTGCAGTCTTGTTAACGCGCTGGGGCAGCTTTTCCTTGATGCGAGCCGACTTGCCGCTGCGCTCACGCAGGTAGTACAGCTTGGCACGGCGCACATCACCGCGGCGCTTGACTTCGATCTTGGCGATCAGGGGCGAATAGGTCTGGAACGTACGTTCCACGCCTTCACCGCTGGAAATCTTGCGCACGGTAAAACCGCTGTTCAGGCCGCGATTACGCTTGGCAATCACCACGCCTTCGTAAGCCTGCACGCGCTTACGGTTGCCTTCCACCACGTTCACGCTCACGATGACGGTGTCACCAGGGGCGAACTCGGGGATGGTCTTGTTCAGGCGAGCGATTTCTTCTTGCTCGAGGGTCTGGATCAGGTTCATGGTTTAGTCCACCTTGATCTTGTCCGCGCCACAATTGGCAAGCACCGGGATTGGTGCCATGGCTGCATTGAAGGCTGGACGCACAAGCGCCAGCCAAGGATATCTGCAGCGGCCGGATAGAGGATCAAAGAACCTGCGATTATAGCTTGCCTGCGTTTTTTGCCAAAAACCCTTCGTCCCGGGCATCGAGCAGCCCGTTTTCGCGGGCCTGCGCGATCAGCTCCGGCCTGTGCGCTGCGGTGATGCGCAGGCGCTGGTCGCGACGCCAGCGCTCGATATGGGCATGGTGGCCGCTGAGCAGCTCGGCCGGCACTTCCTGGCCGTTCCAGACCTCGGGGCGCGTGTAGTGCGGGCAATCCAGCAGGCCGTCCAGCGCGGGATTGAAGCTGTCCTGCTGGAAACTGCCCTCGTCGTTGAGCACGCCAGGCTGCAGGCGGGCCAGCGCATCGAGCATGACCATGGCCGCCAGCTCGCCGCCCGAGAGCACGAAGTCGCCCAGGCTCAGTTGGTGAGTGACATAGGTATCGATAAAGCGCTGGTCTATCCCTTCGTAGCGGCCGCACAGCAGCACGGCGCCACGGCTTTGCGCCCACCGGGCCACCACGTCATGCTTGAGCGTGGTGCCTATGGGCGAGAACAGGACCAGGGGCGCAGGCTCGGCCGCCTCGGACGCATCGGCTGCCTCACGCGCCGCGCGGATACCGGCCAGGCACTGCTGTAGCGGCTCGGCCATCATGACCATGCCCGGGCCACCGCCGAACGGGCGGTCGTCCACGCGGCGGTAATTGCCCTGGGCATGGTCGCGCGGATTCCACAGATGCACGGCCACCTGGCCCGAGCTGTAGGCGCGCCGCGTCACCCCGCTTTCCAGGAACGGAGCGAACAGCTCGGGAAACAGTGTGATGATGTCAAAGCGCATGATGGGAATCCGCAAGCAGCTGCCGGGTCGACGGCGGCTCAATAGTCGGGCTGCCAGTCGGCCACGATGGTCTTGCCCGCCAGGTCCACCTTGTCCACATAGGCGTCCACGAAGGGTATGAGACGTTCCTGCTCCTTGCCTTGTGCTTCGTAGCCCAGCACCAGCACCGTCTGCGGGCCCGTGGCCATCAGGTCCTTGACCACGCCCAGGGCCACGCCCTCGCGGTTGACCACGGACAGACCCATCAGGTCCACCCAGTAGTACTCGCCGTCCCCGGCCTTGGGGAAATGCTCGCGCGCAACGAAGATGCGCGCACCGCGCAGCGCCTCGGCCGCGTTGCGGTCCACGACTTGTGCCGAGGTGGCCACAATGGAGTCCGAATGCGTGCGCGCCTGCTTGACGGACAACACCACCGTGCCGCTGAACTGCTTGGCGCCTTTTTCGGGGGGTTGCAGAAACCACTGCTTGGCCGTGAACAGCGCCTCGGGGTCGCTGCTGAACGCCTGGACCTTGAACCAGCCCTTGATACCCCAGGCATCGGCTATGCGCCCGACCTCGACCGCATCCGCAGGCAAGGTGGCAGCTTCAAGTGCAGGCATATGGCTCATGGCAGTTTCTCTGGACAACTAAAAATCAAAAGTCTGGCGGGACGCCAAGAATAAAAAACGGGTTCCGTCAGACAAGCCAACGGAACCCGCTTTGGGAACGATGCCTAGCGGCAGCAACCTGAAATCAGGCGGCAACCTTCTTGGCAGCTTCCTTGACCAGGCGCTCGACCGTGTCGGAAGCTTGCGCACCGACGCTCTTCCAGTAGTTCACGCGGTCCAGGGCAACGCGCAGGCCTTCTTCGGCACCGCGGGCGTTGGGGTTGTAGAAGCCCAGACGCTCGATGAAGGCGCCGTCGCGACGCACGCGCTTGTCAGCAGCAACGATGTTGTAGAACGGACGGGCCTTGGAGCCGCCGCGGGAGAGTCGAATGACGACCATGATTAATCCTTCGGGTGGTCACAGCAATCTGCTGCATTTCTCACGGCGTTTGAGACACGCGACATGGCCACCCGGCCAGCGACACGCCGTAAAACGCTAGAGTATATCGTTTTTTGTGTTTTCTACCAACTCGGCCTGCCGCAAGCCGGAGATTGCCACACCTCTTGCCCCGGTGGCTCCATCGAGGCTTGCCCGCAGGCGCGACACATGAATAATGGGCCCGGCGCCCCAAAACCTCATTGCAGGCTCCACCCATTTCCCTTATCCACCCTCGGCACCCGGAGTGCCTCCCCTGCATTGCCCATGACCCAGCCCACCACTGCAGCCCCTTCCTCCTCGCGCAGCAAAAGCAAGACCGTGGCCGCCTGGCTGGCCTTTCTGGGCGGACCGCTGGGGCTGCATCGCTTCTATCTTCACGGGCTGGGCGACTGGCTGGGATGGCTGTTGCCCGTGCCCACGGCACTGGGCATATACGGCATGGAGCGGGTGCAGCAGCTCGGCCAGGACGACCAGCTCAGCTGGGTGCTGATTCCGCTGCTGGGCTTCACGATGGCGGCCTGCGCGCTACGCAGCATTCTCTACGGGCTGACCGACAGCAAAGCCTGGAATCGGCAGCACAACCCGGCGCTGGCGGAGGATGCGGCGCCGGGGCAGACGCGCTGGGCCACGATTTTCGGCATCGCGCTCGCACTCATGGTCGGCGCCACCGTGCTCATGGCCAGCATTGCCTACAGCTTTCAGCATTACTTCGAGTACCAGGTGGAAGAAGCGCGCAAGATTTCCCAGTAGGCCTCTGCGGCGCTCCAGGCACCATCGGGGTGCATCCCGCCAAAAAAAAAAGGCTTCGCATGCCGCGAAGCCTTTTTGCATCCTACCACCCCACAACGCTGGCTGGTCAAGCGCCAGACGCTATCTTTACAAGAGCATCCTCAGTACAGCTGCAGGCTCACCCAATAGGCAATTGCCGCAACGAAAGCGCTGGCCGGAATCGTCAGAATCCAGGCCCAGACGATGTTGCCTGCCACGCCCCAGCGCACGGCGCTGGCCCGCTGGGTGGAGCCCACGCCCACGATGGCGCCCGTGATGGTGTGCGTGGTCGAGACCGGCACCCCCAGAAAGGTGGCGATGAACAGCGTCAGCGCGCCGCCGCTTTCGGCGCAGAAGCCGCCCACGGGTTTGAGCTTGGTGATCTTCTGGCCCATGGTCTTCACGATGCGCCAGCCGCCGAACATGGTGCCCAGGCCGATGGCCATGTAGCAGCACACAATCGTCCAGGTGGGAGGCGCCGCGTCACCCGCATTGGCATAGCCGGTGGCGATCAGCAGCAGCCAGATGATGCCGATGGTCTTTTGGGCATCGTTGCCGCCGTGGCCCAGGCTGTATGCGCTGGCCGATAGCAGTTGCAGCCTGCGGAACCACCGGTCCACCTTCAGCGGACTGGTGCGCCGGCAGATCCAGGCCACCAGCACCATCATCAGCGAGCCCAGCAGATAGCCCAGCACCGGCGAAACGAAGATGAAGGCCACGGTCTTCCAGATGCCGCCGGCAATCAGTGCGCCCGCGCCGGCCTTGGCGATGACCGAGCCCACGATGCCGCCAATCAGCGCATGCGAGGAGCTGCTCGGAATGCCGTAGATCCAGGTAATGACGTTCCAGGCGATGGCGCCCACCAGGGCGCCGAAGATCACATGCGTGTCCACCACTCCCGGCTGCACGATGCCCTTGCCCACCGTGGCGGCAACGCTCAGGTGAAAGACGAAGACGGCAATCACGTTGAAGAAGGCCGCAAACACCACGGCCTGCGTGGGCTTGAGCACCCCCGTGGAAACCACGGTGGCAATGGAGTTGGCGGCGTCGTGGAAGCCGTTCATGAAATCGAACAGCAAGGCCAGCGCGACCAGCAGAATCACAACCCAGAGGGCTGCTTGTGCGGTTTCCATATCCGGCTCCCGGCTGCGGTCAGGAGTTCTCGAGGACGATGCCCTCGACCAGATTGGCTACGTCCTCGCAGCGGTCGGTAATCGTTTCGAGCAGCTCGTAGATGGCCTTGAGCTTGATGACCTCGCGCACATCGGGCTCTTCGCGGAACAGCTTGCTCATGGCCGCGCGCAGCACGCGGTCGGCATCGCCTTCGAGACGGTCGATTTCCTCGCAGGTCTTGCGCGCCGCCTCGACCACCGACGCATCGGCGATGCGGCCCAGCATCTTGACCACGTCGCGCACGCGTTCGCAGCAGCGCACGCACAGCTCCGTCAGGCGCGTGATCTCGTCCGTCATCTGGCGAATGTCGTACAGCGCCATGGTCTCGGCCGAATCCTGGATCAGGTCGGCCACGTCGTCCATGGTGTTGATCAGCGAATGGATGTGTTCGCGATCCAGCGGCGTGATGAAGGTCTTGTGCAGCAGGGTGGTGACGTCGTGCGTCACGCGGTCTGCGGCGCGCTCGGCGTTGTCCACATCGTCGTTGTATTTCTCACGCAGATGCGGGTCGTTGTAATTGGCGACAAGCTGCGAGAAGGCGTGTGCCGCATCAACAATGCGGTCCGCATGTTGATTGAACATCTCGAAAAAATTGCCTTCGCGCGGCAATAACTTGCCAAACAGCATGAATGCTCCTTACCGGGGACAGAATAGAACCAGGCGACTCAGTGCTCCACATAAGGCATGCTGGGCATGGCTTCCCGGTTTGAACGGGGCGAAGTGTACTCTCGAGGCCTTTTGCGTTTTGGCGCGCATCATGGACAACCCTATCAAGCGCCACGAAAAATAAAATACACCGGGCGCCCCGTGCACCAGGCGGCCCGCAGGAAGCTCCGTTCGGGCAGCGGGGGCTCCGCCAGCAGCCCTGCGGGCGTGGCTTGCCAACCCTTCGTACCCTTTCAGCAAGCGGCGGAAAGCACTGTTCAAGGAGGGTGGTACGGGCGACAAAGGCATGCGCGTTTTTTTTTCTTTATATTTCTTTTTGAAATATATAAATACAGATTTCTTGAAGTCTAGAAAATCAAGGAACGCATACACGCCGGCTACAACAAGCCCTCGCTGTCACGAAATCGTCATTTTTTTGACACGCCAAGCATTTTTAGGGGAATTTTCCTGGCGCTGGAACCTACTTATTCTCCTAGGTAGGCGGCGCGCACCCGGGGGTCATCGAGCAGTTCCTGGCCCGCGCCGGTCATGGTGATGATGCCCGACTCCATCACATAGCCGCGGTCGGCGATGGCCAGCGCGCGGCTGGCGTTCTGCTCGACCAGCACCAGGGTCACGCCCAGCGCATAGACGTCGCGCACCACCTCGAAGATCTTGTCCACCATGATGGGCGACAGGCCCATGGAGGGCTCGTCCAGCAGCAGCACCTTGGGCTGGCTCATCAGTGCGCGCGCCATGGCCAGCATCTGCTGCTCGCCGCCGGACATGGTGCCCGCCAGCTGGTCCTTGCGCTCCTTGAGGCGCGGGAAGATGCCGAACATGCGCTCGATGTCGGCCTGGATGCCGGCCTTGTCGCTGCGCGTATAGGCGCCCATGAGCAGGTTCTCGGTGATCGTCATGCGCGCGAACACGCCGCGCCCTTCGGGCACCATGACCAAGCCCTGCGCCACCAAGTCCCAGGCACCCTTGTTCCGGATGCTCTGGCCCAGATAGAGGATTTCGCCGTCCGCCATGGGCAGGCCCCGCGTCACGGCCTTCATGGTCGTGGTCTTGCCCGCACCGTTGGAGCCGATCAGCGACACCAGCTCGCCCCGGCGCACCTCGAAATCCACGCCCTTGACGGCCTGGATGCCGCCGTAGGCCACCTTCAGATCCCGGACCTGCAGCAGCACTTCGCCTGCTGCCCTGCCGCCGGCGGCCGATGCGGCGTCCGCCGGCCGGTCTTGCGTTGCTTGCTGCATTTCAGTGCCCTCCGGTGCCCAGGTAGGCCTCGATCACTTTTGCATTTTTCTGCACCTCGGCCGGCGTGCCTTCGGCAATCGGCTTGCCGTAGTCCAGCACCGTCACGCGGTCGCACAGGCCCATGACCAGCTTCACATCGTGCTCGATCAGCAAGATGGTGCGCCCGTCGTTGCGGATACGGTCGATCAGTTCGCGCAGCTGCACCTTTTCGGTGGCATTCATGCCGGCCGCCGGCTCGTCCAGCGCGATCAGCTGCGGGTCGGTGGCCAGCGCGCGAGCGATCTCCAGGCGCCGCTGGTCGCCATAACTCAGCGTGCGGGCCTTGAAATCCGCATATTTGGCGATGCCTACATAGTTGAGCAGCTCATGGGCGCGCTCGCGGATCGCCGCTTCCTCTGCCTTGAAGCGCCGCGTGCGAAAGACCGCGCCGATCAGGCCGGAGTGGGTGCGCACATGGCGCCCGACCATGACGTTCTCCAGCGCCGTCATCTCGGCAAACAGCCGGATGTTCTGGAAGGTGCGCGCAATCCCGGCCCGGGCCACCTTGTGGACGGCCGAGGGCTGGTAGGGCTTGCCCGCCAGCTCGAAATGGCCGGTATCGGGCGTGTACAGGCCCGTGATCACATTGAAGAACGTGGTCTTGCCTGCGCCGTTGGGCCCGATCAGGCCATAGACCTGGCCCTGCGCAATCTTCATGTTCACGTCCGACAGGGCCTGCAGGCCGCCGAAGCGCTTGGAGATCCCTGAAACCTCGAGAACGGTGGAAACCGTGCTATTCGACATTGCGTCTCCTCCGTGCTCAGGACCGCTGCGGCAGGTTCTTGCCGTGCTCGGGCGTAGGCCACAGGCCGCGCGGGCGCATCAGCATGATGACGATCATGGCCAGCGCGATCAGCAGTTGGCGCAGGATGGAGGCGTCCAGCCGCCCGTCGGTCATCTGCTGCAGCGGGCCGGCCACA
Organism: Comamonas sp. w2-DMI; assembly: GCF_040187735.1. Taxonomy (NCBI): domain Bacteria; kingdom Pseudomonadati; phylum Pseudomonadota; class Betaproteobacteria; order Burkholderiales; family Comamonadaceae; genus Comamonas; species Comamonas sp. w2-DMI. The sequence continues at coordinate 462,191 of NZ_JBANEL010000001.1, read as the reverse complement.
TAGCGCAGCACCTCGGGCAGGGCCGAGAGCAGCACGGCGCCCAGGATCACGCCCGGAATATGGCCCAGGCCGCCCAGCACGACCATGGCCACGATCATGATGGACTCCATGAGGCTGAACGATTCGGGCGAGACAAAGCCCTGGAAGGCACCGAACATGGAGCCGGCCACGCCGCCGAACGAAGCCCCCATGCCGAAGGCCAGCAGCTTCATGTTGCGCGTGTTGATGCCCATGGCCTTGGCCGCGATCTCGTCCTCGCGGATGGCCATCCAGGCGCGGCCGATGCGCGAGTCCTGCAGCCGATAGCAGATCAGGATGGTGATCAGCACCAGGGCGAGGAACAGGTAGTAGTACAGCGTGACCGACGCGATATCGAAGCCCAGGATCTCCTGGCGCCGCGCCAGGTCCAGGCCGAAGATCTTGACCGAGTCGATCTGGCCGATGCCCTTGGGACCGTTGGTGATGTTGACCGGCTGGTCCAGGTTGTTCATGAAGATGCGGATGATCTCGCCGAAGCCCAGTGTCACGATGGCCAGGTAGTCGCCGCGCAGGCGCAGCACCGGCAGCCCCAGCAGCACGCCCGTGCAGGCCGCGAGGAAGACGCCCAGCGGAATCACCAGCCAGATGGAGGTGTGCATGCCGTCGGGGAACATGGCGCTGAACCACTCGAAGGTCTCGCCCAGATGGGGCGATGCCATGAGCGCGAACATGTAGGCCCCCACCGCATAGAAGGCCACATAGCCCAGGTCCAGCAGGCCCGCGTAGCCCACCACGATGTTCAAGCCCAGCGCCAGCATCACGTACAGCAGGGCCAGGTCGGCGATGCGCACCCAGGCGTTGCCGAAATATTGCAGGATCAGCGGCAGCACCAGCAGCGCCAGGCCGCCGCACAGCCATTTGAGTGCCTTGTTGTCTTTCATGGCAGTCCTTTCAGGCGCGGTCGGCCACGCGCTCGCCCAGCAGGCCCGAGGGGCGCAGCGTGAGGATGATGATGAGCACGATGAAGGCAAAGATGTCGGTGTACTGGCTGCCCAGCACGCCGCCCGTCAGGTCGCCGATGTAGCCCGAGCCGATGGATTCGATCAGCCCCAGCAGCAGACCGCCGACGACGGCGCCCGCAAGGTTGCCGATGCCGCCGAACACGGCCGCCGTGAAGGCCTTGAGGCCGGGCAGAAAGCCCATGGTGTGGTGGGCCGTGCCGTAGTTCGAGGCATACATGATGCCCGCGATGGCCGCCAGCACGGCACCGATGATGAAGGTGGCCGAGATCACCATGTCGGGCTTGACGCCCATCAGCGCGGCCACGCGCGGATTCTCGGCCGTGGCGCGCATGGCGCGGCCCAGCTTCGTGTAGTTGACCAGGTACATCAGCGTGACCAGCGCCACCACCGTCACCGCCAGCACCAGGATCTGCGTGGGCGTGATCACCGCCGTGCCGATCTCATAGGGAATGGAAGGCAGCAGCGTGGGATAGGCCTTGTAGTTGGGCTTCCAGATGATCATGGCCAGCGTCTGCAGCAGGATGGACACGCCGATGGCGGTGATCAGCGGCGCCAGGCGCGGGCTGTTGCGCAGCGGCCGGTAGGCGATTTTCTCGATGGCGAAATTCAGCGTCGCGGCCACCACGCAGGCAATGACGGTGGCGACCAAGAGCATGAGCCAGCCGGGCAGATAGGGCATGGCCTCCTGCATCAGGCCTATGCAGCTCCAGCTGGTCAGCGCGCCGACCATCAGCACCTCGCCGTGGGCGAAGTTGATCAGCTGAATGATGCCGTACACCATGGTGTAGCCCAGGGCTATCAAGGCATACATGCTGCCCAGGACCAGACCGTTGATGATCTGCTGCAGCAGGATATCCATACGCGCGCACTCCTTCTCCCGTCAAAGATGGAGACACTGCAAGCCTCTCATCCCGAACGACGGAGCCAGCGATGCCATGTCCGCCCCTGCCTTGTTGGTCCGCTCGGGCGGTCTGACGGCTTTGTGGGCCGCACGCAGCAGGAAGCTGGCGCGATTCTAGGCAGCGCCCGCCCCTGCGTAAGGGCGGGGTTTCCCGTGGCTTTACAAGAGGAGGCAAGGCTTTTATACGGCAGTGCAACATGAAAAAAAAGTAGCAGCTACCGCTTTCAAAACAAGCACTTAACCTTTGCTTGAATGCTCAAACATACGAAAAGCAGGCGTCTGCCGCTAGCATTTCAGTAGATGAAAGCATGCTGGCATGCAGCCTGCCGGCAACGCCCAGGCCCTTGAGAACCATACGCTCCGCATGAATACGCACCGCCCTGCCCCTTCCGAAGCGCCGCCGCTCGATGCGCTGCTTGAGCGCGTGCGCGCCTGCACGCTGTGCCAGGGCCTGCCGCTGGGCCCCAGGCCCCTGCTGCAGGCCGGCAGCGGCGCGCGCATCCTGATTGCGGGCCAGGCGCCGGGGCGGCGCGCCCATCTGAGCGGCATCCCGTTCGACGACGTGAGCGGCGAGCGCCTGCGCGCCTGGCTGGGCCTGACGCGCGCGCAGTTCTACGACGCCAGCCGCGTGGCCATCGTACCCATGGGCCTGTGCTTTCCCGGCACCGGCAGGAGCGGCGACCTGCCGCCGCGGCCCGAATGCGCACCGGCCTGGCGCACGCCCCTGCTGGCGGCGTTGCCGCAGATCGAGCTGACCGTGGTGCTGGGCCGCTATGCGCTGGCCTGGCATTGCCCCGGGCAGGCACGCGCCACGCTGGCCGATGCGGTGGCCGCCTGGCTCCAGGCGCCGGGGCCGGTGATCCCCCTGCCCCACCCCAGCCCGCGCAACATGGCCTGGATCAAGCGCCACCCCTGGTTCGAGGCCGAGGTGCTGCCGCTGCTGCGCGAACGCATACAGCTCGCCCTGGGCACGCCAGGCGCCGCCTGATTCACTCTTCCGTGGACTCGCCTCCGGCCTGCGCCCGCGCGGCCGCATTGAGCGCGCGCAACTCCTCCAGCTTCTGGCCGATCTTGATCTCCAGCCCGCGCGGCACGGGCTGGTAGAAGCCGGGCTCCTCCATGCCGTCGGGCAGATAGGTCTCGCCCGCCGCAAAGCCGCCTTCCTCGCTGTGCGCGTAGCGGTAGTTCCTGCCGTAGTCCAGCTGCTTCATGAGCTGGGTCGGCGCATTGCGCAGGTGCAACGGCACGGGCCGCGTGGCGTCGCCCTTCACGAAGGCCTTGGCCTTGTTGTAGGCCATGTAGCCGGCATTGCTTTTGGGCGCCACGGCCAGGTAGATCACGGCCTGCGCCAGCGCCAGCTCGCCCTCGGGACTGCCCAGGCGCTCGTAGGTGGCGGCCGCGTCGTTGCACATCTGCATGGCGCGCGGGTCGGCCAGGCCGATGTCCTCCCAGGCCATGCGCACGATGCGCCGCGCCAGGTAGCGCGGGTCGGCGCCGCCGTCCAGCATGCGGCAGAACCAGTACAGAGCCGCATCGGGATCGGAGCCGCGCACCGATTTGTGCAGCGCGCTGATGGTGTCGTAGAACTGCTCGCCGCCCTTGTCGTAGCGGCGCATGCGCTCGCCCAGCACCTGCAGCAGCCAGGCATCGGTGATGCGCTCCACCTGGGCCTGCTCGGCCGTGATGGCCAGCGTCTCCAGTGTGTTCAGCAATCGGCGCGCATCGCCGTCGGCATAGGCGATCAGGCGCTGCAGCGCGTCGTCTTCGATAGCAGGAACCGCTTGTATGGCCTGGGCCTTGGCCACGATCTGCTTGAGATCGTCCTCGCCCAGCGACTGCAGCACATAGACCGCCGCGCGCGACAGCAGCGCCGAATTGACCTCGAACGACGGGTTCTCGGTGGTCGCGCCGATGAAGGTGAACAGCCCGCTTTCCACATGCGGCAGAAAGGCGTCCTGCTGGCTTTTGTTGAAGCGGTGCACCTCGTCCACGAAGACGATGGTGCGCTGCTGCATCAACCCGTCGCGCGAGGACTGGGCGCGCTCCACGGCCTCGCGGATGTCCTTGACGCCGCCCAGCACGGCGCTGATGGAGATGAACTGCGCATCGAAGGCATCGGCCATGAGCCGCGCGATCGTGGTCTTGCCCACGCCGGGCGGGCCCCAGAGGATGCAGCTGTGCGGCCGGCCCGATTCGAAGGCCAGGCGCAGCGGCATGCCCGGCCCCAGCACATGCTGCTGGCCTATCACCTCGGCCAGCGTGCGGGGGCGCAAACGCTCGGCCAGCGGCTGGTGCGGGGCCGAAGCGCCGGCCTTGCCGCCGAACAAATCAGAGGCTGCCGAAGGGTTTGTTGCAGGTGTTGCCATATATCAGAACTTCTTATCAGGCAGAATAGGGTTTCAGCGGATTATTGCTCTCCATCGGCGAAGAATCCCCTCTTCGTTATGGATATCGGCTTTTCTGGTCTGCCAGCCACAAGCTTAAACGGCCCAGCCCCTCTGATTCCTCAGCCGCCTGCCGCCATCCACAGGGCCTGGCAATCCCGGCGCCTGATGCGGCCACCCGCCCTCAGCCGGAACTCGGAATCCGCCATCGCACTTGATTCCAACTTCCATGGCCATTGCTGCGTGCCTTGCGGCAGGCCCGGGCTTTTTCGTATGACACAACTCAAGACGCGGGACCTGATCGCCCTCGGCTTCATGACCTTTGCGCTGTTCCTGGGCGCAGGCAACATCATTTTCCCCCCCCGTCGTCGGCAAGGCCGCGGGCGGGCACCTGTGGGGCGCGGCCGCCGGTTTTCTGCTCACCGGCGTGGGCCTGCCGCTGCTGACCGTGGTGGCCATGGCCCGCGTGGGCGGCGGCATCAAGACCATTACCGCGCCTATCGGCACCGTCGCGGGCACCGTGCTCGGCATTGCGGTGTACCTGTGCATAGGCCCGTTCTTCGCCACGCCGCGCACGGCCACGGTGTCGTTCGAGCTGGGCATCGCCCCGCTGACCGGCTCCTCGCCCACGGCACTTTTCGCCTACTCGGTGGCCTATTTCGGCCTGACCATGCTGCTGTCGCTGTACCCCGGCAAGCTGGTGGACAACATCGGCAAGCTCATCACGCCGGTGCTCATCGTGGCCCTGGCCGTGCTGGGCAGCGCGGCCTTCATGCTGCCGGCCGGCGGTCCCGGCACGGCCGCGGCCGGCTACCAGAGCGCCGGCATGGCCCTGGGCCAGGGCTTTCTGCAAGGCTACCAGACCATGGATGCACTCGCGGCCCTGGTCTTCGGCATCGTGATCATCAATGCCATCAGGGACTGCGGCATCTGCGACGCGCGCCTGCACACCCGCTACGCCATCATCGCCGGCATCATGGCCGCCACGGGCCTGGGCCTGGTCTATGTTTCCCTGGTCTACCTGGGCGCCACCAGTGGCGCCCTGGCGCCGGACGCCGCCACGGGCGTGCAGCTCCTGACCTCTTATGTGCAGCACACCTTCGGCCGCTGGGGCATGGTGCTGCTGGCCGTGGTCATCCTGCTGGCCTGCCTGACCACGGGCGTGGGCCTGGTCAGCGCCTGCGCCACCTATTTCGGCCAGCTCACGGGCTGGGGCTACCGCCGCACCGTGGTTGCCATCAGTCTGTTCAGCCTGGCGGTGTCCAACCAGGGGCTGGAACAGCTGATTGCGCTGGCCGAGCCGGTGCTGGTCGCTATCTACCCGCCAGCCATCGCCCTGGTTGTCTTGAGCCTGCTGTCCTCGCTGTGGAAGTCGCCGGCCGGGTCTATATCCCCACCATGCCGCGGCCCTGGGGCTGGGCATCTGCGACGCCGTCAAGGCCGTGATGGGCCCCGATGCGATTCCGCCATGGCTGGGCCAGTTGCCCGGCGCCTCGGTCAGCCTGGGCTGGACGCTGCCCGTGCTGGCCGTCGCCGTGCTGGCCGCGATTGCCGACCGGATGCTGGCCACGCCTGCGCCCTTGCCTTCTGCTGGCAATACATGAGCCGGCAACGCTTGAAGCAAGTTCCAAAAAAAGGTCTGCATGCAGACCTTTTTTGTTTCCCCGAATCTCTTTAGCGCTTATTGCTTGAGCACATCGGCGCCCTTGGGCGGCGTGAAATGGAAGGTGGCGGCCGGCAGCGAGCCCAGGGTCTGCAGCTGCCTGAACTGCATCAGCGAGCGCTGGCCGAAGCTGTCCAGGATGTCGAGCGCGGCCAGCTGGCCCTGCGGCGTGAAGCCCACGCGCACGCTCTTGAGCTGGCCGGCCTTGTCCCTTGGCGTGGCCAGAACCCACTCCAGCCCGCCCTCGTCCGGCGCCGGCTGCAGGTCGAAGTCCGCCTTCAGCGCCTTCAGGTCGGTGGCCGCTGTCAGGATGGCCGCCGGCGTGCTGCCCAGCACCTGGGCCTGTGCGCGCTGCGTGACCTGGTTCAGGTCCGCGTCGTACAGCCACAGCGTCTTGCCGTCGGCCACGATGGTCTGCTCGAAGGGCTTGGTGTAGACGAACTTGAACTTGCCGGGGCGCTGGAATTCGAAGCTGCCGCTGGAATTCTTGGTGCGCGCTTCCTGGCCGTCCTTGGCCGGCGCCGTCACGGCCTGGGTGAACTCGGCCTTGCCGGCCTGGGCGTTCTTCATGAACGCTTCCAGGCTCTGCAGCCCGTCGGCCAGTGCCAGGCCTGCGCTGCCGGCCATCAAAATCGCAGTGATCATTTTCTTCATAGAAGCTCTCCGATAAGTCCCTGGCGGGGTGCGCCGAGCCGTCTCGCGGCTCGGGGCATCAGGATTCCCGGGCCGGCACCAGCACTTCGCGCTGGCCGCTGGACGTGAGCGAGCTGACCAGGCCGGCCCGCTCCATCTGCTCGAGCAGGTTTGCCGAGCGGTTGTAGCCTATGCGCAGCTTGCGCTGCACGTAGGAGATGCTGGCCTTGCGATCCTTGAGCACGATCTCCACGGCCTGGTCGTAGAGCTCGTCCTTTTCGCCGCTGCCGCCGCCTTCTCCATCGTCATCGCCGTCGCCATCAGTGGTGCCGCCTTCCAGCACGCCTTCGATGTAGTCGGCTTCGCCCTGCTCCTTGAGATAGCTGACGACGCGGTGCACCTCGTCGTCCGAGACGAAGGCGCCATGCACGCGGATCGGCAGGCCCGTGCCGCTGGCCATGTAGAGCATGTCGCCCATGCCCAGCAGCGACTCGGCACCCATCTGGTCCAGCACCGTGCGGCTGTCGATCTTGCTCGACACCTGGAAGGCGATGCGTGTCGGGATGTTGGCCTTGATCAGGCCCGTGATCACGTCCACGCTGGGGCGCTGGGTGGCCAGGATCAGGTGGATGCCGGCCGCGCGCGCCTTCTGGGCCAGGCGGGCGATCAGCTCCTCGATCTTCTTGCCGACGACCATCATCAGGTCGGCCAGCTCGTCGATGACGATGACGATGTGCGGCAGGCGCTGCAGCGGCTCGGGATCCTCGGGCGTGAGGCTGAACGGGTTCGGGATCGATTCCTCGCGCGCCCTGGCCTCGTCGATCTTGGCGTTGTAGCCGGCCAGGTTGCGCACGCCCAGCTTGCTCATGAGCTTGTAGCGGCGCTCCATCTCGGCCACGCACCAGTTCAGGCCGTTGGCGGCCTGCTTCATGTCGGTGACCACGGGACACAGCAGATGCGGAATGCCCTCGTAGACCGACATTTCCAGCATCTTGGGGTCGATCATCATCAGGCGCACGTCGCGCGCCTCCGCCTTGTACAGCAGCGACAGGATCATGGCGTTGATGCCCACCGACTTGCCCGAACCCGTGGTGCCGGCCACCAGCACGTGCGGCATCTTGGCCAGGTCGGCCACCACCGGGTTGCCCACGATGTCCTTGCCCAGGCCCATGGTCAGCAGGCTCTTGGCATCGTGGTAGACCTGCGAGCCCAGCACTTCCGACAGGCGGATGGACTGGCGCTTGGCATTGGGCAATTCGAGGGCCATGTAGTTCTTGCCCGGAATGGTCTCGATCACGCGGATGGACACCAGCGACAGCGAGCGCGCCAGGTCCTTGGCAAGGTTCACGATCTGCGAGCCCTTGACGCCCGTGGCCGGCTCGATCTCGTAGCGGGTGATCACGGGGCCGGGCATGGCGGCGACCACGCGCACTTCGACGCCGAAGTCCTTGAGGCGCTTTTCGATGAGGCGGCTGGTCATTTCCAGCGTCTCGGGCGAGACGCTTTCCTGGCGCTGCTGCGCCGCGTCGAGCAGATCCACCTGCGGCAGCCTGCTGTCCGGATGGTCGGTGAACAGCGGCTGCTGGCGCTCCTTGACCACGCGCACGCTGGGCTGGGCCGCTTCCTGCAGCACCGGCTCGATGATCTGCACGGGCTGGTGCACGCCGGTTTCCGCGCCTTCGCTGCGCTCCTGGATCACCTCCTCGCGCTCGCGCGCGGCCTTGCGGCCGGCCGCTGCGTCCCTTGCGATCTCGCGGCGCTCGCGGCCGAACTGGACCAGCCCGTCCAGGCGCGCGCCCAGGCCCTCGGCCAGGCTGCCCCAGGAAAAGCCGAACACCATGGCCGTGCCGAGTATGAACAGGCAGATGCCGATCAGCCCCGAGCCGGTAAAGCCCAGCCACTGCAGGCTGTGCAGGCCCACCATGTAGCCGAACACGCCGCCGGCGGGGCCGGGGAGCATGCTTTCGAAGCGGTACAGGCGCGTCCATTCGAGCGCGCAGCTGGAGGACATGAGCAGGAACAATCCGCCCCAGAACAGGAAGCGGCGGCGCCACAGCGGCATCAGGGACAGCTGCGCGCCCTCCTTGTCCGTGCCGCCGCGGATCCAGCGCATCAGAGCAAAGCACCAAGTCTGGACGGCGGCCAGCACCAGCCACCAGATCGACATGCCGAAGCCGAAATAGCAGGCATCAGCCAGCCAGGCACCGACCCGCCCCATCCAGTTGTGGACGAAGGTCAGGTGCCCGTTGCCCGAAGTGGACCAGGCCGGGTCCTGCGGCGAATAGGTGAACATGGCCATGAGCCAGAACACCAGGGCCAGCAGTCCCATCATGAGCAAGACCTCCTGGCTGAAGCGGATCACCCCATAGCGCACAGGCGGCGTGCGGGATTTGGCCTTGCCAGAAGAAGACGCTTTCAGAGCGTTCAATGAATAAGTCATAAACAGCGGGAGCTTACCCCAGGCCCTTGGCCTGGCCATGGAAACGGCCGAAGCAGCCAGCTAGCGTAATGCAAGCACTTGCAACAAAACACAATGCCGGACAGCGCAACCGATCCATCAGCATCATTTTTAACAATTGCGGCGATTAAAGCGGCACAGAACGCAACTCTTGATCACGAGCGATACTCCCATACCTATCCTGTCAAACCCCAACCTGTTCGCGCCGGTTGTCGGCATGCTTTTTTAACAGAGCCCCGTTTCATGTCTTCTACAACACAACACGCACAAGTCCTCATTCTCGGCTCCGGCCCCGCCGGCTACACGGCAGCCGTGTATGCGGCCCGCGCCAACCTCAAACCCCTGCTCATCACCGGCATGGCCCAGGGCGGCCAGCTGATGACGACCACCGAAGTGGACAACTGGCCCGCCGACGTGATGGGCGTGCAGGGCCCGGAGCTGATGCAGCGCTTTCTCGAGCATGCCGAGCGCTTCAAGACCCAGATTGTCTTTGATCACATCCACAAGGTCGACTTTTCCAAGCGTCCGTTCACGCTGACCGGCGACAGCGGCACCTACACCTGCGACTCGCTGATCATCGCCACCGGCGCCTCGGCCAAGTACCTGGGCCTGCCTTCCGAGGAGGCCTTCATGGGCCGCGGCGTGTCGGCCTGCGCCACCTGCGACGGCTTCTTCTACCGCGAGCAACCCGTGTGCGTGATCGGCGGCGGCAACACCGCCGTGGAAGAAGCGCTGTACCTGTCCAATATCGCGAGCAAGGTCACCCTCGTGCACCGCCGCGACAAGTTCAAGGCCGAGCCCATCCTGGTGGACAAGCTGATGGAAAAGGTCAAGGAAGGCAAGATCGAGCTCAAGACCCACTTCACGCTCGACGAGGTGCTGGGCGACCAGAGCGGCGTGACCGGCATCCGCATCAAGCACACCCAGGACGGCCATACCGAGGAAATCGCCCTGCAAGGCGCCTTCATCGCCATCGGCCACCATCCCAACACCGATATCTTCCAGGGCCAGCTGGAGATGGAAAACGGGTACATCGTGACCCAGGGCGGCCTCAAGGGCTTTGCCACCCAGACCAGCGTGCCCGGCGTGTTTGCCGCCGGCGACTGCCAGGACCATGTGTACCGCCAGGCCATCACCAGCGCCGGCACGGGCTGCATGGCGGCGCTCGACGCCCAGCGCTTCCTCGAGCAGGAGTGACCCCTTGCTGCCCGGCCGACGGCCAGGCAGAGCAAAAAGCCCCTGGACTTCGCCAGATATGTGCGGGTCCGGGGGCTTTTTGCCGAAAACGCTATAATCGCAGGCTTTGCTGGATCTGAAACCGTCTGAAGCGAGTGAAGCCAAGCTTTGCGCCGCGCCGGACACTCCTGCAAATCCGGGCTACCGCCACCCAATGAAAACTGGCGAGGTGAGGTCGGCAACCCAGCCTGCTTGCGCAGGCTCTCCGGTGTTGACGACCGTTTAAAACTATCGGAGTGTCCTCATGGCACGCGTATGTGAAGTAACGGGCAAGAAGCCCATGGTGGGCAACAATGTTTCCCACGCCAACAACAAGACCAAGCGTCGTTTCCTGCCCAACCTGCAATACCGCCGTTTCTGGGTGGAGAGCGAAAACCGTTGGGTGCGCCTGCGCGTTTCCAGCGCTGCTCTGCGTCTGATCGACAAGAACGGTATTGACTCCGTGCTCGCAGACATGCGCGCTCGTGGCCAGGCTTAATTCCCCGAAGGAGAAAAATCATGGCTGCTAAAGGCGGACGCGAAAAGATCAAGCTGGAATCCACTGCAGGTACCGGCCACTTCTACACCACGACCAAGAACAAGAAGACGATGCCTGAAAAGATGTCGATCACGAAGTTCGACCCCAAGGCTCGCAAGCACGTCGAGTACAAGGAAGTGAAGCTGAAGTAATTCGGCATTGCTCCAAAAAACCGCCTCACGCAAGTGCAGGCGGTTTTTTTATGCACGCAGTGGCCGAAGGCCCGCGCAGGAACCCTCCCTATACTTGGCGCTTTTCAACGAGGACGGAGGGATCCCATGAATCGAGGAATGCCGGGTGCAGCACTGCTCATTTCGCTTGCCATGTCGTCAGCCGTCCTTGGCCAGACATTCGTATGCCCCACCGGTCCCGGGCCCGGCCAGCGGCAGGTCGGCATGACCGGAGGATCGCCCGGCCTGGCATCCGTGCCCGTCTGCGTACAGAACGGTGCCGCTCCCGCGGCAAGCCAACCTGCAGAGAGCTCGCCCGCCGACGCACTGGCCGGCATGGCAGGCATCCACATGGACCTGTTGCGCGAAGGGCAGGAGCTCGTGGAGGAAGGTCAGAGGATTGCCCGGGACCCCGAGTTCCAGAAGCTGCGCAAGGGCTACTGGACTTTCTCGCATGACGAGCGGAATCCGCGCTCGGGTCTGCAATGCGCCGCGACTTTCGGCAGCCTGTCCGGCGCCGTCCAGCTTTCCGGGCCGACTGCCTCGCACAAGGGCGCACTCCTGACCTTTCTGGGCATGGACATTCCCAAACCCGCCAGCCCCCGGAAAGTCAGAACCACCCTGGTCCAGAACAAGGAGCAGCCCCAGGAAGTAGGCGCGATCAACTACGCCATTGCCGAGGGGAAATGGGGTGCTCTCGCCTTTGCGCTTGCCGGACCCGAAGCGCTGATCAAGGAGCTGGAGGAACAGGCGGACTTCAGGGTGTCCGTTGACGGCAGGAACGTCATCACCACCTTCTACAAAGAAGGTTCCAAGGCCCGCGAATACATGCGCCAATGCCTTGCGGGCCAGCTGGCGAAATAGGAACGCCGCTCTTGCGGAGAGACATCCCGCCGTACCTCCAAGCGGCCGGGCTCCCGCTCCTAGCTGCGCGGATTCTGGCCCAGCTGCCTGCAGGCCATTGCGCCCAGCGTGGCCATGGCCTGCTCCATCAAGCCATCGACGGGATGGGTACAGGCCAGGCGCATGCAGTGCTCATAGCGGCCCGAATTGGAAAACATGCTTCCGGGCGCAATGCGTATACCCTTGTCCAGTGCTGCCGCGAACAGCTCGGACGTGGACATCTCCGCAGGGAACTCCAGCCACAGGCACAGTCCCCCGGCGGGCAGGCTCAGGCGCGTACCCACAGGAAAGTGCTGCGCCACCAGCCTGGCCATGGCTTCGCGCTGCTTGCGCAGCAATTGCCTGAGCTTTTCCAGGCTGCGCTGGTGCGTGGGCGAGCCCAGTACTTCGGCCACCACGAGCTGGCCCAGCGTCTGGGTGTTGCGGCTTTGCGCGAACTTGAGCATCTGCACCCGGCCATGCCACTGGCCCGCATTCATCCAGCCCTGGCGCAACCCGGGCGCCAGGCTTTTGTTGAAGGCTTGGCAATAGATCACATGGCCTGAAACGCTGTCCCAGGCCTTGAGCGGACGGACAGCCTGCGGCCCCTCCACGAACAGGCCGTAGGAATCGTCTTCGATCAGCGCCGCGCCATGGGTGGCGCACAGCGCGACCAGCCGGGCCTTGTGCTCGTCGGGCATGCGCGCACCCAGCGGCATCTGCAGCTCGGGCACGACCACCACCGCCTTCAGGCGCGGCTGCGTCTGGAAGGCCAGCTCCAGCGCCTCGATCGACATGCCCGTGCGCGGGCTGCAGGGGATCTCCAGCGCCTTCAGCTGCAGCGACTCGACGACCTGCAACAGCCCGTAATAGGTGGGCGACTCCACGGCCACCATATCCCCTGGCGAAGCCACGGCGGCCAGCGCCAGGCTGACGCCTTCGGAGTTGCCGGTGGTGGCCAGCACATCTGCCGGCGCCACGCGGATGCCCGACGCCAGCGCCCGTCGCGCCATGGCCTGCTGGAACTCGGGATGGTTGCCCTGGTTGGCCAGCAGCGAGCGTCCCTGCGACAGCAGCGTCGGGTGCGCGCGCAGCAGGCGGGTGACGGTCTTGTTCAGGTAGTGATGGTCGAACAGCGCCGCCGGCGGCGTGCAGCCGCCGAGATCCATATACACATCCGCCTGCCGGCCCCGCTCCAGCAGCAGCGAGATGTGCTCGTTGATGCCCACGAAATGCGCATGGGGGTTGGGCTGCACGGGCTGGCTCAGGTCCGGTTCGCTGGCCAGCGGCAGGGCCACCGCCGCGGCGCGCACAAAATAGCCGACGCGGGGCCTGGCTTCTAGGCAGCCGTGCTCTTCCAGATAGCGCAGCACCTGCAGGGCCGTGGACAGGCTGATGTCGTGCCGCGCCATCAGCTCGCGCACCGAAGGCATGCGCTCGCCCGCCTTGAGCGTGCCCAGCGCAATGGCCGTGCCATAGGTGGCGGCCAGCCGCTGGTACAGCGGCAAGGCCGGATTTGCAGTTGGCGAGGACTCAAGAACGGCAGGTGTCAGCATGATAGTGAAAGCGCTTTTCCGTCCCCATCATGCCAGCCGATCCTGTTCTGCAACAGATACAGATAAGCCGCGAACCGACCGGAACAGCCGCTGGAAAATCTGCATTGATGCGCCTGCCCCAGCCGGATGCTGTGCCTGTCGTCAAACCGGGCCCCAACCTAAGCTGGAAACCCTGAATTACCTCCAAACAGGGCCATCCCGTGCATACCGAAACCCGCCAAAACAGCGCCTCGCAGCGCCACCCACTGTCCCCCGGCCAGATGCTGACACTGGCACTGACCGAAGGCAGCACCCTGACCTGCCTGGGTGCTCCCATCCAGTTGAGCACCACGCCGCTGGCGGCCTTGGATGCCTGCTCGGGCTACAGCATGTGCCTGCGCAACGGGCAAAGCTGGCGCGCGCCCGGCAGGCTCTGGGTCCAGCTGGTCTGCGTGGGCGAGCGCAGCAGCGTGCAGGTGCAGCCGGGCATGCCCGCAGCCAGCAAAAACCGCCTCGGCCTTGAGGGCCTGAGGCGGTGGATTGCTCGCTACCGGCCGGGCGGCCGCGAAGCCGCTGCCGGCATCAAGCGTGGGCAGCGCGCAGCTTGACGGAGAACTCCTTGAGCATGGCGATGCCGCTGGCTTCGGCACGCTGGCACCAGGCCTGCAGCTGGCTGGTCAGCTGTTCGCGGCTCAGCGTGGTGTTGAGCCACAGCTGGCGCAGCTCCTCGCGCATGACCAGCATCTGGTCGATCACGGGATGGGCCGCGCGCGCCTGGGCCAGCTGGGCCTGGGCGCGCTCGGGCACCTTGTCGTTGTCGCGGTGCAGCCAGCGCTGGGCCGCCAGCAGCAGCGAGACATCGGCCTTCTGGGCCTTGCGCTGCCTGAGCACGTCCAGCTCCTGCCGCACGGCGGCACGCACGCCGCGCGCATAGCGGGCCATGACTTCGTAGCGATTGGCAATCACGGCCTCGAGCGTCAGCTCATCGGCCACGGGCTTGACGGCGCCCATGCGCAAGCGCGGCGGCGTCTTCTTGACCTTGGCCCAGCCCATCTTCTGCATGGCGCTGATATAGAGCCAGCCGATGTCGAACTCGTAGCGCTTGACAGAGAACTTGGCCGAGGTCGGATAGGTATGGTGGTTGTTGTGCAGCTCCTCGCCGCCGATGATCAACCCCCAGGGCACGAGATTGGTGGAGGCATCGGGCGCCTCGTAGTTGCGGTAACCCCAGTAGTGGCCCACGCCATTGACCACGCCGGCCGCCCAGAACGGAATCCAGACCATCTGCACGGCCCAGATGGACAGGCCGATGGCGCCGAACAGCGCCACATCGATGATCAGCATCAGCGAGGGGCCCAGCACCGAATGGCGGTACACATTGCGCTCCATCCAGTCGTCGGGCGTGCCGTGGCCGAACTTGCGCAGCGTGTCCTCGTTTTTCGCTTCCTCGCGGTACAGCTCGGCGCCACGGCGCATCACGGTGCCCAGGCCGCGTGTCTGCGGGCTGTGCGGATCTTCGGCGGTCTCGCACTTGGCATGGTGCTTGCGGTGGATGGCCACCCATTGCTTGGTGACCATGCCCGTGCCCAGCCACAGCCAGAAGCGGAAGAAATGCGAGGGCACAGGCCCCAAGTCCAATGCCCGGTGGGCCTGGCAACGGTGCAGGTAGATGGTGACCGCGGCGATGGTGATGTGCGTGGTGGCCAGGGTATAGAGCAGCAGCTGCCACCACGACAGCTCCCACAGGCCATTGGCCAGCCAGTTCACCAATCCGTCCACAACCGCACTCCCGTTCAAGCCGATATCCAGCGCCATGCGCCAAAGGCCCAGGCAAAAAGCGTGCTCGCTTCCGCGAAGCACAAGAACTGCCATTTTAGGTGGACGCCCTACATCCACACAGCCCTTTGTCTGACGCGGGATACTGGATTTGCCGGGAATTTACGCTTTTTTCACCCAAACTGCCGCAAAAAATCCATCGGTTTCATGGCGGTGGGGCCACAGGCGCACATAACGCCGGCCGTTCTCGCCGCCGCTGCACAGCGCATCGCCGTCCTCGACCTTGAGCTGTTCCAGCAGCTCGCCGGCGCTCAGCGGCACGAAGTCCGGGTGCGCAGCCGAAAAGGCCTCGGCAATGGCTTCGTTCTCCTGCGGCAGGATGGAGCAGGTGGCATAGACCAGGCGGCCGCCGGCCTTCACCAGGCGTGCGCTGCTTTCGAGGATGGCTGCCTGCTTTTGCGTCAGCTCTTCCACGGCCTTGGGGCTCTGGCGCCACTTGAGGTCGGGATTGCGGCGCAGCGTGCCCAGGCCCGAGCAGGGCGCATCGACCAGCACGCGGTCGATCTTGCCGGCCAGGCGTTTGATGCGCTCGTCGCGCTCATGGGCAATGGCCGCCGGGTGCACATTGGACAGGCCCGAGCGCGCCAGGCGCGGCTTCAGGGCTTCGAGGCGATGGCCCGACACGTCGAAGGCATAGAGGCGGCCGGTATTGCGCATGGCCGCGCCGATGGCCAGCGTCTTGCCGCCCGCGCCGGCGCAGAAGTCCACCACCATTTCGCCGCGCTTGGCGTCGAGCAGCAGGGCCAGCAGCTGCGAGCCCTCGTCCTGCACCTCAATGGCGCCGCGCGTGAAGGCATCCAGCCGGGCCAGCGCCGGCTTGCCATCCACGCGCAGGCCCCAGGGCGAATACGGCGTGGGCTGGGCCTGGATGCCGGCCTTTTCCAGTTCCTTGCGCACATCGGAGCGCTTGGCATTCAGGATGTTCACACGCAGATCCAGCGGCGCGCTGCGCTCCATGCTCGCGGCCAAGGCCCAGAATTCATCGCCCAGCTGCGCCTTGAGCGGCGCCACCAGCCACTCGGGCAGATTGTGGCGATGGGCCTCCATCAGGTCCTCGGGCTGGATGCTTTCGCAGTCCTTGAGCCATTTGAACTCCTGCGGCAGCAGGGCCGCCTTCACGAAGCTGTCGCTGTCGAAGCCGTCCCGGGCCCTGGTTTTGGGTTCCTTGCCGCTCTGTTCCTTGAGGCATTCGGCAAAGCCCAGGATGGCCAGCCGGCGCTCGCGCGGGCCGCTGCCCGAATGCGCCAGCGCTTCGAACAACAGCTTCTTGCGCAGCACGGTGTAGGCGGTTTCAGCCAGGGTGGCGCGCTCGCGCGGGCCCAGGTTGCGGTTTTCACGGAAAAAGCGGGACACCACGGCATCGGCCGGATGTTCAAATGTCAGGGTGCGCTTGACGAGTTCGGTGCAAGCGTCGAGAAGCTGTTTGGGATGCATGGGAGCGATTGTCCCACTGTCGCCCAAGCCCTGGCCTCTCTCCCGGTTCTCGCCGGCATGCCGGCGCAGATGTTTTCTCAAGCATCAAAATGGCGTACAGCCCTTACCTATCCTGCGCATCCCGCTATCGAATTGCATAATGAGCCAACAAGACCTTCCGCCCCTCATCGTCACCGAACCCGGCCTCTACGCGCACTACAAAGGCATGCGCTATGAAGTGATAGGCACCGTGCGCCACAGCGAGACACTGGAATCCATGACGCTGTACCGCGCCCTGTATGGCGAACACGGCCTGTGGGTACGGCCCGCGGCCATGTTCAACGAAACCGTGGTCATAGACGGCGTGGAAAGGCCGCGCTTTCGCCGGCTGGCGGACACGGAAAAAGAACCGGAACAGCCTTGAGCACAGGCGCATCAAGCGCCACTCGCTATCGATTCTTGAGCAGATTGAGGACGGCGCGCGGGTAGATCACATGCTCCTGCACCAGCACGCGCGCGGCCAGTGCCTCGGCCGTGTCGCCCGGCAGGATGGGCACGACGGCCTGCTCGAGAATCGGGCCCACGTCGAGCTCCGCCGTGACGCGATGCACCGTGGCGCCGGCAAACTTGCAGCCCGCGGCTATGGCGCGCTGGTGCGTATGCAGGCCCGTGAAGGCCGGCAGAAGCGAGGGATGGATGTTGACCATGCGCCCCTCGTAGTGCGCCACAAAGCCCGGCGTGAGAATGCGCATGAAGCCGGCCAGCACCACCAGATCGGGCGCATGGCGGTCTATCACCTGCATCAGCTGGGCGTCGAAGGCCTCGCGGCTGTCAAACTGCCTGTGATCCAGCACCTCGGTGGCGATGCCGTTGTCGCGCGCAAAGGCCAGCCCCTGGGCCTCGGCCTTGTTGCTCACCACCGCAGCAACCCTGGCGTTGTACTGCTTTGCCCAGTTCTGCTGCTGGGATGCACGCACAATGGCGGCCATGTTCGAGCCGCCGCCCGAAATCAGGATCACGATGTTTTTCATGGGCGGCGATTGTCGCACTACCGGGCTTTCCCTTAGCCCGAGTTCTTGTGTGCCGCCCTGTGCCTTTTGAGGAGACTCCATGCCCTTCGACCCCAGAACCGCCCCGCTGACCGCCGTGGAGGCCCGCGTGCTGGCCACACTGATGGAAAAGGCACGCACTGTGCCCGACAGCTATCCGCTGACGCTCAACGCCCTGGTCACCGGCTGCAACCAGAAATCCAGCCGCGATCCGGTGATGGAAGTGAGCGAATCCCAGGCCCAGGAAGCGCTGGACAGCCTGCGCCTCAGGACGCTGGCGGTACAGATCAGCGGCAGCCGCGCCACGCGCTGGGAGCACAACTTCCCGCGCGGCATGGGCGTGCCCGACCAGTCGGCCGTGCTGCTGGCGCTGCTGGCGCTGCGCGGCCCGCAGACGGCCGGCGAGCTGCGCATCAACTCCGAGCGCTGGCACCGCTTTGCCGATATTTCCTCGGTCGAGGCATTCCTGGACGAGCTGCGCGAGCGCAGCGAGGAAAAAGGCGGCCCGCTGGTGGTGCAGCTGCCGCGCGCGCCCGGCGCCCGCGAACAGCGCTGGGCGCACCTGCTGTGCGGCCCGGTCGATATCGCGGCCCTGCAAGGCGCGGCCAGCGCGGCACCGGCCGGCAATGCACCGGCCCTGCAGCAGCGCGTGGATGCGCTGGAGGCCGAAGTGGCCCGCCTGCGCGCCACCGTGCTGCAGCTGTGCGAGGCCCTGGGCATGGAAAGCCCGCTGCAGGATGCGGCACCCGGCACCGCAGGCGGCCCGGCCGGCTGAAGGCCGCCGCGCTTCCTCCTGGGGTTTTCACCAAAGCCGGGCCGATCTGTCGCAGCCTCGACAGCTGGAAAAAGAACGCGCGTGCTACAACCTGGACATTCTCAGGAGACAAGCGCATGGATCTGGCATTTACCCCCGAAGAACAAGCCTTTCGCGAAGAAGTCCGCACCTGGGTGCGGGCCCATCTGCCGGAGGAGATCGCGCACAAGGTGCGCAACGATTTGCGCCTGACGCGCGACGACCTGCAGCGCTGGGCCAAGATTCTCGGCAAGAAGGGCTGGCTGGCCTCGGGCTGGCCCGCCCAGTTCGGCGGACCCGGCTGGACCGCCGTGCAAAAGCATCTGTTCGAGGAAGAATGCGCCGCGGCCTGCGCGCCCGGCGTCGTGCCCTTCGGACCGGTGATGGTGGCCCCCGTCATCATGGCCTACGGAAGCCCGGAGCAGCAAAAGCGCTTCCTGCCCGGCATCGCCAGCGGCGAAGTCTGGTGGAGCCAGGGCTATTCGGAGCCCGGCTCGGGCTCGGACCTGGCCAGCCTCAAGACCCGCGCCGAGCGCGTGGGCGACAAATACATTGTCAACGGCCAGAAGACCTGGACCACGCTGGGCCAGTACGGCGAGTGGATCTTCTGCCTGGTGCGCACCAGCAGCGAAGGCAAGCCCCAGACCGGCATCAGCTTCCTGCTGATCGACATGAAGTCGCCCGGCGTGACCGTGCGCCCCATCAAGCTGCTCGACGGCGAGTGCGAAGTCAACGAGGTCTTCTTCGACAACGTGGAAGTGCCCGCCGACCAGCTGATCGGCGAAGAGAACAAGGGCTGGACCTATGCCAAGCACCTGCTTTCGCACGAGCGCACCAACATCGCCGGCGTGAACCGCGCCAAGCGCGAGCTCGAGCGCCTCAAGCGCATCGCCAAGACCGAAGGCGTCTGGGACGACCAGCGCTTTCGCGACCAGATCGCGCTGCTCGAAGTGGACATCGTGGCCCTGGAAATGCTGGTGCTGCGCGTGCTCTCGGCCGAGAAGTCGGGCAAGAATCCGCTGGACATCGCCGGCCTGCTCAAGATCAAGGGCAGCGAAATCCAGCAGCGCTATGCCGAGCTGATGATGCTGGCCGCCGGCCCCTACAGCCTGCCCTTCATCGAGGAAGCCATGGAAGCCGGCTGGCAGGGCGACTTCCCGGGCGGCGTGGTGGCCAACGCGCCGCTGGCCTCGACCTATTTCAACATGCGCAAGACCACGATCTACGGCGGCAGCAACGAAGTACAGCGAAACATCGTCGCGCAGACGGTGCTGGGCTGACCCGGAACTGGTGACGGCGACGATATTTCGCTTGCGCGAAAACGTACGACTCCCCCGTGCCCCCTCCGGGAGGGGGTTCTAGCAAGAGCTTCGCTGGATGTGAAGGGCGCCAAGGTGCCGCATGCAGCCAGCATCAGGAGACTTTCATGGATTTCAATTTTTCCGATGACCAGCAACAACTGCGCGACGCCGTCGCGCGCTGGGTGGACAAGGGCTATACCTTCGAGCGTCGCCAGTCCATCGTGGCCCAGGGCGGCTTTTCCCGCGAAGTGTGGGGCGAGCTGGCCGAGCTGGGCCTGACCGCCCTCACCGTGCCCGAGCAGTACGGCGGACTGGGCCAGGGCGCCGTCGACGCCATGGTGGTGATGGAAGAGCTGGGGCGCGGCCTGGTGATGGAGCCGCTGGCCCAGGCCTTCGTGGCTTCGGCCGTGATCGCCCGGTATGGCAGCGAAGCCGTCAGGCAGCAGTGGCTGCCCGCCATCGCCAGTGGCGAAGCGCTGGTCGTGCTCGCATCGCAGGAGCGCAAGGCACGCTACCGCCTTGATGTCTGCGATGCAAAGGCCAGCAGAAACGGTGATGCCTACACGCTGGACGCTACGAAAAACATAGTTCCGGCAGGCGACCAGGCGGATGCCTTCATCGTGCCCGCGCAGCTGGACGGCAAGATCGCCCTGTTCCTCGTGGAAAAGGGCGCGGCCGGCGTATCCACGCACGGCTACAGCACCCAGGACGAAGGCCGCGCGGCCGACCTGCTCTGCAAGGCCACGCCCGCCACGCTGATCACCGCGGACGGCCTGGCCGCGCTGACGCTGGCCCAGGATGTGGCCAACGCCGCCCTGTGCGCCGAAGGCGTGGGCGTGATGGAGCAGACCCTCAAGCTCACCACCGAATACATGAACCAGCGCAAGCAGTTCGGCGTCGTGATCGCCAGTTTCCAGGCCCTGCGCCATCGCGTGGCCGACATGAAGATGCAGCTTGAACTGGCCCGCTCCATGAGCTACTACGCCAGCCTCAAGCTCGGCGAACCCGAGGCCGAGCGCCACCTGGCCCTGGCCCGCGCCAAGGTGCAGCTGGGCCAGTCCATGCGCTTCGTCGGCCAGCAGTCGGTGCAGCTGCACGGCGGCATCGGCGTGACCGACGAATACGTGGGCAGCCACTACTTCAAGCGCCTGACGCAGATGGAAATGACCGGCGGCGACACCCTGCACCACCTGGGCGTGCTGTCCGCGGGGATGCAGGACAGCGCCGGCGTCTTCGCCTGAGACCGATCGTCCCGCCGCGGCGGGATGACCGGCACTTAAAAAGCCCCGCATCGCGGGGCTTTTTTGTCAGGAAAAGGGGATCAGGCCGCTTGCAGGCTGCCGGCGCGCACGCGCTGCGACAGGCGCAGGCGGCTGATGAAGCCGATCTGGCGCAGGGCCTCGGCAAACTCCTGCTCGGTGCCGCGCTCGGTGCGCGATGCCAGCTCGGCAAACAGGCCGGCGCGCGTGTAGTGGCGCACGCAGGCGATGAAGGGAAAACCGTGGCGCGAGCGGTAGGCCTGGTTCAGAGCGGCCAGGCGCTCGCCCTGCTCCTGCTCCAGATCGCCCAGGCCGGCGCTTTGCTGCTCCTGCTGGGAATCGCTGGTCAGCGTGCCGGAGCGCACGGCGCTGGCCGACAGCTCGGGGTGGCCGCAGAGAAAGCGCACGGCCTGCTCGCGGGGGCTGGCATGCACGGCGGCCAGCATGGCGCCATGCAGCGCATCGATGCTGTCGAAGGGCCGCTGGCTGGCAGCCGCTTCGGCAACCCAGGGGGCGTATTCGAAGACCTCGCCGAGCGCGGCCACGAAGGCGCCGTGCGCCATGGTGTTGAGCTCGTCGAGCGTGGGAAGGGAGGAGGCAGTGGTGGTAGTCATGGAGCCAGTGTAGGAAGCGCGTTTGCCGCCTCACAGTCCTGGCTTGTTATAGCCCGTATAGCAGCCGGCTACGCCAGCTCTGTCAGCACCTGCGAGGCCTGGCTCAGCAGCCCGCGCAGCCAGATGTGCGATGCATCGCGGTGCCGCGACGAATGCCACAGCTGGTAAAAGCGCATGGTGCGGTTGCCCATGGGCAGGGGCACCATGGCCAGCGGCAGGCGCCTGGCATGGTAGGCCGCGAAGTGGCGGCTGGTGGTCAGCAGCAGATCGGTCCCCACGAGCAGGTCCGGCGCCAGCGAGAAATGCGAGCACTGCACGCGGCCGTCGCGGCTCACGCGCATGGTGCCCAGGCTGGTCTCCACCACGCCGCGCTGGTCCGGCGAATACGGCGTGAACACGATATGGGCCGACTGCAGATAGTGCTCGGCCGTGAGCTGGCCTGGTGCGGCCAGCGGGTGCTTTTCGTCGAGCAGGCAGACCACCTGGTCCTCGATCAGCGTGGACATGTGCAGATGCTCGGGCGGGCTCGGCCAGTTGCCGATGACGATGTCCACCTCGCCGCTTTGCAGCGCCTGTTCGTAGTCGAAGTTCTGGCCCAGGGGCAGCATGACCAGCCGGGCACCCGGCGCCTGCGTGCGCATGAGCTGGACCACGCGCGCCATGAAGGGCGGCGCCAGGTAGTCGGGGGTGGCAAGGGTGAAGCGCTGCTGCGTGGTCCCGGCAGAGAAGTCCTTGCCGGACGTCAGCAGCCCGTCGATCAGTCCCAGGGCCGCGCGCGCCTGCTCCACGGCCTGCAGCGCGCGCGCCGTGGGCACCATGCGGTTCTTGTCCCGCACCAGCAGCGGGTCGTTGAAGATGGCCCGCAACCGCCGCAGCGCCGCGCTGATGGCCGGCTGCGACTGGTTCAGGCGTATGGCCGCGCGCGACACGCTTTTTTCGCTGATCAATGTGCACAGCACACGCAGCAGGTAAGTGTCGAACGGATCTTCGCTGCGAGACACGTGTTTTCCCTATGAATATGCATTTTGCTATGCGGCTCATAGCAGCTGCCTAGTTTCGCATATTGCCCCAACCCGCGACGATGCAAGCGTCCCCAAACCCAAACAACAAACTTCCGAGACAAGGACTTGCCATGAGTGCTCAACATGTGCCGATCAGCGGCACGACTGCCGGCGTCGACCAGGTCGACGCCACCTATTCCAAGATCTCCTGGCGCCTGCTGCCCTTCCTGGGCGTGCTGTGGGTGCTGGCATGGCTGGACCGCGTGAACATCGGTTTCGCCAAGCTGCAGATGCTCGACGACCTGAAGTTCAGCGAAGCAGTCTACGGCCTGGGTGCCGGCATCTTCTTCATCGGCTATTTCCTGTTCGAAGTGCCGTCCAACATGCTGCTGCAACGGATCGGCGCCAAGAAGACGGTGATGCGCATCACCATCGGCTGGGGCATCATCTGCGTCATGCAGGCCTGGGTCACGACACCGACCCACTTCTACATCCTGCGCTTTTTGATGGGCGTGTTCGAGGCCGGCTTCTACCCCGGCATCATCCTGTACCTGACCTACTGGTACCCGTCCAAGCGCCGCGCCAAGGCCTTCGGCACCTTCATGTCGGCCTCCGCCATCGCGGGCGTGCTCGGCGGCCCCCTGGCCGGCGGCATCATGACCTGGGCCGCCGGCTGGCATGGCATGCACGGCTGGCAATGGCTGTTCATCATTGAGGGCATTCCCTCGGTGCTGGCCGGCGTCTTCGCCTATTTCTACATGACGGACCGGCCCGAGCAGGCCAAGTGGCTCACCGATGCCGACCGCACCGTGGTGCGCCAGCAGCTCGAAATCGACCACAAGGCCCAGGGCGAGCGCCACAGCGACTGGCGCACCCTGTTCGGCAACCCCATGGTGTGGCTGCTGATCGCCGTGTTCTTCTGCCTGCTGTGCGCCAACTCCACGCTGACCTTCTGGATCCCCACTGTGATCCGCGAGGCCGGCTTCACATCGCCCATGGAAGTGGGCTGGATTGCCGGCGCCGCCTACCTGCTGGGCGCGGCTGGCATGGTCATCAACGGCCGCCATTCCGACCAACGCGGCGAAGTGCGCTGGCACTTCGCGGGCTCGGCCCTGCTGGGCGCCGGCGGCATGCTGGCCCTGGCCATCACCATGGGCATGTCCAGCATCCCCGTGATCGTGGCACTGACGGCCATGGTGCTGGCCCTGGTAGGCACCATGAGCGCCATTCCCGTGTTCTGGCAGATGCCCAACATGCTGCTCAGCGGCGGAGCCGCCGCCGTGGGCGTGGCCCTGATCAACTCGGTCGCCAACCTGGCCGGCTTCGGCGCCCCCTACCTGATGGGCGTGATCAAGGCTTCCACCGGCAAGGTCGCTCCGGGCCTGTACCTGGTCGCCATCGTGGAAGTGCTGTCCGCCATCCTGGCCATCGCGTTCATTGCCCGCATCCAGCGCCGCAAGAGCCTCTGAAGCCGCATCCGCCCCGAGGAGACAGATCCATGTCCAAGACTTTCCCATCCAGCGCCGGGCACCAGGCCCAGCCGCAGGCTCCGGCCCGCCGCCAGTTCACTCTCTCGGGCCTGGCGCTCGGCGCCACCGCCCTGGCCGCCGCACGCGGCGCGCTGGCCGCCGATGCACCGGCAACGCCAGCCGCTCCCGCCCAGTCCTCCGGGCCCATCGTGCTGCACGGCGCCAGCCCCCGGCTGACCATGC
The DNA here is from genome assembly GCF_040187735.1 of Comamonas sp. w2-DMI. NCBI lineage: Bacteria > Pseudomonadati > Pseudomonadota > Betaproteobacteria > Burkholderiales > Comamonadaceae > Comamonas > Comamonas sp. w2-DMI. The sequence goes on along the minus strand of NZ_JBANEL010000001.1, from coordinate 437,833 downwards.
ATGCCGTGGACACCTTCCACGGCTCCGCGGCCACGGGGCTGCGCGTGGATTTCTCGCGCTTCGACGGCCAGAACTATGTGCTGCTGCGCAGCTTCATCGTGAATGCCAACGGCCGCGCCGACGATCCGCTGCTGATCGATGACAGCTACCGCGCCGGCCGCTACGAAATGCTGCTGCACGTGGACGAATACTTTGCGGCCAAGGGTGCCAAGCTGCCGCGCCCGGCCTTTCTGTCCAAGGTGCCGGTGCGCTTCCAGGTCGTGAACACGGCCGAGCGCATCCACCTGCCGATCCAGTTCGGACCCTGGAGCTATACCTACTCGCGCGGCAGCTGATCCGCCGCCTTTTTCCATCCCGGATACCACTATCTCGCGAAAGGCAAATCATGGCAGGCATCAGCACCCACGTACTCAATGTCACCACCGGCCGACCCATCGCAGGCATGCGGGTCGAGCTCTATGATGTGGCGCAGTCTCCCGCGCAGCGCCTGAACAGCACGCGCACCAATGCCGACGGCCGCACCGACAGCCCCATGCTGCCGGCCCAGTCGGCCCGCACCGGAGACTTCGAACTGCGCTTCTACGTAGGCGAACATTTCAAGGAGCCCACGGCACTGTCGGAAGAAGTGCTGGTGCGCTTTTCCATCTTCGACGCAGCCCAGCACTATCACGTCCCCATGCTGTGCTCGCCCTGGTTTTTCACCACCTACCGCGGCAGCTGATTTTTTACAAGGAGAACAATTCCATGAACAACGAAGACAAGTACCTGATCGAATCCATCCGCCTGGCCATGGGCAACGTCAAGGACCGCAAGCAGGCCACCTGGCCATTCGGCGCCGTGCTGGTCAGGGATGGCCAGGTGCTGGCCCGCGCCGTCAACCAGGTGGAGGACCTGTGCGACCCGTCGGCCCACGCCGAGATGCAGGCCCTGCGCATTGGCGCCAAGGCCCAGGGCAGCACGGACCTGTCGGGCGCCGTCATGTACGCCAGCGGCTATCCCTGTTCCATGTGCTACACGGCCATGCTGCTGGCCGGCGTGAAGAAGGTGTATTTCGCCTACTCCAACGAGGACGGCGAGCCCTACGACCTGTCGGCCGCCCGCGGCTATGTGGAACTGGCCAAGCCCGAGGACCAGCGTGAAATGGCACTCATCAGCCATCGCGTGCGCGACGAGGGCGAGGACCTCTACGAAGCATGGCAGAAGGCGGTTTCCGCCACGGCCTGACCGCATACTCCTTTCCTCTCTCCTGCCCCGCGCTCCGGCCCGGGGCTTTTTTATGCCCGGCGCCAGGCGGCCGCGATCACAGAGGAGCCACCCTAGCTGCGCCAGCGCGAATGGCGCGGCACATGGGCCACGAGGAATTCCATCTGATCGGCCAGGATGCGGCGGTTGCGCAGGATGAAGTCTTCCCACAGGCTGGGCACGTAAGGCGTGTAGAGCAGCGGCATACGGGCCTGCTCCGGCGTGCGCGGGCCCTTGCGGTGGTTGCAGGCGCGGCAGGCCGTGACCAGGTTCATCCAGGTATGCTGGCCGCCCCGGCTGACGGGAATGATGTGCTCGCGCGTGAGCTCGCTTTCATGGAACTGGCGGCCGCAATAGGCGCAGACGCAGCGGTCGCGCGCAAACAGCTTGCCGTTGGTCAGGCCGGGCAGCAGCTCGTGCGGGTTGATCGCGGGCACGCCCTTGGTGCCGATGATGCTGTTGATGTGAATCACTGACTGCCGACCGGTCACAGCATTGTGGCCGCCGCGGAAACAGGCGATCTCCCCGCCGGATTCCCAGCGTACTTCATCCGCTGCATAGTGCAGCGCCGCCTGCTCCAGCGTGATCCAGGACTGGGGCAGTCCCTGGGCTGTCAGCTTCAAGACTTTCACAACATGCCTCCTGCCGGTAAACAACAAGAACAATCAGTCGCAAGAGTGATGCGCACTCACAGGCGGCCGCCAAGCCGCCCGAATCAAGGCAATATACTCCGAAATTATGTCAAATTGACGGCCACCGCTGCCCGCATCGGGGCGAGCCGCTACGAAAAACAAAGCACGCCATGAAGATTTTCCGAGGATTCAAGCACCCTGGCCTGGCGCCGGCCTGCGCTGTGACCATTGGCAACTTTGACGGCGTGCACCGCGGCCACCAGGCCATGCTGGGCCTGCTGCGCGCCGAAGCGGCACAGCGCGGCATTCCCAGCTGCGCCATGACCTTCGAGCCGCATCCGCGCGACTACTTCGCCCAGAAGCTGGGCAAGCCCGAGCTGGCGCCGGCCCGCGTGGGAACGCTGCGCGACAAGCTCAGCCAGCTCGAGGTCTGCGGCGTGGACCAGGTGGTGATCCTGCCGTTCAACGCGGCGCTGGCCGGCCAGAGCCCCGAGAGCTTCATCCAGGACGTGCTGGTTTCGGGCCTGGGCGCCAAGTACGTGCTGGTGGGCGACGACTTCCGCTTCGGCGCCAAGCGCGCCGGCGACTACGCCATGCTGGACGCGGCCGGCCAGGCCCTGGGCTTCGATGTGGCGCGCATGAACAGCTACGAGGTGCACGGCCTGCGGGTCTCCAGCACCGCCGTGCGCGAGGCGCTGGCGGCCGGGGAGATGGCCGATGCCGCCCGCCTGCTCGGCCATCCCTACACGATTTCGGGCCATGTGGTCCACGGCCGCAAGCTGGGCCGCAAGCTGGCCGAGTCGCGCGAGGGCGCGGACGACGGCTTTCGCACGCTGAACCTGCGCTTCGACCACTGGAAGCCGGCGGCCAGCGGCATTTTCGCGGTGCTGGTGCACGGCCTCTCGGGCGAGCCGCTGCGCGGCGTGGCCAACCTGGGCGTGCGCCCCTCGCTGGACCCCCATGACGTCAATGGCGGCCGGGTGCTGCTGGAGACCCACTGCTTCGATTGGCCCGCCGCACTCGGTGGTGAAGAGGCCTACGGTAAAATCATCCGCGTGGAACTTCTGCACAAACTGCACGACGAGCTGAAGTACGACAGTCTCGATGCCCTGACGGCAGGCATCGCCAAGGACTGCGATGACGCGCGCGCGTTTTTCGCCGCCATCCACACGCCGTCCCACACGAGCAGCTATACCGAGACCCGTCGCCAGACCACGCGCGACCGAATTTGACGCTCGCCGTCCGCCCTGCACTGAAGCGCACGCTATGACAGACGGCGCGCCAGGCCCACATTCCCCATTCACGCTCCGGCAGCCATGCCTGGGCACTGCATTGCTCTCAAGGTTCCCATGTCCGATTCCAAAGTCAACAAGAACGAAGCCTCTGGCTACCGCGCCACGCTGAACATGCCCGACACCCCCTTCCCCATGCGCGGCGACCTGCCCAAGCGCGAGCCGGGCTGGGTCAAGGAATGGGAAGACAAGGGCCTGTACAAGAAGCTGCGCGATGCGCGCCACGGCGCGCCCATGTTCATCCTGCACGACGGCCCGCCGTACGCCAACGGCAAGATCCACATCGGCCATGCCGTCAACAAGATCCTCAAGGACATGATCGTCAAGAGCCGCCAGCTCGAGGGCTTCGACGCGCTGTACGTGCCGGGCTGGGACTGCCACGGCCTGCCGATCGAGAACGCCATCGAGAAGCTGCACGGCCGCAACCTGCCGCGCGACGAGATGCAGGCCAGGAGCCGCGCCTTCGCCACCGAGCAGATCGCGCAGCAGATGGTGGACTTCAAGCGCCTGGGCGTGCTGGGCGACTGGGACCATCCCTACAAGACCATGAACTACGCCAACGAGGCGCAGGAGCTGCGCGCTCTGAAGAAGGTCATGGAGCGCGGCTTCGTATACCGCGGCCTCAAGCCCGTGTACTGGTGCTTCGACTGCGCGTCCTCGCTGGCCGAGTTCGAGATCGAGTACGCCGACAAGCAGAGCCAGACGCTGGACGTGATGTTCCCCGCGGCCGAACCCGCCAGACTGGCCGCCGCCTTCGGCCTGCCGCAGCTTGACAAGCAAGCCTTCATCGTCATCTGGACGACGACGGCATGGACCATCCCCGCCAACCAGGCGCTCAACGTCAACCCCGAGCTGGAATACAGCCTGGTGGACACCGAGCGGGGCCTGCTGATCGTGGCCTCGGCCCTGGTCGAGAAGTGCCTGGCGCGCTGGAAGCTCGAGGGCACGGTGGTCGCCACCGCCAAGGGCGAGAAGCTGGACCACATGCCCTTCAAGCACCCGCTGGCGCACGTGGACAAGGGCTACGACCGCATCTCGCCCGTGTACCTGGCCGACTACGCCACGGCCGACGACGGCACGGGTATCGTGCACTCGGCGCCCGCCTACGGCCTGGACGACTTCAACTCCTGCAAGGCCAACGGCATGGAGTACAAGGACATCCTGAACCCCGTGCAGGGCAACGGCGTGTACGCGTCCGATCTGCCCCTGTTCGGTGGCCAGCACATCTGGAAGGCCGTGCCCGTCATCCTCGACGCGCTCAAGGTGGCCGGCCGCCTGATGGACACCACGACCATCACCCACAGCTACCCGCACTGCTGGCGCCACAAGACGCCGGTGATCTACCGCGCCGCGGCGCAGTGGTTCATCCGCATGGACGAAGGCGAAGGCGTGTTCACCGATCCGGCCCAGAAGCCGGAAAAGACGCTGCGCCAGATCGCACTGGACGCCATCGAGCACACGAGCTTCTACCCCGAGAACGGCAAGACCCGCCTGCGCGACATGATCGCCGGCCGGCCCGACTGGTGCATCTCGCGCCAGCGCAGCTGGGGCGTGCCCATCCCCTTCTTCCTGCATGTGGACACGGGCGCGCTGCATCCGCGCACCATGGAGATCATCGACCAGGCGGCCGACATGATCGAGCAGGGCGGCATCGAGGCCTGGAGCCGCGTGACGGCCGAGGACATCCTCGGCGCCGAGGATGCCGCCAGCTACACCAAGAGCACCGACATCCTGGAGGTGTGGTTCGACTCCGGTTCCACCTTCTGGCATGTGATGCGCGGCACGCACAACGCCATGCACCACGACCAGGGCCCCGAGGCCGACCTGTACTTGGAAGGCCACGACCAGCACCGCGGCTGGTTCCACAGCTCGCTGCTGCTGGCTGCCGCCATCTTCGGCCGCGCGCCCTACCGCGGCCTGCTCACGCACGGCTTCACGGTCGACGGCCAGGGCAAGAAGATGTCCAAGTCGCTGGGCAACACCGTGGCGCCGCAGGACGTGAGCGGCAAGATGGGCGCCGAGATCATCCGCCTGTGGGTGGCATCGACCGACTACTCGGGCGACCTGGGCATCGACGACAAGATCCTGGCCCGCGTGGTGGACAGCTACCGCCGCATCCGCAACACGCTGCGCTTTTTGCTGGCCAACACCAGCGACTTCGACGCGGCCAGGGATTCCGTGGCCTACGAGGACCTGCTGGAAATCGACCGCTACGCCCTGGCGCGCGCGGCCCAGCTGCAAAAGGAGATCCTGGGCCACTACCAGGTCTACGAATTCCACCCCGTGGTGGCCAAGCTGCAGCTGTTCTGTTCCGAGGACCTGGGCGGCTTCTACCTGGACGTGCTCAAGGACCGCCTCTACACCACGGGCGAGAAGAGCCTGGCCCGCCGCTCGGCCCAGACCGCGCTGCACCAGATCACCCACGCGCTGCTGCGCTGGATGGCGCCCTTCCTGTCGTTCACGGCCGAGGAGGCCTGGAAGATCTTCGGCAACAGCGAGACCATCTTCCTCGAGAAGTTCACCGACCTGCCCGAGGGCGACGAGGCGCTGCTGGCCAAGTGGACGCGCATCCGCGAGATCCGCGACGTGGTCAATAAGGACATCGAGGCCGTGCGTGCCGAAGGCAAGGTCGGCGCCTCGCTGCAGGCCGAAGTGACCGTGGCGGCCCAGCCCGAGGACCTGGCCCTGCTGGAGACGCTGGCGGATGACCTGAAGTTCGTCTTCATCACCTCGGCCGCCCGGGCCGTGGCCGCCCAGGCCGACGAGGGCCTGGCCGTGACCGTCACGCCTTCCGTGAAGGACAAGTGCGAGCGCTGCTGGCATTACCGCGAGGACGTGGGCGCCGACGCGGCCCACCCCACGCTGTGCGGCCGCTGCGTGAGCAATCTGTACGGCGAAGGCGAAGTGCGCAGCAAGGCCTGAGCCTGCAGAGCCTGGACGCGAAACAGCGTCAGAAAGTGAGCTGCCAGCGCTTGTCTGGCCATGATTTCAGATGCTTTTAATTTTGAAATCATTGAACAGCAAGCGCAGGCAGCTATCCTATTTTTCATGAATCATCCGACCCAAGCCGCCATGACCTCTCCAACCCCTGCACAGCCTGGCAAAGGCTCCCTCTGGCCCTGGCTGGTGTGGGCGCTGGTCATCATCGGCGTGGACCAGCTCACCAAGCAGTGGATCCTGGACAACTACCAGTACGGCAACTGGACGGCCATCACGGGCTTTTTCAACATCGTGCGCGCGCACAACACGGGCGCGGCCTTCTCCTTCCTCGCCGACGGCAGCGGCTGGCAGCGCTGGCTGTTCGTGGGCATCGGCGCGGCCGCCACGGTGCTGATCGTCTGGCAGCTCAAAAAGCATCCGGGCCAGAAGATGTTCTGCCTGGCGCTGTCCAGCATCCTGGGCGGCGCCATCGGCAATGTGGTGGACCGCCTGCAGCACGGCTACGTGGTGGACTTCCTGGACTTCTACTGGGGCGCCAGCCACTTCCCGGCCTTCAACGTGGCCGACATGGGCATCACGCTGGGCGCCATCCTGCTGATCCTCGATGAGATCCTGAGGGCCAGGCGCGCCAAGGCCGGCACGTGAACCGCGACTGCCCCCCTTCGCAAACCCCGCCGTGCCCCCAGCCGGCGGGGTTTATTCCTTGCGGCCGTAGACGGGCGCATCGGCCCAGACCAGCTGGCCGCCCTTCCAGTAGCGCACGCTCATGCCGGTGCCGGCGTCAAAACAGGTCTCGAACACCCAGTCGCCCATGGCCAGCCCATCGTGCTGCGGCGGAAACGGCTCGTCCGGCGACGGCGGCCTGCGGGCATTGAACAGCGCCGCCAGGCCGGCCTCGCACTCCTGGGCCGGCTTGCCGTCGTGTGCGGCAAAGCGGTGCGGCCTTGCCAGCTCCAGGGCGACCTGGCCGTAGACGCTCATGGCGCCCACCCACATGGCGCCGATCCGCACCGGATGGGGAAAGCGCACCTCCCTGAGGCCGCGCAGATCGGGCGGGCCATCCGCATCCCCAGCCTCGTCTTGCGGCAGGTCGCGCTGCACATGGCTGCCCGCGGGCAGCGTGACATCGCCCCAGGCCACGGGCCGCTCCAGGGTGAAAAACATCAGCCGCTCCTGCGCCGCCCGGTGCTGCTCCTGCCGGTGGTCCTGCCAGGCGATCTGCGCCAGGCCCACGGCCGTGGAAACGGGCAGCACGGACAGCAGCATGGCACCCGCCCATTGCCAGCGGCGCAGCGGCGGCCTCGGCCTGCCGCTTTGCGCGCGCCATGCGCGCCAGCCCCACCACACAAGCAGGCTGGCGCCCACCGCAAGGCTCAGCACAAGCAGCAGCCACCCGACAACGGCGGCACCCGGAACAGCAGGAATCATGGTTGGTTTTGACGGATACGGGCGCAACCCGGGGCCGCAGCGACCTGGCGCGGGTTTTGCCCCGGGATTTTTCACAGGGTTTCCCCTGGATTTTGCATAAAACCCGGGGTCGAGCCCAAAAAGATCAGAAACGAAAACTATATTTACCAAATTCGCACCTAAATGTGCGTATTGGAGCAAGTCCCACAGCGCTGAACCGGCTGCCAAGGGTATATTTGATCGCTTCCTGGTTTGCAGTACATGAAGCACTTACTGAATCTTTTAGCCGCCATCGCGCTGCTGGTCTGGGGCTCGCACATGGTGCGCACCGGCGTCCTGCGCGTCTTCGGGGCCAATCTGCGCAACATCCTGGCCCGCAGCATGAGCAACCGTTTCTCGGCCGCCATGTCGGGGCTGGGGGTGACTGCGCTGGTGCAGTCGAGCACGGCCACGTCGCTGATGACCTCGGCCTTTGTGGGCCAGGGCCTGATCACCCTGCCCTCGGCGCTGGCGGTGATGCGCGGGGCCGACGTGGGCACGGCGCTGATGGCGGTGCTGTTCTCCACCGACCTGTCCTGGCTTTCGCCGCTGTTCATCTTCGTGGGCGTGGTGCTGTTCATCACGCGCCAGGATTCCACGCCGGGCCGCATAGGCCGCGTGCTGATCGGCCTGGGGCTGATGCTGCTGGCACTGCGCCTGGTGGTCGATGCCACCGAGCCGCTGCTGCAGGCCGAGGCCGTGCGCACCCTGCTGGCCTCGGTCAGCAGCGATCTGTTCATGGAGCTGCTGCTGGGCGCGGTGCTGGCCGTGATCGCCTACTCCAGCCTGGCGGTGGTGCTGCTGATCGCCGCCATGGCGGGCTCGGGCGCGATTCCCATGGAAGTGGCGCTGGGCCTGGTGCTGGGCGCCAACCTGGGCAGCGGCCTGGTCGCGGTGCTGACCACGGCCAAGTCTGCCACGGAGGTGCGCCAGGTCACCGTGGGCAATCTGCTGTTCAAGATCATGGGCGTGGCCATCGTGGCGCCGTTCCTGGGCCTGTGGATGCGCTATGTGCACCCCCACATCCCGAATGCCGGCCAGGACGCGGTGCTGTTCCACCTGGTCTTCAATATCTTCAACAGCCTGTGCTTCATCGGCCTGACGCAGACCGTGGCGCGCTGGGTGGCGGCTTTGCTGCCCAAGCCCGAGGACGGCGGCGGCAAGGGCAATCTGCTGCGCCCGCGCCATCTGGACCCCTCCGCCCTGTCCACGCCGTCGCTGGCGATTTCCTGCGCGGTGCGCGAGGCCCTGCACCAGGCCGACGTGGTGGAGTCCATGCTCATCGGCCTGCAGAAGGTCGTGGAAACCGACGATGCCAAGCTTTCCGAAGAGGTGCGCCATCTGGAGAGCACGGTGGACGACCTGTACTCGGCCATCAAGTACTACATGACCAAGATTTCGCGCGCCGAGCTCGACGAACGCGAGGGTCAGCGCTGGACGGAAATCATCAGCTTCACGATCAACATGGAGCAGATCGGCGACATCATCGAGCGCGTGCTGCTGGACCTGGAAGACAAGAAGATCAAGAAAGGCCGCCAGTTCTCGGATGCCGGCATGCAGGAAATCAGCGAGCTCAACCAGCATCTGCTCGACAACCTGCGCCTGGCCATGAGCGTGTTCCTCAACGGCAACGCGCGCGAAGCGCAGAAGCTGCTGGAGGAAAAGGCGCGCTTTCGCGACCTGGAGCTGGCCTATTCGGCCACCCACCTGGCGCGCCTGTCGGACAACACCGTGCCCAGCATCGAGACCAGCTCGCTGCACATCGACCTGATCAGCGACCTCAAGCGCATCAACTCGCTGCTGTGCTCGGTCGCCTATCCGATCCTGGAGCAGGCCGGCGCACTGGCCCCCAGCCGCCTGCGCGAGACCCCGCTGGGCCCCAAGCTCTGAGCCTGCACCCTCGGCAAAAAAGGCCCTGCCGCATGCCACGGCAGGGCCTTTTTCATGGCGCGGCTTTTCTTTACTGCCAGCCGAAATACGCGGCCAGCACCAGCGAGGCCTCGGGCGTGAAGCGGTCCTCAAGCAGCCACTGCACGACCTCCCGGCGCTCCAGCAGCTCGAAGCCCTGCACCTCGCCGTCCTGGTTGTCGGGGCGCAGCCCCTGGGGCACGGTGACCGCGTACCAGTCGATGCGTTCGCGCATATAGCCCTGGCCTTCGGCTTCCTGGCTGGGCCGGGCGAAGTCCACATGGCCGCCATGGCGCATGTCCTGCAGGTCGCCCACGCGCAGGCCGGCTTCCTCCCAGGTCTCGCGCTCCACGGCCTGGGCCAGCGTGTCCTCGGCCGAGACCATGCCGCCCATCAAGGTATCCCATTTGCCAGGGTTGGTGGGCTTGTCGTCGGCACGCTGCTGCACCCAGATGCGGCCGTCGGCCACGGCTCCGACCAGGTGTACGGCCTGCGTGGCAATGCCCAGCGGACGCACGGCCCCGCGCTCGATGGTGGCGATCCTGCGGCCCTGGGCGTTGCATACCGCCAGCTGTTCGTTGCGCCAGGCCCCGCAATGGCCGGCCGCACGCATGGCCTGGGCCAGCCGGTTCAGGCAGCCGGTGGCATCGCCCTCGCCCTGCACCTGCCACAGCCCATGGCTCCAGTTCAGTGCCAGCCCGTTGGCCTGCAGCACATCCGCGCCCAGGCACTGGATGAATTCCTGCTCCACCGTGCCGACCACGTGGCCGCCAATACCCAGGCACTGGCGCGGCCGCAGCGGTGGCTGCTGCGCCTGCGCCAGCGCGTTGCGCAGCCACCGGTCCACAGATTGCTCCATGTGTTCCATACAACCTTTCGCCTCAAAAAACACTCAGGCCATTGTGGCGTTGCAGCGCGGCATCGCCCTGCAAGAACATGTAAATGCCTCGGATCCCCGCGCCGGCCGGCCCGTCCTGCGCCCGCCCCGGCCTCAGACTCCGGGCGGCTCCATGCGCACCGGCACGCGCGCCAGCAGCTGCTCGAACGCATGCAACGGAACGGGCGGGCTGAACAGATAGCCTTGGAAATACGCACAGCCGTAGCTGGCCAGCATGGCGCGCTGCTCCTGGGTCTCCACGCCTTCGGCAATGACCTCGAGGTTCAGGTTGCGCGCCATGCCGATGATGGTCTGCACGATCACATCGTCCGTATGCCGGTGGCCCATGTTGCGGATGAAGGATTGGTCGATCTTGAGCTGGCTCAGCGGCAGCCGCGTCAGATAGGTCAGCGAGGACTGTCCGGTGCCGAAGTCGTCCATGGAAAAGCACAGCCCCAGCGCGCGCAGCTGCTTCATGGTGGCAATGGCCTGCTCCACGTTCTCGATCACCACCGATTCGGTCAGCTCCAGCTTGAGCCGCTGCGGCGAAATGCCCGTCTCCCGCAGCACTTCCACCACGCGGGTGGCGAAGTCCTTGTGGCGGAACTGGCGGGCGCTCACATTGACCGACACCTGCAGCTGGGACAGACGCGCATCCTTTTGCCAGCGCGCCAGCTGCTCGCAGGCCGTGCGCAGCACCCACATGCCCAGCGGCACGATGATCTCGCTTTCCTCGGCCACCGCGATGAACATGCCGGGCGGCACCAGGCCGCGTTCCGGATGGCGCCAGCGCAGCAGCGCCTCGGCGCCGATGACTTCGCCGGCCAACGTGAACTGCGGCTGGTAGTGCAGCTCGAACTGCGACTGCGCCATGGCCACGCGCAAGTCCTCCTCCATGCGTACGCGCTGGTGGATCTCGACCTGCATCTGCGGATCGAAAAAGCACAGGCCGCTGCTCTTGCGGGTCTTGATCTGGTACATGGCGATGTCGGCCTGCTTGAGCAGCTCGGCCGCGGACTGCGGCTGCTGGCCGAACAGCGTGGCACCGATGCTGCAGGCGCTGCGGTGGGTATGGCCACCCAGCGTGTAAGGCTGGTTCAGGCGCGCCAGGATCTTGTCGCCGATGCGCTGTGCCGCAGTGGCGGCGGCGGCCTCGGCATAGGCCAGCTCGCAGAGCATGACCACGAATTCGTCGCCGCCCAGGCGTGCCACCGTGTCCGAGGAGCGCACGGCGCCGCGCAGGCGCTTGGCCACCTGCTGCAGCAGCTGGTCGCCCACCTCGTGCCCCAGGGTGTCGTTGAGCATCTTGAACTGGTCCAGGTCCAGGAACAGCAACGCGCCATACCAGCCTTCCCGGTAGGCCTGCTCCGTGGCCTGCGCGAGGCGATCGAGCAGCAGGCGGCGGTTGGGCAGGCCGGTCAACGCATCGTAGAAGGCCAGGCTTTCGATTTCGGCGGCCGCCAGGCGGATGTCGGTCACATCGTTGTAGGTGATCACCATGCCGCCGTCCGCCACGGGGCTGGCCTTCATCTGCACGAATTGCCCCGTGGGCAGTTGCTGCTCCACCGGCCTGTCGGGATCTGCGAGCAGCTGCTCATGCAATTTCTTGATGGCCTGCAGCTGCAGATGGCCCAGGCCTAGCTGCATGGAAAATGCCCCCAGCACATCCATCAGGGGGCGGCCGCTGACGAGTTCACGCTTCTGCCAGGGAAACATTTCCTCATAGCAGCGGTTCCACTGCAGCACCTGCCGCTGCGCATCCAGCAGCAGAAAGCCGCTGCCCATGCTGTCCAGTGCCTGGTCCAGGCGCTGCTGCGACTGCGTGGCCAGCAACTGCATGCCGCGCAGGCGCAGCAGATAGCCGCGCACGGTGGCCCACAGGGCGGCCGCCAGCAGCGCGAACACGGCAATGGCCATGCACAGCCCCAGCACCACCATGCGCCATGGGTTGGGCACCTTGTCCATGGGCAGGCTGGCCGATATCCACAACCCCTGCTTGGGCAGGCTCTGCACCGCCACCAGCGCCGGCTTGCGGCTCAGCCGTGCCACATGGCCCACGGGCGCCCGGCTCAGTGCCGGCAAGGGCTGGGTGTGCGGCTCCGGCTCCGGGACGGGCAGGGCCAGCAGAATTTCTCCGTCCTGGTTTTCCAGCGTGAATTCCACCTCTTCGAGCTCCAGCCCCCTCGTGAGCGCCGCCGCCCATTGCGCACGCGGCAAACGCATCAGCAGGTAGCGCTCGGCCCCCGCCTTGGACAGCGGCCTGAGCCAGTACAGCATGGGCTGGGGCTCCACATCCAGGGGCGCACGCAGCGGCGCGCCAGAAGCCATGGGATCGGTGAGCGACTGCCGGAGCCGCACCCACAGCGGACGCGGCACCTGGCCGTTGCGCCAGTGCTGGCGCGCGGCCACCAGCACCTTGCCCTGGCCATCCAGGATCAGCGCATCGCCCAGCAGATTGCTCTGGCGCACCATGAGGGTCATGACAGGCTGCACGTTGCCGCCCAGGGCCAGCAGCTCGTCCACGCCATGGGCAAAAATGTCCAGCGAATCGAGCTGGTGGCTGAGCGTGGCGCCGGTCCCCTGCACGATGCGGTTCAGGCGCTGCTGCGCTTCCACCTGGTCGCTGGCGCGCATGTTGACCAGCAGCCACGCGATGGCCGTGGCCGCAGTCAGCAGCAAAAGTGCCAGCAGCGCCCAGACCTTGTAGCGCACGCTCTTGGCGTGGATGGCCGAGCGCGCGTGGGCCATCAGCAGCATGTACGGCCTCCGGCCACAGGCCCGTGCATGGCGCCGCGGCACACGTCCAGATTCGGCCCTGCGCACGTCCCCCCCCAGCCGGTCCGGACTGGCCTTGCGATCCGCATTGGAACGGCGGCTGGAGGTCATACAGGCGCTCAGTAAGTGCCCGGGTAGAGCCCGCCGTCGGGCAGGATGTTCTGTCCCGTCATGTAGCCTGCATGCCGGCTGCACAGAAAGGCGCAGATGGCGCCGAACTCGTCGGCCGTGCCGAAGCGCTTGGCGGGCACCTGGGCCTGCTGCATCTCGCGCACTTCCTGCAGTGTCTTGCCGCTCTTGTTGGAGGCGGCCTGGAAGGTGCCGGCCAGCCGGTCCGTCTCGAACTTGCCCGGCAGCAGATTGTTGATGGTCACGCCCTTGGCCGCAATGGGACTGCGTGCCAGGCCGGCGACAAAGCCGGTCAGGCCGCTGCGCGCGCCGTTGGACAGGCCCAGGATGTCGATGGGCGCCTTCACCGCGCTGGAGGTGATGTTGACGATGCGGCCGAAACCGCGCGCCGCCATGCCGTCCACCGTGGCCTTGATCAGCTCGATGGGCGTGAGCATATTGGCCTCCACGGCCTTGAGCCATGCCTCGCGGTCCCATTCGCGGAAATCGCCGGGCGGCGGGCCACCGGCATTGGTGACCACGATGTCGAAATCCTTGCCCGGGCCTTGCGCCACGGAAAAGACGGCCTCACGCCCGGCCGGCGTGGTGATGTCGGCGGCCGCGCCCAGCACCTTGACCTGGGGCGCCAGAGCCTGCAGTTTGGCCACCGCCGCCTGCAGCGCATCGGCATTGCGGGCATTGATGACCACATTCACGCCTTCCTGTACCAGCGCCTTGGCGCAGCCGAAGCCCAGCCCCTTGCTTGCGCCGCATACCAGGGCCCATTTGCCCGCGATTCCCAGATCCATCTCGACTCCTTCTTGGTCATTGAAATTCCAGCGCCCTATCTTGCCTGATCAAGCGGCAGGACGGGCCCCCGATGCGGCCACAGTGGCTAATGGCGGCAGCCGCACCTCTTGCGATGTGCAGACGCTATCCAATTCGATAGCAGCCACCGCTTTCCATGCAAGCCTTCAGGGCATTTCCGGTCCATATTCCTGCAATTTTCAGTGCCGGCCGTGGAACAGCTTGTGGTGCAGGCGGCGCAGCGACCACCAGACCGAAAACGCCACGACCGGTATGGCGACCGCCGCCGTGGACTCCGGCGACCACGGCCAGCCCAGCTTCTGCGCCCCCTTGGCCAGATAGCTGATCAGGCCTGTGATGTAGTAGGTGATGGCGGCCACCGACAGGCCCTCCACCGTGGACTGCAGCTTCAGCTGCATGCCCTGGCGGTGGTTCATGGTGCCCAGCAGTTGCTGGCTGCTTTGCTGCTGCTCGATTTCCACGCGCGTGCGCAGCAGGCTGCTAACGCGCGAAACGCGCTCGGACAGCGCATTCTGGCGGCGCGTGGCCCACTCGCAGGTGGAGCGCGCGGGCGTCAGGCGCCGGTCCATGAACTCGCGTATGGTCTGTATGCCGTCCAGCCGGGTCTCCTGGATCTCCTGGATGCGCTTGTCCACCAGCTCGAAATAGGCCGAACTCGCCGAAAAGCGCGAATGCGTGGCCGCGTATTCGCTCTCCACCTGGCCGGCCAGGCGCGTGAGCCGGTCCAGCAGCGCAGGCTCGTTGTCGCGGTCCGCGGCGCGGATGGAATGCGCGAGCTCGGCCAGTTCCCGCTCGGCCGTGGCCAGCACGGATGCCGCCTTGCGTGCGGCCGGCAGCCCCAGCAGGGCCGCCATGCGATAGGTTTCGATTTCCAGCAGGCGCTGCACCAGGCGGCCCAGCCGGCGCGGCGACAGGGCCTCGCCCGCCAGCAGCAGCATGCGCGAAAAGCCGTCGGCATGGATGGCGAAATCGGTATAGATCTTGCCCGCGTCTCCGGCCACGCAGGAGCCCACCAGCGTCTCGGCCTGCAGCATGTGGCGCACCAGGTGTGCGGCATCCACGCTGTCTTCGTTGAGCACCCACAGATGCAGGCTGCTCAGGCACTGGCCGGGCAGCGCCGCCAGCCATTCATGGGGCACGGCATCGATGGCGGTCTCGGGCTCGCGCACATCGGCCACCGAGGCCTGGGCCATGGGCGTGGAAAACGTCCAGGCCACGAACTCGGTGTGCTGCTCCCAGCGCAGCCGGAAGGCGCCCAGGTCGATCAGCACATGGGTGGTGGCCGCATCCGGCAGAGGGCGGTGGTGGTTGCGCAGCAGCGCCGCCACATGCTCGCGGCTGGCCTCGCGCTGGGCCGCATCCGTGAGCATCACGATATGGGTGATAGCCAGCGGCGCCTGCATGATTTCCGCAGGCCGGGCGTGGATCTCGTTGTGCAAAAGCACCCGCTGCGGATGCTGGACAGGAAGAAGTGACAAGGGCATGGATCCTCAACAGGACCTGCGCAGGCCACGGCGCACGGCCGCCGCCTGCCAATGCGGATGCCTTGCCCGAACCCGCCTTGCGCAAGTGGTGCTCAAAAAAACTGCCGATATTGTGCCGCCGCCATGCCAGGGCGCAGGTTTCCATAAAAAAAAGCGGCCCAGACGGGCCGCTTCGAAAGACGTGGCAGGCTGAAGAATCAGTCTTCCACGAAGGCTTCTTCGCGCTTGTTCTTCACGGAGGGCAGCAGCACCACGATCAGCAGGATCACCGCAGCGATCAGCAGGCCGGCGAGATGGGACGCGTCACGAAAACGCTCCAGTCGCCACGCGACAGCAGCAGCGCACGGCGCAGGTTCTCTTCCATCATCGGGCCCAGGATGAAGCCCAGCAGCAGCGGTGCGGGTTCGGTACCCAGCTTGTGGAACACGTAGCCGATGAAGCCGAAGATACCCACCATCCACACGTCCCAGGTGTTGTTGTTGGTACCGTACACGCCGATCGCGCAGAACAGCACGATGGACGGGAACAGCCAGCGGTAGGGCACGGTCAGCAGCTTGATCCAGACGCCGATCAGCGGCAGGTTCAGGATGATCAGCATCAGGTTGCCGATCCACATCGAGGCGATCAGGCCCCAGAACAGCTCGGGGTTGCTGGTCATCACCTGGGGACCAGGCTGGATGTTGTGGATGGTCATGGCACCCACCATCAGCGCCATCACGGCGTTGGGAGGGATGCCCAGCGTCAGCAGGGGGATGAACGAGGTCTGCGAACCGGCGTTGTTGGCCGACTCGGGAGCGCACACGCCACGGATGTTGCCCTGGCCGAAGGGGACTTCGCCCGGCTTGAGCTTGGTCTTCTTCTCGATGGTGTAGGCAGCAAAGGCCGACAGCATGGCACCGCCACCGGGCAGGATGCCCAGGGCCGAGCCCAGGGCCGTGCCGCGCAGCATGGCAGGCAGCATGCGCTTGAAGTCTTCCTTGGTGGGCATCAGGCCGGTCACCTTGGCAGCGAACACTTCGCGCTCGTCTTCGGGCTGGGCCAGGTTGGCGATGATTTCGCCGTAGCCGAACACGCCCATGGCGATCACGACGAAGTCGATGCCGTCGGTCAGCTCGGGAATGTCGAAGCTGTAGCGGGCCACGCCGGAGTTCACGTCCGTGCCCACCATGCCCAGCAGCAGGCCCAGCACGATCATGGCAATGGCCTTGAGCAGCGAGCCCGAAGCCAGCACCACGGCGCCGATCAGGCCCAGGGTCATCAGCGAGAAGTATTCGGCAGGGCCGAACTTGAAGGCCACTTCGGTCAGCGGCGGCGCGAAGGCGGCCAGAATCACCGTACCCACGCAGCCGGCGAAGAACGAACCGATACCGGCCGATGCCAGCGCCGGGCCGGCCCGCCCCTTGCGCGCCATCTGGTAGCCGTCGATCACGGTCACCACGGAGGACGATTCACCGGGCAGGTTCACCAGGATGGCGGTGGTGGAGCCACCGTACTGGGCACCGTAGTAGATGCCGGCCAGCATGATCAGCGCCGCCACGGGAGGCAGTGCATAGGTGGCGGGCAGCAGCATGGCGATGGTGGCCACCGGGCCGATGCCGGGCAGCACGCCGATCAGCGTGCCCAGCAGGCAGCCGACAAAGCAGTAAATCAGGTTCTGGAACGTGAAGGCCACGCCAAAACCCGTCGACAAGTTCTGAATCAGATCCATGGACGATGCTCCTGATTAGCCCGCAATGAAGCTGGGCCACACGGGGAACTGCAGATTCAGCGCCCACACGAAGGCGACATAGCTGCCCACCGCGAGGATGGTGGACAGAATCGCCGTTTCCTTGAAGTTGAACTTATCGCCGGCCAGGCTGGCGATGAAGACCAGTGCGTAGATCGCGATCATCAGGCCGAACTGGGGAATGCCCAGGCCCGGAACGCCGACCAGCAGAATGCCGAACGCGAAGTTGGCGGCAAGAATGAAGAACACCTGTCTCCAGGCCCACTTGCCGATCTTGTCACCGCCCTCGGGGCCCTTGGCCAGGCCCGAGATGCAGATGGCTGCACCGAGGATGGACATCAGCACGCCCAGGATCAGCGGGAAGTAACCGGGACCCATGCGCGCACCGGTGCCAACGGTGTAGTTGGTTGCGCCCACCGCGAAAGCGATGCCCACAACCAAGAACATCAGACCGGAGAAAAAGTCTTTCTGGCTCTTGATTTTCACAAAACGTCTCCATACGGAAATCACGACTGGGCGATTTTCGTTTCATTACAAAGGCGTTTTGATGTGGATTCCACCTACCAAGGGCATACCCTAGGCGCGCCGACATCCAGCATTGGTGCGGCTTGCAGCCCGGCGCTCTGTCGCTTTCAGGACATCAGCGGCGTGCAGGCCAGCACTTCGGGCAAGGTGGTGAGGCCTTCTGCCACGCGCAGCACGCCGGCCAGGCGCAAGGGGCGCATACCGTCCTGCACGGCCTGCCGCCGCAGGGCATCCATGGACGGCGCGGCATGGATCTGCTGCTTGAGCGCTTCCGAGACCGTCAGCAGCTCATACAGCCCCATGCGGCCCTTGAAGCCGGTCATGCGGCACTCCTCGCAGCCCACGGGCCGGTAGGGCTGGTAGCTGCCGGACAGCTTCCAGGGCCTGACGGTCTCGGCCAGCGCCTCGGCCGAAGACGCCTCGTCGCGCTGCTTGCAGGCCGTGCACAGCGTGCGCACCAGGCGCTGGGCCAGCACCCCCAGCAGGGTGGCGTTGATCAGGTACGGCGGCACGCCCAGCTCCATCAGCCGGCTCACGGCGCTGGGCGCATCGTTGGTGTGCAGCGTGGAGAACACCAGATGCCCGGTCAGCGCGGCCTGCACCGCCATCTCGGCCGTGGCCAGGTCGCGGATTTCGCCCACCATGATGATGTCCGGGTCCTGGCGCATCAGCGCGCGCAGCCCCTCGGTGAAGCCGAAATCCAGCTGAGGCTGCACCTGGGTCTGGTTGAAGCTGGGCTCGATCATCTCGATGGGGTCCTCCACCGTGCTGACGTTGACCTCTTCGGTCGCCACGCGCTTGAGCGTGGAATACAGCGTGGTGGTCTTGCCCGAGCCCGTGGGCCCGGTCACGAGGATGATGCCGTGCGGGCGCTGCA
Organism: Comamonas sp. w2-DMI; assembly: GCF_040187735.1. Taxonomy (NCBI): domain Bacteria; kingdom Pseudomonadati; phylum Pseudomonadota; class Betaproteobacteria; order Burkholderiales; family Comamonadaceae; genus Comamonas; species Comamonas sp. w2-DMI. The sequence goes on along the minus strand of NZ_JBANEL010000001.1, from coordinate 419,173 downwards.
CCAGCGTTTGCCAGCGCGCCGCATCGTGCGGCGTGAAGCCCAGGCCGTCCAGGTCCTTGACCGTGTTCTCGGGGTCGAAGATGCGCATCACCATCTTCTCGCCAAAGGCCGTGGGCAGCGTGGACAGGCGCATTTCCACTTCGTCGCCGCCGGGGTTGCGCGTCTTGATGCGGCCGTCCTGCGGCCGGCGCTTTTCCACCACGTCCATGCGGCCCAGCAGCTTGATGCGCGCCACCATGGCATTGAGCACGCCCATGGGCATCTGGTAGACCGGATGCAGCACGCCGTCGATGCGAAAGCGGATCACGCCCTGCTCGCGCCGCGGCTCCAGGTGAATGTCGCTGGCGCGCTGGTCGAAGGCGTACTGCCACAGCCAGTCCACCACGCGCACCACGCCTTGGTCGTTGGCATCGAGCTGCTTGTTGCTGCGGCCCAGCTCCACCAGCTGCTCGAAGCTTGCGGCACCCGATGCGCCTCCGGCCTTTTCCGCGGCGCGCACCGATTTGGCCAGCGCAAAGAACTCGGCCGTATAGCGCTTGATGTCCAGCGGGCTCGCCACCACGCGGCGCACGCTGCAGCGGGCCTGGCGCTCCACCTCGCCGACCCAGTCATCGATGAAGGGCTCGGCCGTGGCGATCACCACTTCCTTGGCGGTGACCTGCACCGGCAGCACCTTGTGCCGCTCGGCGTAGCTGGCGCTCATCACGTCGCCGACCCGGCCCACATCCACGCGCAGCGGATCGATGCGCAGATAGGCCAGGCCGCTGCGCCGGGCCAGGTACTGCGTCAGCTCCTCGATGTCCAGCGGCTTGCCGGTCGCGGCCTGCACCACGCCCACATTGGCCAGGCGCACCAGCGGATGCTGGGCGCTTTCCGCGGAGGAACAACGCAGCACCGTGCGCTCGGCCTCGGCCGCGGCAATCACGCCGTCCTCCAGCAGCCACTGCACCAGCAGACGCCAATCCAGCGGCCCGTTATGGCGCGGCGGGGTGGCGGGCGGGAGCGGCGTGCGGGCGGTCATGGAGCGCAAGTCTAGCCGCAGACCGCGCCCGTTTTCCCGGTGCGCTACGCGGGGCCGAAGATCTTGGGCCAGCGGCCCGTGGGCAGGTCCCAGCGCGCCTGCACCGTCTGGCTGGCGGCCTGCAGCGCCGCGGCGTCCAGCGCGCGCGGCGTGCGCTGGGCCAGCACCACGGTATTGCCTTCGCGTGTGGGCCGGAAATACCACATGGCATCGCTGCCGAAGGCCTGGGCCATTTTCTCCACGCTGCGCTCGTAGCTGGAGGTGCGGCCGAACAGGTTGACGGTCATGATGCCGTCCTCGGTCAGCAGGTTTCGGCAGTCGGCATAGAACTCTGCGCTGTCCAGCACCGGCGCGGCGGCTTCGTGGTCGTACAGGTCCACGGCCAGCGCATCCACCGTGCCCTGCCACTCGGGCTTTTTGATCTCCTGGGCCGCGTCGGCCAGGATGACGCTCAGCGTGGCATTGTCGGGCGGCAGCTTGAACCAGCTGCGGCACACGGCCAGCACCTGGGGATTGAGCTCGATGGCCGTGGTGCGCATGCGCAGCTTCTTGTGGCAGAACTTGGTGATGGCGGCCGCGCCCAGGCCCAGCTGCATCGCATGGCGCCCGGCCACGGTGGCCGGGTCCATGAACAGCAGCCAGCCCATCATGCGCTGCACGTATTCGAGCTCGATCTCGAAGGGATCCCGGATGCGCATGGAGCCCTGCACCCAGGGCGTGCCCAGGTGCAGATGGCGCACCTCGCCGTCATCGGAAACGCTGACTTCGGGCAGCTCGCTCACGACGTCCGGACTGTTTTTCTGTGGGGCGGCCGTCTTGCCGCCGCGGGTTTTGCGCAGCACGTTCTTACACCAGGGAATGGGCGGCCAGGGCATCGTGCCAGGCCTGCAGTTTTTTCTCGAAGGACCAGCTCGCGTTGGCAGGGCTGGTGGAGGGCAGGCGCAGCGCTTCCAGGCCCATGGCCCGGGTCTGCTTCGCATGCTTGAAGCTTTCGCTGCCGTTGTGCAGCGCCAGCGTCAGATGGGGGCACAGGCGCCGCAGGCCGGCGATGTCGTTGGGCTGCGCGGCGCGGATGGCGCTGTCCAGGCTGCCTTCGCGCTCGCAGCTCGCATATACGTCCCACAGGCCCAGGCCGCGCGCCAACAGCCATTCGCAGCGGCCCGCATAGTCTTCGCGCGAGGGCTGAGGGTGCTGCGGCCACAGGGCCTGCATCAACCGCCAGAAATGGTTTTGCGGATGGGCATAGTACTGCTGCAACTGCAGGGAGCGCACGCCGGGAAAGCTGCCCAGCACCAGCGCGCGCGTGCGCACATCGGCCACCGGCACCAAGCCCTGCCAGCGCACCCCGGCCGCCGCAGCCGACGGAAAAGCGGAAGTCACCATGGCTCCGATTGTCGCCCAGCGGCGCTGCGGCTGCCGGCCGTGCAGGCAAAGCCCGCATTCACGAAAAAAGGAGCACGTTGCGCAATGCCGGCAAGCGTTTCAGGCGTTCTCATTCTTCCATGCCGGCAGGCCGCGCAGTGCCTGGCGCGCGTTGGCACTGGTAGCCGCGGCCAGCTGCGCAGCCTCCATGCCGCGCAGGTCTGCCACCTCGTGCGCAATGCGCGGCAGCTCGGCCGGGCTGTTGCGTCCCTGGGACAGGCCGCTGGCGCGCTGCTCGGCCGTGGTGTAGAGCCAGTGCGGCGGAATATCGGGGGCATCGGTTTCCATGACCAGCGCCTGCAGCGGCAGGCTGGCGGCCAGCTCGCGCAGCTTGTGCGCACGGTCGTAGGTCATGGCGCCGCCAAAGCCCAGCTTGAAGCCCAGGTCGATGAAGATCTGCGCCTGCTGGGCACTGCCGTTGAAGGCGTGCGCGATGCCGCCGCTCACCTTCAGCGCGCGCAGCGTCTTGAGCAGCCGGTCGCTGCTCTTGCGCACATGCAGGATGACGGGCAGCTCGAATTCGCGCGCCAGGCGGATCTGCTGCTCGTAGAACCAGATCTGGCGCTGCCGGTCGAGCCCCGGCACAAAGAAGTCAAGGCCTATCTCGCCCACCGCCACCAGGTGCGGATCCTCGCAGCGCTGCCCGAGCAGTGCCCGCAGCGCCTCGATGTCCTCCTCCTTGGCCTGGGGCGTGTAAAGCGGGTGGATGCCCAGCGCATAGCTGTCGCCATGGCGGTGCGCCAGCTCGATCACCTCGTGCCAGCTGGCCTGCTCCACGGCGGGAATGACCAGGTGCGCCACGCCGGCCGCACGCGCCGCGGCACGCACCGCATCGCGGTCGGCGCCGAATTCGGAAGCATCGAGATGGCAGTGGGTATCGATCCAGCAAGGCATGGGGTGATCATGCCACCGCCATTGATGCATGTGCTGTCAGCGCCGGCCACCTCTGGAGCTGGAAGATTTTCCCTTTCCAAGCCCGGATTTGGCTGGCGCTGCAGGCAGATGCCAGGAACTCCTCCCGGCCTGCAAATGCCCGCGAAAAGCCCTATTCAGTTTTTAGGTGCGATGCCCTTGTCCGGAGCTGTCTAGCTGGCCGCGCACCAGCCGCACCACGCGGTCGCAGCGCGCAGCCAGGCTCTCGTCGTGCGTGACCATGACGAAGGCCGTGCCATGGCTGCGCGCCAGCTCCAGCATCAGCTTGAACACGGTATCGGCCGTGCCGCGGTCCAGGTTGCCCGTGGGCTCGTCGGCCAGCACGCAGGCCGGCTGGGTGACCAGCGCGCGCGCAATGGCCACGCGCTGGCGCTCGCCGCCCGACAGCTCGGCCGGCCGGTGCAGCATGCGTTCGCCCAGCCCCACGGCGCGCAGCATGGCTGCGGCGCGGTCCATGCAGTCCAGCTTGTCGTCGCGCCGTATGCGCAGCGGCATGGCCACGTTTTCCTGGGCGCTGAATTCGGGCAGCAGGTGGTGGAACTGGTAGATGAAGCCCAGATGGCGGTTGCGCAGCATGCCCTGCTTTTGCGGGCTCAGGCGGTGCAGCGGCTGCCCCATCAGCTCCACCGAGCCCGAGCTCGGTGCATCCAGGCCGCCCAGCAGGTGCAGCAGCGTGCTCTTGCCCGAGCCCGAGGCACCCACGATGGCCAGCGTCTCGCCCGCATGCACCGAAAGGTCCACGCCCTGCAGCACGGCCACGTCCAGCCGCCCTTCGGTGAAGCGCTTGGTCAGGCCCCGGGCCTGCAGCACCTGCTGGCCCTGGGCGGCATCCATCGTCGCCATCGCGGCGGAAGAAACATCATTCATAGCGCAGTGCCTCCGCAGGGTTCACGCGGCTGGCGCGCCAGCTGGGGTAGATCGTGGCCACAAAGGACAGGATCAGCGAGATCACGGCGATCGGCACGATGTCGCGGCTTTGCGGATCGCTGGGCATCTTGCTGATGATGTAGATGTCCTTGGGCAGGAAGTTGGCGTGCAGCAGGTGTTCGATGGCCGGCACGATGACGTCGATGTTGAAGGCCACCACCAGGCCCAGCGCCAGGCCGGCCAGCGTGCCGATCACGCCCACCATGGCGCCCTGCACCACGAAGATGCTCATCACGGACGAGGGCGAGGCGCCCAGCGTGCGCAGGATGGCGATGTCGGCGCGCTTGTCCTGCACGCTCATCACCAGCGTGGATACCAGGTTGAACGCGGCCACGGCCACGATCAGCGTGAGGATGATGAACATCATGCGTTTTTCCACCTGCACGGCCGCATACCAGGTCTTGTTCTGCTGCGTCCAGTCGCGGATCAGCAGCCGGTCGCTGAGCGTGAAGGCCAGCTCCTGGGCCACGCGCGGCGCCTCGTTGAGATCCTTGAGCTTCAGGCGGATGCCGGTCGGCCCTTCGAGGCGGAATAGCCGCTCGGCATCCTGGTAATGCATCATCACCAGCGTGGAGTCGTACTCGTAGTGGCCCGAATCGAAGGTGCCGGCCACCGTCATCTGCTTGAGGCGCGGCACCACGCCGGCCGGCGTGACCTGGCCGCTGGGCGCGATCAGCGTGACCTGGTCGCCCGCGCGCACGCCCAGGGCGCGCGCCAGCTCCAGGCCCAGCACCACGTTGAACTGGCCCGGCACCAGGCGCTGGAGCACTTCGGAATTGGTGGCGGCCAGATCGGTCACCTCGCCTTCGCGCGCCGGGTCGATGCCGCGCACCAGCGCGCCCTTGATGTCCTCGCCCCGCCCCAGCAGGGCCTGTGCCGAGACAAAGGGCGCGGCGCCCACCACTTCGGGATTGCCGCGCGCTTCGCGCATGGTGCGCTCCAGGTCGGGCAGCGGCGCGCCCTGCGGCGCAAAGATTTCGACGTGCGACACCACGCTGAGCATGCGGTCGCGCACTTCTTTCTGGAAGCCGTTCATCACGCTCAGCACGATGATCAAAGCCGCCACGCCCAGCGCAATGCCCAGCATGGAGACACCCGAGATAAAGGAAATAAAGCCGTTGCGGCGCGTGGCGCGCCCTGCACGGGTGTAGCGCCAGCCTACGGCCAGTTCGTAGGGAAATTGCATGTTGCCCGCATTGTGGCATTGCCCGCAATGCCCTGCCGGCAGCCCTGCCCCAATCCGGTTTTTCTTGTGAAACCGTCCATTTCACCGCTCCGGCCCATCCGCCATCCACGTCAAAGACACCGAGCGCGAGCCTGGTCGGACCCGCCACCATGCAGCCCTTCCAGGAAAGCCTTCGGCCTGGCAGGCGAGGGCTCCATCCCCCGATCCCTGGAACGGGCGCCCCCTGCCAGAGATGCCAAGCAAGGGCCTACGCCTTCGCGGCTCAGGGGAAGTCACCTTTTTCTGCTGCGCTCCACCCGCGGCAGGTCCGCGTATCGCGGCAACTGCTCCAGCGTCAGCGCATGGGCCTGCAGCCTTGCCAGCATGGCGTCGAACTGGGCCACTTCCTCGTCGCTGAGCACCGACACCAGGTCCATGTGGATCTGGGCCATGGCCGGCAGGATGCGCCCGTACATGCGCCGGCCCTCCTCCGTCAGATGGATGGCCACGCGCCGACGGTCGCCCGGCAGCGGCTGGCGCCGCACCCAGCCTTTTTCCTCCAGGCCGCTGAGCGCGCGCGAGGTGCGCGCCCGGTCCAGCTGCGCCTTCTCCGCAAGTTCCGACGACAGCAGCCCCTCATTCATGGCCACCGTGGCCATCACGCCCCATTCGCGGCGCGTCAGCCCGAAGCGCGCCTCGCACATGCGCATGGCCACGCCGCCGGCCGCACCGAAGAAGCGGTTGATGCGAAACAGCAGCATCTGGTGGATGGTTTGCGGAACCGGTCGGGTATTCACGGGCAAGAGTTGATTTGGTCAATTGAAAGGCTGACTTCTACAGTGGGCGCTCCATTCCAGGAGACAAGCGCGACAGCGGAATTTTCCCTGCCGCGCTGCGCACAAGAGAGATTTTCCATGACCTGCCTGACCGCACATCGCCGCAGCCTTCTTCACACCAGCCTGGCCCTGCTGCTGGGCTGCAGCGCGCTTGCCGCGCATGCCCAGCCCGATGCCCCGGCCGCCGCGGCCGCCAGCTGGCCCAGCAAGCCGGTACGCCTGGTGGCCGCGTTTCCGCCGGGCGGCGCCGTGGACATTCTGGCGCGCGGCGTCGGCGAAGTGCTGCAGCGCAAAACCCGGCAGCCCTTCGTCGTCGAAAACCGCACGGGCGCCGGCGGCAACATCGGCGCCGACAACGTTGCCAAGTCACCCGCCGACGGCTACTCGATCCTGTTCGGCCTGGACACCACCTTCACCGTCAATCCGCTCATCTACAAGAGCATGCCGTTCAGGAACAGCGATCTGCGCCCGGTGATGGTGTTCGCCTCGCAAGGCATGCTGGTGTCCGTGAACCCGCAGACCGGCATCAGGACGCTGGAGCAGTTCATCGCCCGCGGCAAGGACAAAGGCCTGACGCTGGGTTCGGCCGGCTACGGCACGCCGGGCCACCTGGCGGCCAGCATCCTCACGCATGCCACGAGCGCCAAGGTCAACCACGTGCCCTACAAGGGCAATGCACCAGCGGCATTGGCCATGCTCTCGGGCGAGGTGGACGGCGGCGTCATCAGCTCCACGGCCATGCTGTCCCATGTGGCGGCCGGCAAGATCACGCCGCTGGCCGTGACCACAGCCAAACGCAACCCCTTGCTACCCAATGTGCCGTCGGTCGACGAGCTGGGCCGCAAGGAGCTGCAGCAGGAAGTGCTGTTCGCCGCCCGGGTGCCCGCCAGCATGCCCGAGCCGCTGGTGCAGAAAATCCAGGCCGGCTTCGAAAAAGCCATGAAGGATGGCGCCCTGCGCGAGCGCATGCGCGTCAACGACATGGCCTACGAAGGCCTGACCGGCGACGCGGCCGCCCAACGCATCCAGGCCCTGGCCGACCGCTATCGCAGCCTGGCCCAGGCCACGGGCCTGAAGATGGAATAAGCCGCCATCCCGCTCGCGCCTTCATTGCAAACACAAGCCTTTCCATGTCCCGTCCCAACATCCTCTTCATCGTGGCCGACGATCTCGGCTATGCCGACCTGGGCTGCTACGGCGGCCGCGACGCCGAGTTCGGCGCGGTCTCGCCCGTGCTCGACCGCCTGGCCGCCGGCGGCCTCAAGCTCACCCAGGGCTATGCCAATTCGCCCGTGTGCTCGCCCACGCGCTTTGCGCTGGCCACGGCACGCTACCAGTACCGGCTGCGCGGCGCGGCCGAGGAGCCCATCAACAGCAAGACCCGCGGCACGCCGCTGGGCGACAAGCTGGGCCTGCCGCCCGAAGTGCCCACCGTGGCCTCGCTGCTCAAGAATGCGGGCTACCGCACGGCGCTGATCGGCAAATGGCATCTGGGCTACCCGCCCCACTTCGGCCCGCTGCGCTCGGGCTACGAGGAATACTTCGGCCCCATGTCGGGCGGCGTGGACTACTTCACCCATCTGAGCAGTTCGGGCCAGCATGACCTGTGGATCGGCGAGGAAGAGCATCACGACGAGGGCTACCTGACCGATCTGCTGTCCCAGCGCAGCGTGGACTACGTCAACCGCATGCGCGAAGGCGATGCGCCCTTCTTCCTGAGCCTGCACTACACGGCCCCGCACTGGCCCTGGGAAACGCGCGACGACCGCGCCACGGCCGAGCAGCTGGGCGCGGGCATCGCCCACCTGGCCGGTGGCAACATCCACCAGTACCGCCGCATGATCCACCACATGGACGAAGGCATAGGCTGGATCGTCGAGGCGCTGCGCGCCAACGGCCAGCTGGACAACACGCTGATCGTCTTCACCAGCGACAACGGCGGCGAGCGCTTCTCCGACAACTGGCCGCTGGTGGGCGGCAAGATGGACCTGACCGAAGGCGGCATCCGTGTGCCCTGGATCGCCCACTGGCCGGCCGTGATCGGCGCCGGCCGCACCAGCATCCAGCAGTGCATGACCATGGACTGGTCGGCCACGGTGCTGGATGCTGCCGGCGTGGCCGCCGACCCTCGGTACCCGCTGGACGGCGTCTCGCTGCTGCCCGTGCTGCAGCGCGAAGGCGCCGAGTTCGCGCGCCCACTGTACTGGCGCATGCTGTACCGCGGCCAGCGCGCGCTGCGCGACGGCGACTGGAAATACCTGCGCGTGGACGAGCACGACTATCTGTTCAACATCGCCCGCGACGAGCGCGAGCGCGCCAACCTCGCGGCCAGCGAACCAGAACGCCTGCAGCGCATGCGCGCCGAATGGGAACGCTGGAATGCCGGGATGCCCGCCATTGCGCCCGACGCCAGCTTCAGCCTGGTCTACACGGCCCAAAACATGCCGCAGCGCTGACCGGGCGCTTTCAAAACAGGAGCCTCCTACGCCTACCCTTGGCTGGATTCATAGGTGTTTCATTAGGAAACCCAGGCATTCCAGGCGCAAAAGCTCCTCATTCCATAGCATGGTGTGGCCAAAGATCTGAGGAGACACCCCGCGCTGCACCTGCCAAACGCGCATGCTCGACAATAGCGGCCATGTCTTTGACCGCGCCTTTGCTTCCTGCCGCCCAAGCCCTGGCCGCAGGCGCCTCCGAATGGATTGTTCCCTACGCCGACGGCCCCGCCGACAACGCCTGGGCCGATCTGCAACTGCCCCATCTGCAAGCCCTGCTGACGGCGCTTTCGCCCCGCACGGTGGTGCAAGGCAGCGAATACGACTTCTCCCCGCCGCATGAACGCGTGCTGGCCCGCACCATGGGCCTGCCCGATACGCCGGGACTGATTCCCTGGGCCGCCCTTGCCGCCAGCAACCTGGGGCAGGACGCGGCCCAGGCCTGCGCCTTCATCACGCCCAGCCACTGGCACATCGGCGCCGACCATGTGCACCAGAGCGACCCCGCAGCCACGCCGCTGAGCGAAGAGGAATCGCAGCAGCTGCTGGCGCTGATCTCGCCCTGGTTTGCCGACGACGGCATTGCGCTGCAATACCTGCAGCCCGACCTCTGGCTGGCGCGCGGCGACGCCTTCGAGAACCTGGCCACGGCCTCGATGGACCGCGTGCTCAACCGCGACGTGCGCCCCTGGTTTCCCGATGCCGCTCAGGGTGCCGTCATCCAGCGCCTGCAAAGCGAGGTGCAGATGCTGCTCTACACCCATGTGTTCAACGACCGCCGCGCCGCGCTGGGCCAGCAGCCCATCAACGCCTTCTGGGTACACGGCTCGGGCCGCCTGCCCGCGCCCGTTTCAACGGCCGCCGGCCAAGTCGCCTGCATCGATGACTTGCGCACGCCAGCGCTGCAAGGCAATGTGCAGGCCTGGCGTCAGGCCTGGCAGCAGCTCGACGGCAGCCTGATCGCCCAGTTGCAGCAACGCGCCGAGCGCGGCGAAGCCGTCAAGCTCACGCTCAGCGGCGAGCGCCATGCCGTGCAATGGGTCAACGCGCCGCGCGGCTTCATGGACAAAATCAAAGGCATGTTTGCAACCAAGCGCTTACCCAATCTGCGGGACATGCTATGAAAATAATCCCCCGCCAAATTCCCAGCGACAGCGTCTCGGCCCTGCAACAGGCCGGCATCCATCCGCTGCTGGCCCAGCTCTATGCCGCGCGCGGCGTGTGCTCGCCCGACGAGCTCGACGAAGCCCCGGCCCGGCTGCTCGCTCCGTCGGGCCTGCGCGGCATCGATACCGCCGTGCAGTTGCTGGCCGATGCCATCGCCCGGCAAAAGCGCCTGTGCATCGTGGCCGACTACGACTGCGACGGCGCCACGGCCTGTGCCGTGGGCGTGCGCGGCCTGCGCCTGCTGGGCGCGGCCCATGTCGACTACCTGGTGCCCGACCGCGTGGTGGACGGCTACGGCCTCACGGCCCCGATCTCGCGCCGCGTCAAGGAAACCGGCGCCGACATGCTGATCACCGTGGACAACGGCATTGCCAGCGTCGAAGGCGTGGCCGTGGCCAAGGAACTGGGCCTGTCCGTGGTGGTGACGGACCACCACTTGCCCGGCTCGCACCTGCCGCTGGCCGATGCCATCGTCAACCCCAACCAGCCCGGCTGCACCTTCGAGAGCAAGTCCATGGCCGGCGTGGGCGTGATGTTCTACGTGCTGCTAGCCCTGCGCACCGAGCTGCGCGCGCGCGGCCGCTTCGACCGCAACACCCAGCCGCGGCTGGAGACCCTGCTGCCGCTGGTGGCCCTGGGCACCGTGGCCGACGTGGTCAAGCTCGATGCCAACAACCGCCGCCTCGTGGCCCTGGGCCTCAAGCAGATCCGCAAGGGCCAGATGCAGCCCGGCATCCGCGCCTTGTTCGATGCGGCGGGCCGCCGCTTCGATGCGGCCACCACCTTCGACTTCGGCTTTGCGCTGGGCCCGCGCATCAATGCGGCCGGCCGCCTGGCCGACATGACCATCGGCATCGAATGCCTGGTCACCGAAGACCCGGTCCGCGCCGACAACCTGGCCCGCATGCTGGACTCCATCAACCGCGAGCGCCGCGAAATCGAGGTCGGCATGCGCGAGCATGCGCTGCTCATGGCCGAAGGCCTGTGCGAGGACGGCATGACGCCCCCGCCGGCCATCAGCGTGTTCGATCCCGACTTCCACGAAGGCGTGGTCGGCATCGTGGCATCGCGCATCAAGGACAAGCTGCACCGGCCCACCTTCGTGTTCGCGGCCAGCGGTGCCCCGGGCCACGAGCATGAGCTCAAGGGCTCGGGCCGCTCGATTCCCGGCTTTCATCTGCGCGACGCGCTGGACCTGGTTTCCAAGCGCCATCCCGGCCTGCTGCTGCGCTTTGGCGGCCATGCCATGGCCGCCGGCTGCACCATCGAGGAGGCGCGCTTTGACGAATTCGAGCAGGCGCTGGCCCAGGTGGCCCAGGAATGGCTGGACGCCGCCACGCTGACGCGCCGCATCGAGACCGACGGGCCGCTGTCGCCCCAATGGCTGGATACGGAACTCGTGGACCAGCTGCAGCTGGCCGTCTGGGGGCAGGGCTTTGCAGCCCCGACTTTCAGCGAGGAGATGGAAGTCATGTCGCAGCGCCTGGTCGGCGAAAAGCACCTCAAGCTGGAACTGCTGCACCACGGGGCCAAGGTGGACGGCATCTGGTTCAACCACACCGATCCGCTGCCCAGCCGCATGATGCTGGCCTATCGCCTAGACATTAATGAATGGCGTGGAGAGCGCAAGGTGCAATTCCTGGTGGAAGCCGCCAGCCGCTCGGAATAAGCCCCGCAAGGCACCTCTTCGGTGCCTTTTTTGCGCCGTTGCGGTGCATTTTTCGGGCACTCAAAATAATTTTTAACTAACGACAAAAAAAGCTTGATAAGAATTTTTAACACTCCTAATATTCGATCAAACGAATTACAGATTTCGATAGAAATTCTTAATTTGTTGCATGTTCTCCGAATCGTGAATCAGCACAGATGAGAGCAGCAGGGCCTAGAGGCCGGCACTCCATCTGAGGCAAAGCGCCAGCAGGTGACGCGGAACACGGTTCCCAGGACTCTACCGAAAGAGGGGTGTGCCGTGGACTTCACCGAATTCCGAGCCGCAGCCGAGCTGGTGGGCATGCTTTTGACGGATTTGCGTTCGCTCACCTTGCTGCTGCTCCTGCTGGCAGCCGCCATCTGCGATCTGCGCACGCGCCGCATCCCCAATCTCCTGACCTTAGGCGGCACGGCCCTCGCGCTGCTGTACAGCCTGGCCGCGCCCCAACACCACGGCAGCGGCCCGCTGTGGGCCCTGGGCGGGCTGGGCCTGGGCCTGGGCCTCATGCTGCCCCTGTATCTGCTGCGCGCCATGGGCGCCGGCGATGTCAAGCTGATGGCCATGGCCGGCGCCTTTCTCGGCCCCGACGGCACCTGGCAGGCCGTGATCTTCGTCTTCATCACGGGCGGCATGGCGGCCATGGCTTATGCGCTGTGGCACCGCGTGGCCGGCAAGCTGCTGCGCAACACGCTGCAGACCACGGAGCTTCTGTTCGTCACCGTTGCTGCAGGCATCCGGCCCGATGCCCGCGCAAGCTCGGCGCAATCGGTGGGCAGCCTGCCCTACGGCGTCAGCATCGCCCTGGGAACCACAGCGTTCCTGGTGGCCCGCCAGTTCACCTGGGTATAGGCCGAACCACGGCCCACACCACGCGGCCAACACAACGGCAAACACCACGTCATAGCGGGAGGTCCCATGAAAAACCTCAAGGCTCTGGGTCTGTTCGTCCTGGCGGCACTCGCCAGCCTGGCGGCTGCGGTCTACGCGGCGAACTGGGTTGCCCAGCGCGGCAGCATAGACGCCGGCAAGGTCGTCGTCGCAGCCACCGACATCCCGCTGGGCAGCAAGATCGTCCCCACCATGCTGAGCACGGTGGACTGGCCCCGCGGCTCGATTCCTGCAGGCGCCTTCAACGACATGCAGCAGCTGCAGGACCGCGTCGTCAAGGTCGGCGTGCTGCGCGGCGAAGCCGTGCTCGAAGGCAAGCTGGCGCCCGAGGGCACCAAGGGCGGGCTGGCCGCCGTGATTGCGCCCGGCAAGCGTGCCATGACGGTGCGCGTCAACGATGTGGTCGGTGTCGCGGGCTTTGCCCTGCCTGGCAACTATGTGGACGTGGTCGTCAATGCCCAGCAGGAGCAGAACGGCAAGACGGAAGAGTCGCGCCAGATCAGCAAGACCGTGCTCGAGAACGTGCTGGTGCTGGCCGTGGCGCAGGAGGCCAGCCGCGACGAAACCAAGCCCAAGGTGGTCAGCGCCGTCACGCTGGAGCTCAGTCCCGAGGATGCCGAGAAGCTGGACCTGGCGCGCAGCGTGGGCAACCTTTCGCTGGTGCTGCGCAACCAGATCGACAAGGAACCCATTACCACGGCCGGCATCACCAAGAACCAGCTGTTCGGCACGGCCGAGCCGGCTCCCGCACCTGCACCGGCCAAGGTCGCCGCACCCGCCAGGCCGGTGCAGCGCGCACGGCCCGTTGCACAGCAGGCGCCGTCATCCACCTGCGTCGAAGTGATACAGGGCGGCAGCCGCACGCTCAACTGCTTCTGATTCCCGGACAGGCAACCACTCATTCACAACCTAGAGAGGCCGGCCGTGCAATACCACCATCTGTACACGGCAGCTAGCATGCTGCTCGCCAGTGCCACCCCGGTGCTGGCCGCCGACGCCCAGCCCGCGGGCGCCCCGTCCAGGCCATGGCCATGGCGGCTCCCGTTGCCGCAGCTCCCGCAGCCCGCACCACCATGCCGGCCCGCAACTGCACCGCCATCCGCACGGAAGAGCCTGCCACGGTCACGCTGGGCAAGTCCGTCGTCATTCCGCTCGCCTCTCCGATGGCGCGCATCCTGGTCAGCGGACAGACGCCCGGCAACACGCCGGCCGCCATGCCCGCACCGGGCGGCCAGATGCAGATGCAGGCACAGAACGGCATCGCCGATATCGAAGTGCAGCTGCTCAGCCCCCGGGACCTGTTCTTTCGCGGCCGCAAGGCCGGCGCCATGAACGTCATCCTGCAGAACGCCCAGGGCACCTGCTTCATCAAGGACGTGGTCGTCACCATGGACCCCGGTCCGCTGCAGGCCAAGCTCTCCGAACTCATGCCCGAGGAGCGCGGCATCCGCGTGCAGGGCGCCGACAACGCCCTGGTCCTCAGCGGCGAGATCAGCAACCCGCTGCGGCTCGACGACGTGATGACGCTGGCCTCGGCCTACAGCGACAGCAAGAAGATCGTCAACCTGATGCGCACCACATCGCCCCACCAGGTGATGCTGGAAGTCAAGATCGCCGAAGTGAGCAAGACCCTGCTGGACAAGCTCGGCTCCAGCTTCGCCAAGCAAGCCGTCAACGGCTCGAACACCTACTCCATCATTTCCAACTTCCTGAGCGGGGGCGGCGGGGTGCTCAGCGCCCTGCGCATAGGCAAGGCGTCGTTGAGCATCGACGGCCAGAAGGACGACGGCCTGGTGCGTATCCTGGCCGAGCCCAACATCATGGCCATCAGCGGCCAGCAGGCCAGCTTTCTCTCGGGGGGCAAGATCTTCATCCCCGTGGCGCAGACCAATACCAACGGCATACCGGTGATGACGCTGGAGGAAAAGGAGTTCGGCATCGGCGTCAAGTTCACGCCGACCGTGCTGGGCAACTCGCGCGTCAATCTCAAGCTGGTCTCCGAGGTGTCGGACCTGTCGCAGACCGGCTCGCCCTTCACATCGATCAACGGCGTCACTGCCGTCATCCCGTCGCTCACCGTGCGGCGGGCCGACACCACGGTGCAGCTCAATGACGGGCAAAGCCTCGTGATTGCCGGCCTGATCAAGAACAACATCACCGAAGCCGTCAAGCGCTTCCCGGGGCTGGGCGAGATCCCCGTGCTCGGCGCGCTGGCACGCAGCACCGAGTTCCAGACCGACCAGACCGAGCTGATGTTCGTCATCACCCCGCGCCTGGTCCAGGCCCTGGCCGAGGCCCCGCGCGTACCGACCGACAACCATGTGCCGCCCTCGCGCGCCGAGCGCTACCTGAACGGCGCGCTCGAAAGCGGCGCACCGGCCCAGGCGCCAGCCGCACAGCCGGCCCCGCAGGCCGCTCCCATGCAGCCCGAGCCTGCGGCATCCCCTGCACCGGCACCCATGGTGGCACCACCCCCGCCAGCCGCGATGCCCGCACCGGTCTCGGCTGCACCGGCCACCGAGCCCATGCCCCTGCCGCCAGCCGCCGCGCCTCAGCCACCGGTACGGCTGGACCAGAAACTGTATTCGCCCGCATGAACCGGAGACCCGCCATGACCACGTGCATCCCCTTGCTCGCCCTTGCCGGCAGCGCCGCCTGCTCCTTGCTGCTGGCCGGCTGCGGCAGCACCACACCCCACTACGACACCCATTTCGGCGAAGCCATGCGCACCGCCCGCCTGCAGATGACCATCAACCCCGATGCCGGCCGGACCGTGGGCACGGGCGTGGATGCCGCCACCGGCATGGACGGCCGTGCCACCGAAGCATCCATGGAGCGCTATGAGCGCAGCTTCAAGACCCCTCCGGCTGCAGTCAATGTCATCAATATCGGAGGCTCTCTGACCGGTAATTCAGGCGGCGGTGCCGGTGGAGGCTCGCAATAGTCCGCAGATTCTGCAGTCCCAGATTCGCCTATTCCAACCCATTGAACTTGAAAGGAGTCCAGACCACATACCAGCCTTACAAGCAACGGATTGCCGGCCCTGCAAACCGGCACGTATCACATGTACATGTTTCCAGCCTTTTTGTTCACTTTCGAGGTGTCACCATGAACAAGATCACTCAACAATTTGGTCATTCGCTGCGTACCTTTGTCAAAGATGAGGAAGGTGCTCAAGTCGTCGAGTACGCATTGATCATTGCCGTCGTTTCCATTGCCTTGGTACTCGCACTCAAAGGACTTGCCGCGTCTGGCTCGGGTAATCCTTTTTCGGACTTTATTACGCGTGTTTCGAATTGCTTGACCGGAACCGCTACTTGCACGGCATCAAAGTGAAGAGTTCCTGCATCAACGAAAGCTCTACTGCTTAGAAAAGAAGAGCTTTTCGTTGAGATAGGCATCAACTTGACTTCCGCCAAAATGCACCATGCAAATCCGTCCGCACTCCAAACCCACAGCTTGGCCCATGCGCAGTTCTGTTGCAGCGCCGCGGCGGCAGCATGGTGCCTTTCTCATCACATTTGCGCTGTTCATGCTGTTCCTGCTGGGCTTCATGGGCATCGCGCTGGATTTCAGCCGGCTGTTTGTCGTCAAGACCGAGCTGCAAACGGCCATGGATAGCTGCGCGCTCGCGGCAGCGCGCGAACTCAACGGCCAGACTGATGCCATTGCTCGCGCCCAGAGCGCTGGCATGGCGTCCGGCAACGGCAACAAGGCCAATCTGCAATCAAGCAACTGGAATGGAGTAGGCAAGATCGTATCCGGCGACATTACTTTCCTCGACAAGGACTATGCAGCCACCACTGTGCCGGCGGCTGCACGGTATGCCGAATGCCGATACACCATGAGCAACATCCAGCTCTGGCTGCTGCAGGCCATGGGGGCGTTTAGTGGGGATAGTGCTACTTGGCCTGGCACAGGCACTGTGGGGGCAAGAGCAGTTGCTACGCGGGCCAGTGCGCAAAGCGCTTGCCCGATTCCTGTGGCGCTGCCGCTGGCAAAATTCAGCACCCTCAACGTCGGTGACTGGGTTCCCCTACTGGATAAAACCAAGTCGGGCAGCGATTTTGGATGGGCCAATCTGGACGGATCAAAGGACGCCAACAGCACAAAGGATCAAGTGGATGGTTATTGCGGTACCAAACCCGGTGATGTCATTGGCACGAAAATAGGTACCAATGGCGTGCAAGCTACTGTTGTCGAAATCTGGAACTATCGGTTTGGCATATACAAGGACGCCACCGATAAAGACAAAGAAACAAAGGAAACAGTATCGTCCCCTAGCATCCATCGCCCCGACTTTACGGGCTATGTATACAACACATCCACGTGGCCAAAGGGACGCGACGCCTATTCCGACTTCGTGGCCAAGCGCCAAGCCTTCACACCCTGTGGCACAACACCTACGGATTGCGGCATGTCAAACGGTGGCGGCTTCTCTTATGTAGCCACCTCACAACAGCACAAGGACTATGGTGCAGATCGCCGCGTCGTACTGGTACCAGTGACCGACACCAGTAGCGCGGTGGTCGATTTTGCCTGCATGCTGATGCTTCAGCCCATGACGATTCCGGTAGGAACCGTAGAGCTGGAATATCGGGGCAAAGCCAATGCTGTCGACAGCCCATGTACCACCACAGGCCTCGCAGGCGGCAGCAACGGTCCCTTGGTGCCAGTACTGGTGAGGTGAAACCATGCACACCCATCGCCCACAACATGGAGCAGCGCTAATCGAGCTGGCGCTGGCCATTCCCTTCATGATCATGCTGAGCATGATCGTCATCGAGTTCGGCCGCGCGCTGTACGAGTACAACACGGTGACTAAATCGGTGCGCGACGCCGTGCGCTATCTGTCGGTACAAACGCCGAACACGCTGTGCGACAACGCGAAAAATCTGGTGGTGTACGGTACCACCAGCGCCGGCAGCACGCCGCTGGCACCCGGGCTCAAGACCGATGCCGTAAGCTGCAGCTGGCAGACAGCCGGCACGCTCCCGTTGATCAATACCGTGACGGTCACTGTCACCGGCTACCGCTTTACGTCCATGGTGGCCAATGTGTTCGGCCTGCAACTGTCCGACGCCAACGGTGGCATCACCTTCGGCAATATCGCCGCCACGATGAGGACGCAGACATGAAACACCTTGCTCATCAGCGCGGCGCCGTGATCATCGAATTTGCCCTGGGGTTGCTGATCTTTCTGATGTTCCTGCTGGGCGTGGTGGACTTCAGCCGCATGCTCTATACCTGGGCTGCCGCCAATGAAGCCACGCGCGCCGGCGCGCGCTATGCGGTGGTCTGCGACGACAAGGCCCAGAAACCCGAGGTACTGGCCCGCATGCAGGCCCTGCTGCCCCAGATCACCGATGTGGACATTGCATGGACGCCCGGCGGCTGCACCACTGCCAGTTGCCAGGGCGTGACAGTGAGCATCCCCTCGGGCGGTTTGAAGTTCCAGTGGATTGCGCCCATCATGGGCTCCGGCCTGCTGGCCGCCATCGATGTGCCGAAGCTATCCACCTATCTGCCACGCGAGGCCATGCGCAAGGATCCCAACAGCGAAACAGCCTGCGCCTCCTGACCAGCGAGAGCCATTATGAAAATCGCCATCATCTCCCCCAACACCGCGCACCTGCACGAGATGGTCCAGGTGCTGCAGCGCTCGCACCAGGTGCAGACCTTCGAGGGCGGCAAGACACGCATGCCCGCCATTGCCGAGCAGGAGCGGCCCGATTTGATGATCGTGGACGGCATGTGCTGCGATCCGTCCGACCTGGCACCCGTGGAATCCGTGACCAACCGCTATCCGCATATGGCGGTGCTGCTGCTGTGCGCGCTGCAGACGCCCGAGTTCCTGCTGCAGTCCATGCGGGCCGGCGTGCGGGAAGTGTTGCCTTCGCCGCCGTCGACACAGGCCCTCATGGATGCCGTGCACCGCATTGCCGCCAAGTTGCCGGACAGGATGCAGGAGCGCATGCAGGGACGGATCATGGCCTTTCTGCCCTGCAAGGGCGGTAGCGGCGCCACTTTTCTGGCCACCAATCTGGCGTGGATGCTGGCGCGCCACCATTCGGTGCTGCTGGTGGACCTGAACCTGCAGTTTGGCGATGCACTGGCCTATCTGCAGGAAGGCAATCCGGCTTCGACCCTGGCCGATGTGGCGCGCGACATCCATCGCCTGGACGCTTCGTTTCTGGTCGCCAGCACGGTCAAGGTCACGCCCCGGCTGCACATGCTGGCGGCCCCGGAAGATGTGATCCATGCCATGGAAGTGGAGCCCGAGCATGTGAACGCCATCGTGCAGCTGGCTGCAGCGCATTACGACTTTGTGCTGCTGGACCTGGGCCGCGTGCTCGACCCGCTGGCCCTGCGCATGCTGGACAGGGCCCAGAGCATCGTGCCGGTGCTGCTGCCCAATGTGCCGGCCGTGCGCAATGCGCAAAAGCTGCTGCGCATGTTCCATGACCTGGGCTACCCCGAAAGCAAGCTGCAGCCGGTACTCAACCGCGTGGACCGGCGCCATGAAATCGGCCTGGCCGAAGTGCGCAAGACGCTGGGCCTGGACCAGCAGCAATGGCGCACCGTGCCCGATGCGCCGCAGGAAGTGCAGGCCGCCATCAATGCCGGCGTGCCCCTGGCCGAATCTTCACGCAACAGCGCCGTGGTGCGCGAGCTGGCGGCCTGGGCCGAAGCACTGGCCCCTGCAGCCCAGGAAGACAGCGGCGGCTTTCTGCACCGGCTCTTTCGCCGGGCCTGAGCCAGCCCATAGAGGAGGATTCGATCATGTCATTGCGAGACCTGCTCACTACACCGGCCAGCCGCGTACCCCCGCCTGCATTGCATGCGGTGCCCGAGCCAGGCGATATGCCTGTGGCTGCTGCGGCGGAATCCACGCCGGCCGCCGCACCGCCATCCTTGTCGGCATCGCTGGCCGGCCGCGCTGCCTCCTATCTGGCGCTCAAGAGCCGCATCCACACCAAGCTGCTGGAGCGCTTTGACCTGGCGGCCCTGGATTCTGCATCCGCCCAGGCGCTGCAGCAGGAAATCGCCGCCATGACCGAGCGGTTGCTGGCCGAGGACTCGGCCGCGGTCAACGACCTGGAAAAGCGCATGCTGATCCGCGATATCCAGCATGAGATGCTGGGCTTCGGCCCGCTGGAGCTGCTGATGGCCGACCCTGCGGTCTCCGACATCCTGGTCAACCGCTATGACAGCATCTATGTAGAGCGCCACGGTCGGCTGGAACCGACGCAGGTGGTCTTCACCGACGAAAAGCATCTGCTGCGCATCATCGACAAGATTGTCTCCCGCATAGGCCGGCGCATCGATGAGTCCAGCCCCATGGTCGATGCCCGCCTGCCCGATGGCTCGCGCGTGAATGCCGTGATTCCGCCCGTGGCGCTGGACGGCCCCATGATGTCGATCCGGCGCTTTGCCCGCACGCCGCTGCGCATGGAAAACCTGGTCAACGACCTCAAGAGCCTGACGCCCGCCATGGCCAGCGTGCTGGAAGCGCTGGCCAAGGCCAAGGTGAACATGATCATCTCGGGCGGCACGGGCGCCGGCAAGACCACGCTGCTCAACATTCTCTCGGGCTATATCCCCGAGGCCGAGCGCCTGGTCACCATCGAGGATGCCGCCGAGCTGCAGCTGCAGCAGCCCCATGTGGTGCGCATGGAAACACGCCCGCCCAATATCGAGGGGCGCGGCGAGATCACGCAGCGCGCGCTGGTGCGCAATGCCCTGCGCATGCGGCCGGACCGCATCATCATCGGCGAGGTGCGCGGCGCCGAGGCCGTGGACATGCTGCAGGCCATGAACACCGGCCACGAGGGCTCGCTGACCACCATCCACGCCAACACGCCGCGCGATTCGCTGGCGCGGCTGGAGAACATGGTGGGCATGGCCGGCATGAACCTGCCCCACCAGGCCGCGCGCCAGCAGATCGCCTCGGCCATCACGGTCGTCATCCAGGTGCTGCGCATGACGGACGGCAAGCGCAAGATCACCAGCATCCAGGAAATCACGGGCATGGAGGGCGAGGTCATCACCATGCAGGAAATCTTTGCCTTCACCCAGACCGGCGTGGGCGCGAATGGCGAAGTGCAGGGCTACTTCCATGCCACGGGCGTGCGGCCCAAGTTTGCCGACCGGCTCAAGGGCTTTGGCCTGGCATTGCCGGATACGGTATTCGACCCCGGAAAACGCTACCAGTGAAAACGGAGGCCGCCATGCCGTCCTTTTTTTCCTCCTACCCGGTGCTTGTGATCGTCGCACTGGTGTTTGCGGCAGTTCTGCTGCTGCTGCAAGCCGCCCATGCGCTGTGGAAGCAGTACAAAGGCCCTGAAGCCAAACGGCTGGAGCGCCGGCTGCGTGCGCTGTCCGCCGCACATGATGACAGTGCCGCTACCAAGCTGGTCAAGGACCGCGTGCTGAGCGACATGCCCGGGCTGCAGCGCACGCTGCAGCGCATGCCGCGTGCCCACCAGCTGGATCGTTTCATCCTGCAGTCGGGCCTGGAGTGGACGGTCTCGGGGATGCTGCTGGGCTGTCTGCTGCTGTGTGCCGCTGGCTTGCTGGCCGCCACCATGCTGCGCCAGTCCCTGGCCCTGGGGCTGCTGGCCGGCGCGGTGCTCGGTGCCCTGCCGCTGCTCTACGTGCAGCGCAAGCGCCACCAGCGCCTTAGCCTGATGGAGCGCCAGCTTCCCGAGGCGCTGGATCTGCTGGCCAGGGCGCTGCGCGCCGGCCATGCGTTTTCCGCGGGCCTGCAGATGGCAGGCGACGAGCTGGCCGAGCCCATTGCCGGCGAGTTCCGCCTGGTGCATGACGAAATCAACTATGGCACCTCGCTTCAGCAGGCCCTGGGCAATCTGGGCGAGCGCGTGCCCATCACCGATCTGCGCTATTTCATCGTGGCCGTGCTCATACAGCGCGAATCGGGCGGCAACCTCACGGAAATGCTGGGCAATCTGAGCCACCTGATCCGCGAGCGCCTCAAGCTCCACGCCAAGGTGCGCATGCTCTCGGCCGACGGCCGCATGTCGGCCTGGATTCTGGGTCTCATGCCGTTTGGCCTGGGCGCCTTGCTCAATCTGCTGAACCCGGATTTCATGTCCCCGCTGTGGACCGACCCCATGGGCATCACCATCCTCAAATGGCTGGCGGCGATGATGGTGGTGGGGCTGCTGCTGCTGCGCCGCATTGCCCGCATCCGGGTATGAAACCGAATTGAACACAAGGAGTGCGCCATGCTGATCATTGCCGTGCTGACCTTTACCGCCCTCATGCTGGCCGCTGGCGCGCTCTTCTTCTGGTGGGTGCCGACAGCCACGGAACAGCGCCTGCAGGCCTTGGCGCCGGCAGCCAGGGAAAGCCATTGGACGGAGACCGCCGTCAAGCTGGTGGGCCCGTTTGCCCAGCTGTCGTCGCCCACCGAAGGCATCGATGCCTCGCCGCTGCGCCTGCGCTTTTTGAATGCGGGCATACGCAATGAGCATGCTCCAATGATTTACTTTGGTATCAAGACGCTGCTGCCGCTGGCTGTGGCATTGACTGTGTATTCGGTCCTCCTCGCTTCCGGTACGACAGAGACATCCCAGCTTCTGCTATTTACCGTGGTGGCATCTCTGATCGCCTGCTATCTACCTAATCTGGTACTGCGCTGGCTGGCCAGGCACCGCAAGCGCGAGATCTTCGAGAACTTTCCCGATGCGGCAGACCTCATGCTGGTCTGCGTGGAGGCCGGCCTGGGCCTGGATGCGGCCCTGGGCAAGGTGACCGAGGAAATCCGCATCAAGAGCGAAGCCCTGGCCGAAGAGCTGCACTGGACCAATCTGGAAATGCGCGCCGGCAGCACGCGAGAGAAAGCCCTGCGCAACCTGGCCGCACGCACCGGCGTGGACGAGATTCACACCTTTACGGCCATGCTCACGCAGGCGGACCGCTTCGGCACCAGCATCGGCGATTCGCTGCGTGTGTTCTCCGAAGACCTGCGCCACAAGCGGCAGATGCGCGCCGAAGAACTAGCCGCCAAGATTCCCACCAAGATGCTGCTGCCGCTGGTGACCTGCATCTTCCCGGCCATCGTGATGGTCGTGCTGGGACCGGCCATCATCCGGATCGTGCGTACCGTCATGCCCATGATTGCGAACGGTTTTTGAGAGCGAGCCTTCAGAAGGTCTCCCACTCGTCGTCTGCAGCCCCTGCAGTCATGCCGACAGGCTTGCCCTTGCTGGCAATGGTGGCCGGCACGCTCGCCGGAGCCTGGCCGGCAGTTGCAGACTTGAGCTTGGCAGGCGCCTTGGTCTGAGGACGCTGCACTGCCGCAGAGGGCTTGGGGACTGATGCAGCAGCTGCACGGGGTGCAGCCTGCTTCGCCACGCTCTGCACCTGCTGGCCGGTCCTGAACACCGACACCACTTGCGACAGGCGGCTGGCCTGCTCCTGCAGCGCCATGGCCGCTGCACTCGACTCTTCGACCAGGGCGGCGTTCTGCTGCGTCATCTGGTCCAGATTGCTCACGGCCTGGTTGACCTGATTGATGCCGTCGCGCTGTTCGGAGGACGAAGCCGTGATTTCGCCGATCAGGTCGCTGACGCGGCGCACGCTGGAGACGATTTCGTCCATGCTGCGGCCCGCCTGCTCGACCTGCTGCGAGCCCGATTGCACGTTGTCCACGCTGGTGGTGATCAGCAGCTTGATTTCCTTGGCCGCTTCGGCGCTGCGTCCGGCCAGGGCCCGCACTTCGCCGGCCACCACGGCAAAGCCGCGGCCCTGCTCGCCGGCGCGGGCCGCTTCGACGGCTGCATTCAATGCCAGGATATTGGTCTGGAAGGCAATGCCGTCGATCACGCCGATGATGTCGGCGATCTTGCGGCTGCTGTCCGTGATCTGCTGCATGCTGTGCACCACCTGCTGCACCACATGGCCGCCCTGCTCCGCCGCCTGGGCCGCGGTGGCGGCCAGCTGGTTGGCCTGGCGGGCCGTGTCGGCCGATTGGGTGACCGTGGCGGTCAGCTGTTCCATGCTGGCCGCAGTTTCCTCCAGGTTGGCCGCAGTCTGCTCGGTACGGGCCGACAGGTCCTGGTTGCCCGTGGCGATCTCGCCCGAAGCAGTGGAGACCGACTCCACGCCCTGGCGCACCTCGCCCACCACGGTGCGCAGGCGCTCGGTCATGGCATTGAGTGCACGCAGCAGCAGGCCGAGTTCATCATGGCGATCATTGCGCACCGTGGCCGTCAGGTCACCTTCGGCAATCTTGTCGGCCAGCGCCACGGCTTCGTTGAGCGGATGGGTGATGGAACGCATCATCAGCACGCCCGCCGTCAGCCCCAGCAGCACGATGAGGCCGCAGACCACGCCGATGATCCAGTAGGCCCGGCCGCGCAGGCTCTCGCCGGCCTGCTCGGCCTGCTGCTTGAGGCGTTCCTGCAACTCGACATAGGCCTGCTGGGAATCGCTGTAGGCCTTGGCGATGGGCGCCATCTTGTCCACCAGGTCGCGTGCGGCAGCGAAATCGCCGGACTTGCGTGCCTCCTGCACGGCACTGTTGACCTCCAGGGTCTTGCGGCGGTTTTCGGACACCTTGGCCAGCTCTGCCTTGGATTCTGGCGACACCGCCAGCTCGGTGACTTTTTTCTGCAGCGCGGTGATGCGTGCAATGCCCTTGTTCATGAGATCGCGCTGGCGCTCCACCAGATGCTCCTCGCTGGACATGGCGGCGACGATGGAGCGGTCCACGCTGGTGTCCGTGAGATCGCGCCATTCGCGTGCCAGCGCGGAACTGGTCTGGGCGCGCTCTATGTCTTCCAGGATGCGGCTGTTGACTTCATGCAGGTAGAAAAGACTGCCGGCGACGACGGCCGCCATGCTCAACAAAAGACCGGTCACTAGCAGCCAGAGCTTGCGTGCAACAGTGAGATGAAGTGACTTCATGAAACAACCAATCCACAAAAAACACGACCAACAGACAACGGCCAGAGACCCGGACCCGGAAGGCTGCGTCCGCCCTGCAGCACGCCTAGCCACTCTTCGTCATAAGCATCTGAATATTAAATATTGTTACAAAATGATGAAGCTCTGCCGCCCGGCAAAACACTGATGCGCTGCCTGCATCGCCAGCTGCCTGCCAGGAGCAGGAAATCCATGATGGCCGCTCACCCAGCCTCGCGGAGGGGGAACCTACAATGGGCTGGTGCCAAATACCTATCTGAATGCCGACCTGCACTGCCACTCCGTGGTATCCGACGGCACCCTCACGCCCGAGCAGCTGGCCCGGCGCGCCGCGGAACGGGGCGTGCAGCTGTGGGCCCTGACCGACCATGACGAGGTCGGCGGGCAGCACCGCGCTGCGCAAGCCGCCCATGCCTGCGGCCTGGACTATCTGACCGGCACAGAAATCTCGGTGAGCTTTGCCGGTTACACCGTGCATATCGTGGGCCTGGGCTTCGATGCCGACGATGCCCAGCTGAGCCAGGGTCTGTATGAGACGCGCAACGGCCGCGGCCCGCGCGCCAAGGAAATGGCGCGCCAGCTGGAACTCGCCGGGATCGCGGGCAGCTACGAGGGCGCGCTGCGCCATGCGGGAAACCCGGAGCTGATCTCGCGCACCCACTTTGCGCGCTACCTGGTGGAAAGCGGTATTTGCAACGATACCTATGAGGTGTTCCGTCGCTTCCTGACCGAAGGCCATCCCGGCTACGTGCCCCATGTCTGGGCCAGCCTGCGCGACGCCGTGCACTGGATCACGGATGCCGGCGGCATGGCCGTGATTGCCCACCCGGCCCGCTATGGCCTGACGGCCAACGAGGAATACGCGCTGTTTTCGGAATTCAAGCAGCATGGCGGCCAGGGCGTGGAAGTCGTCACGGGCAGCCACCATCCGCATGAATACGCCATCTACGCCGACATGGCGCAGGAATTCGGCCTGGCCGCATCGCGCGGCAGCGATTTCCACAGCCCCGAGGAATCGCATACCGATCTCGGCGACCTGCCGCCATTGCCCGCCAGGCTCACGCCGGTATGGGAGCTGCTTCAGGAGCGCATCCAGAGGGCCTGACCGGCCCGCCATCCGCTATTCTTTTCATATTGGTACCGGCCTACAGGATCCCGCTCCATGACCATCCGCTTTGAAGTCTATCCAGAGAACCCGCAGCCCCGCATCATCAAGCAGGCGGCCGAGATGCTGCGCAAGGGTGCCATCATGGCGGTGCCCACGGACTCCAGCTACGCACTGGTCTGCCACCTGGACGACAAGAATGCCGTGGACCGCATCCGCCGCATCCGCCAGATCAACGACAAGCACCATCTGACGCTGCTGTGCCGCGACCTGTCCGAGCTTGCCAACTATGCGCGCGTGGACAACCGGCAGTACCGCCTGCTCAAGCTGGCCACGCCCGGGCCCTACACCTTCATCCTGGAAGCCTCCAAGGAGGTTCCCAAGCGCCTGAGCCACCCTTCGCGCAAGACCATAGGCCTGCGCGTGCCGGACCGCAAGGGCCTGCAGCTGCTGCTGGAGGAACTGGGCGAACCGCTGCTGGCCACCACATTGATTGCGCCCGGAGAGACCGAGCCGCTCAACGATGCCGATGCCATCCTGGAGCGCTTTCCCCATGAACTCGATGCCGTGGTCGATGCCGGCGCCTGCCCGCAGGAGCCGACGACCGTGCTCGATCTGGTGCCCATGGCACTCAACAATCCACCTACCGTCGTGCGCCAGGGCCGCGGCAGCCTGGACAGCATAGGCCTGCAGGCCGATTGAGATCGATCTGCCAGGCCGGCGGCGAGCCTGGCTGGCCGTCAATCAAAAAAAGGGGCTTTTGTCCCTTTTTTTTGATAGCTTGCTGCGCTCATGCAGCAAGCGTTAGAGTCGGTTTTAGCTTCGATTTGCCATCAGGCCGATTCATGCGCCAGTTGCTTGGCCACGGGCCTGGCTGCGGGCTTGCCGCCATCGCGCCGCAGCGCGGCAGGCGCCAGCGCAGGAACCGCAAGGGCAGGCATTGCCGGCGCGTCTTCCTCGTCCAGCTTGAACGCCCCCACGGCCTCCTGCAGGTCCCGGGTACGGGCATTGAGCGCCGCAGCCGCCTGCGTGGCTTGCTGCACCAGCACGGCGTTTTCCTGGTTGGTGCTGTCCATGTGCGCCACGGCCGTGTTCACATGGTCGATGCCTTCGCTCTGTTCCTGCAGGGCATGGGAGATTTCGCCGAGCAGGCCCGTGACCTGGCCCACGGACTGCACGATGTCCTTCATGGTCACGCCAGCCTGGCCCACGAGACCGGCACCGCTTTCCACCTGCGCCACGCTGACGGTGATCAGCTCCTTGATCTGCTTGGCCGCCTCGGCACTGCGCTGCGCCAGCGAACGCACCTCGCTGGCCACCACCGCAAAGCCACGCCCCTGCTCGCCCGCGCGGGCAGCTTCCACCGCGGCATTGAGCGCCAGGATATTCGTCTGGAAGGCAATGCCCTCGATCACCTGGATGATGTCCACGATCTTGCGCGAACTGCCACTGATGGCTTCCATGGTGCTCACCACCTGGCCGACCACCGCGCCGCCGCGCTCGGCCGTGGCCGAAGCCGCTACCGCCAGTCCGCTGGCCGAGCGCGCCCGGTCCGCGTTCTGGCGCACCGTGGCCGTGAACTGCTCCATGCTGGCGGCCGTTTCGGCCAGGGCGCTGACCTGGGCTTCGGTACGGCTGGAAAGATTGGCATTGCCGGCATCGATCTCCCCGGCCGAGACGCCGATGGCGTCGGTGGACTGCTTGATGCGCCCCACCAGCTCGGTCAGCGTGTCTTCCATGGTGCCAAGCGCCGTCAGCAGGCGGCCGAAGTCGCCCTGGGTGTCGGAAGAGAACTCCTGGCTCAGATCACCGGAGGCCACGGTCTCGGCAATCAGAATGGCCTGCCTGAGAGGCTGGACGATGCCGCGGCTCAGGCTGAACCAGGCAAACACGCAGACCAGCAGGGCCACGGCCCCCAGGCCCAATGCCCACCAGCGGGTCTGCGCCACCTCATCCAGCAACCCCTGCCACTGCGCTCCCTGCAACTGGCCCGACTGGCCCGCCTGCAGTCCCTGGGCCACATGGTCCAGCGCCAGCAGGCTCGTACCCGCCAGGCCCAGAACCAGCAAGCCGATGGAACCAAAAGCGATCACGAGCCGCATACCGATCGGCAATCTTGCAAATATTCCCACGATACCTTCCTTGCCTTGAACCCACTGTGCGCCCTTGGGGCCGCCCTACCTGCCGCAGCGTGCATTCACTGACATGCGGACACAAACGCCCGACACTACAGCATCTGTTGCATTTTGCAACAGAAACTTTCCCTAAAGCGCACCGCCCCCGCCGCAACAGCGCGCTCCACTTCCGCTCATCTCCCTGTCTCTCCAGCGACATGGAGCGCCACACGGGCATATCGCAACGCACAGGGGCCGGGTCTGAGACAATCAGTGTGTGGAACTGTCTGAACTTATACAAACCGTACTCATCTACGCCCTGCCGGTGCTGTTCGCCATCACCATCCATGAGGCAGCGCACGGCTATGCGGCACGCCATTTCGGCGACAACACGGCGGCCATGATGGGGCGCATCACGCTCAACCCCATCAAGCACATCGATCCCGTCGGCACCATCCTGATGCCGCTGCTGCTGTACTTCGCCACCTCGGGAGCCTTTCTGTTCGGCTATGCCAAGCCCGTGCCCGTGCGCTTCGACCAGCTGCGCCATCCCAAGCGCGACATGATCTGGGTGGCGCTGGCCGGCCCGGCCTCCAATTTCATGCAGGCGCTGCTGTGGGGCGTTGCGCTGGTCGTGCTCGTGGGCGCAGGCCTGAACGAGCGCTTCTTCCTGGAGATGTGCCGCGCCGGCATTCTGGTCAATCTGGTGATGTGGGCGTTCAACCTGTTTCCGCTGCCGCCGCTGGACGGCGGCCGCATCCTGGTCGGCCTGCTGCCCTGGAAGCAGGCCCATGCCGTGGCCCGCATCGAGCCCTACGGCTTTTTCATCGTCATGGCCCTGGTGATCGCCGGCGTGGTGGGCAGCTACTGGCTGCGCCCGCTGATGAACCTGGGCTACGGCGCCATCGATCTGGTTCTTTCCCCCCTGATTGCCTTGCTGCGCTGAGCGTCAGGCAGTAGACCGACCGTATTTCGCAGACCTTCTGTTATGAGCACCACCCGTTTCCTGACCGGCATCACCCCCAGCGGCACGCCCCATCTGGGCAATTACGCAGGCATGATGCGCCCCGCCATCCTCGCCAGCCGTGCCCCGAATGTGGAGAACTTCTACTTTCTGGCCGACTACCACGCACTGATCAAGTGCCAGGATCCCGACCGCGTCCAGCGCTCGACCATCGAGATCGCGGCCAGCTGGCTGGCCGCCGGCCTGGACCCCGAGCATGTGACCTTCTACCGCCAGTCCGATATCCCGGAGATCCCGGAGCTGACCTGGTTTCTCACTTGCGTGACCGGCAAGGGCCTGCTCAACCGCGCTCATGCCTACAAGGCTTCTGTGGACAAGAACCATGCCGCCGGCGTGGATCCTGACGACGGCGTGACCGCCGGCCTGTTCATGTATCCCGTGCTGATGGGCGCCGACATTCTGGTGTTCAATGCCCAGAAGGTGCCCGTGGGCCGCGATCAGGTGCAGCACCTGGAGATGGCGCGCGACATGGCCTCCAGCTTCAACCACATCTACGGCGGCGACTATTTCACCCTGCCCGAGGCCGTGGTCGAGGAAAGCGTGGCCACGCTGCCCGGCCTGGACGGCCGCAAGATGAGCAAGAGCTACAACAACACCATCCCGCTGTTCGCGCCGCGCGAGCAGCTCCGCAAGCTCATCAACAGCATCACCACCGACTCGCGCGCGCCCGGCGAGCCCAAGGAAGTCGAAGGCTCGGCCCTGTTCCAGATCTACCAGGCCTTTGCCAGCGAAGAGGAAACCGCCGCGCTGCGCCAGCAATATGCCGAAGGCATTGCCTGGGGCGATGCCAAGCAGGTGCTGTTCGAGCGCATCGACCGCGAGATCGCGCCCATGCGCGAACGCTATGAATACCTGATCTCCCACCCGCAGGAGCTGGAAGACATTCTGCAGGCCGGCGCCGCCAAGGCCCGCAAGCTCGCCACGCCGCTGCTGCGCGAGCTGCGCAGCGCCGTGGGCCTGCGCAACCTGGCCAGCACGGCGGCCCAAAAGAGTGCCAAGGCCGCCAAGTCTGCCCTGCCGCAGTTCAAGCAGTACCGCGAGACGGACGGGCTCTTCTACTTCAAACTCGTGGCCGGCGACGGCCGGCTGCTACTGCAGAGCCAGGGCTTCACGGCCCCCAAGGACGCCGGACAGAGCATCGCCAGGCTGCAGCGCGAAGGCGCGGCAGCCCTCTCGGACCTGCAGGACCGGCTGCAGCCGGTGGACGGCGTGGCCGAAGCACAGGTGCTGTCGGCGCTGCAACAGCTGCGCGAGGCGGCCGAGCAGTAAAGTTAGACTGCACAACGGAGGACAGCCCGCCGCAAGCATGGCGGGCCCTATCGGAAACCTCGCTTTTTTGCGGAAGGGAATATCAATGCGTATTGCTGCCTTGGACGACGATCCTTTGCAACTGGACATGCTGGTCCAGGTGGCGACGGAAAGCGGTCATAGCTGCCACACCTACCTCAAGGGGGCCGCATTGCAGCAGGACCTGCGCCGCGAAAGCTTCGATCTGCTGATCGTGGACTGGCAGCTGCCCGACATGCAGGGCACGGATCTGGTGCGCTGGGTGCGCAGCCAGGTCAGCAAGGAGCTGCCCATCCTCTTCATCACCTTCCGCAGCGAAGAATCGGACATCATCGAAGGCCTGGCCTGCGGCGCCGACGATTTCATGATCAAGCCCGTGCGCGCCGGCGAGCTGCGCGCGCGCATTGCGGCGCTGCTGCGCCGCGCCTATCCCGTTCCGGCGCAAAGCGTGCTGGAGTTCGGCCCCTACCGTTTTCTCACCGCGACCAACAGCATCGAGATCAACGGCCAGCCCGTGGACGTCACGCACCGCGAATACACGCTGGCGCTGACGCTGTTCCAGAACCAGGGCCGCCTGCTGTCGCGCGACCATCTGCGCGAGGTGGTCTGGGGCCACAACTCCGAAGTGCAGTCGCGCTCGCTGGATACCCATGTCTCGCGCCTGCGCACGCTGCTGAACTTGCGGGCCGGCCAGCCCTATGCGATCTCGGCCGTCTACGGCTATGGGTACCGGCTGGACGTTCCCGATGCCGGCGATTCTGCCCCGGCTGCAGCCAGCGCCTAAGCGCAGCAGCGGCCTGGCGGCGGATCCGTTGCCCGGTCGTTTCCCTCATCCCCACCCCTACCGCCTCATGCCACCAACCGCCTTCCCTCCGAGCTTTCCACGCCCAACGCTGCAGCGCCCGCTGCGCGGCCGGCCCTGGCTGGCAGTTGAGCTGGCCGCAGGGCTGACCGGCCTGGGCAGCCTGCTGGCCAGCACCGCAGCGCTGGCGCAGATCACGCCCCTGCCGCGCGGCGGCGACGTGATTGCGCACCGGGTGGTGGCTGGAGACACGCTGGAGCAGCTCGCGGCCCGCTATCTGGGCGACTACCGCCAGTGGTCGGCGCTGCAAAGCCACAACAAGGTTCCCGATCCTTACCGCCTGCGCCCCGGCTCGGTGCTGGAGATCCCGCTGAACCTGCTGCGTGCGGCAACCGCCTCGGTGGAATTCGTGCATGGCGACGTGCGCTCGCGCTCGCTCAGCCATCCGGGCGACGCCGGCGCGGGCCAGCCCGTGCAGCCCCTCGTACAGAAAGGCCAGTTGCTGCAGGAAGGCGACTCGCTCAAGCTGGCGCCGGACTCCTTTGTCGCCGTCAAGCTGGCCGACGGCTCGCTGGTGCGCGTGCAGGCCGAATCCGAAGTGCAGCTGCGCCAGATGCGCCGCAAGGGCCGCGCCGGCACGCTGCAATCGGTGCTGGATCTGCGCGAAGGCGCCCTGGAGGCTTCGGTCCCCAAGCAGGCCAATGGCGAGCGCCGCTTCGAGGTGCGTACGCCGGCGGCCTCCACCAGCGTGCGCGGCACCCGTTTTCTGGTGTTCAACGATGCCGATGGCCGCACGGCTGCCGCGGTGGACGAAGGCTCGGTGGCCGTGCGCGCGGGCCAGCCCTCGGCATTGCTGCATCCGGGCCAGGGTGTCTCCGTCACGGCCGACGGCCGGGTGAGCGCCCCCCGCAAGATGCTGCCGGCCCCCGACGTTTCTGCGTGGCCGCAGCTGGCCGAGGATGCAAGCTGGGTCAGCCTGCCCCTGCCAACCCTGCCTGGCGCCGTACGCTATCAGGTCCAGCTGGCGCAGGATGCGTCCATGGACCAGGTGATACGCAGCGGACTCTTCAGCCAGTCGCCGGCGCGCCTGACCGGCGTGGACGATGGCAACTATGTGGTCGCCATCCGCGCGCTGGATGCCAACGGCATCCCCGGCGCACGCAGCCTACATTCTTTGCGCGTCAAGGCCCACCCGGTGCCGCCGCTGTACGAGTCGCCTGCGGCCGATGCCACCATCGGCCTGGGACAGACCGGCCTGAGCTGCACCAAGGTGGCGGAAGCCTCGGCCTACCGCATCCAGGTCGCGGCCGCCGACGGCGACTTCGCGCAGCCCCTGGTCGATGCCTCCGCGCTCCAGGACTGCGCATTGCCGGCCGAGGCACTGGCCGGGCTAGCCCCGGGCGCCTACCGCTGGCGCGCCGCCAGCCTGCGTACCCTGGCGGACGGCCGCATCGACCAGGGCCCGTTTGCCGCCGCGCAGGCCGTGAAGCTGGCCCCGCCGCCCCCCCAGCCGTCCGGCGATGCCCTGCAGATGGGCGGAGGTCCTGGTGAAGGCAGCCGCACCATCCGCTGGAGCGGCGAGCCGGGCCAGCGCTACCACATCGTTGTCGCCAACGATCCCGGCTTTGCCGCGCCGCTGGTGGACACCTGGGTGGATGAGCCGCAGTGGAGCACGCATGAGCTGCCCGGCGGGTCCTACTACCTGCGCCTGCAGGTACAGGACAGCAACGGGCTGCGCAGCAATTTCTCGGCCGCGCGCCAGTTCCAGACCGGCAGCTGGGTCACCGACGGCGGCGGCCAGATGCTGACTTCCGGCGATGGAGCACGGCTGCAGCGCCAGCAACCTTGAACCTCCTGCGCGCTCGCTCATAAAAAAGGAGCTGCTACCGCTTGCCGCCACATGACTTCGGTGATCCATTACATTGAAGTCCAATGAATACAGGCGCCAGCAGCTCCTTTTTTTCAAACAGCCAGAGCAAACACCATGTCCGAGCCCACCGCCGACGAACCACTCAGCCGTCGCCAGAGCTTGCGCAAGGATTGGCTATGGCTTAGCGCCTTTCTGCTGGCACTGGTCTACTGGCTCAGCGGACCGGGCCAGCTAGCCCGCGTGAACGGGCTGATCCAGGACACCTCCAACTGGCTGCACCAGCGCCAGGCCTCCAGCGACATCGTCATCGTCGCCATCGACGATGCCAGCATCGCCGCGATAGGCCGCTGGCCCTGGCGCCGCGCCCTGCATGCGGCCGTGCTGGAGCATGTGGCCAAGGGTGCGCCGCGCGCCATCGGCATGGACGTGGTCTTCAGCGAAGAAGACCTGGACTACCCCGGCGACGACCTGCTGCTGCAGCGCGCGCTGCAGCACAGTGGCAAGGTGGTGCTGCCCATCACGCGCAATGCGCCAGGCCTGTCCATGCCGCCGCTGCAAAGCCTGGCGCAATCGGCCGCGGCGCTGGGCCATACGCAGCTGCCCGTCGATGCCGACGGCGTGGTGCGCCGCTTCTACGCCCAGGAGGGCGAAAAGCCCTGGTGGCACATGGCCATGAGCCTGCACTGCGTGGGACAGAGCGGACACGCCTGCACAGGCGCCGATGCGCCAGCCGGTGCGGCTCCCACCGCCGCCTGGCAGCGCCGCCAGGCACGGATCATCGCCTTTGCGCATGCCGCGCAGGACCGGCAGCGGCAACACCTGTCGCCCTTTGCCACCTACTCCTATATCGACGTTCTGCGCGGCGACATCCCGGCTGCGGCCTTTCGTGGCAAATACGTGCTCATCGGGGCCACCGCCGCAGGCCTGGGCGAGAAGTTCACCGCGCCGCTGCGCACCAGCACACGGCCCATCTCCAACGTGGAGATGCTGGCCCACATCCTCAACGGCGTGCTGCAGGACACGCACCTGGAGCTGGCCTCGCCCACGCTCAACCGGGCGCTCAATCTCGTTCCCGTGGCGCTGGGCCTGCTGGCTCTGGCCTGGCTCGGCCCCTCAGGCGGACTGATCGCCTGCACCGCGCTGGCTTTTACCTGCCTGCTGGCTGCGGGCCTGTTGCCGCGCTGGACCCAGATTCAGACGGCGCCGGCCGCGGCACTCATGGGACTGGCCCTGGCCTATCCGCTCTGGAGCTGGCTGCGCCTGCGCGCTGCCGCCCGCTTTCTGGCCATGGAACTGCGCGACCTGCAAAGCCAGGGCCTGCCCGTGCTGCCCGCAGGCGCACTGACCGTGGACGCGCTGGACCAGCGCATTGCCGCCGTGGAACAGGCCTCGCACCAGTTGCGCGCCTTGCACCACTTCGTCAGCGAAAGCCTGCGCCAGCTGCCGTCGGCCACCTTTGTCAGCGACCGGCAGGGCCGTCTGCTGCTGGCCAATGCCGCAGCCCATGCCTACGCCCAGAGCCTGGGCCATGCGCTGCAGGCAGGCGATGATCTGCCGCGCGTGCTGGGCGGCCTGTCCGGCCAGAGCAGGGACAACGCACATCACAACACCCCCATGCAGCCGCTGCTGACCCGCGAAGCGCTGCAGCAAGGACTGCTGCCGCCGCAAAGCGAAGGGCGCGACGCCCAGGGCCGCGCGCTCATGCTGCTGTCGCAGCCTTTCCAGGCGCCGCCCACCTCGGGCTGGCTGCTCACCCTGGTCGACATCAGCGACCTGCGCAGCGCCCAGGCCCAGCGCGACCAGGCCATGCAGTTCATCTCGCACGACATCCGCACGCCCATAGGCGCCATCATCACCCTGCTCGAAATGCAGCGCTCTCCTTCCGATCCCACGGCAGATACCGGCGACAGCGCTGCGCTGCTGCAGCGCATCGAAAGCTATGCCCATGCCTCGCTGCAACTGGCCGACGATTTCGTGCACCTTGCCCGGGCGCAGGAACAGAGCCTGCGCAGCGAAGCCCTGGATCTGGGCCTGCTCGCCGACCAGGCCGTGGCCGACTGCTGGGCCTTGGCGCAGAAGCAGGGCATGGCGCTGCAGATGGCACTGCCCGAGCATGAGGCCCTGGTACAGGGCGATCCCGGCCTGCTGCACCGCGCCGTCGTCAATCTCCTGAGCAATGCCATCAAGTACGGCAAGCCGCCGCAGGCAGATGCCGGCGCCACCGTGGAATGCTCCATCGTGCACTCCCCCGGCTTCTGGGGCGTGGCCGTGCGCGATCACGGCACTGGCATGGACAAGCAGGCACTGGCCCGCCTGAGCCAGCCTTTCGAGCGCCTGCAGCAGCACCGCCGCACGGACGGCGTGGGCCTGGGCCTGGCCTTTGTCCGCACCGTGGCCGAGCGCCATGGCGGCCGGCTCCAGATCACCAGCCAGCCCGGGCAAGGCAGCTGCTTCACGCTGCTGATCCCGCAGGCCTGAAGCAGGTCTTTTTTGACAGCGACAGAAACGAAAAAGCCTTGAAGTCTTTCGACTTCAAGGCTTTGCGTTTTGGTGCGGCTGGCAGGAATCGAACCCACGACCCCTTGGTTCGTAGCCAAGTACTCTATCCAGCTGAGCTACAGCCGCAATACGATGTATTCTAGCAGCAGTCCCGAGGCCTCCAGACCAAACTGCAAACTTTTTCGCAAAAGAACAAAGAAAAAGCCTGCTGACATGGCGCCAGCAGGCTTGAGCATTGTCTGGTAGGGCGTGGCGGACTTGAACCGACGACCAAGGGATTATGAGTCCCCTGCTCTAACCAACTGAGCTAACGCCCCAACACCGGCAGCTGCCGAAAAAAACTCCGCTATTGTAGGGCCTAACGCTTGTGGCTCAAGGCATTGCTCACCAGTTTGGACGTGATGTCCACAATCTGGATCATCTTGTCGTAGTGCATGCGCGTGGGACCGATCACGCCCAGCGTCCCGACGACCTGGCCATCGAGTTCATAAGGCGCGCTGACCACGGACAGTTCCTCGAACGGCACGGTCTGGCTTTCGCCGCCGATGTAGATGCGCACGCCCTCGGCCTGGCTGGAGAAGTCGAGCAGACGTAGGATCTGGGTCTTCTGCTCGAACAGGTCGAAGGCGCGCCGCAGATTGCCCATGTCGCTGGAGAAATCGCTGACCGACAGCAGGTTGCGTTCGCCGGCGATCACCACATCCTCCTTCTCGTTGCCGCTCATCACTTCTGCGCCGACATTCACGGCCGCCTGCATGAGCTGGGCCACTTCACCGCGCAACCGCTCCACCTCGCCCTTGATGCGCGTGCGCACCTCTTCCATGGCCAGGCCTGCATAGTTGTGGTTGAGGAAATTCGCGGCCTCGATGAGCTGGGACGCCGTGTAGTCCACATCGGTGAAGATCACGCGGTTCTGCACATCGCCTTCGGGCGAGACAATGATGACCAGATAGCGGCGCTCGGAAAGACGCACGAACTCAATGTGCTTGAACACCGAGCTGCGGCGCGGCACCATGACCACGCCCACGAATTGCGAGAGGTTGGACAGCAGGTTGGCCGCATTGGCAATGACCTTCTGCGGCTGCTCTGGCATGAGTTCGGGCGCCACAAAGCCGGCACGGTCCACGGTGAGCATGGTGTCCACGAATAGCCGGTAGCCCCGGGCCGTGGGGATGCGACCCGCAGACGTGTGCGGACTGGCGATCAGCCCCAGCTCTTCCAGGTCTGCCATCACATTGCGTATCGTGGCAGGCGACAATTCGAGGCCGGACGCGCGGGAAAGGGTGCGCGAGCCCACCGGTTGGCCGTCGGCGATATAACGCTCGATCAGCGCTTTGAGCAGTAACTTGGCACGTTCGTCGAGCATGTAATGATTTTAATGATGTAATTTCCCAAATGACATCCACGTTCCGCCACGTCGCCTTGATAGGCAAGTACCACGCACCCAGCGCGGGTGCGCCGTCGGAAAGCGCCAGCAACGCGCTGCAAAGGATCGCCGCCCATCTGCGCGGTCTCGGCCGCGAGGTAGTGCTGGATACGCAATCGGCCATCTACTCGGGCCTGTCCGATTATCCGAGCATGGATGTCGACGGCCTGGGGCGCCACTGCGACCTCGGCCTGGTCGTGGGCGGCGACGGCACCATGCTGGGGGTGAGCCGCCATCTCGCACGGTATGGCACGCCGCTGATCGGCATCAACCAGGGCCGGCTGGGCTTTGTGACCGACATTGCGCTGGATGATTTCGAAGCCACGATCACGCCCATGCTGGACGGCGAATACGAAGAGGACGAGCGCCCCCTGATGCAGGCCCGCGTGATGCGCGACGGGCAATGCGTGTTCGAGGCCCTGGCCATGAACGACGTGGTGGTCAACCGCGGCTCGACCTCGGGCATGGTGGAACTGCGCGTGGAAGTCGGTGGCCGCTTTGTCTCCAACCAGCGCGCGGACGGACTGATCGTGGCCACGCCCACGGGTTCCACGGCCTATGCGCTCTCTGCAGGCGGCCCCATGCTGCACCCCTCGATTCCGGCCTGGGTCATGGTGCCGATCGCGCCGCACAACCTCTCCAACCGCCCCATCGTGCTTTCCGATGCCGAGGAAGTGATGATCGAGGTCGTTGGCGGCCGGGATGTCAGCGCCAATTTCGACATGCAGTCCCTGGCCTCGCTGCAGCACGGCGACCGCATCCTGGTGCGCCGCGCAGACCACAGCGTGCACTTTCTGCACCCCAAGGGCTGGAATTACTATGCCACCTTGCGCAAGAAACTGGGCTGGAACGAAGGAGGCACCTGACCATGGCGCTCAAGCGCATTGTTCTGCGTGACTTCGTGATCGTGCAGTCCCTGGATCTGGACTGGCACAGCGGCTTTACGGTACTGACCGGTGAGACCGGCGCCGGCAAATCCATTCTGATCGATGCCTTGCAGCTGGTGCTGGGCAGCCGGGCCGACGCCGATGTGGTGCGCGAAGGCTGCAGCCAGGCGGACATCTGCGCCGAATTCGATTGCCCCCCACGTCTTGTGCCCTGGCTGCAGGAAGCGGGCTTTGCCAACGAAGAACAATTGCTGCTCAGGCGCACCATCGACAGCCAGGGCCGCAGCCGCGCCTGGATCAATGGCACGCCGGCCACGGCCACGCAGTTGCGCCACCTCGGCGACCAGCTGCTGGACATTCACGGACAGCATGCCTGGCACAGCCTGACGCGGCCCGATGCGGCCCGGTCCATGCTCGACACCTATGGCGCCATCGACACCGGCGAAATCCGTCAGCTGTGGAGCGACTGGCACCAGGCGCACCAGGCGCTCGAGCATGCGATTGCCGCGCAGGACAATCTGCAGCGCGAGCGCGAGCGCCTGCAGTGGCAGATTTCCGAGCTCGACAAGCTCTCCCCGCAAGCCGACGAATGGGATGAGCTCAACGCCCAGCACACGCGCCTGTCCCACGCCCAGACGCTGATGGACACGGCCCAGCACTGCCTGCAGTTGCTGGAGGACGACGAATCGGGCGCCTCCAGTCCGCTGGCACGCGCCCATCACCTGCTGCAGGACCAGGAGCATCTGGAGCCCGATTTCCAGGGCATCTCCGACGTGCTGGGCTCCTGCGTGGCACTGCTGCAGGATGCCCGCCACTCGCTGCAGGCCTATCTGCGCCGCGCCGACCTGGACCCCGAGCTGCTGGCCGATCTGGACGCCCGCCTGTCGCAGTGGATGCAGCTGGCCCGCCGCTACAAGCGCACCCCGCAGGAGCTGCCTGCCTTGCTGGAGGGCTGGCGGCAGGAGCTGCGCCAGCTGGATGCGGCCGTCGACATCGACGGCCTGCGCCTGGCGGAGCAGACCGCGCACCAGCGCCTCATGGCCAGTGCCCGCCATGTTTCGCAGCAGCGTGCGCTCGCCGCGCCGCGGCTTTCCCATGCCATCACCCAGGCCATGCAGGGACTGGGCATGAAGGGCGGGAGGTTCGAGGTGCAGCTGAGCAATACGGAAGCCCCGGGGCCGACCGGAGTCGACAGCGTCGGTTTTCTGGTCGCAGGCCATCCCGGCTCGACGCCCAAGCCGATCGCCAAGGTCGCTTCAGGCGGCGAGCTGTCGCGCATCTCGCTGGCCATCGCAGTCACCACCAGCGAACTTGGCGAGGCCCCGACGCTGATCTTCGACGAGGTCGATTCGGGCGTGGGCGGAGCCGTGGCCGAGACCGTGGGCCGGCTGATGCATTCGCTGGGCGCATCGCGCCAGGTGCTGGCCGTCACCCATCTGCCGCAGGTGGCGGCCCATGCCGACCACCATTACCAGGTGGCCAAGAAGGCCGAGACCCATGCCACGGTCAGCCATGTCCGGCCGCTGACGGGCCAGGACCGCGAAACCGAGCTGGCGCGCATGCTGGGCGGCGAGCATCTGTCGCAGGCAACCATGGCCCATGCCCGAGAAATGCTGACCATGGCAAGATTGGCACCTCGTACGGGCCAGCCGGCATCCGCACGCCCGCGCCAGGGCACCCGCGCAGGCCATGCTGGCGCGGCACCGTCCAGATCGGCCAAGCCGGCTCCTGCATCACACCAGGCGCCCAGAAAATCCAGAGGAGAGTGAAGCCATGTCATTGGAGATTATTCTGATCACAGGCATGTCCGGGTCGGGAAAATCCGTGGCTTTGCATGCGCTGGAGGACGCCGGTTACTACTGCGTGGACAACCTTCCGCCCGAACTGCTGCTGTCGTTCGTGGAGCTGCAGCACAAGCTGCACGGCAGCAAGGTGGCCATCGCCATGGATGCGCGCAGCGCGGCCGCCCTGCCGCAGTTGCCGGCGCAGCTGGAGCGGCTGCAGAACCTGGGGCTGATGCCCTACTTCATCTTTCTCGATGCTTCGACCAACACGCTGGTCAAGCGCTTCTCGGAAACGCGCCGGCGCCACCCGCTGTCCCAGGACAAGCTGGCCACCGAACGGCAGGCGCTGGAGCAGGACATCGAGACAGAGCGCGAGCTGCTGGGCAGCCTGCGTGACAAGTCGCTGGTGCTGGATACCAGTGACCTCAAATCCTCCCAGCTGCAGACCTATATCAAGCAGCTCATCGCCGCGCCCACCAGCCAGATGACGCTGGTCTTCCAGTCCTTCGGCTTCAAGCACGGCCTGCCCATGGACTCGGACTACGTCTTCGATGTGCGCATGCTGCCCAACCCCCACTACGAGACGGCGCTGCGGCCGCTGACAGGACTGGACTGGCCTGTCATCCAGTATCTGACCCAGCAGCCCCAGGTGCTGCAGATGCAGCAGGACATCCAGACTTTCCTGGAGCGCTGGCTCAATGTGCTGGCACAGAACCACCGCAGCTATGTCACGGTCGCCATCGGCTGCACCGGCGGCCAGCATCGCTCCGTGTATCTGGTCGAAGCGCTGGCCAAGCATTTCGGCCCCCACTGGCCCACGCTGCGCAGGCACCGCTCGCTGGACTTCCACGACAAGCTCGCCCTGCCCATGGGCGGCGATGCCGCTGCGGCTTCCAGCTGACCGGCCATACGCTGGAGCGGCCGACCATGCCCCGTGTTCTGCTTCTCGAAGACGATCCTGCGATTGCACGCACCATCTGCTACACGCTGGAGCGCGACGGCATTGCCGTCACCCACTGTCTGCTGATGGCCGATGCCAGGCAGCAATGGAGGCAGCATGCCTTCGATCTTTTGCTGCTTGACGTGGGCCTGCCCGACGGCAACGGCCTGGACTGGTGCCGCGATCTGCGCGCCGCCGGCGCCACGGTGCCGATGCTGGTCCTCAGCGCACGCGGCGAGGAGATGGACAAGGTGCTAGGCCTGGAACTCGGGGCCGATGACTATCTGAGCAAGCCTTTCAGCCCCCGCGAGCTGCTGGCCCGCTGCAGGGCCATGCTGCGGCGCCTGCAGCAATACCGCCAGCCCGCCCTACCTGCCGCCACCGGGGCCTCCATCGAAGTCGATACCCCAGGCCAGCGTGTCCTGGTCTGCGGCCTGCCGTTGGACCTGACGCGCCGCGAATACCAGCTGCTGCAATGCCTGATGCAGGGACGTGGGCGCATTCTGAGCCGCGAATTCCTGCTGGAACAGGTCTGGGGCCTGGACAGCGAAAGCACCGACCGCACCGTGGACACCCATGTCAAGACGCTGCGGGCCAAGCTGCGCGAGCACCTGCCCCAGCAGGATGTCATCGTCACCCACCGGGGCCTGGGCTACAGCTTCAGCCCCGAGGCATAACGCCATGCGCCTGGGCCTGAGGCTGTTCTTCGCATTTTTTCTGATCAACGGCCTGGCGGCCTTTTTTGTGCTGCGCGTATTCATGGTCGAAATCAAGCCCAGCGTGCGCAAGGTGACCGAAGACACCTTGGTCGAAGCGGCCTATGCACTGGCTGCGCTGGCCAGCACCGACATGGCCAGCGGCGCGCTGCAGCGCGGCAGCGACAGCCTTTTTGCGCAGCAGTTGGCCGGCTACACCCAAAAGCCGGTGCAGGCCTGGATCTGGGACACGCGCAAGAGCCGACTGGACATGCGCATCACGGTCACGGACCGGCAGGGCATGGTGCTGTTCGATTCGACCGGCAAGGACCTGGGGGCGGACTATTCGCGCTGGCGCGACGTGTACCGCACGCTGCGGGGCGAGTATGGCGCGCGCACCACGCGCGATGTACCCGAGGATGAAGCCAGCAGCGTGATGTACGTCTCCGCCCCCATTCTGGTCGATGGGCAGATTGCCGGCGTGCTGACCGTCTCCAAGCCCTCGCGCTCGGTCCAGAGAATCGTCGACAGCGCCGAGCGCAAGATTGCGCGCGGCGGCCTGCTGTTCGTGCTGCTGTCCGCCGGCGTCGGCTGCGCCGTCACCTGGTGGTTCGTCTTGCATGTGCGCCGCCTGCGCAGCTATGCCCAGCAGGTGCAGGGGCCCACGCTCAACGAAGCCGCCTCCACCGCGGCCACTGCGCCCGTTGCCGTGCCCCAGATGCCCGGCGAACTGGGCGAACTGGCGCAGGCCATGGACAACATGCGCAAGCGCCTGGAAGGCCGCGACTACATCGAAGGCTATGTGCGCGCACTCACCCACGAGCTCAAGAGTCCGGTCGCGGCGATCCGCGGCGCAGGCGAGCTGCTGCAGGAGGATCTGCCAGCGCAGGATAGGGAGCTTTTCGCGCAGCAGGTGCTGGACCAGTGCGAGCGCCTGCAGAACCTCGTCGATCAGCTGCTGCAGCTCAGCCGCTTGGAGCAGCGCCAGCAGCTGCATGCCGCACGCTGCAGCCTGCAGCAATGCGCCCGGCAGGCCATGGACCAGATCGCGAGCACCGCGCAGCAGCGCGGCATCGGACTCGAACTCGAAGGTCCGGACAGTACAGGCCCATGGGAACAGGGCCTGGTGGTGCTGGCCATCAGCAACCTGCTGCAGAACGCCATGGATTTCGCGCCGCCTCAGAGCGCCATCCACGTTCTCCTGGGCCCGCAGACCATCACCGTTGCAGACCAGGGCCCCGGCGTCTCGGACAGCCTGGTGCCCCGGCTGGGCGAGCGCTTCTTCACCACGCCAAGGCCCGACGGCCGGCGCAGCGGCACAGGCCTGGGCCTGTCCATCGTGCTGCGCATCATGCATCTGCATGGCGGCAGCATGCATGTCCGCAACACCTGCCCCGGGTTGAGTGTGACACTGGACTTCTCCCGCATGGACGGCGAGAGGCACTGAGCCCGGACTTCACGTTCGCTTCACAAACTTCATCTCCAGCGCACGCAAGGCATCGAGACTGCCCCCCGTCAACCAATACCGGGAGCCTTGATGAAAAACCGATTGCTGTTCAAGACAGCCGCGCTGCTGATGGTGCTGGCCCTGCTGATGGCCGGCCTGTCCATGATCCAGGATGTGGTCCGGGACCGCATCCGCAACAGGAACCATGCGGTGCAAAGCGTGGTTGCCAGTCTTGCTGGGCCGCAGACCCTGATCGGTCCCGCCCTGGTGCAGAGCTGCACCGAAACCACCAGCGTGCCCAACGGCCGCAAAACGGAGTACACGACCCGCGAGTTCCAGCGCATCTTGCTGCCCGATACGCTGCGGCACGATGCCGATGCCAATATGGAAGAGCGCTCGCGCGGACTGCACCGCATCAACGCTTACGTGCTGCACGACAAGCTGCGCGCCAGCTTTGCCAATGCCGGAAGCTACCTGGATCTGCCGGCTTCCAGCTCGCCCGGTGCCGAAGTGCGCTGCAAGAACCTGCATATCGCCTTTGCCCTTACCGATCCGCGCGGCATGCGCAGCGCCGCCATCACGGCCAACGGCCACGCCCTCGACGTGGAGCCCGGCACGCCGCTGGAACGCTTCGGCAAGGGCCTGCAGGCGCCCATCGATCCCAAGCTGCTGGCCAGGGGGCAGGCATTGGAAATTGACATGAAGCTGGAGCTGGTGGGCACGGAAAGCCTGGCTTTCACCCCTCTGGGCACCGACAACCAGGTCACGTTGACGGCGGACTGGCCCCACCCTTCGTTCGGCGGCAGCTTTCTGCCCACACGCCGGGAGATCGGCGGCCACGGATTCACCGCCAGCTGGAATCTTTCCGCCCTGGCTTCCTCGGCCCAGCAAGCCTTCACACGCCAGCAGGCGCTGTGCCGCGCGGATCGCGCCGAGCCACCGGACGACTACGCCGCAGAGACCGCCGCTGCCGCAGGCGCCGCCGATGCCCCTTGCCTGGAAACCATGGATACCGGCTTCATCAGTCCCGTCAACCCCTATTCGCTGAGCGACCGCGCCAGCAAATACGGCCTGCTGTT
The DNA here is from genome assembly GCF_040187735.1 of Comamonas sp. w2-DMI. Taxonomy (NCBI): domain Bacteria; kingdom Pseudomonadati; phylum Pseudomonadota; class Betaproteobacteria; order Burkholderiales; family Comamonadaceae; genus Comamonas; species Comamonas sp. w2-DMI. Next base: position 375,697 of record NZ_JBANEL010000001.1, on the reverse strand, counting down.
CGTGGTGCTGACCTTTGTCGCCGTCGGCCTGTTCGAAGTGCTGCAGAAACTGCGCGTCCACCCCGTGCAATACCTGCTGGTCGGCTCGGCGCTGAGCAGCTTTTTCCTGCTGCTGATTGGCCTGTCCGAGCACCTGGGCTTTGCCACAGCCTATGCGGTGGCCGCCAGCGCCTGCGTCGCGCTGCTGGCCTATTACGCCAGCCACATGCTGGGCAGCGTAAGGCGCGGCCTGCCGCTGGCCGCCGGCATTGCCATGCTGTACGGCCTGCTGTACGTGCTGCTACAGCTGGAGCAGACCGCCCTGGTCGTGGGATCCATCGCCCTGTTTGCCGTGCTGGCCCTGGTCATGGTCTGCACGCGCCGCGTGGACTGGTATGCCTTTGGCGCCACTTCAGCGCAGGTCCCTGCCAGGGAGGCTGCATGACGGCCATCGCCTTTGCCCCTGCGGAGCCCCGGGGCCCGCAGCCGGATGCCATGGCGCTCCAAATGGAGCAATGCCGTCGGCAATGGCATGCAGCGCTGCAGGCGCATGACCGCGCGCAGCTGAAAGCGCTGCGTACCCGGCTGATTGCCGAGGGCCGCCAGGCCGAACGCCATCTGGCCCTGCCCGGCATGCGCGAGCAATGGCTGGCCTGGCTGCAGTTGCGCTGCGCGCTGGTCATCCCGCGCAGCCGGTTCTAGCCTTTGGTCAAGGCCGGAGTTCGGAATCCAGCAGCTTGCGCACGGGTGCGGGCAGACCCAGGCCATCCCAGACGGACGGACTGGCCCAGCACGCATGATCGGCCTCCGAAGCCATGGCCGCTGGCGCCTGCCCCACGGATACCCGCACCGGATGCAGGTGCAGATCCTTGTGCGTCAGCACATGCACAAAGGCCGGCAGCTCCTGCCAGGCGGCTTCGGCCACATGCCAATGCGCATGCGCAAAGCGCCGCAGATCCTCATGGCTCTTGAAGGCGGGCGGGCTGTAGAGCCCGGCCCAGATGCCGGCTCCCGGGCGCTTGTGCAGCCAGACCCGGCCTTCGGCGTCCACGGCCAGCAGCAGCCACCAGGATTCGGCGCTTCTCTTGAGCTTGCGCGTCTTGACCGGATAGCTCTCGGGGTTGCCGGCACGCCCAGCCCGGCATTCGGACAGCAGCGGGCAGACCAGGCAGCTGGGCTTGCGCGGCATGCAGATGCTGGCACCCAGGTCCATCATGCCCTGCGTGTAGCGGGGCATGGCTTGCGCCAGATCCTCGGTGGGGCACAGCTGCTGCGCATGGTCCCACAGCACGCGCTCGTTCCTGGCCTGGGCCAGGTCGGCATCGAAGGCCAGCACGCGCGTGAGCACGCGCCGCACGTTGGCATCCAGGATGGGCACGCGCTCGGAAAAGCAGAACGCGGCAATGGCACCGGCCGTGGACCGGCCTATGCCCGGCAAGGTGGCCAGTTCCTCGGCCGTGCGCGGAAAGGCACCGCCCCATTCCTGCATCACGGCTTGCGCGCAGCGGTGCAGATTGCGGGCCCGGCTGTAGTAGCCCAGCCCGCTCCATAGCGCCAGCACCTCGTCCTGCGAAGCCGCGGCAAGGCTGGCCACATCGGGAAAGGCATCGAGAAAGCGCTGGTAGTAGCCCAGCACCGTGCCGACCTGGGTCTGCTGCAGCATGATTTCGGACAGCCAGACGCGGTAGGGATCGCGGGTTTGCTGCCAGGGCAGATGGTTGCGCCCATGAGTGGCCTGCCACTGCACGACGGCGGTGGCAATCGACGGAAGATTCAAGATTTCAAGCTACCAGGGTAATGTCCAGCGGCACGGAGGACGCCGGCGCATATTCTTTGAGCGGCGACAGCAGCTGCGCCGCAGCGCATGCCAGCTGTGTCTGCATGGCAGTGAGCTGCGTGTCTGACGTCTCGATTTCGGCAATGCGTTCTTCCAGCCCCGTGGCCGCATGCTGTATGCGGTCCACCGCCTCCAGGCGGCGCGAGAAGCTGCGCTTGCGTTCCTTCAATTGTGCATCGAGCGGCGCGGTGACCGATTTGCTCCACAAATCCACATCGTTGGCGGCCGACTCGAACACCGTGCGCAGCCGCATGGCCAGCGCCTTGATCAGCCGCTGGGAAAAGGCGGCATTGCTGAGCTTGAGCACCTGGCCCAGGCCCAGGTATTGGGTGTAGCTGGCCTCGATGCGGCGCAGGTCGTCGGTGAAGTCGGGCAGCAGCAGCGGGGGCGGCATCTGCAGCGAAAAACCGGATTCCGCATTGAGCTCCTTGTAGGTCGCGCTCATCATGGCCTGGATGTCGGCAGCCTGGGAGTGCGCACGCTCGGCCACGATGTGCAGCCGCTCGAAAGTCTCGGCATACACCTTGCGGGCGCCGAGCTTGAGGCCGCGCTGCTCCAGCGCATCCTTGAGCTCGCCCAGCTCGCGCTTGAGGCTGCCGGAGCTGAGCTGATGGAACAGGGCCTTGAGCATGCGCATGTGCACGGTACGCAGCGCCTGTATCTTGGCCGTGCTCCGCTCGAATTCGCGCTGCTCGGTCTCGATGCGGCTGCGCATGCTGGCGATGACCGTGGCATTCTTGCCGCGCAGGCTCTGCAGCTCGGCCATCTGGTCGTCGAGGTCGCGGCGGCGGATGTTGAGCACGCGCTCCACCTCCTGGCGCAGCTGCTGCACGTTGGCGGCCACCGCCGCCTGCAGCACCCTCTGGCGCTGACCCATGATGCCGTGGGCCAGCATGTTCTCGAAAGCCGGCAGCCCGCTGGCCTGCAGCAGCGGCTGGTTGCCGCTCACCTTGGCCACCAGGCCCTTCTGGGCCGACACCGGCAGCACGCGCTCGACGGCCACGCCGAGCATCTGCGCCGAATCCTCGCGCTGGCGCCTGAGCTGGGCCTGCACCTGCGGGCCCGAACTCAGCGAATCCCACAGCGTATCGATCTTGTTGAGCACCACCAGCCGCGAAGCAGCCTGCGCACCCGCGCCTTGCCCCGCATCGACAGGCACAGGGTCCTGGGCCAGCACATGGTCGCGCCATATGGACAGGTCCGACTTGGTCACGCCCGTGTCGGCTGCCAGCACGAAGACCACCGCATGGGCCTGCGGAATGAGGTTGACGGTCAGCTCGGGCTCGGCACCCACGGCGTTCAGGCCCGGTGTGTCGAGAATCACCAGGCCCTGCTTGAGCAGCGGATGGGGCATGTTGATCAGCGCATGGCGCCAGCGCGGCACTTCCACCAGGCCGTGCGCGTCGCGCTGCGGATTGTCGGCGCCGTCCTCGTCGTGCCAGAAGCCCCAGGCGCGCGCCTGCTCCACCGTCACCTTGCGCACTTCGGCCACCTTGGTCAGCGTGTCGGCGATCTGCTGGGCATTCGAGACATCCAGCGGATGGTGCATCCAGGCTTCGCCGCGCATGCGCCACTGGCCCAGGCTTTCGGGCGATTCGCGCGTATCGATGGGCAGCAGCCGCAGGCCCGGCGGGTGCTCGGCATCCCAGCCCAGCTCGGCCGGACACATGGTGGTGCGGCCCGCGCTGGCCGGCATGAGCCGGCGCCCGTACTGGGCAAAGAAGATGGCGTTGATGAGCTCGGACTTGCCGCGCGAGAATTCGGCCACGAAGGCCACCATCACCTTGTCGCTGCGCACCTGGGCCTCCAGGCGCTGCAGGCGTTCCTGGACGGCGGCATCCAGCAGGTCCTGGCCGGCCAGCCATTCGCGCAGCGCATTCAGCTGCTGGGCAAAGCCTCTGCGCCAGGCACCGAATTGGTCGAATTGCTCGTTAAATGATGGTCCCACCGGAATCCCCTGCGACTGGGTTGTACTCAGACCGTGTTGACGATCTCTGGGACGGTGCACACATCCCGCCAGCGGGCTTTGCGCCCGCCTGCGCAAAATATAGCATCGCCGTCCCGGGTGCCCTTGCATTCCAAGCCCTGCACTGCGGGGGAAAGGTCCGGCTTTTCCAGGCATTCCGCCACGGCCCGCAAGGCACCAGTCTCTGCAGGACAGCGCTGCTGCGCTTGGAGCATGATGCTATTGAATCAAGAGCACCTTGCGCCTGCCATCTTTCATTTATAGATGGTTTCCACAGTGGAATCCATACAAAAACAGCGCGAACAGCTACTTTTTCAATAGCTTGGTGCAAGACTCAGGCCGCTTGGCAATGCACGCAGTAATAGGTGCTGCGCTGCCCCTGGCGCATCAGCCGGATCGGCCGGCTGCAATGCGTGCAGGGCTGGCCGTCGCGGCCGTAGACCCTGGCCTGCAGCTGGAAATGCCCCTCCATGCCGTTCGCCGCCGAAAAGTCGCGCAGCGTGGTGCCGCCCTGCTCCACGGCCAGCGCCAGCACCGCGCGGATCGCCTCGTGCAGCGCGCGCACCTTGCGCGGGCCTATGTCCCGCGCGGGCCGCGCCGGATGGATGCGCGACAGGAACAGCACTTCGGAGGCATAGATATTGCCCACCCCGACCACCACGCTGCCCGAGAGCAGCAGCTGCTTGATCGGCGCGCGGCTGGCCGCCAGGCCGCGGCGGAAGGCCTCGAGGCTGAAGCTGTCCTCCAGCGGCTCCATGCCCAGATGGTCGAGCAGCTTGCGCGCCAGCGCGTCGTCCTCGCCGGGCACATAGACCACGGCGCCAAAGCGGCGCGGGTCGTGCAGGCGCAGCAGGCCCTGCGTGGTCTGCAGGTCGAAATGGTCGTGCGTGCCCGCGGCGCCCAGCGGCGCCTCGCCGGGGCCGGCAAAGCGCAGGCTGCCCGACATGCCCAGGTGCAGCAGCAAAAGGCCTTCGCTCAGGTCCAGCAGCAGGTACTTGCCGCGGCGGCGCACGCCCAGCACCTGCCGCCCGGCCAGGGCCGCGCAGTCAATGCCCAGCGGCCAGCGCAAGGGCTTTCCCAATGAGGCGGAAACAATGTTCGCGCCGGCAATCCGGTCGGCAAACGAGCGGCGCGTCACCTCGACTTCTGGCAACTCAGGCATGCAATCTCATGTTCGTCAAGTGTTGTATGAGCTTCGATTATTATGGGTCGATGGTTCATCCTCTTCGCCTTCAGGGACTCGCCGTGGCTGCCGCCATGGCCTTGGGAACAGCTATTGCCTCGGCTCAGCCCGCCGATCCGCCGACCACCGTGCCCACGCCGGCCACACCGGAAACCAATACCCAGGCCACCGACCGCGAAGAGGAACAGGCCGCGCTGAATGCCGAGCTGTTCTACGAGATCCTGGTCGGCGAAATGGCCGCCAGCGACGGCGCGCTCACCGACGCCCAGGCCATGATGATGGAAGCCGCGCGCACCAGCGGCGATGAAAAACTCTACCGCCGCGCGACCGAGCTTGCGCTGCAGTCGCGCTCGGGCGAGCGCGCGCTGCGCAATGCCCGCGCATGGCTGGATGCCTACCCGGATTCGCGCAATGCCAACCGCGCCGTGCTGCAGATCCTCGTGGCGCTCAACCGCATCTCCGATTCGGCCAGCTACCTGCGCAAGGAAGTGCAGAGCACGCCCGCGGCCGCCAAGCCTGCCACCTTTCTGAGCATCACCCAGCTCTACAACAACGCCAGCGACAAGCCGCTGGCCGCCGACGTCGTCGAGCAGGCGCTCGAAGGCGAGCTCAAGGACCCGACCAGCGGCCCCATGGCCTGGGCCGCCATCGGCCACATGCGCCTGATCGCCGACCAGAAGCCCGCGGCGCTGCAGGCCGTGCAGAACGCCCAGGAACTGAACCCCGACACCGGCGCCATCGTCCTGCTGGCCATGGAGCTGCTCGAATCCGGCTCCACCGAGGTCGAGCCCCTGGTCCAGCGCTACCTGGCCAAGAATCCTTCGGCCCAGATGCGCATGGCCTACGCGCGCGTGCTGCTGGGACAAAAGCGCGTGGCCGATGCCCAGGTCCAGCTCAAGGCCATCACCACCGATACGCCCGAATATCCGGAGGCCTGGGCCGTCCTGGCCGGCCTGCAGCTGCAGGCCAACGACCTGCCCGCGGCACAGAACTCCATCGAGCACTTCGGCGCGCTGCTGCCCAAGCTGCACAGCGGCGTGGGCCGCAATGCCGGCCAGTCCCAGTACTACCTGCTGCAGGCCGACCTGGCCGAAAGGCAGCAGCGCTACGAGGAAGCCGATGCCTACCTGAGCCAGATCAACGATGCGCCCAACCTGCTGAGCGTGCAGGCGCGCCGCGCCGGGCTGCTGGCCCGCCAGGGAAAGATCCGGCAGGCGCAGGCCCTGATCCGCGCCGTGCCGGCCACGGGCCCCAACCAGCAGCGCCTCAAGCAACTGGCCGAAGTGCAGCTGCTGCGCGATGCCGGCCTGACCGGCGAGGCCTACACCCTGCAGGCGGCCATGCAGAAGGAGGCCCCCGACGATGTGGAGCTGGCCTACGACACCGCCATGCTTGCCGAACGCGCCGGCAAGTACGACGCGATGGAGAAGCTGCTGCGCGACATCATTGCGCGCAAGCCCGACTTCCAGCACGCATACAACGCGCTGGGCTATTCGTTTGCCGAGCGCGGCATCCGTCTGGACGAGGCCGAGACGCTGATCCAGAAGGCGCTGGACATGGAGCCCGGCGATCCCTTCATCACCGACAGCCTGGGCTGGGTCAAGTTCCGCCGCGGCGACCTGGCCGGCGCCCAGGCCCTGCTCGAGAAAGCGTATGCCACACGCCAGGACGCGGAAATCGCCGCCCACCTGGGCGAAGTGCTGTGGGTGCAGGGCAAGCGCGACCGCGCGCAGCAGATCTGGCGCCAGGCCCTGCAGGCCGATCCCGACAACAGCGCCCTGAAGGACACGATGAAGCGCCTGGGAGTGGCGCCTTGATGGATTTCACGAACCACCCTCTGCGCGTGGCGCAGTCCCGCGCCGCCATGCTGGCCTGCGCTGCGCTGACAGCCGCCCTGCTGGCCGGCTGCGCCCAGCCCGCACGCCAGCTGGGCCGCAGCGAAGATGCCGCATCGGCCCACTGGTCGGGGCGCATGGCGCTGCAGGTCGAAGGCCAGAGCCAGGCGCAGAACCAGTCCTTCAGCGCAGCTTTCGAGCTTGAGGGCCGCCCCCAGCAGGGCCGGCTGCTGGTCTTCAACCCCTTGGGCTCCACCATCGCGAGCCTGCAATGGACGGCCACGCAGGCCGTGCTGCAGCAGGGCGAGCGCATCACCACCTCGGAATCGCTGCCCGCGCTGATAGCGCAGCTGACAGGCAGCGAACTGCCGGTTGCCGCGCTGTTCGACTGGCTGCAGGGCAGGAACACGGCCGCAGCGGGCTGGCAGGTGGACCTGTCGCGCATCGGCGAGGGGCGGCTGCGCGCCGACCGCATCAGCCCGCCGCCGCCGGCCTCGCTGCGCATCGTGCTGGACTCCGGGCAATAAGTCCCGCCCAGGGAGCGGCAAGCCGCGCGGCACGCCTGCTATCGTCGCCCCTGCATTTCCACTCTTTTTTGTTTTGCGCCATGCACTCGCTTCATGACGTGCCGGCTCCGGCCAAGCTCAACCTCTTTCTGCACATCACGGGGCGCCGCCCCGACGGCTACCACCTGCTCGAATCGGTGTTCATGCTCATCGACTGGCATGACACCCTGCACTTCGAACGCCGCCATGACGGCCAGGTGAGCCGCGAAGACCTGTCAGACCTGGCTTTGCCGCCCGACGACCTGATCGTGCGCGCCGCCCGGGCGCTGCAGCAGGCCACGGGCTGCACCCAGGGCGTGCATGTCGGCGTGCACAAGCGCATTCCGGCCCAGGCCGGCATGGGCGGCGGCTCCTCCGACGCCGCCACCACGCTGATGGCACTCAACCGCCTGTGGAACCTGAACCTTTCGCGCCAGCAGCTGCAGCAGATCGGCCTGGGCCTGGGCGCCGACGTGCCGTTTTTCCTGCACGGCAGCTCCGCCTGGGTCAGCGGCATCGGTGAAGCCATCACGCCGCTGGAGGGCGCAAGCCGGCTGCCGCCCGGGCAGTTCGTGGTGGTCAAGCCCGAGGCGGGTCTGGAGACCGGCAAGATTTTTTCCAGCGACTTGCTCAAACGCGATTCGGAGCCTGCTACAATCTCGGTCTTTGCTGCAGATCACTACGGCTTTGGCCGAAACGACTTGCAGCCAGTTGCTGAAGGCTTGCAGCCCGAAGTGAAGAAAGTCAGAAACTGGCTCGAATCCTTCAAATTGCGTGCTACAATGACGGGCTCAGGAAGTGCAGTGTTTGCACCAATGAAGCAAATCATTGATTTTGCAGGGCATCCAAGCTCGTGGCAAGTCAGGATCTGCAAAAATCTGGAAAGCCATCCCCTCAAGGATTGGGTTTCAGATAAAAAGTTATAAGGCTTCTTGTTTTCGGCAAGTGGCCTGTGTAGGGGAGTCGCCAAGTTGGTCAAGGCACCGGATTTTGATTCCGGCATGCGAGGGTTCGAGTCCTTCCTCCCCTGCCAAACATCTTCTTGCGTCAAGGCAACCCGTAGCACTGGGACGCTCAATGCACTCACATCACTCTGATTTCATGGTCTTCACTGGCAATGCCAATCCCGGCATGGCAGAGGAGATTGTTAAGCACCTGGGCACCACTCTGGGTGCTGCTGACGTTGGCCGTTTCTCCGATGGAGAAGTCGCGGTCGAGATCAAACAGAATGTTCGCGCCCGCGACGTCTTCGTGGTCCAGTCCACCTGCGCACCGACCAACGACAACCTGATGGAGTTGCTGGTCATGGTCGATGCCCTCAAGCGCGCATCGGCCGAGCGCATCTGCGCCGTGATCCCCTATTTCGGCTACGCCCGCCAGGATCGCCGACCCCGCTCCAGCCGCGTGCCCATCACCGCCAAGGTCGTGGCCAACATGCTGCAGGCCGTGGGCGTGGAACGCGTGCTGACCATGGACCTGCATGCCGACCAGATCCAGGGCTTCTTCGACATCCCCGTGGACAACATCTACGCAACGCCCGTGCTACTCGGCGATCTGCGCCAAAAGAACTACGAGGACCTGATCGTGGTGTCGCCCGACGTGGGCGGCGTGGTGCGCGCCCGTGCGCTGGCCAAGGAGCTGGGCTGCGATCTGGCCATCATTGACAAGCGCCGTCCCAAGGCGAACGTGTCCGAAGTCATGCATGTGATCGGCGACATCGACGGCCGCAACTGCGTGATCATGGACGACATGATCGACACCGCCGGCACGCTGGTGAAGGCTGCCGAGGTGCTCAAGCAGCGCGGCGCCAAGAATGTCTACGCCTACTGCTCGCACCCCATCTTCTCGGGCCCGGCCCTGGAGCGCATCGGCAACGGCTCGGCCCTGGACGAAGTGGTCGTGACCAACACCATTCCGCTGAGCCCCGCTGCCCAGCAGTGCGGCAAGATCCGCCAGCTGTCCGTGGCGCCGCTGATTGCCGAGACAATTCACCGGATTTCCACCGGCGATTCGGTGAGCAGCCTGTTTACGGCATAAAATCTCGGGTTTTTCGGCCTGAACACCAGCAAACCTCCCTGGCATACCGGGAGGTTTGACTGTTTCAGGCTTTCGCAAGAGCCGACGTCCGTCCCTGCGCCGGACAGGTTCTTTTATCAATGGGTGAGGCTGGTCGCGGTCCACCCCACTAGGAGTTAGTTATGCAATTCGTCGCTTTTGAGCGCGCAAAGCAAGGTACGGGTGCGAGCCGCCGTCTGCGTAATTCGGGCAAGACCCCCGGCATCGTTTACGGCGCCGGCGAAGCCCAGCTGATCGAGCTCGATCACAACGCCCTGTGGCACGCCCTGCACAAGGAAGCCTTCCACTCCAGCGTGCTGGACATGGAACTGAACGGTCAAGTGACCAAGGTGGTGCTGCGCGACGTGCAGTTCCACCCCTTCAAGAAGCTGGTGCAGCACGTTGACTTCCAGCGCGTGGACGCCAACACCAAGGTGCACCTGAAGGTGCCGCTGCACTTCGAAGGCGTGGAAGAGTCCCCCGCCGTGAAGGCCGAGAAGTGCACCGTCACGCCTCTGATCCACGAACTGGACGTGGTGTGCATGCCCGCCCAGCTGCCCGAGTTCATCAAGGTGGACCTGAGCGGCCTGACCTCCAAGTCCGCCCTGGGCCTGCAAGCCCTGAAGCTGCCCAACGGCGTGAAGGCCGTGGTGCGCGGTTCCAACAAGAACCCCGCCCTGGTGTCCATCAAGCTGCCCGAAGTGGCTCCCGAAGAAGGCGCAGCAGCTGCCGCTCCCGCAGCCGCTCCCGCCAAGAAGGGCAAGAAGTAATTCTTGCGGACTTCAGTACGGCGCCCGTCGCCGTACGCCATGCAAAAAGCCCACCTCGGTGGGCTTTTTGCATGGCGTACGGCGACCCTCCTGCGGTCGGCCGCAGCAGCAGATAATCACGCCATGATCAAACTGTTTGTCGGCCTGGGCAATCCCGGCCCGGAATACGAAGACACGCGCCACAACGCCGGCTTCTGGTGGATCGATGCGCTGGCGCGCGAACTCAAGGTCACGCTGGTGCCCGAGCGCAGCTACTGGGGACTGATGGCCCGCACCACGGTCAACGGGCAGAACGTCTGGCTGCTGCAGCCCCAGACCTTCATGAACCTCTCGGGCAAGTCGGTCGGCGCGCTGGCGCGCTTTTTCAAGATCCAGCCCGACGAGATCCTGGTGGTGCACGACGAGCTGGATTTCGAGCCCGGCCAGGTCAAGCTCAAGCGCGGCGGCAGCCATGGCGGGCACAACGGCCTGCGCGACATCCATGCCCAGCTGGGTTCGGCCGATTACTGGCGCCTGCGCGTGGGCATAGGCCATCCGGGGCACAAGGGAGAAGTGGCGAACTGGGTGCTCAAGAAACCGGCGCCGGACCAGCTCAAGCTGATCGAGGACGGCATTGCCCATTCGCTCAAGGCCTGGCCCGAGCTGGTCGCAGGCCAGATGGACAAGGCCACGCTGGCCATCCACACCACCAAGCCGCAGCGCCCCAAGCCGCCGCGCAAACCCGAACCTGAAGCAGCTCAGTAACTATTGAAGCAATAGCAGCTTGCGCCTTCTTGACATGAATTTCAGACCGAAAATGAGCTGAATTCAGGTTTTAGCTTGCGTCAGCTGCTCATATTTTCTGAGCAGGATCTCGCGGCTTTCAATGAACTCGGGGTTGACCGGAATGCAGGCCACGGGGCAGATCTGCACGCACTGGGGCTCGTCGAAATGACCCACGCATTCGGTGCATTTGTGCGGGTCGATCTCGTAGAACGCCTCGCCCATGGAAATGGCGTCGTTGGGGCATTCGGGCTCGCATACATCGCAGTTGATGCATTCGTCGGTGATCATCAGTGCCATGCGAAAACTCCTATGTCCTATCCCGGGGTGACAGCGCTGCTGCGTATTATCCCAAGCCGCCCAAGACATGGCACAGCCATGGGCAAAGCGGCGGACGGCGCCGCCGCGGCGCAATTGCCGCTATGCTGCGCAGGCCGTCCGCGCATGCGCCTGCGGGTTTGCACCCGCCGATCCGCCTGCAAGCCGTGTTCCCGATGAAACGCTTTCCGAATCCATGAGCATCTTCCTGCTCAAACGCCTGCTCACGCTGATCGCCACGCTGCTTGGCGCCTCCGCCGTGGTGTTCGCCGTGCTCGAGATCCTGCCCGGCAATGCCGCGCAGATGCTGATGGGCCCCGACGCGGCGCCCGAGGCCGTGCAGGCCATGGCCGAGCAGTTGGGCCTGAACCAGCCGGCCTGGACGCGCTACGGGCAGTGGCTGGCCGGGCTGCTGCAGGGCGACATGGGCACGAGCTATGCCTACGGCTCGCCCGTATCCGGGCTGGTGTGGGAGCGCCTCGCGGTGACCGTGCCGCTGGCCGTGCTGGCCATGGCCATCACCACGGCGCTGGCGCTGGCCGCTGGCGTGTTCGCGGCCTCGCGCCACAGGCGCTGGGGCGATGTGGGCGTCATGGGCCTGGCCCAGATCGGCATCGCCATTCCGAATTTCTGGTTCGCCATCCTGCTGATCCTGCTGTTTTCGGTGAAGCTGCAATGGTTCTCGGCCGGAGGCTTCCCGGGCTGGAGCGAGGCGGACGGCGGCGGCTTCTGGCCCGCGCTGCAGGCCCTGCTGCTGCCCGCCATCGCGCTGGCGGTGGTGCAGGCCGCCATCCTGGCGCGCATCACGCGCTCGGCCGTGCTGGACGTGCTGCGCGAGGACTTCGTGCGCACCGCGCGCGCCAAGGGCCTGTCGCGCGGCGCCGCGCTGTGGTGCCACGTGCTGCGCAACGCCATGATTCCCGTGCTCACCGTCATGGGCCTACAGTTCGCCAACCTGCTGGCCGGCACCATCGTGGTGGAGAACGTGTTCTACCTGCCGGGCCTGGGCCGGCTGATCTTCCAGTCCATCGCCAACCGCGACCTCATCGTGGTGCGCAACTGCGTGCTGCTGCTCGCGGCCATGGTGGTCATCGTCAATTTCGTGGTCGACCTGCTCTACGCCGCCATCGACCCGCGCATCCAGGCCAGCGATATATGAGCGTTCGCCTCTCGTCCCATCGCAGCTTCTGGCTGGGCGCGGTGCTCACCGCACTGCTGATCGCCTGTGCCCTGCTGTCCTTCGCCTGGACGCCCGGCTCCGCCTACGAGATGAACATGGACGCCGCGCTGCAGCCGCCCGGCAGCCGGCACTGGCTGGGCACGGATGCCTTCGGCCGCGACGTGGCCTCGCAGATCCTGGTCGGCGCGCGCGCCTCCATCGCCGTGGGCCTGATCGCCGTGGGCATAGGCCTGACCGCCGGCCTGGCGCTGGGCCTGCTGGCCTCGGCGCGCCGCGGCTGGACGGAGGAGATCATCATGCGGCTGGCGGACTTCACCTTCGCCTTCCCCGCCCTGCTCTCGGCCATCATGCTCACGGCCGTGTTCGGCGCCGGCATGGTCAATGCCATCATCGCCATCGGCATCTTCAACATCCCCACCTTCGCACGCATCACGCGCGCCTCGGCCAATGCCATCTGGGCGCGCGACTATGTGACGGCCGCGCGCGCCTGCGGCAAGAGCCGCACGGCCATCACGCTGCAGCATGTGCTGCCCAATATCGCCTCGGTGCTCATCGTGCAGGCCACCATACAGTTCGCGCTGGCCATCCTGGCCGAAGCCGCGCTGTCCTACCTGGGCCTGGGCACGCAGCCGCCCCAGCCGTCCTGGGGCCGCATGCTCAGCGAGGCCCAGACCCTGATGTTCCAGGCGCCGCTGCTGGCGATCTGGCCCGGCCTGGCGATCGCGCTGTCGGTGCTGGGGCTGAACCTGCTGGGCGACGGCCTGCGCGACCTGCTCGACCCGCGCCTGGCGCGCACGCGCTGACCCCCGGGAAACGCCCATGCCCTTGCTGGAAGTCTCCGACCTCACCATCCAACTGCCCACGCGCCGCGGCCTGGTGCAGGCCGTGCGCCATGTGGGCTTTGCGCTGGAGCGCGGCGCCACGCTGGGCCTGATCGGCGAATCGGGCTGCGGCAAATCGCTGACCGCGCTGGCCCTGATGGGACTGCTGCCCGAACAGGCCCGGGTGAGCGGCAGCATCCGCCTGGACGGCCAGGAGCTGCTGGGCCTGAGCGAGAGGCGCCTGTGCGCGCTGCGCGGCAACCGCATGGCCATGGTCTTCCAGGAACCCATGACGGCGCTGAATCCTTTGCACGGCATAGGCCGCCAGGTGGCCGAGCCGCTGCGCCTGCACCTGGGACTGGGGCGCCGCGCCGCGCAGGCGCGCGCCGTGGAGTTGCTGGAGCGCGTGGGCATTGCCCAGGCGGCCCAGCGCTTTGGCGAATATCCCCACCAGTTCTCGGGCGGCCAGCGTCAGCGCATCACCATCGCCATGGCCCTGGCCTGCGGGCCCGACCTGCTGATTGCCGACGAGCCGACCACGGCGCTGGACGTGACCGTGCAGCAGCAGATCCTCGCCCTGCTGCAGGAGCTGGTGGCCGAGCATTCCATGGCCCTGGTGCTGATCTCGCACGACCTGGGCGTGATCGCGCAGAACGCCGAGCAGCTGCTCGTCATGTACGGCGGCAGCGTGGTGGAGTCCGGCATGACGGAAGCCGTTTTCAGGCAGCGCGCCCATCCCTATACGCGCGGCCTGTTTGCCGCACGCCCGCAGATGCTGCCGGCGGCGGCGCGGCCGCCCGGACACCTGCCGACCATCGCCGGCACCGTGCCCGAGCTGGCCGACCTGCCCGCAGGCTGCCCGTTTGCCGGGCGCTGCGCCTTCACCGCCCAGGCCTGCTTTGCGCAGGCGCCCGCGCCGCGCCTGCTGCAGGCGCCGGCCGGACCCGCGCCCGCCTCGCTGGCCTTCTGGCGCCAGCCGCATGTCGTGCGCTGCCTGCGCGACGAGGCCATCCATGCCGGCGCGCCGGAGACTACGCCATGAGCGCCACGCAAAACATCGCTACCGGCGCGGCCCTGCTCAAGGTGACGGCGCTCCAGCGCACTTACCAGCTGCCGCGCGCCTCGCTGTGGCGCCCGGCCGCGCAGCTGCACGCCCTGCGCGGCGTGAGCTTTGCGCTGCAGGCCGGCCGCAGCCTGGGCGTGGTGGGCGAGTCCGGCTCGGGCAAGTCCACGCTGGCGCGCCTGGTCATGGCGCTGGACAGGCCCACCGCGGGCTCGGTGGAACTGATGGGCCAGGACCTGCACCGCCTGGGCAGCCAGCAGCTGCGCGCCGCGCGCCGCCATTTCCAGATGGTGTTCCAGGACCCCTATGCCTCGCTGGACCCGCGCATGCGCGTGGAGCGCATCGTTGCCGAGCCACTGGCCCATCTCGGCCCGCCCGATGCGCCTGCCGGCCGCGAGGCCGTGCGCGCCCTGGTGCAGGCCACGCTGGAACAGGTGGGGCTGCGCGCCCGGGACCTGGACAAGTATCCGCATGAATTCTCGGGCGGCCAGCGCCAGCGCATCGCGATTGCCCGCGCTCTCGTCACCCGGCCCCGCCTGATCGTGGCCGACGAGCCGGTCAGCGCGCTCGACGTCTCGGTCCAGGCCCAGGTGCTCAACCTCATGCAGGACCTGCAGCGCGAACTGGGCCTGTCGTACCTGTTCATCAGCCATGACCTGGCCGTGGTCCAGCACCTGTGCGACGAGGTCATCGTGCTCCACCAGGGCGAGATCGTGGAGCGCGGCGCTCCGCAAAAGCTGTTCCACGCGCCCGGGCATCCGTACACCCAGGCCCTGGTCAGGGCCGTGCCACGCCTGCCCGGCCACATTTTTTGAACCCCGGCGACGCCTTATTCCCTGTCGGTGCGGGCGCAGCGCTCCGGCTGGTGTAAAAACGCATATGAATACAGGCCCGGCGGCTTTCTTGCCGGAGCCTGCCGCATCCAGAGGCCATGCGCTGCGCCTCGCCCCATACGGAGATTTCTGCCGATGTTCAATCGCCGCACCCTGCTGGCCGGCACCGCTGCCGCCAGCCTGCCCCTGCTGTCGTCCTGGCCCGCGCTGGCCCAGGGCAAAAAGGACAGCGTCACGCTGGCCCTGGTCCTGGAGCCGCCGGGCCTGGACCCTACGGCCGGCGCCGCCTCGTCCATCGCCGAGATCGTCCACTACAACGTCTTCGAGACGCTGACCAAGATCAACGCCGACGGCAGCGTCTCGCCGCTGCTGGCCGAGAGCTGGGAAGTCTCGCCCGACCTCAAGACCTACACCTTCCGGCTGCGCAAGGGCGTGAAGTTCCAGAACGGCGAGCCGTTCAACGCGGCGGCCGTCAAGTTCTCGTTCGACCGCGCGGCCGGCGACAAGAGCACCAACAAGGACAAGCGCACCTTCGCCAACCTGAGCACGCAGGTTTCGGACGAGCACACCGTCGTCATCACCAACAAGGACATCGATCCCGACTTCCTGTTCGTGCTGGGCCAGGCCACGTCCATCATCGTCGAGCCCAGGAGCGCCGACACCAATGCCACCCGGCCCGTGGGCACGGGCCCCTACCAGCTGGCCGGCTGGTCCCGCGGAGCCTCGGTCACGCTCGCGGCCTGGCCGGGCTTTCGCGCGCCGCAGAGCCTGCGCATCAGGCGCGCGGTGTTCCGCTTCATTCCCGACGCGGCGGCCCAGGTGGCCGCGCTGCTGGCCGGCGACGTGGACGCCTTCCCGCGCGTGACTCCGCGCAGCGTGCCGCAGTTCAGGAGCAACCCGCGCTTCCAGGTGGTGGTGAGCAACTCGCGCGCCAAGACCATTCTGGCCATCAACAACGCGAGAAAGCCTCTGAACGACGTGCGCGTGCGCCGCGCCATCGCGGCCGCCATCGACCGCAAGGCCGTGATCGCCGGCGCCGCCGACGGCTACGGCGTGCCCATCGGCAGCTATTACGTGCCCACGGCCTTCGGCTATGTGGACACCACGGGCATCAACCCCTTCGACGTGGAAAAGGCCAAGGCCCTGCTGTCCGAGGCCGGCATCAAGACGCCGCTCACGCTGACCATGACGCTGCCGCCCACGCCCTATGCGCGCCAGGGCGGCGAGCTGATCGCCGCCCAGCTGGCCAAGATCGGCATCCAGGCCAGGCTGCAGAACGTGGAATGGGCTCAGTGGCTGTCGGGCACCTATGGCAACAAGAACTACGACCTGACCATCATCTCCCACGTGGAGCCCTTCGATCTGGGCAACTTTGCCAAGCCCGACTACTACTGGGGCTACCACTCCCAGGAGTTCAACGAGCTGTTCGAGAAGATCCAGAACACCCCGCGCCCGGCCGACCGCGCGCGCCTGCTCGGCGATGCCCAGCGCCTGCTGGCCCGGGATTCGGTGCACGGCTTTCTCTACACGCCGCAGTGGGTCACCGTGGCCGACAAGAAGCTGCGCGGGCTGTGGAAGGACATGCCCATCTTCGTCAACGATCTGTCCTCCCTGTCCTGGGGATGAAACTGTCCCCCTCCCCCTCTCCCTACGCGCTATGGGAGGGGGGCGATGCCCCCACCTGGGCAGCGCCGCCGCGAGACGGCTCTTGCTCGGCATCCCTGGCTGGGGCCACGCCAGTTTTTGAAGGCGTTTGGTTCAGCGCTGGGTTAAAGCCAGCTTTAGCGCCAGCGCGCCGAACACCGTGGCGGCGATGCGGTTGAGCCAGCGCTGGGCGCGGGCCGAGCGCAGCAGCAGCTCGCCGAACAGGCCCGAGGCGCAGGCAATGGAGCCGAACACCAGCAGCGCAGCCAGCATGAACACGCAGCCCAGCACGACGACCTGCAGCGCCAGGCTGCCGCGCGCCGGATCGGCGAACTGCGGCAGAAAGGCCAGGAAGAAAATCAGCACCTTGGGATTGGTGAGGTTCATCACCGTGCCGCGGCCCACCCAGCGCAGGGCCGAGCCCCAGGTGAGCCGGTCGCGTTCGGACTGCACCTGCACCGGGCCACCGGCGCTGACCGGCGCGTGCCATGCGCCCCAGGCCAGGTACAGCAGATAGGCCGCGCCGCACAGCTTGATGGCCGTGAACAGCAGCGGCGATGCCGCCACCATGGCGGCCAGCCCCAGGGCCACCGCGGCCGTGTGGCCCACGATGCCCAGGCACAGCCCCAGCACCACGCACAGGCCCACGCGCCAGCCGCGCTGGGCCGACTGCATGAGCACGAAAAGATTGTCCGGCCCCGGGCTCAGGCCGAGCACGACGGCCACGCCGAAAAACGCGATCAGGGTCTGCAAGGTGGGCATGTGGTTCTCTTTGCTGCAATCAATTCAATAGCTGCTTGCGCTGGTCCATCAATAAATTCAAATGGTTTTCAATGCAAAACCATTGACTGAAAGGCGCAGCCAGCTCACTTTTTCACTTTCTTGAAGCCATGCGTTTCCGGCAGGCCGGATCGGCAAACGGTCCGTCGTCCAGGCTCCAGGCCTGGCCCGGCGAGAACTGCTGGCAGCTGAGCGCGCCGTCGAGCTGGCTGCGCCACAAATACCAGGGCGCGGGGGCCGCCTGCGAAGGCAGCGGCATCACGGTGACCAGGGCAGCGCACAGGCACAGTGCCCGCCCCGGACGGAATTTCGGCTTCATCAATGGCTTGCTCCCCCCAGTGCGCCTGCGGTGACGATCCAGCCCTCCAGCGTATCGCGGCCGGGCGGCAGGCCGTACAGCATATCGCCTTCCTGACGCCGGCAAGCCGCCCAGCCTGCCTGCAGCAGGCACAGCACGGCATCGAGCGCATCGGCCTTGGCGTCGTCCTCCAGCGCCCGGCGCTGGGCCTGGGTGAGTTCCAGACGCAGGCCCAGGCCGGCTCGGTCCTGCTTCAGTGCATCGATCAGCTCCTGCCTGGCCTGCCGGCGCTCGGGCGTCTGGCGCGCGGCATCGTCGCTCTTGTAGCTGCGCCGCCCCAGTACGGCGCGCGCCAGCTGGCCCGGATAGGCTTCGAGCCCCACGCGCGCCGGCGTCTGCTGCGGCGCGGGCTGCAGGCCCGGCAGATGCACGCCGGCCGCCCGCAGCAGCGGCACGCCCGCATGCAGCATGTAGGCCACGGGCGGATTGACCCATTTCATCGACGGGCTCGAGCCCGCGGGCCCGTCGGTGGCGCGGTGCGCAAACTTGCGGCCCGCGGGCCGGGCGGCGCAGAAGGCCTTGAACTGTTCGCGAATCTGCGCGCGGCTCAGCCTCGCGTAGTGATCCATGCAGGCCTGCCAGTCCGTAGGCCAGCCCAGGGTCTCCACCAGCTCGCGCGGCAGGCCGAAAGGCATGTCGAAGCCGCCGATCCATGGCGTATGCCGCTCGTCGGCCAGCCACCGGCCCCAGCTGTCCAGGGTGGCAAAGCCCAGCAATTCGGCCAGCCGCACGCTGCGCATTTCCGGGCCGAGCCGCCCGCGCGCGATCACGATGGGCTTGCGCCGGCCGGGACTGCTGCTGAAATCGCAGCCCAGGATCTGCATGCCTTCAGCCCAGGCCCAGGGCCGTCACGCCCAGGGCGATCAGCACGGCACCCGCGATGCGCAGCGCGCGGTCGCCCTCGCCCAGCAATCTGCCGCCGATCAGGGCCGCGAACAGCATGGAGACTTCGCGCGCCGGCGCCACATGCGATATCGGCGCGCTCTGCACCGCATACAGCACCAGCACATAGGCAATGGGGCTGAAGAAGGCCACCAGGGCCGCATGGCGCCACTGCACGCGCCACAGGCTGCAGGTCTCGGGCCAGTTGCGCATGCCCAGCGGCAGCAGCATCACGATGCGCAGCAGATTGCCCATGTAGTCCACGAGGATGGGCGACATCAGCAGCACCTTGACCGCATAGCTGTCCACCACCGTGTAGCCGGCGATGAACAGGCCCGTGAGCAGCCCGTAGTACAGGCCGGCCAGCACGCGGTGGCGCGCCTGGGCCGATTCGCCGCTGCGGATGGCCGCGATCATGCGCGGGCCGCCGGCGATCAGGAACACGCCCAGCACCACGCCCGCGATGCCGGCCGCGCCCAGGGCAGTGAGCTGCTCGCCCAGGAAAGCCACGGCCACCAGCGAAGAGATCAGCGGCCCGCTGCCGCGCGCCAGCGGATAGACCACGGTCAGGTCGGCCACGCGGTAGCCGCGCAGCAGCACCACGAAATAGAACACGTGCAGCAAGGCGCTGGCGGCCACGAAGCCCCATTCCGTCCAGCCCCACAGCGGCACCGCATCGCGGCCCAGCCACCAGCCCAGCGGCAGCCAGATGACGGCGTTGAGCACCGAGGTGAACAGCGAAAAGCGCGCATCCCCACCGGCTTTCTTGGCCACGATGTTCCAGCCCGAATGGATCAGGCCGGCGAGGATGATGAGAACAAAGGCTTGCAGTGACATGGCGCCGGGAAAGCAAAAAGGCCGCGCGCCGCGCAGCCTTCCGGGACAGGGGTTTTCAATGGAGGGCGCAGGCCCGGTGCCGGCATGCCCCGCGCCCCGGATGCCAGGCGGAGGATGTCCGACGGTGCGCCGCCCTGGGCAGCATCACTTGCGGGCCGCGATCAGTGCCAGGAATTCGCGGCGCAGCTCGGCGTTGGTCAGGAAGGCGCCGCGCATGACGGAGTTGAGCATCTTGCTGTCCATCTCGCGCACGCCGCGCCAGGACATGCAGAAATGCGAGGCCTCCATGACCACGGCCAGGCCGTCGGGGCGGGTCTTGTCCATGATCAGGTCGGCCAACTGGATGATGGCTTCCTCCTGGATCTGGGGGCGGCCCATGATCCAGTCCACCAGGCGCGCGTACTTGGACAGGCCGATCACATTGGTGTTCTTGTTGGGCAGCACGCCGATCCAGATCTTGCCGATCACGGGGCACAGGTGATGGCTGCAGGCGCTGCGCACGGTGATCGGGCCCACGATCATCAGCTCGTTCAGATGCTCGGCATTGGGGAACTCGGTGATCGCGGGCTGGGGCACATAGCGGCCGCGGAACACCTCGTTGACGTACATCTTGGCCACGCGGCGCGCGGTGGCGCGGGTGTTGTGGTCGTGCGTGGTGTCGATCACCATGGAGTCGAGCACGCCCTGCATCTTCTCCTGCACTTCGTCCAGCAGCTTCTCGAGCTCGCCGGGCTCGATGAACTCGGAGATGTTGTCATTGGCATGAAAGCGCTTTTTTGCTGCCTGCAGCCGCTCGCGGATCTTGACCGAGACGGGGGTGCCTTCGGCTGAGTTGTCTGTTTTCATGTCGGCGAGATCTCTGAACATGGCTGGCATGGTACCAGCGAATCGTCCACCGGTACTCGCAAAGGATTTAGCACGAAATGCAGGCTTGCTTGGCGCTGCAAGCTATCTTTTTCAGAGCAATTGGGCGCAGCGGGCTAGAGCCGGAATTCGGCGATCAGCGGCAGATGGTCCGACATGCGCCACCAGATGCGCCCCTTGGGCACCTGCAGGGCCAGCGGCGTGAGGCCGCGCACATAGATGTGGTCCAGCTGGGCGATCGGCAGGCGCGAGGGATAGGTCGGCACGCTGGGCCGCTCGTCGTATTCGAACAGGCCGAAGCCGGCCAGCATGCGCTTGAGCTGGTTGCCCCAGTCGTTGAAGTCGCCGGCCACCACCAGCGGCGCGTCGGGCGGCACCTCTCGCTCGATGAAATGCTGCAGCCGCGCGGCCTGGCGGATGCGGCTGCCCGGTATCAGCCCCAGGTGCACGACGATGGAGTGCACGCGCCGGCCCATGATGTCCAGCTCCACATGCAGCAGGCCGCGCTGCTCGAAGCGGTGGTCGGAGATGTCCTCGCGCTGGTAGCCGATCACGGGCCAGCGGCTCAGCAGCGCATTGCCGTGCTCGCCGTCGCGGGTGTAGGCATTGGTCAGGTAGACGGATTCGTAGCCCTCGGGCGCCAGGTATTCGGCCTGGGGCACGCTGGGCCAGCGGTCGAAATATGCCGCCTCCCGGTGGTTCATCTTGCGCACTTCCTGCAGGCAGACGATGTCGGCGTCGAGCTGCTCCACGGCCAGGCCGAGGTTGTGGATTTCCAGGCGCCGCGCCGGGCCCAGGCCTTGCACGCCCTTGTGGATGTTGTAGGTGGCCACGCGCAGGATCTGCGAGGACCCGTCGGTGGCTGGCTGAATTTCGGACATAGGCAAAAACTCGCTCAAGGCCGCGGCGCAAGGCCTGTCTCGCAGGCCTGGGTCGCTTTCTGCGCAATACAGGGATCGAAACGCGGCAGCATCAGAATCGCTTCGGCATTGGAGGACGAGAAGCACTGCAGGGCCGCAGCCTGCCAATCATGCCAAGCATGTGCGGTGTGCTCCCTCGGATTCAAGTGCACGGCCGTGTAGGACGGCACACGAAGGCCGAAGACGCGCTCGCGGTTGTGCCATACGCCGGGCGCATAGCGGTGCTGCCATTCCGGGTAGATGGTGTAGACGTTTTCCAGGTTCCAGTCGCTGAGCACGCAGTCGGGCGCCAGCGCGTCGATGCCGGTTTCCTCGCGCACCTCGCGCACGGCGGTCTCGTGCCAGTTTTCCTGCGCACTGTCCTTGCTGCCGGTCACCGACTGCCAGAAGGCCTCGCCCTGCGGCGCCGGCAGGGTGCGGCGCAGCAGCAGGACCTGGCCGTCCTCGCGGTAGATCACCACGAGCACGGACTCCGGAATCTTGTAGGGCCTGGACGGCGGCCGGGATTCTTCTTCGGACGATGCTGTCATGCCGCCATCCTACGCCCGGAGCATGACAGCAGGCTGAGCGCCGGCGGTAACAAATGTGATGCGCAGGCCCTAGCGAGCCCTAGCGCGCCCTGGTGGCCACGGCCGGCGGCAGCTCCTTGGCCTGCAGCGCGCGCAGCTGGTGCACGAGCTGGTTGTGGGCGTCAAGAAAAGCCGCGGCAATCACCTTGCCCTCGTTGGTATTGCTCCAGCCGGCGCCGCCGCCTGCACCCAGCTTGCCCAGCACCAGGCCGCCCACGCCCAGGTCGGTGGCGCGCGCCGAGCCGGTGGAGGCCGCCACCTGCTCGGTGGTTTCGGTATCGGTGAGGAACAGCGCGGTTTGCGCCTCCTTGAGCTTGACGTTCTCGGCCAGGCCGGCCAGCCCCGCGATGTCGCGCAGCACGGGAATCATGGCGATGATGCCGGACAAGCCGCCTCCCGCGCTCTGCTCGCTGAAGGTCAGGCTGGGCACCAGCTGGTACTGGGCTTCGTAGCCCTTGCCCCTGTGCACGGTGCCGTTCTTGCGCAGCACGCCCGCATCGCGCAGCTCGCCCTCGTGGATCGTGCCCTGCAGGCCGGCGTTGCGGTCCACCACGCGGAAGCAACCGCTTTGCTGGGCCAGCAGCTTGATCAGCGGCACGGGCGTGGGCGGCAGCTGGCCGTTGCCGTAGGGCATGACATAGCCGCGCGGATTCTCCACCAGGGCCACGGTGGCGATGGGCGCATCGCATTGCTCGAGCGACCGGGCCGCATGGCTGGCGCCCTGGGGGCCGGCGGAACCCGAGATCTCGGAGCCGCCCTGGCCCAGCTCGGTCTGCTGCTTGTTGCAGCCGGCCAGGGCCAACGCCGCCAGCAGTGCCAATGCAGCAATCTTGATAGCTGGCTGCGCACGTCCATCATGGATTTCAGAGATCGAATACATGGAATATCAATAGAGACAAGCGATGCCAGCCATCAAAAGCATAGCAACAAAAAAGGCGCCAGCAGCGAAGTCGCTGTCTGGCGCCGCACTATCGCACAAAGCCCTGCCGCAGCAAAGCGCCGTGCCGGCAGAGATGCATCAGGCCTCGGTGGTGGTCACCACGGGGTTGCGCAGCTTGATGTGCAGCTCGCGCAGCTGCTTTTCGTCGACCGGCGAGGGGGCCTGGGTCAGCAGGTCCTGGGCGCGCTGGGTCTTGGGGAAGGCGATCACGTCGCGGATGGACTCGGAGCCCGTCATCAGCGTGATCAGGCGGTCCAGGCCGAAGGCCAGGCCGCCGTGCGGGGGCGCGCCGTACTGCAGCGCGTCCAGCAGGTAGCCGAACTTGGCGCGCTGCTGCTCGGGCGTGATGTTCAGGGCCTCGAAGACCTTGGCCTGCACGTCGGCGCGGTGGATACGCACCGAGCCGCCGCCCAGTTCCCAGCCGTTGAGCACCATGTCGTAGGCCTTGGCGATGCACTTGCCGGGATCGGTGGCCATCAGTTCCTCATGGCCGTCCTTGGGCGAGGTGAAGGGGTGGTGCACGGCCACCCAGCGGTCTTCTTCCTCGTCATGCTCGAACATGGGGAAGTCCACCACCCACAGCGGCGCCCAGCGGTCCTCGAACAGGCCATTGGCCTTGCCGAATTCGCTGTGGCCCACCTTCAGGCGCAGCGCGCCAATGGAGTCGTTGACGATCTTTTCCTTGTCGGCGCCGAAGAACAGCAGGTCGCCGTCCTGCGCGCCGGTGCGCTTGAGGATCTCGGCGATGGCCGCGTCGTGCAGGTTCTTGACGATGGGCGACTGCAGGCCGTCACGGCCCTTGGCCACTTCGTTGACCTTGATCCAGGCCAGGCCCTTGGCACCGTAGATCTTGACGAATTCGGTGTACTGGTCGATCTCGCCGCGGCTGATGGCCGCGCCGCCGGGCACGCGCAGGGCCACCACGCGGCCGCCCTTGGTGGTGGCAGGGGTCGAGAAGACCTTGAAGTCCACATCCTTCATGACCTCGGTCAGCTCGGTGAACTCGAGCTTGACGCGCAGGTCGGGCTTGTCCGAGCCGAAGCGGAAGGCCGCGTCCTGGTAGGTCATGATGGGGAACTCGCCCAGGTCCACGCCCAGCTGGGTCTTGAAGACCTCGCAGATCATGCGCTGGAAGATGGCGCGGATCTCTTCCTCGTTCAGGAAGGAGGTTTCGCAGTCGATCTGCGTGAACTCGGGCTGGCGGTCGGCGCGCAGGTCCTCGTCGCGGAAACACTTGGTGATCTGGTAGTAGCGGTCGTAGCCGGCCACCATCAGCATCTGCTTGTACAGCTGGGGCGACTGGGGCAGCGCGAAGAACTCGCCGTCGTGCACGCGCGAGGGCACGAGGTAGTCGCGCGCGCCTTCGGGCGTGCTCTTGCCCAGCATGGGCGTCTCGATGTCGATGAAGCCTTCCTTGTCGAGGAAGTTGCGCACCTGGATGGCGGTCTTGTAGCGCAGCATCATGTTGCGCTGCATGACGGGACGGCGCAGGTCCAGCACGCGGTTCGTCAGGCGCACGGTTTCCGACAGGTTTTCCTCGTCCAGCTGGAACGGAGGCGTCACGGAAGCGTTGAGCACGTTGAGCTCATGGCACAGCACCTCGATCTGGCCGCTCTTGAGCTTGTCGTTGGTCGTGCCGGCGGGGCGCGCACGCACCACGCCCTTGACCTGCACGCAATACTCGTTGCGGATGCCTTCAGCGGTCTTGAACATCTCGGCGCGGTCGGGGTCGCACACCACCTGCACATAGCCTTCGCGGTCGCGCAGGTCGATGAAGATCACCCCGCCGTGGTCGCGGCGGCGGTTCACCCAGCCGCACAGCGTCACGGTTTCGCCCATCTGGGCTTCGGTCACCAGACCGCAGTATTGGGAACGCATTGCCATGAAAATTCTTCCTGCACCCCTGGGGTGCGACAAGGTTGTTTTATTTGGGTTCCTCGATGGCGGTGAGGTCCGGAGGCGCCACCACACCCATCGACACGATGTATTTGAGCGCGGCATCCACGCTCATTTCCAGCTCTATGCACTCGCTGCGGCGCACCAGCACGAAATAGCCCCCGGTCGGATTGGGGGTCGTGGGCACGAACACGCTCACGTATTCGTCGCGCAGGTAGGCCGCCACCTCGCCGCTCGGGGCTCCGGTCACGAAGGCCACGGTCCACACGCCCTCGCGCGGCCACTGCACCAGCACGGCCGTGCGGAAGGCATTGCCGCTGTCCGAGAATACCGTGTCCGACACCTGCTTGACGCTGGAGTAGATGGAGCGCACCACGGGAATCCGGCGCACCAGGGCGTCGCCCCAGCTCACGAACTTGCGGCCGATGAAGTTGCTGGCCACCGCGCCCACGAGCAGCAGGATGAGCAGCGTCAGCACCACGCCGAAGCCGGGAATATGCATGCCCAGCAGCCGGTCCGGCTGCCAGGCTTCAGGCAGGATGGCCAGTGTCTGGTCCAGCGTGCCGATGATCCAGTTGAGCACGCCCAGCGTGATCACCAGGGGAACGATGACCAGAAGACCGGCAATCAGCCACTTGCGCAATGCACCCATGATCTGTGTTCGCCTCAGGAGTTGGCTGCAGCCGCTGCGGGCGCCGGTGCGGCAGGCGTGCTGTCGCCGGAGGCAGCCGGGCTGCCGGCGGCGGGCTTGCTGCCGCCGCTGTTCTTGAAGTCCGTGGCGTACCAGCCCGAGCCCTTGAGCTGGAAACCCGCAGCGGTGAGCTGCTTGGAAAAGGCCTCGGCGCCGCAGGCCGGGCACACGGTCAGCGCGGCGTCCGAGATTTTCTGCAGCACATCCTTGGCGTGGCCGCAGGAGCCACACTTGTATGCATAGATAGGCATAGCGCTTGAAAACGAGGGGAAGTGCAAAACCCTTGATTATAGGCGCCAGCCCTTTGTTTGCTGCACTGCGGCACCAAGCCCTTGCGGGCCGCGCCCCGTCAGGGAGCCAGGGGCTCGAACGCCTGGATTTCCCGCGTCTGGTTCGCGATCCGCTGCGGCAGCAGCGAGCCGGCCACCATGCCGAACACGGCCGACAGAAGTCCCGCCAGTTGCTGGGGGAATGCCTGGTTGAGCGCGGGGGTGGCCATGAAAACCAGCCACACGCCGATACCCAGCACCACGGCGCTGATGGCACCCTGAGTCGTGGCGCGCTTCCAGTACAGGCCGAAGACCAGCGGCACGAAGGCCCCCACCAGCGGCACCTGGTAGGCGCTGGCCACCAGCTCGTAGATGGGCGTGCCCTGCATCAGGATCGAATAGCCGAGCACGCAGGCCGCGAACACCAGCACGCTGATGCGCATGGTCAGCAGGTTTTCCTTGTCGTCGGTATAGGGCCGGAACTGGCGCCAGATGTTCTCGGTGAAGGTCACGCTGGGCGCCAGCAGGGTGGCCGAGGCGCAGGACTTGATGGCCGACAGCAGCGCGCCGAAGAACAGCACCTGCATGGCGAACGGCATCTTGTCCATCACCAGCGTAGGCAGCACCTTCTGCGGATCGTCGGCCAGCAGGGCCGTGGCTTCGGCCGGCATGATGATGAGCGCACTGGCCACGAGGAACATGGGCACGAAGGCGAAGATCACATAGCAGGCTCCGCCGATCACGGTACCGCGCACGGCCGACTTCTCGGTATCGGCCGACATCACGCGCTGAAAGATGTCCTGCTGCGGAATGGAGCCCAGCATCATGGTCACGGCCGCGCCGATGAAGAACACGATTTCATGCAGCGAAGGCTCGGGCAGGAACTTGAACAGGTCGCGGCTGGTGGCCAGGTCCACCACCTTGCCGGCGCCGCCGGCCATGTCGCCCGCGAAGAAGGCCAGCACCAGCAGGCCCAGCACCAGGATGATCATCTGCACGAAGTCCGTCACGGCCACAGACCACATGCCGCCGAACAGCGTGTAGACCAGCACCGAGAGCACGCCGATCGTCATGCCCATGGGAATGCTGACCGCGCCCCCCGAGAGCAGGTTGAACACCAGGCCCAGCGCCGTGACCTGGGCCGAGACCCAGCCCAGATAGCTGAGCATGATGATGAGCGAGCAGATCACCTCGATCGCCCGGCCGTAGCGCGCGCGGTAGTAGTCGCTGATGGTCAGCAGGTTCATGCGGTACAGCCGGGCCGCAAAGAACGCTCCCACGAGGATCAGGCACATGCCCGCGCCGAACGGGTCCTCCACCAGCGCATGCAGCCCCCCTTCGATGAACTTGGCGGGCACGCCCAGCACCAGTTCCGACCCGAACCAGGTCGCGAATGTGGTGGTGATGATCATGTACAGGGGCAGATGGCGCCCGGCAATGGCAAAGTCGGCCGTGTTGTTCACCCGCTTGGCCGCCCACAGGCCTATGCCTATGGTCACCAACAGGTATGCGATCACCATCGAGAGCAGCACGCTGGCACTCCTGTCTCTATGCGGAAAATGGGATTAAAAACGGAAGTGCAGCAGCAACTGCAGCACCACCAGGCCAATCACGAAGCCGATGCCGGCGCTCAGAATGGCCAGCAGCAGGCGGTTGGTGGTCTTTTGCTGCCGTAGCAGCTCCATGAGCAGGGCCTCATGCTGGCCCGCTCCCCGGTGGGCCAGGTACTGGTGGAGCACGCGCGGCATGTCGGGCAGGATTTTCGCGTAGCGCGGCGCCTGGGCCTTGAGCTCGCGCCACAGGCGCTGCGGCCCCATCTGCTCCAGCATCCACTGCTCCAGAAAGGGCTTGGCCGTGCTCCACAGGTCGAGGTTGGGGTCGAGCTGGCGGCCCAGGCCCTCGATGTTGAGCAGCGTCTTCTGCAGCAGCACCAGCTGGGGCTGGATCTCGACCTGGAAGCGGCGCGAGGTCTGGAACAGGCGCATCAGCACCATGCCCAGCGAGATCTCGGCCAGCGGACGGTCGAAATAGGGTTCGCACACGGCGCGGATGGCCGCCTCGAGCTCCTCCACGCGCGTGATGGCCGGCACCCAGCCGCTTTCCACATGCAGCTCGGCCACGCGCTTGTAGTCGCGGCGGAAGAACGCCAGGAAGTTCTGCGCCAGGTATTCCTTGTCGAACTCGGTCAGCGTGCCGACGATGCCGAAGTCCAGCGAGATATAGCGGCCGAAGGTCTCGGGCTCCAGGCTGACCTGGATATTGCCCGGATGCATGTCGGCATGGAAGAAGCCGTCGCGGAACACCTGGGTGAAGAAGATGGTCACGCCGTCGCGCGCCAGTTTCGGGATGTCCACGCCGGCTTCGCGCAACCGCTCGACCTGGCTGATGGGCACGCCGTTCATGCGCTGCATCACCATCACGTCGGTATGGCAGTAGTCCCAGAAGATCTCGGGGATCAGCACCAGGTCCAGGCCTTCCATGTTGCGGCGCAGCTGCGCGGCATTCGAGGCTTCGCGGATCAGGTCCAGCTCGTCGTGCAGGTAGTTGTCGAACTCGGCCACCACCTGCCGGGGCTTGAGACGCTTGCCGTCGTGCGAGAGCTTCTCCACCCAGCCGGCCATCATGTGCATGAGGGCCAGGTCCTTGTCGATGACGCCCTTCATGCCGGGACGCAGCACCTTGACGGCCACGTCGCTTTCGCTGCCGTCCTTGTTGCGCACCACGGCAAAGTGCACCTGGGCGATCGAGGCGCTGGCCACGGGCTCGCGCTCGAAGCGCACGAAGATCTGCTCGAGCGGGCGCTTGAACGAGCGCTCTATGGTGTCCACCGCGATCTGCGGATCGAAGGGCGGCACGCGGTCCTGCAGCTTGGCCAGTTCCTCGGCCACGTCGGGCGGCATGAGATCGCTGCGCGTGGACAGCACCTGGCCGAACTTCACGAAGATCGGCCCCAGCTCCTCCAGGGCTTCGCGCAGGCGCACGCCGCGCGGCTTGTCGAGCTTGCGCCCCAGCGTGACGATGCCGCGCACGGTGCGCAGCCATGGGTGCTCGAAGCTGGAGAGCACCAGCTCGTCCAGTCCATAACGGAACACCACCCAGAGGATGGCCCATCCCCGCAGAAAGCGCGTCATGGCTGCGTGGCGTCAGGGCCGCCGGGCATGGCGGTCACGGGCGTCGTGGCGGCGCGCGCACCCGCCTCCTCGGCTTCGGCCTTCCTGCCGCCCATGCGCGCGCCCACGAACTGGCGCAAGGCCTGCGACGCGGTGCGCGCCACCTTGGCAATCGTGTGCGCGGGCACATCGCCGATCACGCGGGCCAGGTCCTCTTCCACATCCCACTGCACGTTGTCGACCAGCCAGTTGATCTCGGCCGCGAACTGCACGTCGCCCTGGATGCGGATCGCCGGCTTGTCGCCGCGCAGCGCGGTCTGGGCCAGGGAAAGCGGGGAAGTCTCGGTGACCTCCAGCAGCAGGTCGGGTTCGGCGCCCTCGGGCGCCACGTCGAACAGGCCGGCAGGCGTGACCAGCAGGGCCATCGAATACTGGCGCCACTGCACGCGGGCAATGCGGCCCTTCTGGCGCACGAGGCGCTCCATCGCCTCTTTCTCCTGCATCAGCACATGGTTGAGAAACAGCACCAGGCGCTGGTGCATCTCGCTCACCAGCCATGCGGGAGCCTGAGGACCTGCCATCACGCGCTCCACGAGACCGTTGAGAAAAGAAAAAGGGGACTGTGTTGCCATAGTCCCCGATTATTCATGAAATTAATCCCCCCCCTGCGGCGCTGTGCACCTTCCCTGCGCGGGGATGGCGCCTTCACCGCAGGGCGGCCCTTGCGCTGCCCCCCCCGATGTGGAGCATGCCTGCGCAAGGATGCGCTGCTTCATTGCAGTGCCTGGACGCCGGCCACCAGCCAGCCGCTGGAGCCGTTCTTAGGCTTGGTCATGTTCCAGACCTCGCGGAAGGGGCTGGGACCGACCGAGGCCTCCTCGCGGATCATGCCGGAGAACTCCACGCTGGCCATGTAGTCCTGGCCCAGGTCCTCGATGCCCAGCAGCTGGGCATCGATCATGACCACGTCGGTCTGGTTGGGCTGGCCGCCGCGCTGGGTTTCGCGCTCGGACAGCTGGCCACGGATCTCGGCCAGCATCTCGTCGGTCATCATGGAGCGCAGCGTTGCGATGTCCGAACGGTCCCAGGCCGACTGCAGCGTGACGAAATTGCGCTTGGCCGCGGTCAGGAAGCCGTCGGTGTCGAAGCCCTCAGGTATGCCCCAGCTCTGCGATCCTGCAAGCGCCGAGCCAATCATGGAGCCGCCGGCAGCCGCGGCAGCGCCGGGCAGGTGGTTCTGCTCCCAGGGCCGGGCCGAGGCATCGTTGCCGACCTTCTCGGGGTTGTACTGGCGGACCGGCGCCTGCGCCTCATGGGGCGCACCGCCCAGATTGCCAGCCCCCTGGAATGCGAACGGGCCGGGCTGGGCCGCCGCACCGCGGCGCGAGCGCATGACCATGCCGATCACGGCCATGATGACCATGGCCAGCAGGGCGATCAGCAGGATGTTGCCGAAGGCCGCGCCCAGGCCCAGCGAATGGGCCAGCCAGGCCAGGCCCAGGCCGGCGGCCAGGCCGCCGAGCATGGCGCCCCAGGGCTTCTTGGGCTGGGCCGCGGGTGCCGGAGCCGGCGTGGCAGCGCGGTTGGGCTGCGCGGCATTCTGCTGCGGAGCCTGAGGACTCTGGGTGGGGGCACGAGAAGCTTCACGCTGCGTCACATTGCTCGACTGCTTGCCAAACGACGAGCCGCCGCCCATGCGCTTGGCATCCGCCTGCCCATGCGCCACGACCAGCATGGCCACCAAGACGATTGACCACAGTTTTCTCATGCCATCTCCCTTCTTATCAAAAAACGTAGCTACAAATCCGCGCAGACCGCGCGCTCAGCATTTGATTCCCACATGCAAGGCACAGACGCCTCCCGTCATGTTGTGATAGTCCACATGGCCGAAGCCGCATTGCTGCATCAGGACCTTGAGCTCCTGCTGGCCCGGGTGCATGCGGATGGACTCGGCCAGATAGCGATAGCTTTCCGAGTCGCCGGCGATGAGCTTGCCCATGGCCGGCAGAATCTTGAACGAATACCAGTCGTAGGCCTTTTCCAGAGGCTTGGCCACCTTGGAGAACTCGAGCACCAGCAGCTTGCCGCCAGGGCGCAGCACGCGGTTCATCTCCTTGAGCGCCACATCCTTGTGCGTCATGTTGCGCAGGCCGAAGGCCACGCTGACCAGATCGAAATAGTTGTCCTCGAACGGCAGCTTCTCCGCATCGCACACCAGCGTGGGCAGGATCACGCCCTTGTCGGTCAGGCGGTCGCGCCCCACGCGCAGCATGGCTTCGTTGATGTCGGTATGCACCACCTGGCCCGAAGCGCCCACCTTCCTGGAAAATGCCAGCGCCAGATCGCCGGTGCCGCCCGCGATGTCCAGGGCCTTGTCGCCTTCCTTGAGATTGGCCACCATCACGGTGTAGGCCTTCCAGGCGCGGTGCAGGCCGCCCGACATCACGTCGTTCATGATGTCGTACTTGGAGGCGACGGAGTCGAACACGCCGCGCACGCGGCCGGCCTTTTCGCTTTCATCGACCGACTGGAAACCGAAATGTGTGGTGCTCATAACAATGAATGCTAAGCAGGCAGTGCTGTTGCGTACAGCGACAACCCCGTATGGCTACGGGCTTTGCAGCACTAGGGGTTTAGATGAAATCGTCCTGCGACGCTTGAAGAGAAAGCGCCGAAAGCTACTTTTAATATAGCATCAGCCTCAATAACCCTGCGTGCTGCGCAGCACCGGTGTGGCGCGTGGCGCACGCAAAAGCCGGGGCCCGGGCTTTTGGCGGCGTTCGGATCAATGCACGCTGCAGCCGTGGCCGCCCCCCTTCTGGGGCATGGGTGCATCCCGGTCCAGGCCTGCCTCCGCGAGCCGCTGCAGGTATTGCTGCCACAGCGCATCCTGCTGGCTGCCCAGCTGGTACAGGTATTCCCAGGTATAGAGGCCGCTTTCATGGCCGTCGCTGAAGAACGGCTTGATCGCGTAGTTGCCCACGGGCTCGATGGTGGTGATGCCCACGTCGCGCTTGCCCGTCTGCAGCACTTCCTGGCCCGGGCCATGCCCCTGCACTTCGGCCGAGGGCGAATAGACGCGCAGCAGCTCGAAAGGAATGCGGAAGGTCTTGCCGTCCGAATAGGACACCTCCAGCACGCGCGAGGCGCCGTGCACGGTCAATGCCTCGGGCGTGGGGGTATCGGCTTGCAGTCCCGCCATGGGTATCTCCTTCAATAGATCGGACGGCGGCCCGTATCCGCAGGGTCCGCCGTCTTTGTTTGCCGCGCCGGCCGCTCAGGCAGCCCAGGCGTCCAGCGCCCGTTCCAGCGCAGCGTCCACCCGGGGCAGCAGCTGGGCGACCTGCGCCTCGCGGGCCCCATCGCGCTCGCGCTGGGCTGGCGCCCAGACGGCACCCGGGAAATGGCTGTCCCAGTCGTAGCGCGCAATCACATGCCAGTGCAGGTGGGCCACCATGTTGCCAAGGGCCGCCAGATTGATCTTGGCGGGCGCCAGCTGCTCGCGCAGCACGCGCTCCACCAGCGCCACGGCGTCCATGCACAGCGCGCGGTCGGCGGCGGACAGGTCCGAAAACTCGGCCACATGGTCGTTCCAGACCACGCGGTAAAAGCCCGGGAAGCCGGCCTCGGCAGCGCGGATGACGCGCAGCCTGTCGCCGCGCCAGATCAGCGTGCCGCCATCGGCGGCGCACAGGGGGCAGTTGTCTTGCCGGCGCATGGCGACCTCAGACCAGCACGCGCTCGATGCCGCCCTGGTTGGCGCGCTGCACATACTCGGCCATCCAGTTCTCGCCGAGGATGTCGCGCGCCATCTCGACCACGATGTAGTCGGCTTCGAGCAGGCCGTTCTGCAGGTCGTTGCCGTAGCGCGAGAGGCCTTGCAGGCAGCTGGGGCAGCTGGTCAGGATCTTGACGTTGTCCTTCTCGCCCACCTTGCCGGATTCGCGCAGCACCGCTTCGCTCTTGCGGATCTCCTCGGTCTTGCGGAAACGGATCTGCGTGGAAATGTCGGGGCGCGTCACGCCCAGCGTGCCCGATTCGCCGCAGCAGCGTTCGCTCTTGAGCACGTCGTCGCCCATGAGCGCCTTGACGGTCTTCATGGGGTCCTGCGTCTTCATGGGCGTGTGGCAGGGGTCGTGGTACAGGTAGGCACCCTTGTTCTGCAACGTGATGCCCTTTTCGAGCAGGTACTCGTGGATGTCGATGATGCGACAGCCCGGGAAGATCTTGTCGAACTCGTAGCCCTGCAGCTGGTCGTAGCAGGTGCCGCAGCTCACCACCACCGTCTTGATGTCCAGGTAGTTGAGCGTATTGGCCACGCGGTGGAACAGCACGCGGTTGTCCGTGATCATCTTCTCGGCCTTGTCGAACTGGCCGCTGCCGCGCTGCGGATAACCGCAGCACAGGTAGCCGGGCGGCAGCACGGTCTGCACGCCCGCATGCCAGAGCATGGCCTGCGTGGCCAGGCCCACCTGGCTGAACAGGCGCTCCGAGCCGCAACCGGGGAAATAGAACACGGCCTCGGTATCGGCGCTGGTGCTCTGCGGATTGCGGATGATGGGCACGTAATCCTTGTCCTCGATGTCCAGCAGGGCGCGCGCCGTCTTGGTCGGCAGTCCGCCGGGCAGCTTCTTGTTGACGAAGTGGATCACCTGCTCCTTGATCGGCGCCGTTCCTACAGAGGCGGGCGGATGGGCCGTCTGCTTCCTGGCCACGGCGCCCAGCACGTCGGCGGCCAGGCGCTGGGCCTTGAAGCCCACGCCGACCATGGCCGAGCGCATGAGCTTGATGGTGTCCGGGTTCGTCGCGTTGAGCATGGCCATGGCCAGCTTGTTGCCGGGCCGAAAGCTCTTCTTGTCCATCTTGCGCAGCAGGTTGCGCATGTTCATGGTCACGTCGCCGAAGTCGATCTTGACCGGGCAGGGGTTGAAGCACTTGTGGCAGACCGTGCAGTGATCGGCCACGTCCTCGAACTCCTGCCAGTGCTTGAGCGAGACGCCGCGACGCGTCTGTTCTTCGTAGAGAAAGGCCTCCACCAGCAGCGAGGTGGCCAGGATCTTGTTGCGCGGGCTGTACAGCAGGTTGGCGCGCGGCACATGGGTGGCGCACACGGGCTTGCACTTGCCGCAGCGCAGGCAGTCCTTGACGCTATTGGCAATCGCGCCGATGTCCGACTGCTGCATGATGATGGACTCGTAGCCCATCAGCCCGAAGCTGGGCGTGTACGCATTGGTCAGGTCGGCATACATCAGCGACTCGCGCGGCGAGCGGCCGTCATGGCTCTGATGGGCCGAGGCGTCCCATTCCTCGTTGCGGATCAGCTTGCCCTTGTTGAAGCGGCCTTCGGGGTCCACGCGCTTCTTGTATTCGGCAAACGGTGCCAGTTCGGCATCCGACAGGAATTCCAGCTTGGTGATGCCGATGCCGTGCTCGCCCGAGATCACGCCGTCCAGGCTGCGTGCCAGCTCCATGATGCGCGCCACGGCTTCGTGCGCGGTCTGCAGCATCTCGTAGTCGTCGCTGTTGACGGGGATGTTGGTGTGCACGTTGCCGTCGCCGGCGTGCATGTGCAGCGCCACCCAGACGCGGCCCTTGAGCACCTTCTGGTGGATGCCGTTGAGGGCTTCGCGCAGCGGCTGGAAGGCCGCGCCGGCGAAGATCTTGGACAGCGGCTCCTTGAGCTGGGTCTTCCAGCTTGCGCGCAGCGTATGGTCCTGCAGCTGCGGGAACAACGTGGCCACGCCGTCCAGCCAGCCCTGCCACAGCGCGCGCACGTCGCCCACCAGGGCCAGCGCCTGCTGCACGCGGTCCTCGAGCAATTCGGCCGAGGGGATGTCGCCCGCGTCGTCCTGCTTGCCCAGCGGCAGATCGCCATGCCGGAAGAAACGCGCCAGCTCGTCGCAGAGCCTGAGCTTGTTGCGCAGGGAGAGCTCGATGTTGATGCGCTCGATGCCGTCGGTGTACTCGGCCATGCGCGGCAGAGGGATCACCACGTCCTCGTTGATCTTGAAGGCGTTGGTGTGGCGGCTGATGGCGGCCGTGCGCTTGCGGTCCAGCCAGAACTTCTTGCGCGCCTCGGCGCTCACGGCCGTGAAGCCCTCGCCGTTGCGCGAGTTGGCGATGCGCACCACCTCGGCGGCCACGCGCGCCACCTCGTCGGCGTTGTCGCCGGCGATGTCGCCCAGCAGCACCATCTTGGGCAGATGGCCGTTGCCCTTCTTGCTCTTGGTCGCGTAGCCCACGGCCTTGAGGTAGCGGTCGTCCAGGTGTTCGAGGCCGGCCAGCAGCACGCCCGAGCGCTTTTGCTCGGCGAACATGTAGTCCTTGATCTCGACGATGGAGGGCACGGCATCCTTGGCATTGCCGAAGAACTCCATGCAGACCGTGCGCGTGTGCTCGGGCATGCGGTGCACCACCCAGCGCGCGCTGGTGATCAGGCCATCCGTGCCTTCCTTCTGCACGCCGGGCAGGCCCGAGAGGAACTTGTCCGTCACGTCCTTGCCCAGGCCTTCCTTGCGGAACTTGTGGCCGGGAATGTCCAGGCGTTCGGTGCGGATCGGCGTCTTGCCGTCGGCCTCGAAGTACTGCAGCTCGAAGCTGGCCATCTCGGCATCGTGGATCTTGCCCAGGTTGTGGTCCAGGCGCGTGACTTCCAGCCACTGCGCATCGGGCGTTACCATGCGCCAGGACACCAGGTTGTCCAGCGCCGTGCCCCACAGCACGGCTTTCTTGCCGCCCGCGTTCATGGCGATGTTGCCGCCGATGCACGAGGCCTCGATCGAGGTCGGGTCCACGGCGAACACATAGCCGGCGCGCTCGGCCGCATCGGCCACGCGCTGGGTCACCACGCCCGCTTCGGAATAGATGGTCGGCACCTCGTGGTCGACGCCGGGGATGCGGCGCATCTCGACCTCGGTCAGCTTTTCCAGCTTCTCGGTGTTGATGACCACGCTGCGCCAGGTCAGCGGAATGGCGCCGCCGGTATAGCCCGTGCCGCCTCCGCGCGGGATGATGGTCAGACCCAGTTCGATGCAGCCCTTGACCAGGCCCGCCATCTCGGCTTCCGTATCGGGCGTGAGCACCACGAACGGGTATTCGACACGCCAGTCGGTCGCGTCGGTCACATGGGCCACGCGCGAGAGACCGTCGAACTTGATGTTGTCCTTGGCCGTGAAGCGACCCAGGGTTTTCTGCACGCGGCGACGCAGCTGCTCGGCCTCGACGAAGGTGGCGTTGAACTCGTGCACGGCGCGGCGCGCGGCCTCGACGAGCTGGCCCACCAGCGTATCGCGCAGCGCATCGGCATCGGGCTCGCGGCGCTTGTCGATCTCCGACAGACGGTGCTCCAGCGCCTCCACCAGCGACTTGCGGCGGCCGGGGTTGTGCAGCAGGTCGTCCTGCAGATAGGGATTGCGCTGCACGACCCAGATGTCCCCGAGCACCTCGTACAGCATGCGCGCGGACCGCCCCGTGCGACGCTCCTGGCGCAGCTGGTTGAGCACATCCCACATGGATGAGCCCAGCAGGCGTATCACAATCTCGCGGTCGGAAAACGAGGTGTAGTTATAGGGAATCTCGCGCAGTCGTGCGGGTTCGGCTGCCTGCGCCTGCAAGGCGGCCAACGCAATCGGTACATTCATGGGGTAGACCGTATCGGGCGCCCGGTGGCGCCCCGAAGCCAGTGGGACGACGATTTTAAGCGAGGCGGCCTGATCCCGCCGGGCAGTACGCCCATAGCCTCAGAAGCCTGCGTCCCTGCGCCTGCCGGCCTTTCGCGCCGGGCCCGCGGGCTTCGCGCATGCTTTTTGCCCCGCAATCCTGTCATCCGGCTGTCCACCAAAGAGGCTCGCATGCCTGCATCGGTACAAACAACCATTTGCGAATCAAAAGCAACAAAAACCGAAAGACCGTCATTTCGAAACGAAATGGTATTGACCTAGAATGGCGCAGCTTCGCGCGTCACCTTTTGTCACCCCTTTGTCATGTGACAAGGAAATGTGCGGGTTCGGCCCGTGGTGGAACACGAAGCTGGTGCAAACAATGACATGCATATGTCATACGCAAGACCTAATGTGCAGCGTCGCATATTTCGTCACCAAAACGTTAGAGGAGCTTTCATGCAATTCAAGCAACTGGCCATGGCCGCCGCCGTCGCCGCTACCGCTTTTTCGGCGCAAGCCACCACCGAGATCCAATGGTGGCACTCCATGACCGCCGTGAACAACGAGTGGGTCAACGATCTGGCCAAGCAGTTCAATGAAAGCCAGAAGGATTACAAGATCGTTCCGACCTACAAGGGCGCGTATGACGAGTCGATGACAGCCGCCATCGCCGCGTTCCGTTCGGGCAATGCACCCGACATCCTGCAGGTCTTCGAAGTGGGCACCGCCACCATGATGGCCTCCAAGGGCGCGACCGTGCCCGTGGGCAAGGTCATGGCCGATGCCGGCGTGTCCTTCGATCCCAAGTCCTACATCCCCGCCGTGGCCGGCTACTACACCGCCCCCAACGGCCAGATGCTGAGCTTCCCGTTCAACAGCTCGACCACCATCTTCTATTACAACAAGGATGCCTTCAAGAAGGCCGGCCTGAACCCCGACAAGGCGCCCGCCACCTGGCCCGAAGTCTTCGCCGCCGCCAAGAAGCTCAAGGAAAGCGGCCACAGCTGCCCCATGACGCTGGCCTGGCAGGGCTGGACCCAGCTGGAATCGTTCTCCACCTGGCACAACGTGGAATTCGCCACCGAGCAGAACGGCCTGAGCGCCAACGGCTACAAGGCGCGCCTGAAGATCAACTCGCCCCTGCACGTCAAGCACATCCAGAACCTGGCCGAAGCCGCCAAGAACGGTGAATTCGTCTACAAGGGCCGCGGCTCCATTCCCCAGGCTTCGTTCACGGCCGGCGAGTGCGCCATGATCCAGACATCGTCGGGCTACTACGGCGACGTGGCCAAGAACGCCAAGTTCGCCTACGGCCTGGCTCCCCTGCCCTACTACCCCGATGTGAAGGGCGCGCCCCAGAACACCGTGATCGGCGGCGCTTCGCTGTGGGTCATGGCCGGCAAGAATGCCGAGCACTACAAGGGCGTGGCCAAGTTCTTCGAATTCCTGTCGCAGACCAAGGTCCAGGCCGCCAGCCACCAGCGCACCGGCTACCTGCCCGTGACCATGGCCGCCTATGACCTGACCGAGAAGTCCGGCTTCTATGCCAAGCATCCCGGCACCGACACCGCCGTGACGCAGATGATCCGCAAGGTGACCAACAATTCGCGCGGCATCCGCCTGGGCAACTATGTGCAGATCCGCACCATCGAGGACGAGGAACTCGAACAGGTGTGGGCCGGCAAGAAGACCGGCCAGCAGGCGCTGGACGCCATCGTGTCCCGCGGCAACGAGCTGCTGGCCCGTTTCGAGCGCTCCTACAAGCAGTAATCGCCAGCCTCGATTCCGAGCTGGTCAAGCCTGCAGCGCCTCCCCAAGGGGCGCTGCACCCCATGCCCCGGAGGTTGGCTCCAGCCTTCGGCGGTTTTTTTTATTTGTGACCCCTCATGGAAAAACGCGTACTTTTCCGCTCCGGATGGCTGCCGTGGGTGCTGATTGCCCCCCAGCTGCTGATCATCAGCATCTTCTTTTTCTGGCCCGCCGCACAGGCCGTGCTGCAGTCGTTCCAGATGGAAGACGCCTTCGGCATGAGCACCGAGTGGGTCGGGTTCGATAACTTCCGCACCCTCTTCGCCGACCCGTCCTATCTGGACTCGTTCTACCGCACCGCCGTGTTCTCGGTGCTGGTGGCCGGCATCGGCATTGCCACCTCGCTGGCGCTGGCCATCTTCGCGGACCGCATCGTGCGCTTCGCCATGGTCTACAAGACCCTGCTGATCATTCCCTACGCCGTGGCGCCCGTGATCGCCGGCGTGCTGTGGATCTTCATGTTCTCGCCGTCCATCGGCGTGGTGGCCTATTTCCTGGACAAGCTCGGCTATTCCTGGAACCACCTGATGAACGAAAACCAGGCCATGGCGCTGATCGTGCTGGCCGCGGTGTGGAAGCAGATCTCCTACAACTTCCTGTTCTTCCTGGCCGGCCTGCAGTCCATCCCTAAGGCGCTGATCGAGGCCGCTTCCATCGACGGTGCCGGCCCCTGGCGCCGCTTCTGGAACATCCAGCTGCCGCTGCTGTCGCCCACGACCTTCTTCCTGCTGGTGATCAACATCGTCTACGCCTTCTTCGACACCTTCGGCATCATCGACGCGGCCACCCACGGCGGTCCCGGCCAGTCGACCTCCATCCTGGTCTACAAGGTGTATCTGGACGGCTTCAAGGCCCTGGACCTGGGCGGCTCCGCAGCGCAGTCCGTGATCCTGATGCTGATCGTGGTGGTTCTGACCGTGATCCAGTTCCGCTATGTTGAAAAGAAAGTGCAGTACTGATCATGGTTGATCGCAATCCCTGGCTCAACATCTTCTCCCACGCCGTGCTGATCTTCGGCGTGGCCATCGTCGCCTTTCCGCTGTACCTGGCACTGATCGCCTCCACGCACACGGCCAGCGAGATCGTCCAGGCGCCCATGCCGCTGCTGCCCGGCTCCCACCTGTGGGAGAACTACAAGGAAGCCCTGCTGGGCTCGGGCAAGCTCGGCTCCAACACCAACGTCGTGCACATGATGTGGGTGAGCTTCGTGGTGGCCATGATCATCACCGTGGGCAAGATCGCGATCTCGCTGCTGTCGGCCTTCGCCATCGTCTACTTCCGCTTCCCGTTCAAGATGATCTGCTTCTGGGCCATTTTCCTGACCCTGATGCTGCCCGTGGAAGTGCGTATCCTGCCCACCTACAAGGTGGTGGCCGAACTGGGCCTGCTCAACAGCTACGCGGGCCTGTCGCTGCCGCTGATCGCCTCGGCCACGGCCACCTTCCTGTTCCGCCAGTTCTTCCTGACCGTGCCCGACGAGCTGGTGGAAGCGGCCCGCATCGATGGCGCCGGTCCCATGCGCTTCTTCAAGGACGTGCTGGTGCCCCTGTCCAAGACCTCGATCGCGGCGCTGTTCGTGATCCAGTTCATCTACGGCTGGAACCAGTACCTGTGGCCCCTGCTGATGACCACCTCGGAAGACATGTATCCCGTGGTCGTGGGCATCAAGCGCATGGTGGCCGGCGGCGGCGAAGCCGCCATCGACTGGAACATCGTGATGGCCACGGCCATCCTCGCCATGCTGCCACCGACGCTGGTGGTCATGCTGATGCAAAAGTGGTTTGTCAAAGGCCTGGTGGATACCGAAAAGTGATCCCCGCCACATTGCCCGCCACCATCTTTTGACCGATTGAATACAACCCTGTTATGGCATCCATCTCCCTCAAGAACATCGTCAAGCGCTACGGCACCGGCAAGGCTGCCGTGCCCGTCATCCACGGCGTGAACGCCGAGATCAAGGACGGCGAATTCATCGTGCTGGTCGGCCCCTCGGGCTGCGGCAAGTCCACGCTGCTGCGCATGATCGCCGGCCTGGAGGAAATCACCGGCGGCGAACTGTGGATCGGCGACAAGGTCGTCAACAACCTGGAGCCCGCCAAGCGCAACATCGCCATGGTGTTCCAGAACTACGCGCTGTATCCGCACATGAGCAACTACGAGAACATGGCCTACGGCCTGAAGCTCGCCAAGGTGCCTGAGGACGAGATCAAGCGCCGCGTGGACAAGGCCGCCAAGATCCTGGAGCTGTCCCACCTGCTGGACCGCAAGCCGCGCCAGCTGTCGGGCGGCCAGCGCCAGCGCGTGGCCATGGGCCGCGCCATCGTGCGCCAGCCCCAGGTCTTCCTGTTCGACGAGCCGCTGTCCAACCTGGACGCCAAGCTGCGCGGCCAGACCCGCATCGAGATCCAGAAGCTGCATGCCGAGCTGGGCATCACCAGCCTGTTCGTGACCCACGACCAGGTCGAGGCCATGACGCTGGCCCAGCGCATGATCGTGATGAACGGCGGCAATGTCGAGCAGTTCGGCACGCCCGAGGAGGTCTACCACACGCCCGCCTCCACCTTCGTGGCCGGCTTCATCGGCTCGCCCCCGATGAACCTGCTCAAGAACGCACCCAACGGCAGGCAGGGCCAGATCCTGGGCATCCGCCCCGAGCACATCGACCTGGTCGCGGCCGGCGGCTGGGAGTTCATGGTCGAGACCGTGGAGTTGCTGGGCGCCGAGCGCCTGCTGTACGGCAAGGTCGGCGGCGAGGACGTGACCGTGCGCGTGGAGGAAGGCCAGCCCTATCCCAAGCCCGGCGAAACGGCCCGCATCTCGGCCCGCGAAGACCGCCTGCACTGGTTCCATGCCGAAACCGGCAAACGCATCTGACGGCACGCATGCACGTCCCGCCAGCAGCGTCGAACGCGACTGATTAATCGGAAGAGCGCCCCAGGTCCAGCACTTGCGGCGCTCTTGTCACATCGGCACGAGCTGCAAACCCACCATGACTACTGCACTGAAACCCTGGCCCTACCCCCGCTGGGTCGCCCACCGGGGCGCCGGCAAGCTGGCCCCCGAGAACACCATGAGCGCCTTCCGCCTGGGCGCGCAGCACGGCTACCGCTTCTTCGAATGCGATGCCAAGCTCAGCAGCGACGGCGTGCTGTTCCTCATGCACGACGCCACGCTGGAGCGCACCACCAACGGCCGCG
The DNA here is from genome assembly GCF_040187735.1 of Comamonas sp. w2-DMI. Classification (NCBI taxonomy): domain Bacteria; kingdom Pseudomonadati; phylum Pseudomonadota; class Betaproteobacteria; order Burkholderiales; family Comamonadaceae; genus Comamonas; species Comamonas sp. w2-DMI. The sequence goes on along the minus strand of NZ_JBANEL010000001.1, from coordinate 334,123 downwards.
GCATCGGCGGCGCGCTGACCATGGGCGAGATTGCCCAGCTCGATGCCGGCAGCTGGCATTCGCGCGCCTATGCGGGCGAGCAACTGCCCACGCTGGAGGCGCTGGCGCGCTGGTGCCTGGCCAACCACCTGCACCTGAACGTGGAGATCAAGCCCACGCCGGGCCAGGACGAGGAAACCGGCCGTGCCTGCGGCGAACTCATGAACCGCATCTGGCCCCAGGCCGCCGTGCAGCCGCTGTTCACCTCTTTCAAGCCCGAGGCGCTCAAGGGCGCGCGCGACGTTGCGCCGCACATTCCGCGCGGCCTGCTGGTGGACAGGTTCTCCGACGGCACCGGCGATGCCGACCTGAAGATCGCGCTCGGCCTGGACTGCTCGGCCCTGGTGCTCAACCATGCGCTGTGGGATGCGGCGCTGGTGGCCAAGGTGCATGGCGCGGGCCTGCGCTGCAGCAGCTACACCGTCAACGACCCATGGGCCGCCCAGCGCCTGATCGACCTGGGCACGGACGGCATCATCACCGACCGCGTGGACCTGTTCAGCCCCGCGCAGATAGGTTCGCAACTCTGATTTGAGAGCTGCTTGCACTGACTCTGATTGAGCTTCAGATCATTCATTGATTGAAACCCAATATGAGCAGACGCAAGCAGCTTCTGCATTCATAGCAAACACCACCTGAAACTGGCACGCCCCAAAACCAGAGCGGTCAAGCAAGGGCCGCCCCGCAGCGAAGGCTGCGTCCCCCTTGGGGGAAGGCGCAAAGCGCCTCAGGGGGTCAATCCATCTTGGTGCCCGAGGCCTTGACCGCAGCGGCCCAGCGCGGCATTTCGCCGGCCAGGAATTTGGCGAACTCGTCGGCGCCCAGGAAGGCCGGATCGGCGCCCTGCTCCACCATGCGGCTCTTCACATCGGGCAGGCTCATCACCTGCTGGAAGGCACCGCTGAGCTTGGCCACCACCTCCTTGGGCGTGCCGGCCGGCGCCAGGAATCCGTAGAAGCCCACGACCTCGAATCCCTTGATGCCAGACTCGATGGCGGTCGGCACATCGGGCAGCGCGGGATTGCGCTCCCTGCTCGTCACGGCCAGGGCGCGCACCTTGCCCTGCTTGTGGTAGGCCGCGGCCTGCGGAATGCTCTCGGCCATGAACTGCACCTGGCCGCCGATCAGGTCGGTGAAGGCTGGCGCGCTGCCCTTGTAGGGGATGTGGACCAGATCCAGGTTGGTGGCGTTCTTGAACATCTCGGGCACCAGGTGGCTGATGCCGCCGTTGCCGGCCGAGCCGAAGTTGATCTTGCCGGGGTTGGCTCTGGCATAGGCCATGAATTCCTGCAGATTCTTGGCCGGCACCTTGTTGTTGACCAGCAGCGCCAGCGGCTGCATGGCGGTGCGCGCCACGGGCGTGAAGTCCTTCAGGGTGTTGTAGGGCAGCTTGGGATAGAGCGCCGGATTGATCACCATCACGCCGGTGTTGGCCAGCATCAGCGTGTAGCCGTCGGCGGGCGACTTCATCACGTCCTGCGCGCCCACGGCGCCGCCGGCGCCGGGCTTGTAGTCCACGATGATGGGCTGGCCCAGCACACCCTGCAGCTTATCGGTCAGCAGGCGCGCATGCTGGTCCAGCGGGCCGCCGGCCGGAAAGCCCACCACCACGCGGATGGGCTTGACGGGGAAGCTGCCGCCCTGGGCATGGGCCAAGGTGAAAGCCGTGAGGCCCAGGGCCGCTGCCAGGCCCAGGCGCCCAAATCTTGGCCAGAATTTTTTCATGGTTGTCTCCCGATATGTGGATGTTCTTGAGGTCGGGGCCCGTGCACGGGCCACCCGCAAACAGACGCGGCCCCAGCGGGGCCGCAGATCGGGATTCTAAGAGCGTGTTCACGATCTTAGAGCTGGCTTGCGCTTCAAACGCCTGAAGACGCGGCGGTTTCAGCGCGCCGCGGGCAGGTTTTCCCGCACGTAGTCGGCCACCACCTGCATCAGCGTGGCAAAGTGCGCGCGCAGCGGCTCGAAGCCGGCATTGGGCTCGCGCGTGTCCTCGTCCATGTAGACCGGTCGGCGGATCTCGATCTGCATGGAATGGCGCCCCAGCTGCGGCTGGCCGATGCGGCCTATCAGCTCCACCCCCTTGTAGGGCTCGTTGTAGGCCACGCTGTAGCCAAAGCCCTTGAGAGTGTCGCCGATCAGGTGGATGAACTCGGGTGCGCAGGTCGTGCCGTCGCGGTCGCCGAGCACGAAGTCGGCCAGCGGCGGCGCATCCGTGCGGCCCAGGCGCTTGTACACGTCATTGGGCATGGAATGCAGGTTCAGGTGCCAGACACCGCCGAAGCGCTGCACGCTGGCATCGATGGCCTGCGCCAGCGCCGCATGGTAGGGGCGCCAGTAGCGCGCGATGCGGTGCTCGATCTCGGCCACCGTGCGCTTGCGCTCGTACAGCGGCGTGGCCACGCCGTCCTTGCTGATGCGCTGCCAGATCAGGCCCAGGCCCTGCTGGGTCTTGATGCTGGGCGACAGCGGCACGGGCCATTGGCCTTCGATCTGCGCGGGGTCCAGGTCGGCCTCGCTGCGGTTGGCGTCGATATAGGTGCGCGGAAACGTGGCTTCGATCAGCGTGGCGCCGAATGCGGGCCAGCGGTCCCACAGCGCGGCCACATGCGTGTCCTCGCCGCGGCGCAGCAGGCGCATGGGCACGGCATGGCCGAAGTCCTCGGGATAGGCCGTACCGCTGTGCGGCGAGTCGCAGACGATGGGCAGCGCTTCGCCCTGCGGCAGATGGATGATGACCGGCTCGTCCGGCCGGGCTTGCAAGAAATCGGGTGCCGGCATGCGGGCCTTCCTTGTCGTGGCGGCAGCGGAGGCTGCGGCCGCCGCCTGCGGCAGCCGCGCAAGGCCTCCGTCAGCCATTAGTCCAGCTTGATGTTGGCGCGCTTGGCCACGGCCGTGTAGCGCTCGATGGCGACCTTGATCTGCTTGGCAAATTCTTCAGGCGTGTTGCCCATGGATTCGCCCGAGATGGACTTCTGCTTTTCCAGGTAGTCGGGCATGGCCATGGCCTTGTGGGCCGCGGCATTGAGCTTGTCGATGATGGGGCGCGGCGTGCCGGCGGGCGCCACCAGGCCGAACCAGCCGCCGTCGCCCATCTGGGGATAGCCCAGCTCGGCATAGGTCGGCACGTCGGGCAGCACTTCGGCGCGCTTCAGGGCCAGCACGGCCAGCGGGCGCAGCTTGCCGTCCTTGATGTGGGGCAGCGTGGAAGGCAGGTTGTCGGTCATGGCATTGACCTGGCCGCCCAGCGCATCGGTAATGGCCTGGCCCGCGCCCTTGTAAGGGATGTGCAGCAGCTGGATGCCGGCCAGATTCATGAAGTTCTCGATGTTGGCATGGCCCAGCGAGCCCGTGCCCGGCGAGGCGAAGGTGTACTTGTCCGGATGGGCCTTGGCCAGGGCGATGAATTCCTTCATGGTCTTGGCCGGCACGCTGGAATTGACCACGAACACGCTGGGCACGCTCATCACGTTGGTGATGGGCGCGAAGTCCTTGATGGCGTCGTAGGGCAGCTTGCGAAAGATGGCCGGATTGGAGCCGTGGGTGGACACGGTGGCCATGCCGATGGTGTAGCCGTCGGGCGCGGCCTTGGCGATCTCGGAAGCGCCGATCGAGCCGCCGGCGCCGCCCTTGTTGTCCACCACCACGGACTTGCCGAGGATCTGGCTCATTTTCTCGGCCAGCAGGCGGGCCACCATGTCGGTCGAACCGCCGGCGCCGAACGGCACCACCAGGCGGATGGGACGGCTCGGATAGTCGGCCGCGGCATTCGCCGCGAATGCGGGGCTGAGCGAAATAGCGGCAGCGCCCGCAAGCAGGCTGGACAAAACGGTGCGGCGAATGGCCATGTGGACTTTCCTCTCCAGAAATATGGTTGATATGGCGCGAACCGGCTGGTTGGCAACGGGCTGCATTCTGGTGGCAGGCGCTCCCGGGGAAAAGCGACAAGAAAGCACAGTCATATGACTGCCCGTCATAATGGTTCGGCCATGCGCATGCACTCCCCCTCCCTGTCCGAGCTGCACGCTTTCTCGGCGGCCGCGCGCCTGGGAAGCTACTCACTGGCCGCCCAGGAGCTGTATGTCACCCAGGGCGGCATCAGCCGGGCCATCGCCCGTCTCGAAGAACATCTGGGCTTTGCGCTGTTCGAGCGCCAGGGCCGACGCAACGCGCTCACGCGCGCGGGGCAGGAATACCTGCAGGCCGTCGAGCCCGCCCTCATGGCCATCGAGGCCGCGTCGGCCGCCGCCCGCCGCAACTCCAGCCAGCGCAGCGGCGCACCACAGCTGCGCCTGTCCGTCGTACCCACGCTGTTCAGCCACTGGCTGATTCCGCGCCTGCCTGATTTCAGCGCCCGCCATCCGGAAGTGATGCTGTCCTTTGCCCCCTACCGGAGGGACGACACGCTGAACGCGCCCGAGATCGATGCCTGGATCCGCGTGGGCAGCCACTGGGCACCCGACATCGCCGCCGACTATGTGATCGGCCGCGACCTGATCCCCATCTGCCATCCGCGCGACCTGCAGGGACCGCAGGCCATACGCGACGCTGCCGATGTCCTCGGTCGGCCGCTGCTGGCCCACACCAACTACCCGGGCAACTGGGCCTGCTGGGCCGCGGCGCAAGGCGTTGCGCAGGACTGCCCGCAGCCCAAGGCGGACTTCGAGACCGTGGCCCTGCTGGTGCAGGCCGTGGCCGCAGGCATGGGCGTGGCCGTGGTGCAGCGCTGCCTGGTGGAGGAGGATCTGGCCGCCGGCCGCGTCGCGCAGGCGCTGGATGCCCCCGTCAACATCGGGCGCGGCTACTTTCTGTGCCGGCCTGCGGCGCGCACGCCGACGGCGGCGCTGGAGCAGTTCAGGCACTGGATTCTGGAGCAGGCCGCGCCGCGGGCCATCCCGCCGGAAACAGGTGCCTCCGCCTCTGCGCCTTCAGCGCCAGCCGCGTGAAAGCACCCACTGGCACAAGGCACTTGACAACACCAGCGCCGCGTAGCTGGCCATCTTCCCATCGCGGCCGAACCACCACATGCCCACCGCCAGAACCGCGCAACCCACAATGGAATTGATAGCTACCTGCGCTTTCCAGGAAAGGGCTGCAGCCTGATTTACCTTGAATAACCGGGCATACAGCGCCATGCCTGCGGCGAGAAAGAATGCAGGGGCCGCGAAGTTGAGTAAATGATTCACGCTCGCAACTGCGCCCATTGCCGCGGCTCCGATTCCAAGACTTTGAACTCGGGTGATACCCGAAAGAAGCCGAAATTTTATAATCTAGGGTTATGGCAGTCTGGGCTCTCGGTATCAATCACCACACGGCTCCGCTCGATATGCGGGGCCGTTTCGCGTTCGCGCTCGATCAGATCGCGCCCACGCTGCAAGGCCTGCGCGCCTCCCTGACCGGCGCCGGCCGGGCCCATAGCGCGGTGGAAACCGCCATTCTCTCCACCTGCAACCGCACCGAAATCTACTGCGCCGCCGACACGCCGGCCATGGACCATACGCTGCACTGGCTGGCCAGCAGCGGCGGCATCGCGCCCGAACTGCTGCGCCAGCACTCCTACCTGCTGCAGGACGGCTCCGTGGCCCGCCATGCCTTCCGCGTGGCCAGCGGCCTGGATTCCATGGTGCTGGGCGAGGCCCAGATCCTGGGCCAGATGAAGAATGCCGTGCGCGCCGCCGAGTCCGCCGGAGCGCTGGGCACCACGCTCAACCAGCTGTTTCAGCGCAGCTTCGCCGTGGCCAAGGAAGTGCGCAGCTCCACCGAGATCGGCGCGCATTCGATCTCCATGGCCGCAGCCGCCGTGCGCCTGGCCGGCCAGCTGTTCGAGGACCTGAGCCAGATCCGCGTGCTGTTCGTGGGCGCCGGCGAGATGATCGAGCTGGTCTCCACCCACTTTGCCGCCAGGAATCCCAGGCAGATCACCATCGCCAACCGCACCCTGGAACGCGGCGAGAAGCTGGCCGCCCAGTTCGGCGCCGGCACCATGCGCCTGGCCGATCTGCCCGAGCATCTGCACGAGTACGACGCCGTCATCAGCTGCACCGCCTCGAGCCTGCCCATCATCGGCCTGGGCGCCGTGGAAAGCGCGCTCAAGAAGCGCAAGCGCCGCCCCATCTTCATGGTGGACCTGGCCGTGCCGCGCGACATCGAATCCGAGGTCAAGAACCTCAACGACGTCTATCTCTACACCGTGGACGATCTGGCCACCGTGGTGCGCACCGGCCAGGCCCAGCGCCAGGCGGCCGTGGAGCAGGCCGAGGTCATCATCGACACCGGCGTGCAAAGCTTCATGCACTGGCTGGACCAGCGCAAGCCCGAAGGCGGCATGGTGCCTCTGATCCAGCAGATCAACACCCAGGCCGACGAATGGCGGGCGCTGGAGATTGCCCGTGCCAAGAAGCTGCTGGCCAGGGGCGAGGACGTGGATACCGTGCTCGAAGCCCTCTCGCGCGGCCTGACGCAGAAGATGCTGCACGGCACCATGGCCGAGCTGCACAAGGGCGACGCCGAGCAGCGCGCCCGCACCGCAGAGACCGTCTCGCGCCTGTTCCTTCGCTCCGGCCGCGACGCCGGCAAGTCCGCGCAGAAAACCCCGCTTTAGCGGCGCTCGCCGCCAGCGCTGCAGCGCCGCCTGCCCTTCAGTCCTTCCGCTGCAGCCCATCCTTTCGCCGGCCTCTCCGGCACCGTGCCTTCTTTCCCGTTTTCCGATGCCGGCGCCGGCCCAGGCGCCCGCATCCCAGCCTTTGGTGAAGCCTTATGCAAGACTTTCTGCGCAACCAGCTCGAACGCTATGCCCAACGCCTGCAGGAGCTGGACTTCCTGCTCTCGCGCGAAGACATCATGGGCGATATGAAGCAGTACCGCACCATCTCGCGCGAGCATGCCGACGTCACGGCCATCGCCAGCCGCTATGCGCGCTACCAGCAGACGGAGGCCGACATCGCGGCGGCGCGCGACATGCTCGAAGACCCCGACATGGCCGAAATGGCCCGCGAAGAAATCAGCAACGGCGAGGCCGAACTGGTCCGGCTGGAGGACGAGCTGCAGCGCATGCTGCTGCCCAAGGACCCCGACGATGCGCGCCCGGCCTTCGTGGAAATCCGCGCTGGCACGGGTGGCGACGAGTCGGCCCTGTTCGCCGGCGATCTGGCCCGCATGTACACGCGCTATGCGGCCAATGTGGGCTGGAAGGTGGAAGTCATGAGCGCCAACGAAAGCGAGCTGGGCGGCTACAAGGAAGTCGTGCTGCGCATCGACGGCGACAACGTCTACGGCGCGCTGCGCTTCGAATCGGGCGGCCATCGCGTGCAGCGCGTGCCCGCCACCGAAACCCAGGGCCGCATCCACACCAGCGCCTGCACCGTGGCCGTCATGCCCGAGCCCGACGAGGCCGAGGCCATCACGCTCAACCCGGCCGACCTGCGCATCGACACCTTCCGCGCCAGCGGCGCCGGCGGCCAGCACATCAACAAGACCGACTCCGCCGTGCGCGTGGTCCATCTGCCCACGGGCATCGTGGCCGAATGCCAGGACGGGCGCAGCCAGCACAGCAACAAGGCCAAGGCGCTGCAGGTGCTGCAGGCGCGCATCCAGGAAAAGGAACGCAGCGAGCGCGCCGCCAAGGAAGCCGCCCTGCGCAAGGGCCTGATCGGCTCGGGCGACCGCAGCGACCGCATCCGCACCTACAACTTCCCCCAGGGACGCCTGACCGACCACCGCATCAATCTCACGCTGTACAAGCTGCTGCAGGTCATGGAAGGCGACCTGGGCGAGGTGCTGCAGGCCCTGGCTCATGCCCGCGAGGCCGAGCTGCTCGAAGAGCTGGCCATCGCCTCCTGAACCGCTTCGCCCGCAAGGCCCCATGGGCCGTAGCCCCCATCAGAAACAGACTGCAGGCAATCCCGAGATGTACATGCGTTTTCTGCCCGTCCTGGGCCGCCTTCTGCTTTGCAGCAGCCTGCTGGCCGCGGCCGGCACCAGCCAGGCGCTGGTGGCGCGCAAGCCCTCGGCCTACGAGTCCGGCGCCGGCAGCCCCGCGGATGCCGCAGCCAACCGCAGCGCGCCCGGAGAGCTGCCCGCACTTGCCGGCCGCGCCGACGTCGACCGGCTGGCGCGCGTCTACGATCCGGCCGGCGCTGCGGCCATGCCCCATGTGCTGTTCGTGGTCGACCGCCAGGCCAGGCCCGCCAGGCTGTACTTCATCAACACGCCGCGCTATGCGCTGCACGAGAACTTTCTGCGCGCCAGGGGCCTGCTGCGCGGCGACCGGGCCGAACTCAACCGCAACTACCGGGAGCCGGGGCGCCGCTTCATCCTCGGCACGCTGAGCTGGCAGCCGGCCCTCCAGGGCTATAGCTACGAATTCTGGGAAGGCGACCGGCTCACGCCACAGCTGCTGCAGGCCACGGCCGATGCGCTCAGGACAGGCTTTTTCGCGCCCGTGCGCTTCAAGGCCAATGCCACCGCGCAGGAAGCTGTGGCCCAGGCCGCGGGCATCGATGCCGTGACCCAGGCAGCGCTGATCGGCGCCCAGACCTATCTGCCGCTCAACACCGGCACGGCCGTGGGGCGGCTGCGCATCGTGGACGCCGCCGATGCCGTGAAAAGCCTGGCCGCGCAGGACATTGCCCTGCTGCGCGAAGTGCCCATCAGCCTGCCGCCCGTGGCCGGCGTGATCACCGAGCGGCCTTCCACCGTGCTCTCCCACGTCAACCTGCTGGCGCGCGGCTGGGGTGTGCCCAATGCCTATGTGCGCGATGCCGCCAGCGAGCTTGCGCAATGGAACGGCCGGTGGGTGCACCTGGAAGTGGGGCCCGGCGAATACCGGCTGCGCGCGGCAGACGCGGCCGAGCAGCGGGCTGCCGAAGCCCGGGCCGGCCGCAAGCCGGCCAACGGCAACCGCGTGCTGATCCAGCCCGATCTGGGCCGCAGCGAGCTGGTGCCGCTTTCCGCGCTGCGCGGTACGGACCGCCGGCGCTGCGGCGCCAAGGCCGCCAATCTGGGCGAGATCCGCTCTGCCCACATCGCCGACGTGCTGGTACCCGATGGTTTCTGCATCCCGTTTGCCGCCTATGCCGACTTCATGCGCGGCAACGGCCTGGCCGAGCGCGTGGCCCGCATGCGCCAGCAGCCTGGCTTTGCCACGGACGCAGGCGTCAGGGCCCGCGCCCTGGCCGCGCTGCAGGCCGACATCGAGCAATGGCCGCTGCCCACCGCCATGGCCCAGGCCTGGCAGCAGCGCTGGAGCAGCCAGCTCGGCGGCCAGGGCGTGTTCGTGCGCAGCTCGTCCAGCTCGGAAGACCTGCCCCACTTCAGCGGCGCGGGCCTGTACACCACGGTACCCAATGTGAAGACGGGCGATGCCCTGCTCCAGGCCGTGCGCAAGGTCTGGGCCTCGGTCTACAACTTCGAGGCCTGGGAGGCACGCGAGGCTGCAGGCATCGACGACGGACAGGTGGCAATGTCGGTATTCGTGCAGACCGCCGTGGACTCCACGGCCTCGGGCGTGATGATCACGCGCGACCCGTTCGACGCCCGGCATCGCCATGCCACCTATATCGCCGCCAAGCGCGGCATAGGCATACGCGTGGTCGAAGGCCGGCGCGTGGCCGAGCAGATCATGTATTCGAGCCGCAGCCAGGCCGTGCAGGTACTCAACCGCTCGGCCGACGATGTGGCCCTGCAGCTGAGCGCCGATGGCGGCGTCAAGGAAATTCCCACCCAGGCCGGGCGCGCCGTGCTCAGCGATGCGCTGGTGCAGCGCCTGGCCCGCACGGGCGCCGCCATCAAGCAGCGCTTCGGCGGCCGGGAGCAGGACATCGAATGGGCCGTGCACGGCGACCGCATCATCATCCTGCAGGCCCGCCCCTTCATCACCGCGCCCGCCCGCTGAACCGGCGAGATGCCATGACCTCGATCACCTCTGCCATCGTCCTGAGGCACTTGCACGCCGCGGGCTGGACGCCCGGGCGCGAGGCGGCGCCCGCGCCCGAGATCCAGGCTCTGCTGCATGCCCGGCCCGCAATGGCCCGCCACCCGGCCGTGGCCGCGCTGCGCCAGCTGGCGGGGCTGACCCTGGGCAAAGTCGGTGCCGGCCAGGAATGCGCCAGCAGCGATATCGCCTTCCACTGGAGCTCCAACGGCCTGGCGGATGCGCACACCGATGCGGAGCTGCTCCTCTGGCAGGATGTGCTCAAGACATGCCTGGTCCAGGTCGCCGAAGTCCACCACGGCCACGGCCTGCTGCTCATGGCGGCCGACGGCCGCTGCTTCGGCATGAGCCTGGTCCACGATGCGTTCTGCTTCGAGGGAGAGAATCTGGAGCAGGCCATGGCGCATCTTCTGGGCGGCGTGCATTCGCGCCCCATGCTGCGCCCCGGCCAGCAAGAGGTCCACCTCTACGGCAAACGCTACACCCGGCACAGCCCCGAGACCTATGCAGGCTGACCCGGCCACCACGACATGACACAGACCCGCCCCTCCACCCCGACCATTGCCCAGGCCCTGGCCGAAGCGGCCCGCCAGGGCCTGCCCCGCATGGACGCCCAGATGCTGCTGCTGCATGCGGCGGGACAGTCGCCCCATGCGCGAGCCTGGCTCATCACGCACGACACCGACACGCTGAGCCCCGCCCAGCAGGCCAGCTGGCAGGCGCTGTGCGCCCGGCGCCTGCAGGGCGTGCCCGTGGCCTACCTCACGGGCCGCAAGGAGTTCTACGGCCTGGACCTGGCCGTGGATGCACGCGTGCTGGACCCGCGCCCCGATACCGAGACGCTGGTGGACTGGGCGCTGGAGCTGATGCCGCCGCAGCAGCCCTGCCGCGTGGTAGACCTGGGCACAGGCAGCGGCGCCATCGCCCTGGCCCTGCAAAGCCGCCGCCCCGTGGCCCAGGTGCTGGCCGTGGATGCCAGCGCCGACGCCCTGGCCGTGGCCCAGGCCAACGCCCAGCGCCTGCAGCTGCCCGTGCAGTTCGCCCACGGCAGCTGGCTAGAGCCCCTGGCCGGCCAGCCCGCCTGCGACCTGATCGTGAGCAATCCGCCCTATATCCGTGCGGACGATCCGCACCTGGCCAGCCTCACCCACGAGCCGCTGTCGGCCCTTGCCAGCGGCGGCGACGGCCTGGCGGACATACGCTGCATCATCGCCCAGGCGCCCGCGCACCTGAAGCATGGCGGCTGGCTGCTGTTCGAGCACGGCTGGGACCAGGCGCCGGACGTGGCCGCGCTCATGCAGCAGGCCGGCTTTGCCGCCGTGCAGCACCGCGAGGACCTGGCCGGCATCGCGCGCTGCACCGGCGGACAGTGGCCGCCGGCTTGATTTTCCCGCCCGCGCCCCGATTTGGGGACGAACCGGCACCCGATTCCCGCACGGCGCCCAGCCAAGGGCCGACAGTGAAATAATCCCTGCTGCGCTGCCGTCGCAGCAATCCACCGATTTTGGAGCCCACCATGAGCAACACCCAACAACGCATCGCCGACCTCGTCAAGAACAATGACATCCTGCTGTTCATGAAGGGCAATGCGAGCTTCCCCATGTGCGGCTTCTCCGGCCGTGCGATCCAGATCCTCAAGGCCTGCGGCGTGGACCCCAAGGCCATCGCCACCGTGAACGTGCTGGAAGACCAGGAAATCCGCCAGGGCATCAAGGAATTCAGCAACTGGCCCACGATTCCCCAGCTGTACCTGCACGGCGAATTCATCGGCGGCTCGGACATCATGATGGAAATGTACGAATCGGGCGAGCTGCAGCAGCTGCTGGCCGCCAAGGCCTGAGCCCGGCCGCTCCCTCGCGCGAAGCCACGCCTTGCCGTGGCTTTTTTCATTGGGATATGCCATGCCAGCCCTTCCAGAGCCACCCGGCCACCACTGCTGCATCCATATCGACGGCAGCGCCCTGCCCAACCCCGGCCCCATGAGCCTGGGCGCCGTGCTGCGCATGCCCGACGGCCGCAGGCACACGCTGTCGCTCAACCTGCGCCGCAGCGGCTGCAACAACGAGGCCGAACTGCTGGCCCTGCTGGCTGCCCTGCGCAAGGCCCGGTCCCTGGGTATTCATCACATCACGCTGCGCACCGACAGCAGCGTGCTCGTGGAGCAGCTGGGCCCACCCGGCCCCAGGCCCGTGCGCCCCATCCCGCGCCTGGACCCCCTGTTTGCGCAGGCACGCAGCCTGATGCGCGAATTCGCGGAAATCCGGCTGCAGTGGATACCGCGCCACCGCAACCAGGAAGCCGACGCACTCGCCCGTACCGCGCACGCCCTGCCGGGAAACCCGGCCCGCACCGGCTGAACGGCGGCCGCCGCCCATGCCAGCCTGGAGGCGGGGCCAGGCTTTATGTGATTGAATAAGGCATGTTGTTTTTGACGCAGTCGGTGCCCGCGCGCCACTGCGGCCCTGCCTATGAGTTTGCTCCAGAGCCTGCTGATGATCGCGGCACTGATTCTTGCCAGTGCCTTCTTTTCCGTGGCTGAAATCTCCCTGGCCGCCTCGCGCCGCCTGCGCCTGCGGCAGATGGTCGAAGATGGAGAGCCGCGCGCCGAGCAGGTCATGAAGATGCAGGCCCAGCCCGGCGAATATTTCACGGTCACGCAGATCGGCCTCAACGCCGTTGCCATCCTCGGCGGCGTCGTGGGCGAAGGAGCCCTCACCCCTTTCCTGACCCAGCTGCTGAGCCTGTGGCTGAGCGAGAGCCGCTCGCAGACGGTGGGCTTTCTGCTGTCCTTCATCACCATCACGTCGTTCTTCATTCTGTTTGCCGACCTGCTGCCCAAGCGCCTGTCCATGGCCGAGCCCGAACGCCTGGCCGTGCGCGTGCTGCGCCCCATGCTCTGGTGCATGGCCGTGCTCAAGCCGCTGGTGTGGTGCTTCAACAAGCTGGCCGATGGCACGGCCCGGCTGCTGGGCCTGCCCACGGTGCGCGACGAGCGCATCACGCACGAGGACATCCTGGCCATGACCGAGGCCGGCACCAAGGCCGGCGTGCTGGCCGCGCAGGAGCAGCAGGTCATCGCCAACCTGTTCGAGCTGGACTCGCGCACCGTGGCCTCGGCCATGACGCAGCGCGACCGCATCGCCTTCTTCTACCGCGACGATCCCGACGAGGTGATCCGTGCGCGCATTGCCGAGGAACCGTTCTCCACCTATCCGGTCTGCGACGGCGACATCGACCATGTGGTCGGCTACGTCGATGCCAAGGACCTGTTCCAGCGCTCGCTCAACAACCAGCCGCTGTCGCTGACCGACGACTCGCTGATCCGCAAGGTGCTGATCGTGCCCGACCGGCTCACGCTGGCCGAGGTGCTGGAGCAGTTCCGCCTGGTGCACGAGGACTTTGCCGTCATCGTCAACGAATACAGCCTGGTCGTCGGCGTCGTGACGCTCAACGACGTGATGAGCACCGTCATGGGCGATCTGGTGACCGGCTCGGATGACGAGGAGCAGATCGTGCGCCGCGACGAGAATTCCTGGCTGATCGACGGCGTCACGCCCGTGGAAGACGTGATGCGCGTGCTGCAGCTTGACGACATGCCGCACGACGACGAGTACGAGACCCTGGCCGGCTTTCTCATGGTCATGCTGCGCCGCGTGCCGCGCCGCACGGATGCCGTGAACTGGGGCGGCTACAAGTTCGAGGTGCTGGACGTGGACAGCTACCGCATCGACCAGGTCATGGTCACGCGCCTGCCCGATCCTGCCGACGCCCATGCGGCTGCCAAGGCTGCAGGCAGCACCGCCCAGGCCGGTGCAACGGCCGGCAGCGAAGCGCACTCCTGAAACCAGAGCAGCTTGCGCCTTTTCTGCAAAGACTTCAGAAGCCTTTGCCTTTCAAATACAGCAAAGGCAAGCGCAATGCGCTTGCCTTTTCATAGCATTACTGCCAACCGTCCTAGCCTTGCGCGACCTGCACTGCTCCGCGTTCTTCCACCATCCAATTGCGCTGGGCGCCAAAGACTGCATTCGGATATTGGGGCTGGCCACGGCTGCCGTTGTAGCGTCCCAGCGCCATGTAGGCATCGCCCTTCTCGCGGTCCAGGTAGTGGCGCAGGATCACGCAGCCAAAGCGCAGATTGGTCTGCATGTGGAACAGCTTGCCCGCATCGCCGTCGCCCAGCAAGCGCATCCAGAACGGCATGATCTGCATGTAGCCGCGCGCACCCACGCTGGAGATCGCATATTTGCGGAAACCGCTCTCCACCTGGATCAGGCCCAGGACCATGGATACCTCCAGGCCTGCCCGTCTGGATTCGTACCAGACCGTCTGCAGGAATTCACGCCGCACCTGCGCATCGGGCTTGCGCTTGGCCAGCCGCTCGCTGCAGGCCACCAGCCAGCGCAGATAGCGCAGGCGCGCTTCGGTCGAGGGAAACTCCAGCTCCGGCGGCGCCTGGCCCACGACGGCCGCGCTCAGCGCCGTGCGCACGGAATCGGCCAGCGGCTCTTCGAGCTGCCCGCCCGCCCAGGCCGCCTGCGGCAGCAACACTCCCACAGGCGATGCCAGCAGCGAAGCGGCAGCGGCCAGACTGGAGCGGCGGCTGAGCATGATCACGCGCTGTTACAGGCCCAGACGGCTCTTCAGGTATGCCAGCACCTCGCCGACGGCCAGCTTGGTGGCCTCGGTGTCGCGGCGGTGCTGGTATTCCACGATGCCTTCCTTGAGGCCGCGGTCGCCGAGCACCACGCGGTGCGGCACGCCGATCAGCTCCCAGTCGGCGAACATGGCGCCGGGGCGCTCGCCGCGGTCGTCCAGGATCACGTCCACGCCCAGCGCCAGCAGCTCGGTATAAAGCTTTTCGGCTTCGGCCTTGACCAGTTCGCTGCGGTCCATGCCGATGGGGCAGACCACCACGGTGAACGGCGCGATCGCGTCGGGCCAGATGATGCCGCGCTCGTCATGGCTTTGCTCGATGGCGGCGGCCGGCAGGCGCGTCACGCCGATGCCGTAGCAGCCCATCTCGAACTCGGTGGGCTTGCCGTTCTCGGCCAGGAAGGTGGCCTTCATGGCCTTGGAGTACTTGGTGCCCAGGTAGAACACGTGGCCGATCTCGATGCCGCGCTCGATGAGCAGTTCGCCCTTGCCGTCAGGCGACTTGTCGCCGGCCACCACATTGCGCAGATCGGCCACGATTTCTGGCTCGGGCAGGTCGCGGCCGAAGTTCACGCCGGTGATGTGGAAATCCACCTCGTTGGCACCGCAGACCCAGTCGGCCATCACGGCCACCTCGCGGTCCACGACCAGCTTCACGGGCTTTTTCAGGTGGATAGGACCCAAGTAGCCGGGCTGGCAGCCGAAGTGCTCCTCGATCTCGGCCACGGTGGCAAAGCGGAAGTTGGCCAGGCCCTCGACCTTGCCCACCTTGATCTCGTTCATCTCGTGGTCGCCGCGCAGCAGCAGCAGCCAGACCTGGGTCTTGGCGACCTGTCCGGCCTCGTCGGTCTCGTCGGTAGCCAGCACCAGGGACTTCACGGTCTGCGCCAGGGGCAGGCCCAGCTGCTGCGCCACGGACTCGCAGGTGCTGTTGCCGGGCGTGGCCACCTTGGCCATGGCCTGGGCGGGGGCGGGACGGGGACCGGCCGGCGGCAGGCTTTCGGCCTTCTCGATATTGGCGGCGTAGTCGCTGTTCGGGCAATAGACGATGGCGTCCTCGCCCGTGGAGGCGATCACCTGGAACTCCTCGCTCAGATCGCCGCCGATGGCGCCGCTGTCGGCGCGCACGGCACGGTACTGCAGGCCGAAGCGGTCGAAGATGCGCTTGTAGGCCTCGCGCATGGCTTGGTAGCTGATCTGGGCGGCATCGCGGTCCTTGTCGAAGGAATAGGCATCCTTCATGATGAACTCGCGCCCGCGCATCAGGCCGAAGCGGGGACGGCGCTCGTCGCGGAACTTGGTCTGGATCTGGTAGAGGTTCTTGGGCAGCTGCTTGTAGCTCTTGAACTCCTGGCGCGCGATGTCCGTCACCACTTCCTCGCTGGTGGGCTGGATCACGAAGTCGCGCTCATGGCGGTCCTGGATGCGCAGCAGCTCGGGGCCCATCTTGTCGAAGCGGCCGGTCTCCTGCCACAGCTCGGCCGGCTGCACCACGGGCATGGTCACCTCGATGGCGCCGGCGCGGTTCATTTCCTCGCGCACGATGGCCTCGACCTTGCGGATCACGCGCAGGCCCATGGGCATGTAGTTGTAGATGCCGGCACCCAGCTTCTTGATCATGCCGGCCCGCGTCATGAGCTTGTGGCTGACCACTTCGGCGTCCGCCGGAGCTTCCTTGAGGGTGGAGATGAGAAATTGGGAGGCTTTCATGGAACTGGCAATAAAGCGGTAACGAAGCGGAAATGACCATGGCCCGCTTGCCGATCACAAGGGGCCATGCATAATGAACACAATTCAAAAAATTGGGGTTCGATTATGCTTGACCGGGACGGATTCCGCCCGAACGTCGGCATCATCCTGCTCAACCAAAGAAACCAGGTGTTCTGGGGAAAACGCATCCGCACCCACAGCTGGCAGTTTCCGCAAGGTGGCATTGACCGGGGGGAGACACCCGAGCAGGCCATGTTCAGAGAACTGCATGAGGAAGTGGGGCTGAAGCCCAACCACGTTCGCGTGGTTGCCCGCACCCGGGACTGGTTGCGCTACGAGGTGCCGGACCGGTATATCCGCCGCGACGCGCGCGGGCATTACAAAGGCCAGAAGCAGATATGGTTTCTGCTTCAATTGGTCGGCCACGACTGGGATTTGAACCTGCGTGCCACCGACCATCCCGAGTTCGACGCCTGGCGTTGGAACGACTACTGGGTGCCGCTCGACGTGGTTGTCGAATTCAAACGCGGCGTCTACGAGATGGCGCTGACAGAACTCGCGCGCTTCGTACCCCGCGGCGAGCAGCAGCGCAATCGCTATCTGCGCAGCGGCATGCGCCCGCGCGAGCTGGAGGCGGGCGGCAATGCCTTTGCCACACCGCAGCCCCATCATGCCCCGGCCATGCATCCTGCCAGGACCGGGAGTTTTCGCATGAACCCGGGCATGGAACTGCCTCCGGGTGCCAGCTTCGACCCGGACCCCCAGTCCGGACAAGGCGAGCCGGATACGGATCCGCACGCAGGCAGAAGCAGCAAGCATCTGCAGTAAAGGTAAAAAAAGCCGCACAGAACCTCTGAGCGGCTTTTTTATTTGGGGCGCCCGGGATTCCTGCAGCGCCACAGGCATCGCCTCAGTGGCCGGCAACCACCATGTTGTCGCGGTGCACCATCTCGGGTCCGGCCGAATAGCCAAGCAGGCCTTCGATCTCGGCCGAACTCCTGCGGCACAGCAACCTGGCCTCGGCACTTGCATAGCTGGCCAGCCCCCGCGCCACCTCCCGACCGCTCTCATCACGCACGGCAATCACCTCGCCGCGGGAAAAATCGCCTTCCACGGCCATCATGCCGATGGGCAGGAGGCTTTTGCCCTCATCGCGCAGCTTGGCCACGGCGCCGGCATCCACGGTTACCGAGCCGCGCAACTGCAGATGGTCGGCAATCCACTGCTTGCGCGCCTGCGTCTTGTGCGTACGGGCCACGAGCAGCGTGCCGATGGATTCTCCCTGGGTGAGCCGCAGCAGCACATCCTTCTCGCGCCCCCAGGCAATCACGGTGGAGGCCCCCGAACCAGCAGCCCGCTTGGCCGCGAGGATCTTGGTGATCATGCCGCCCTTGCCGATCGAAGAGCCGGCACCGCCGGCCATGGCTTCCAGCTCGGGATCACCGGCCTGGGCCACGTCGATGAAGCGGGCATCGGGATTCTTGCGCGGATCGGCGCTGTACAGGCCGCGCTGATCGGTCAGGATGACCAGTGCATCCGCTTCCACCAGATTGGCCACCAGGGCGCCCAGGGTGTCGTTGTCGCCGAACTTGATCTCGTCGATGACCACCGTGTCGTTCTCATTGATGACGGGCACGACCCCCAGGTCCAGCAGCGTCAGCAGCGTGGTGCGTGCGTTCAGGTAGCGCTCGCGGTCGGCCAGGTCGCCATGGGTGAGCAGAACCTGGGCACTGGCCACGCCTTCCTCGCGCAGCTTGGTCTCGTACATCTGGGCCAGCCCCATCTGGCCCACGGCGGCGGCAGCCTGCAGCTCGTGCACCTCGGTAGGGCGCGTGGTCCAGCCCAGGCGCTTCATGCCCTCGGCGATGGCACCGCTGGAGACCATGATGACCTCTCGGCGCACGCCGTCCTCCCCGCGCACCAGGGCAGCCAGCTGGCGGCTCCACTCCTGGATGGCGCCCTCGTCCAGGCCGCGGCCTTCATTGGTGACGAGGCTGGAGCCCACCTTGACCACGATGCGATGGGCATCACGCAACACGTTGGAAGACATGAGGATTTGACAGTGTTTTATGTCTCCAGCACTTATGCATCAAGCGCTGGAAGCTATTGAATTCAAAGCAGGACAGCACGCTTTGCGTGCCGCCAGTCCAAGCCGCCCGCTTATTCCGGATCCCGAGGTGCGAAACGCGGATCGGACAGATCCACACCGGCATCCTCGACATCGGCAAAGCGCGGATCGACTTCCTTGACGCCCTGCTCCAGTTTCTGCTGGGCCTGCACATGCTGGTAGATCTGGCGGATCAAAGGCTCGCAGCCTTCGCGCGTCAGGGCGGAAATCTCGAATACCGGCCCCTTCCATTTGAAGCGCTTGACGAAGTCCTTGACCCTGGCGGCACGCTCTTCCACCGGCACCATGTCCAGCTTGTTGAGCACCAGCCAGCGCGGCTTGCCGTAGAGCTCGGCATCGTACTTCTTGAGCTCGCCCACAATGGCCTTGGCCTGCGCGACCGGATCCACGCTGTCGTCGAACGGCGCCAGATCCACCACGTGCAGCAGCAGGCGGGTGCGCTGCAGGTGGCGCAGGAACTGGTGGCCCAGGCCCGCGCCTTCGGAGGCGCCCTCGATCAGGCCCGGAATGTCGGCCACGACAAAGCTTTGCTCAGGACCCACACGCACCACACCCAGGTTCGGATGCAGTGTCGTGAACGGATAGTCGGCAATCTTGGGGCGTGCATTGGACACTGCCGAGATGAAAGTGGACTTGCCGGCGTTGGGCATGCCCAGCAGGCCCACATCGGCCAGCACCTTGAGTTCCAGCTTCAGGCTGCGGCGTTCGCCGGGCCAGCCCGGTGTCTTCTGGCGCGGCGCACGGTTGATGGCGCTCTTGAAGCGCAGATTGCCGTAGCCGCCATCGCCGCCCTTGGCGATCGTGACCACCTCGCCGGGCGTCAGCAGCTCGAACAGCACTTCGCCCGTCTCGGCATCGCTGATGATGGTGCCCACGGGCATGTGCAGCGTGATGTCGTCGCCTGCTGCGCCGAACATGTCCGAGCCCTTGCCATGCTCGCCACGCTTGGCCTCATAGCGGCGCGCATAGCGGTAGTCGACCAGGGTGTTCAGGTTCACATCGGCCACGGCGAACACGTGACCTCCACGGCCTCCGTCGCCGCCGTCGGGGCCACCGAATTCCTTGTATTTCTCGTGCCGGAAGGACACGCAGCCATTGCCGCCGTCCCCGGCCGCAATGTCGATATAAGCTTCGTCAACGAACTTCATGAGGCATCCAGTTTACAAAATCAGTGTGCACCAGACAGCCCCAGGCCACACTCCGCAGCAGTCAATCGCGTGCCGCTGCCATGGAAAAAGCGCACCTTCCACTCAGGGGAAGAGCTTTCTCAAACGACAAAGCCCCGACAAGTCGGGGCTTTGTTCAGGTCAAGAGCCGACTTAGGCAGCCGTCACATTGACAGTGTGCTTGGACAGCGCGCCCTTCACACCGAACGACACATGGCCGTCCACCAGTGCGAACAGGGTGTGGTCCTTGCCCACGCCCACGTTTTCACCGGGATGGAACTTGGTTCCGCGCTGGCGCACGATGATGGAGCCGGCAGTCACCAGCTCGCCACCGAAGGCCTTCACACCGAGCATCTTGGGCTTGGAATCGCGCCCGTTTCGCGTAGAGCCGCCGCCTTTTTTCTGTGCCATGACTTAGCTCCTAAGTTTAAGCAGCGATGGCCACGATCTGCAGTTCGGTGAACTGCTGGCGATGGCCTTGGCGCTTTTGATAGTGCTTGCGACGGCGCATCTTGAAGATGTGCACCTTGTCGTGCTTGCCGTGAGCAACCACAGTTGCCTTGACAGATGCGCCGGACACCAGGGGTGCACCAACCTTGATTTCAGCGCCGTTGCCGACGGCCAAAACTTGGTCGATCACGATTTCCTGGCCTACGTCCGCAGCAATCTGTTCTACCTTGATCTTTTCGCCAGCTGCAACGCGATACTGCTTGCCGCCGGTTTTTATGACTGCGTACATGAAAACCTCATGAATTGAAGAGTTCTGCGGACGAATTTCCACAGAGCCTGCAATTCTAGCACGCAAGCAAAATTTCTGCTCGCAAGATATCGCACCTGCCCGGCATGAACGGCTGGGGGAGCACATGCCGCAAAAAGCGCAACCTCGTATTTCTATAATCGACGATCCACTTGGCGGTTCATCACCTTGACTACAGAAACTTCTATATCCAATCCGCTTGCCCTGATCGCAGACGACATGCGCGAAGTGGATCGTGTCATCGCCCAGCGCCTGACCACCAGCGTCCCCCTGATTGCCCAGATCTCCCAGTACATCATTGCGGCGGGCGGCAAGCGTCTGCGCCCCGCGCTGCTGCTCATGGTCTGCAGTGCCCTCGGATACCGGGGCCGCGACAAGTACATGCTGGCCGCCGTGGTGGAACTCATCCATACCGCCACCCTGCTGCATGACGACGTGGTGGACGAATCCACGCTGCGCCGCGGCCGCCCCACCGCCAACGAAACCTTCGGCAACCCCGCCAGCGTTCTGGTGGGCGACTTTCTGCATACCCGCTCCTTCCAGATGATGGTGGAGGTGGGCAGCATGCGCGTGCTGCAAATCCTCTCGGATGCCACCAACGTGATCGCCGAAGGCGAGGTGCAGCAGCTCATCAACACCCACGACGCATCCCTGGATGAAGCCGGCTATCTGCACGTCATCCGTTCCAAGACTGCCCAGCTCTTCGAAGCCAGCGCCCAACTGGCTGCCGTTCTTGCCAACGCTTCGCGCGAAGTGGAGCAGGCCTGCGCCACCTACGGACAGGCCCTGGGCACGGCCTTCCAGATCATCGACGATGTACTGGACTACACCGGCAACACCCAGGAAATGGGCAAGAACCTCGGCGATGACCTGCGGGAGGGCAAATGCACCTTGCCGCTGATTGCCGCCATGCAGCGCGGCACGCCGCAGCAGGCGGCCATCGTGCGCAACGCCATCGAGCAGGGTTCGACAGAGCAGCTGGAAGCCGTCGTCAGCATCGTGCACTCCACGGGCGCCCTGGACATTGCCCGCGCCGCAGCACATAGCGAGGCCCAACGAGCCATCGATGCATTAAATGTGTTGCCAAGCAACGAGCACACCACAAATTTGCTACAATTGGCCTCTCAGCTTTTGGAGCGCCGCACTTGAATCGCCAAGTGCATTGAGGTGCTCGTTCAACAAAGCACACGGGGTGTAGCTTAGCCTGGTAGAGCGCTACGTTCGGGACGTAGAGGCCGGAGGTTCGAATCCTCTCACCCCGACCAGAAATTATGTTGTAAATCAAGGATTTACGCAGTTTTTGATTTGACAACCAGATAGCAGCAGTGGCAACTTTCGCCACTTCGCACACCACTCGCGCAATCATCCCCCTTCTCCTTGCCTATACGCATGTTCCTTAACCACGGAACACAGCGTCATGGCATCCATTGAGAACCGCTCCAAGGTTCAAGTCTCTATCAAGAACAGAGACGACCTCACCAAGACATTCGAGTACAGCGCGGACAAAGCCATCAAAGCCTACGTCGAGCATCTGAAAGCACAGGGCTACAAGCCCAAGCTGGCCAGTCTCAACAACCATTACGCCATCCGCGCCCGCCAAGTAGGTTACCCAGACCAGTGCCTCTACGCATCAAGCGAAGTAGAGGCACTGGAACTCAAGCAACGCATCGAAAGCGAGCGCCGTCGCGGCATCGTCATCGACTACGGCCTTGCACGGCGAACCACGTTCGCCGACCTGTTGATTCGCTATCTCCACGAAGAAGCTCCCAGGCACAAGAGCTTCGAGGTCGAGGGCTACAAGATCAATGCCGTGTTGGAAGACGCCGGCCTGCCACGTGAGGACATGGCAGCCATCTTGGCCGCGCACCCTAACCCCCACCCGAAGTGGAAAGGCAAGCAGATGCGCAAGCCGACAGGCGCGCAGATGCGGGAGCCCTCTGAGGCCAGCCGATTCGTGCGCAAGTCATTCGCCGATGTCGTCCCGGACGACTTCATGGACTACATCGACGAGCGGTGCCAAATGGTCGAAGCCTCAACTGTGGACCGGGAAATCGACATTTTCGCCGCCGTATGCAACACCGCTATCGACATGTGGCGCATTCCATGCGCCAAGAGCCCTATGGACGGAGTCCGTCGCCCGAGCTACTTCAATGAGCGCGACCGCCGGTTGAAGGGGGACGAGGAGACGCGATTGCTGGAGGCTGCTCATCAAGAAGACCGGGCCAGGTCTATCGCGCTGCGGCTCGAAAAACTGATGCAGGACGAACGCGAGGATGCCAACGAGGCTCGCACCGTCTACAAGCGCAAGAAGATTGTCAAAGCGGCGCGGGAACAGTACCAGGACGAAGCACAGCAGAGCTACACCCACGTTGCGCTTTTGGAGACCCTCATCCAGTTCCTGTTGATGACCGGCGCTCGCCGCAGCGAGGCACTGAATCTGACTTGGTCACGACTGGACTTGGAGACTCAGACTGCCCTGCTCCCTGAGTCCAAAAACGGCCGGGCGCGGAAGCTCTCCATCCGCACGGACCTTGTCCACTTGCTCCGTGCACTCCCGCGCACGGACCACCTTGTGTTCCCCATCAGCGTTGACGGCCTTCGCAAAGCGTGGGCGCGCATTTGCTCGCTGGCCGGATTGACAGGTGACAACGAACTTCGGATTCACGACCTACGTCATGAAGCCATTTCCCGTGTTGCTGAGGCGGGCAGCAACACCCCTGGAGGGTTCACGCTGGTTGACCTACAAGCCTTCAGCGGCCACCGTGACACACGCATGCTGCTGCGGTATGCACACCTGTGCACCCAGAGCTTGGCGAAGCGGTTGGACGCCGCGTTCGCGGACTCAAATCAAATAACGGCGCACCATGGCGTTCGCCGGTTGAAAAAGGGAGCGGCGGTCACGATTGGCGACCTGTGCGGATCGACGCCGCTGCCACCCCAGCCCGCACCGTCGCCCTTGAACCAATCGTTCACCTTCAAGTTGCCATCGGTTTGCCTCACCTGGGGGGCGAACAAATAAATCAAGAAAAAGCGGTAAAAGGCGGTTCATGCAGTGATGTTCGCGCTATACGGTAGGCAGTCATGTGACTGCTTGCCATTAGGAACTGCACATGGACCGTCTTCTGACGCCCCGCGAACTGAGCGCCCTCATCGCGCTCGCTCAACGAACCATCTACAACCGACGCGCGACCGGTGGCGACCTGCCACCTGCCATCCTCCTTGGCCGACACGTGCGGTTCAAGGCATCAGATGTCCAGCAATGGATAGCGCACCACCAAGAGAGCCGCGACAAAAACCCAGGCACGAAAACACCCGAAGGAGACCAGGCATGAGCCGCCGCCCTCCCTTCGAGCCTATCGGCTACGCAAAAAAGCTGGAGAAGTCCGGCGACTACGCAGCAGCAGACCAGCTCCTCCATTACTGGACTGGCACTCACTGGAGCATGATTGATGACGAGGCAGGCATGCGAATGGCACTGCGGTGGATTGCTGACGGCGAACATGGCATCGTCAATGCGGCCAACGCCAAGGCGACCCATCAAACAGCGTTGCTCTGGCTCCCCGCTCTGCAAGAACCAGCCCGCGCTGCCGTGATTCCCGTGCAGAACGGCTACTTGCACCTTGATGGCTGCCCGACCTTGCATCCCCATGACAAAAAGCTGGGGCTCCGTCACGTCCTTCGTTGCGACTACGATCCCTGCGCACCGGCACCGGAAGCGTTTGAGAAACTGTTGCGCCGCGTTCTTCCTGACCCCGCAGTGCGAAACCGAGTACAAGAGTACATCGGTTACACACTGCTGCCGGACGCACGCTTCCAGCTCGCACAACTCTGGCTCGGCACCGGCGCAAATGGCAAGGGCACGCTGGCGAACATCGTTCAGGCCCTCCACGAACGGAAAGCCGCCGCCTCGCCAAGCAAGCTGGATGGGTTCCATGCCGCCATCGTATTGGGGGCATCTCTCATCTACTGCGACGAAGCTCCCCCGCAAGACTGGTGTGAACAAGTCATGAAGTCAATGATTGCCGGTGAGTCAGTTCCCATTGACCGAAAATACTTGCCGCCCATTACGACTCGCGTCAGTGGGAAGTGGCTCATTCTCGCCAACCACATCCCCGTCGTGAAGGACCAATCCCACGGCTTCTGGCGACGGTTCGACATCGTTCCCTTCAGCGTAGAGATTCCGGCCAGCGAGCGCGACCCGCTGCTGGCCGACCACATCATCAAGCATGAGTTGACCGGCGTACTGAACTGGGCTCTGGAGGGGCTGCAACGCCTGCTGGCCCGTGGTCGGTTCGATGCCACCCCGCCTCCTGCGATGAAGGCTGCAACGCAGGCCGCCCGGACCGAGACCAACTCGGTTCATGCCTGGGTGCATGACGCGGCCATCGAGCGCACAACGACCACGGACACGTCCAAGTCCGAGGTGTACACGGCCTATGCCGCATGGTGCAGAGAAAACGGCATGGCACCCGTTGCCTCGCCGAAGTTCTGGAAGCGCTTGCCTGACTCCCTGGGGCCGGTTGTGGAAGGTCGAGCGGTTACGAAAGCCGGCCGCATTCGCACCTGCAATGTTCTGCTGTCCTGACCAGTCAAACAGCCATTCCGGGAAGAAAAGCAGCCGTTGAAACCGGCTGCTTTTCTTCCTGACCAGATTGACCGGCTTCTACTCAAAAGTTTCCACTGACGCCACCTCCTCTTGCCTTCTCCCCCTTCTCGTCCGGGGACAAGAAGATGGATTCAAAAAAGAGTTTTACCAGGACGCCCGGTCAGCCTGGTCACTCGAAAAATTCCGCACAAACGCGGCATATTTTGTGACCAAGCCAACGTGGGAATACTGGTCTGCGCAACCGTACGGATTCAACGCAACCAGGGACGATGCCAAGGCATCGTCACCGCGCCATATTCGGGGTCCTACTCATAACGCGGCCATCCAGCCTCGAACAGTCCATCATCCACAAGGCAGCCATCCGCGAGGCAGTACAAGCACTGCTCCTTCTTGTCCTTGACCCCCACTTCAACCATGAACGCCCGCCCATAGTGCATGTGCACAGCCCCACAGACTCGGAGCTGCACGGGGTTGCAGTGTCACTACTCAATGTCCGCCCAGATGTCAAGCATCTTGGGAAAGCGCAACTCTTCTGGCGACAGATCGGCCGGAAATATGCGCATTAGTACACAATTGCTTGACAGAATAGTAACACATTGAAACAATAATTATGTCAAAATGCAAAAATCGACATCCTACATATTGACGTCAAAACCACCCGCGCCAAGTTATTGATATTGATTTTAATTGCACTGTTCTCGCATGAAATTTCTCACCATAGCGCTCTCTACGCTATCATTTTTCGCCAATACTGCACACGCAGAGCTTGCAGTAAAACCTATCGCTTATGGAGTTGCTGGCAATTCTGTATTCAATGGAAATGATTACTGCGAAGACATTTACATCCAGAAGACTGGTGGCCTTTGGAACGTCGCTAATGCATCAGATGAGAGTCTTAAGGATGATAGCTATGAAAAGCTGCGCGGCTGCATCGGCTTCTTGGGTCGAGAACCCAATACCACGATAAACGCGGTAATTTTTTCGGTAGCTACAAAGGATATTTGTGAAACTGAACGTCGCTGTGAGGTCAATAGCAACAATAAGCTGGCCACTGGCTGCCACCAGATATTCATGAAAGACTTCTACAAGCAGTCCAGTCCACGCTCTAAAGGCTATTTCTCATGTAACTCAAACTTTGCCGGCCGCAGGATGCTCGGCGGATTCGATTTCGATGCACCTATAAAAACAGAAGCACTTATTTCCGCTTTGGAATCGGATTCCATCAAGGCTGCGGCCGCATCCATTGCCCAGTCCCGATATAGCAAGCTTCTCGCACGAGCTTTACAAAGCTACTCTTCCGACTGTGGAAACTGCTCCGATGAGCTTGATGCCATCAAATTTTTATTTTTCCATTTTTCCAGAGCGACTTCCGCTGCTGATTTGGAAACGGCCGCATTCAACTATCTTGCCATTACTGGACAGCGTCAGGTTCCAAACTGGATGACGTCACACTTGGCAGCGGGAACTGTGGAAATTTTATCTAACAAGAATGAGCAGGAATGGCGGCGCAAATACGCAGCACAAGTTCAGAAAATCATTGACAAAAAGGCACTACAGACCTTCATTCAGAAGTACGAAACCCCGGACCCGAACAATTGGGGAAGGGTGGACTTCGACAATCTGGTTCCGCAGATGCGGCAGCGGTTGGATAAACTCTTGGCGCAAGAGCAGGCTGAAGCAAATGAAAAAACCCGCAAACAAGCCGAGACTGCTGAACGCAACCGTCAGGCCGAAACCAAGCGCATAGCGGAGTGGCGCAAATCACTGCAACTTGGGGCGGACACCTTCTGCGGCCCGGTCATTGAAATGCGGGCGCCCATGGTGAAGATTGCCGTGCGGGTGCAGTTGCAAGGCTTTGCCAGTGAGATGTGGCTGAAGTTCGGCGAAGTATTCCCACCGGAGTACGGCTGTCGCAATACAAACGGCCGCCTTACACCCTACTGAGATCCAAGAACGGAGACCTTTATCAGAGGCGCCTCAACCAATAATACTGGCAAGGCACACGCCAACAAGTTGCAAGGGGACATCAAACAGGAGATTGCCGATAAAGTGGGCCTGCTCCAGACCCACGAAGTCACGGCTCAGGGCCTTGTCGGGTGCAATCCATTGCCGCTCTCAAACAGCCCATAGGGCGTCTGACTGTCACGCCGCTTAGGCAGCTTGATGAGCGCTTCACGGGGTAAATTTTCATATTCTGTTGGCATCCGGGCGATGTTTCCTCTTTATCTTGGCACGTGCCATTGTCCAGGATGGCACGACGCAAAAAAGCTGTCCCCGTCAGATCTGACTCTGCCGGGGACAGCCCAACTTTTGATACAAGCGGCGGCCGGTGACGCGTTCGCAGGTCTACCGCCAAAATTTGTAGCGATAGCGAGTAAGTTGTCGTTAAGCGCCGTACCAGCCCAGACAGCGCTCACTGACCTGCAATTTATGGGAACAATGTGTCCTCAAATATGTATAGCGCAGATTCGAAGCATGACAGCATATCCGCCTGCTGTCGAGTCCACCCCATGCTTTCCAGATCGCGCAAAAGCTTGTTTTCAAAAGCCGGGGTGCAGATAAAGATCAAGCGTCCCCACACCTGTCCTGGTGCCAGCAGCCGAGAGCCGTCGCGCCGGGTGCTGTCTTGCAGCACTTTGCCCAGCCAGGCCAAAAGTGTCTTGTAGTCCTTGGCATTTTTGCGACTCTTCTCGACCTCAACCCACCACACCTGGTTGCCGCTGCGCAGCAGCACATCCGGCCGCTTGCCTGCGATGCCAGCTTCGCCGCCGAGCCACAATCCTTGGGCGATTTCGCGCTCCGTGGATGCACGAAAACCCTGCACCATGCCCGAAATCGCTATTTGATTAGCGATGCTTCGATGACGGTAGTAAGCAGCACTGAAGCCGCGCACGAGGTCTTTGCCGCTGATGGCAGTCACCCCTGCATCTTTCAGCGCCCGTGCACCGCCTTCGGACAGCGCGTAAATGACGCTGCCGTCCGGCCCTTGGCCAGTGATGACCGAGCGGGCATCACGAAGGCGGCGCATGGTGCGCTGCGCCATCCTCACTGCCGATTCGGTCGGCTGCGTAGGCCCTACGCTTGGCGGGCCGCTGGGCCTGGGTGCCCAGCGCCGCCAGCACAGGGCGGCAAGGTCGCGCGTGCGCAGCCAGCCGAAGCGGTGCAATGCCCGCAGCACTCGCGCCTCGTTTTCGCGAGCAATTTGCCGCCCATCCTTTTGACTCATCATGACTCTCCCCTGTTGTTGTCATGATTCGTATAGCGCGGCCCCCCCTTCATGCCCCTGTACGACAGGGGACGAACAGGGGAAACGAACAGCCGCAAGGCGGCTGAAGCTCACCACCCCCTTCCCCACGGCTGGACGCCGGGCCGGGCGTTTGTCCGGGCTGGACGCCCGGCCATGCGCTTTGAAATGCAGGCGCCCCCGTCCTCCGGACCACGCTTTCAGCGTGGCGCTTAACGCGCGGGCAAGTGTCTCCGCTCGGCACGCTGGACGCGTTTGTGCTGACCCACTTGCCCGCGCCTTCAGCGAGGGGGCGCGGGGTTTCACCCCCCACTCTGCACCGTAGCCCTTGGGGGCTACTATTGCTGGCGCGACGGACAATGTCCTGCTGGCAATTGCAGCGCGGCTCCCCCCGCGTCACTTCGACCGCCATAGGTGGCGGTGCTTCGTGCCGGGCATCGGCTGAACGCCTCGCCCCGCTGTGCTGCTCCGCCGCCAAGCGGCCCCCGACTTCGCCACCGAGCCTGCGCGGCACAGTGGCTGCGCACCTGCGGCTTGCCGACACCACCGCTCGCACAGACAGCCTTCGGCAGACTGTGCCAGCCACTTTCCGTGATGCCATCACAGAAAGGCCCGTGATTATCGTGACGGCGTCACGAAAACTGCCTGCCCTCACGACGCTCTCCTGAGCCCGCGATTCGATAGAGGCGCAGAACCGCAAACCTTGTGCGAACCCGTCGCAGTCTCTCAAGTGCAGCCACAGCCGCTTTTCGTGACAAATCACGGCAACTCGCCTGGTCATGCACCGTCACGCGTGCTATACAAAGCATGCAAGACGCACACGACCACATCACTTTCGACCTGTTTTTTGACGAAGCAGCACCACTTTCACCGTGCACGACCAAGCTTGGCCGCCCGACGAAGCCCGACGCACTCAGCGATGCCGAGCGCGCCCGGCGCTATCGCGCATGCAAGAAAGCCCGCCTCGCCGATCTGCGAGACGAAATGGTGCCAGTCAGCTCGACCGTCATTGACTTGTCTGCGCTTGCACCATGGAAGCGCAAATAAGGCGGCTGGTGCCGCCTTCGGGTTGTCGCCAACCCCTTCGGCATTGCTGCCACCGTTCTGAGGTTCGTCGCTCTTCCTGCGATGCAACCTCAATCCCCCCCGACTGCACAAGCCCTGCAGTCACTTCGTGCGCCTCTGCACCCGGTCCCCTTTCGGGGCTGCGGCTTTGACTGCGCTTGTTCCGCCCGTTTGTCTTGCGGTTCTTCAACGCAGGCGACGAACTCAGAAGAACGGCGGCAGCAATGCCAGCGGGTCCCATGCGACACCCCGGGAAATGCATGGATTCAGGCTCGGAATCTTGAAGCCCGGCAGCAGTTGGAGAACTCAATGCAAGAAGAATCCTTGGGCCTGGATGCCATTTTTTGGCGAGGCAATACACAGGTACACGCGAGCGCAAGCAATTGCCGATGGCTTGCTAGTGGACGTGACACAGACGGCGCGAGAGGCTGGCTTTCGAGTGCCCATTGCCATGACAGCGGCGGCATGGGATAAGGCAGTGGCTTGGTCTGACGCGGACTCGGCTCGCCAGACGCCACAAGACGAGGCAGGCCGCGCATGGGACGTGGTGTGGATGGCCTACATCGCTGCCCGTCGGGCCAGCGGCAGTTGCCGCGTGCCCTTCCAGCTCTATGCAGTGCACCGAGGCGGCACGGCGAAGCGCCCGCGACTGATGACGCTGCACATGCACATCGGCCCCGGCGATGAAGGCGAGGCAGTCATCACCATCATGAACCCTGACGAAGACTAAAGCACCCAGCCAGTCCCAACCAGGGCTGGCTAATGCATCCCAGCAAAGGAGAGAATGCCATGAACAACGAACACAGCACGCAAGCGCCGGACATCAATCCGGCAACCGGCCTGCCTATGGTGGATGACACCTGGCTCGACGTCGGCGGCAGCCCATTCGGGCTGGATGTCTACCAGCCGCACTACACACCGCAGCCAGCCTGGCCGCCCGTTGGCGGCGGGGAACCATGGTAGAGAGTCAGTCAGTTCCGGCCTTGCAGTCGAGCGAGTTTACGTTCAGTGCTTGCACGCAGATGCGAAACAGTCTTGTCGGCACTAACCGGGGCGCGGCGGACAGGCTCGGGGACATCGGAGGGCTCCGACTGCGACTCGGTGGAGGACCCCGTTTTGAGCCGCTGCGACAACCAACCGTAGTACACGTCTGGGTGCCAGTAGACGCGGTTACCCAGCTTGACCGGCGCAGGCAAAATGCCGTCGTTGATCCAATTTTCGACCGACCGAATAGAGATACCCAGCGAGTCGGCAACGTCTTGCTTGGTCAGCGGAGTGAAGGAAGCGGAAGCGGTCATCATGAGACCTATGTAGTTGAGGTCTTATGTATAGGCAAGGACAGGGGGAGATGACGCGCAACGAGCCGCAAGACGCCGCACGCCCCCGTATCCGGCGACCGATTTCCAGTGGCAAATCAGTGGCAATTGAGTTGGTTTGCCACTGCGTTTAGCTTCGCGCAGCTACGCGAAGGCAAGCGTAAGCTATTGATTTATAATACCCAACCCCATCCACAGAACAGCGTTTTAGGCAGAGATACCCCGTTCGGGACGTAGAGGCCGGAGGTTCGAATCCTCTCACCCCGACCATTTGGTCATCTTTCCCTCACCATTTCTTGCGCCATTGCAACAACCGTGTGTTCTTCACACACGGTGTGTCTCTGTATGCATTGCAGACAAACTGGGATGTTAGGATAACTCTCCTTTCCTCCGATACAAACTGGTTACATGGCTGCTGCCGATCCATCGATCAAGAATGCACCTGTCGCAGTGCCGTTGCCCGGCCTCGGCAGAGCGCTGATTTCCGCAGGCAAGATTTCGCAGCAAGTGGCAGAGGCCACGGTCAAGAAGGCAGCCGCCAACCGCACGCCTTTCATCTCGGAGCTGAGCCAGTCGGGCGAGATCAGTGCGCGGGAAATTGCCGAAACGATTTCCAGCATGTTCAGCACGCCGCTTCTGGATCTCGGCGCTGTCGACCCCCAACAGCTGCCACAGGGTTTGCTGGACAGCAAGATCAGCACCACTTACAGGGTGCTGGCGCTGGGCAAGCGCGGCAACCGGCTGACCGTTGCCACGGCCGATCCTACCCAGCAGGAGGCGGCCGAGCAGATCAAGTTCACCACGCAACTGGTGGTTGACTGGGTGGTGGTCGAAGCCGACAAGCTGCAGCGGCTGATCGAGCAGGCAAACAAGAGCGTTGGCGAATCCCTGGACACCTATAGCGCGCCCGGCGACTTCGATTTCGACGACGTCAAGATCGAGGATGCGCCGGAAGAAAAGGACAGCACCGCAGGAGCGGACGTCGAAGATGCGCCCATCGTCAAGTTTCTGCACAAGATGCTGCTGGACGCGTTCAACATGCGCGCGTCCGACCTGCATTTCGAGCCTTACGAACACCACTACCGGGTACGCTTTCGCATCGACGGGGAGCTGCGTGAGATTGCAACCCCGCCCATCGCCATCAAGGACAAGCTGGCCTCGCGCATCAAGGTGATCTCGCGCCTGGACATTTCCGAAAAGCGCGTGCCGCAGGACGGCCGCATGAAGCTCAAGGTCGGTCCGGACCGCGTCATCGACTTTCGCGTCAGCACGCTGCCCACCCTGTTCGGCGAAAAAATCGTGATCCGTATCCTGGATCCCAGTTCGGCCAAGATGGGTATCGATGCCCTGGGCTACGAGCCCGAGGAAAAGGAACGGCTGCTCCATGCCATCCGCCGCCCCTACGGCATGATTCTGGTCACCGGCCCCACGGGTTCGGGCAAGACCGTGTCGCTCTACACCTGCCTGAACCTGCTGAACCAGCCGGGGGTGAACATT
Source organism: Comamonas sp. w2-DMI (assembly GCF_040187735.1). Classification (NCBI taxonomy): domain Bacteria; kingdom Pseudomonadati; phylum Pseudomonadota; class Betaproteobacteria; order Burkholderiales; family Comamonadaceae; genus Comamonas; species Comamonas sp. w2-DMI. Next base: position 302,011 of record NZ_JBANEL010000001.1, on the reverse strand, counting down.
GCCACGGCCGAGGATCCCTCGGAAATCAACCTGCCCGGCGTCAACCAGGTCAATGTCAACGAAAAAGCCGGCCTGACCTTTGCCGCAGCGCTCAAGGCCTTTCTGCGCCAGGATCCGGACATCATCATGGTGGGCGAAATCCGTGATCTGGAAACCGCCGACATCTCCATCAAGGCCGCCCAGACCGGCCACCTGGTGCTGTCGACCCTGCACACCAACGACGCGCCCACCACGCTCACGCGCATGCGCAACATGGGGATTGCGCCGTTCAACATTGCCTCCAGCGTGATCCTGATCACGGCCCAGCGCCTGGCCCGGCGCCTGTGTCCGCAGTGCAAGGAGCCCGCCGAGGTGCCTCGCGAGGCCTTGCTTGAAGCCGGCTACTCCGAGGAGGATGCCGACGGCAGCTGGGTCAGCTATCGCCCTGTCGGCTGCCCGGCATGCAACAACGGCTACAAGGGCCGTGTCGGCATCTACCAGGTCATGCCGGTCAGCGAAGAAATCCAGCGCATCATCCTGCGCGACGGCAGCGCGCTGGAAATCGCGGCCCAGGCTAAGGCCGAAGGAGTGCGCTCGTTGCGCGAATCGGGATTGCACAAAGTCAAACTAGGACTGACCTCGCTCGAAGAAGTGCTGGCGGTCACCAACGAATAAGAGATTGCCGCACCGGCAACCAAGGAGGGAGCACCATGGCGACAGCAGCGTCCAGTGGAATCAAGGAATTCGTCTTCGAATGGGAAGGCAAGGACCGCAACGGCAAGATCGTGCGCGGCGAGACGCGGGCAGGTGGCGACAACCAGGTCCAGGCCATGCTGCGCCGCCAGGGCGTCATGCCCACCAAGATCAAGAAGCGCAAGACCAAGGGCGGCAAGAAGATCAAGCCCAAGGACATCGCGCTCTTCACGCGCCAGCTGGCCACCATGATGAAGGCCGGCGTGCCGCTGCTGCAGGCTTTCGACATCGTGGGGCGCGGCAACACCAATGCCAGCGTCACCCGATTGCTCAACGACATCCGGGCCGACGTGGAAACCGGTACCTCGCTGAGCTCTGCCTTCCGCAAGCATCCGCTGTATTTCGACAGTCTTTATTGCAACCTGGTCGAGGCCGGCGAAGCGGCCGGCATTCTGGAAGCCCTGCTGGACCGCCTGGCCACCTACATGGAAAAGACCGAGGCCATCAAGTCCAAGATCAAGTCGGCGCTGATGTACCCCACCTCCGTGATCGTGGTGGCCTTTGTCGTGGTGACCATCATCATGATCTTCGTGATCCCGGCCTTCAAGGAAGTCTTCACCTCCTTCGGCGCGGATCTTCCGGCGCCCACGCTGCTGGTGATGGGCATCAGCGACTACTTCGTGCAGTACTGGTGGCTGATTTTCGGCGTGCTCGGCGGCGGCATCTACTTCTTCATGCAGGCCTGGAAGCGCAACGAGCGTGTGCAGCAGTTCATGGACCGCACCATGCTCAAGCTGCCCATCTTCGGCGTGCTGATCGAGAAATCCTGCGTCGCGCGCTGGACGCGGACCCTGTCCACCATGTTTGCGGCCGGCGTGCCGCTGGTCGAAGCGCTGGACTCCGTGGGCGGCGCCTCGGGCAACTATATTTACCGGAGCGCCACGGACAAGATCCAGCAGGAAGTCTCCACCGGCACCAGCCTGACCGTGGCCATGACCAACGCAAACGTCTTTCCTTCGATGGTGCTGCAGATGTGTGCGATCGGCGAGGAGTCAGGCTCCATCGACCATATGCTGGGCAAGGCCGCCGACTTCTACGAGGAAGAAGTGGATGACATGGTCGCCGGCCTGTCCAGCCTGATGGAGCCCATCATCATCGTCTTCCTCGGCACACTGATCGGCGGCATTGTGGTCTCCATGTACCTGCCCATCTTCAAACTGGGACAAGTGGTCTGATGCTTTCGGAAACCGTTTTGAATGGCGCAGCCGGCGCCGTGCTGGGCCTGCTCATCGGCAGTTTTCTGAATGTGGTCATCCACCGCCTGCCGCGCATGATGGAGCAGCAGTGGCGCGCCGAATGCGCGCAGTACCTGCAAGAATTGGCCGAGAAGGAGCCCATCCAAGGCATGGCAGCAGCATTGCCTGCGCCGCAGGAAGCCCTCAGCCTGAGCAAGCCGCGCTCGCGCTGCCCGCACTGCGGCCATGCGATCGCCTGGCATGAGAACATTCCCGTGCTCAGTTATCTGTTTCTGCGCGGACGCTGCGCCGAATGCAAAAAAACCATCAGCCCCCGCTATCCGCTGGTGGAAGTGGCCTGCGCGGCCCTGTTTGCCTTCTGCCTGGCGCGCAGCGGCCTGACAGCCGCGGGCTTTGCCTGGTGCGGCTTCAGTGCCGCCCTGCTGGCCCTCGCCCTGATTGACTGGGACACCACGCTGCTGCCCGACTCCATCACCCTGCCCCTGCTGTGGGCCGGCTTGGCGGCATCCGCGCTCCAGTGGACCGGCGTGCCGCTGGCGCAGTCCGTCTGGGGGGCCATTGCCGGCTATCTGTCGCTGTGGCTGATCTACTGGGCCTTCAAGCTGGCCACCGGCAAGGAAGGCATGGGCTACGGCGACTTCAAGCTGTTTGCCGCCCTGGGCGCATGGTTCGGCTGGCAGGCGCTGATACCCATCATCCTCATGGCCTCGGTCGTGGGCGCCGTCATCGGCATGGCGCTCAAGATCAACAGCCAGCTGCGGGAAGGCGGCTATGTGCCTTTTGGCCCGTTCCTGGCCGGCGGCGGTTTCATCAGCCTGATCTGGGGACCGCAGTCCATTCTGCACGCCATCGGGTTGTAAACAACTTCTTGCGTTTGCATGCAGACCGCTGGTACATACTGCGGCATGCACTCCGCCATGCCCACCCGTTCGCTCATTCCCGCGCAGCAGCCGCCCTATCGCCTTGGCCTGACGGGCGGCATCGGCAGCGGTAAAAGCACGGTCGCCGCACGGCTGCAGCAACGCGGCGCGGCCGTCATCGATGCCGACCGGATTTCACGCAGCCTGACTGCCGCCGGCGGCGCCGCGCTGCCGGCCATCGCCCGGGCCTTCGGTGACGATCTGATCGCCGGCGACGGTGCGCTCAACCGCACCCGCATGCGCGAGCTGGTGTTTGCGCAAAGCGATGCGCGCCAGCGGCTCGAAGCCATTGTTCACCCGCTGATTGCCGAGCACACCGAGCAGCAGTACCGGCAGGCCGTGCAGGAAGGCCACAGGCTGGTCGTGCACGATATTCCGCTGCTGGTGGAATCCAGGCACTGGCGGGCACAGCTGCATGGCATTTTGGTGATCGACTGCCGCGAATCCACGCAGATCGAGCGTGTCATGGCACGCAGCGGTCTCACGCGCGAAGCCGTGCAATCCATCATCGCAGCCCAGGCCGGCCGTGCGCAGCGCACGGCTGCCGCCGACTGGGTGCTCTACAACGACGAGGGCATGGGCATCGATGCACTCAACGCACATACCGATCAAATCGCTGCCTGGTTCGGGCTATGATGCGCGACATGGCTTGGCCTGTGCGTGTGATCGCCGCATGTGCACGTTAACCGCTGATTCCTGCGCGCCCCAAGGAGCCCAGCAAGCGTGATCCTGTACGAATATCCTTTCAACGAGCGTCTGAGAACCTACCTGCGTCTGGAGCAGCTGTATCGCCGCCTGGGCGAGCTGCTGACGCGCGCGCACCCGGTCGATCACCATTTCGCGCTGGTCACGATTTTCGAGATCATGGACGTGGCGGCCCGTTCGGATCTCAAGACCGACGTTCTGAAAGACCTCGAGCGCCAGAAAGCCCTGCTCGACGTGTTGCGCGACAACCCCGACATCTCGCAGCACATGCTGCACCAGGTCGCGCGCCAAGTGGACCAGTGTTTCAAGGCCATCAACGAGCAGGCCGGCAAGACCGGCCAGGCACTGACCGAGCATGAATGGCTGATGTCCGTGCGCAGCCGCATCGGCATCCCCGGTGGCACCTGCAGTTTCGATCTGCCCGCCTACCATGCATGGCAGAGCCTGGACCCCCGCTACCGCCAGCGCGACCTGGAAGACTGGGCGGCCGAACTGGCGCCGCTGGGCCAGGCGCTGGAGCTGCTGCTGCAGCTGCTGCGCGAGACCGGCGTCCCCCAGCGCGTGGCGGCCGAGCAAGGCATCTTCCAGCAGGCCATGCCCGCAGGGCGCACCTTCCAGCTGCTGCGCCTGCGCATCGACGAGCACCTGAACCTGATTCCCGAAATCAGCGGCAACCGCCTGCTGGTCTCCGTGCGGCTGCTGCGTTCGGAAAATGGCTCCAAGCCCCAGCTGTGCCCCGAGGATGCGGCCTTCGAGCTGACGCTCTGCGCCTGACCCCGCCCCGTTCTTTTGGCACATCGCCGGACCGCTTGCAGCGGCTCGATCACTTTCAACGGCACGGCTTTTTCGCCCCACCCCGCATCTGTCCACCGCATTTGGCGCACACTCGGCACATGAGCAACGACAGCATCCCGACCACCGTGCGCTGCCCGACCTGCGGCGGCCCCAGCCTTTTTGCGCCCGGCAACAAGTTCCGCCCGTTCTGCAGCGAACGCTGCCGCCAGATCGACCTGGGCGCCTGGGCCAACGAAGAGTTCCGCGTGCCCGCGCCGACACCGCCCGAAGACGCGCCGTTTGGCGATCCCCGCACCGAAGACTGAACGCCGGCTTCAAAAACAGGAGCACCTTGCGCTGGCCCCATAGTGAGTTTCAACGCATTTGCAAAGAAAGTCCAGGAGAGTCCGGCGCAAGGTGCTCACTTTTTCGCCAGCAAGAAAAACGCCGAACCTCAGTTGCGGGGCTGCTGCGCCTCGTAGTAGCCGGCATCGAAAGGCAGGCCCCGCTCTTCGCTGAGCCATTGCAGCACCGGGTAGGCGCCCGGCAGCACGGGCGCAACCGTCAGCGGCAGCTGCTGCCAGGCCATCTGCTGGCCTTCGCGCATCTCGAAGTCGCCGCTCCATTCGGTGACCTTGCACCAGTGCAGGCGCACCAGCGCATGCGGATAGTCGTGCTCCGTGACTTTCCAGACATGGGCCGTGCCTATGGTCACGCCCAGCTCCTCGATCAGCTCGCGGCGCAGGGCCTGCTCCACGGTTTCGCCGGCCTCGAGCTTGCCGCCCGGAAATTCCCAGTAGCCCGCATAGGGCTTGCCTTCGGGGCGGCTGGAGATCAGCAGGGCGCCATCGGATTCGCGCAGCAGCACGCCCACGGCCACTTCGGTGTGCTTGCGGGCGGGCTGGGGAGAGGTTTCAGCAGTCACTGTTTCCATCACTTGTTCAAAATGCCGGCGGGCCTGCGGCCCGGGTCCCGGCGCTCAATCCAGGTCGGCCTCCTCGGCCAGGCCTTGCACATCGCCGATGCGCGCGCCGCGCGACGCGGGACGCTCGGCCCGGCCCGCATAGTCGCGCGCGAACTGGTGGGCCACACGACCGCTGCGCGAGCCGCGCTCCAGCGCCCAGACCAGGGCCTCGGGCCTGGCGGCCTCGATGGCCGCCGCATCCAGCCCCAGCGCCGACAGCCACTGGGCCACCACGCGCAGGTATTCGTCCTGGCTGAACGGATAGAAGCTCACCCACAGGCCGAAACGCTCGGACAGCGAGATCTTCTCCTCCACCACTTCGCCCGGGTGGATTTCGCCGTTCTCGCCTTTCTGCTGGGCCAGGTTGTCCGTCATGTACTCGGGCAGCAGGTGGCGGCGGTTGCTGGTCGCATAGACCAGCACATTGGGCGTGGCGGCCGAGACCGAGCCGTCCAGGATGGACTTCATCGCCTTGTAGCCGGGCTCGCCCTCCTCGAAACTCAGGTCGTCGCAATAGATGATGAATTTCTCGGGCCGGCTGGCGACCACCTCGACGATGTCGGGCAGGTCGGTCAGATCGGCCTTGTCCACCTCGATCAGGCGCAGGCCCTGCGGCGCATAGCTGTGCAGGCAGGCACGGATCAGCGAGGACTTGCCGGTGCCGCGCGCGCCCGTGAGCAGCACGTTGTTGGCCGTGCGCCCCTGCACGAACTGCTCGGTGTTGCGCGCGATCTTTTCCTTTTGCACATCGATGTTCTGCAGGTCGGACAGCTGCATCGCACCCACATGGCGCACGGGCTCCAGGACACCGCAGCCGTTGGCGCGCTTGCGGTAGCGCCAGGCAATCGCGGCATTCCAGTCGGCAGGCGACTGCAGCGGCTGGGGCAGGATGGCCTCGATGCGCTGCATCAGCTGCTCGGCACGCTCGACCAGGCGCTCCAAAGGGTTCATTACATCTTGCATGACCGAATCTCCATCTGTTGTTATAGCTGCCATCGCTTGATATTGCTGGGACTCCAATGGACAAGCAATTGAAACCCAATGCAGAGAAGCGATAGCAGCTTCCTAATTTGTAGCACCCATCACGTAGGAACCGGCGCAGCCCGGACGAGGGATGCCAGGCAAGGGCCCCAGCGGCCCCGCCGCCCCGCAGCGAGGGCATCGTCCCCTCCCTCTCCTAGCGCATAGCGCGGAGAGAGGAGGACGCGGTGCAGCCGCTCAGAAGGTGTCCATCACGACCTGTAATCGGCGTTGATGGTCACGTACTCGTGGCTGAAGTCGCAGGTCCACACGGTCTGCGCCGCATTGCCGCGGCCCAGCAGCACGCGCACGGTGATTTCCTGCTGCTTCATCACGCGCTGGCCGTCCTCTTCCTGGTAGGACGGATTGCGGCCGCCGTTGACGGCCACATGCACGTCGTCCAGGTACAGGTCGATCCGGGTCTGGTCCAGGTCGTCAATGCCGGCATAGCCCACGGCCGCCAGGATGCGGCCCAGGTTCGGGTCGGAAGCATAGAAGGCGGTCTTGACCAGCGGCGAATGCGCGATCGCATAGGCCACCAGGCGGCATTCCTCCTCGGTCCTGCCGCCTTCCACCTTCACGGTGATGAACTTGGTCGCGCCTTCGCCGTCGCGCACGATGGCCTGGGCCAGCTTCTGCGCTACCTCCAGCAGCGCAGCCTTGAGCGCCTGGCCTTCGGCGCTGGTCAGCGAATCGATGGGCGCATTGCCGGCCTTGCCGGTGGCGATCAGCACGAAAGAGTCGTTGGTGGACGTATCGCCGTCGATGGTCACGCGGTTGAACGAGCCGTCGGCCAGTTCCTTGACCAGGGGCTGCAGCAGTGCGGGCGCGATGGCCGCATCGGTGGCCAGAAAGCCCAGCATGGTCGCCATGTTGGGACGGATCATGCCAGCGCCCTTGCTGATGCCGGTGATGCACACGGTCTTGCCGGCGACCTCCACGCTGCGGCTGAAGGCCTTGGGCAGCGTGTCGGTGGTCATGATGCCTTCGGCGGCCGTGGCCCAGTTGTCCGCCCTGGCGGCGGCAATCGCTGCCGGCAGGCCGGCCACGATGCGGTCCACGGGCAACTCTTCCATGATGACGCCGGTGGAGAACGGCAGAATCTGCTCGGGCGCAAGATTCAGTTCCCGCGCCAGCGCGGCGCAGGTGGCGCGCGCGCGGGCCAGGCCGTCAGCACCGGTGCCGGCATTGGCGTTGCCGGTGTTGACGACCATGGCACGGATGCCCTTGCCGGCGGCCAGGTGCTCGCGGCTGACCTGCACGGGCGCGGCGCAGAAGCGGTTCTGCGTGAACACCCCCGCCACCGCTGCGCCCTCGTCCAGCAGGAACACCGTCAGGTCCTTGCGGTTGGCCTTGCGCACACCGGCCTCGGTGACGCCGATGCGAACGCCATTGACTGCCAGCAGTTCGGCGGCAACAGGGGCGGAAAGATTCACGGACATTGCAACAATCCTCAAGATTGAAAAGAAATGCCGCCCGCAACGCCGCGTGGCTGCCGCCAGGAACGGAACCGCATCCTGGCGGGCAGTGCATGCTGCAAGGCGGCTTCTGCCCGATGTCCGCGGCAAGAAGGCGCGCCCACCGCAGCGGCGTGGGGCGGAGAGTTAAAACGCTCTCCATTATCGGAACAAACCGGGACCTGTTCTGCGCTTGGTGGCTTTGCCGCCAGGAAAATGCCGCCCCGCCAACAAAAAACGGGCCGCAGCCCGTGTTTTTGTGGGTACTCGAGCGCCGGTGCTCAGGACAGCTTCCCGTGGCACTGCTTGTACTTCTTGCCGCTGCCGCAGGGGCAGGGATCGTTGCGCCCCACATGCACGCCCTGGGGAATGGCCAGCGCCTGCTCGCCGTCCTCGGGCGTGGCGGATCCGATATCGGCATCCGACGGGCCGCTGTAGTTCATGTGCTCCAGGCTCTCTGCACCGCGCTGGTTCATCGCCACGGCAGCTTCGTCGGCTTCTTCGCGCGAGCGCACCTGCACCGTCATCAGCACGCGCGTGACTTCGGTCTTGACCTGGTCGATGAGCTGGCGGAACAGCTCGAAGGCTTCGCGCTTGTACTCCTGCTTGGGCTGCTTCTGAGCGTAGCCGCGCAGATGGATGCCCTGGCGCAGATAGTCGAGCGCGGCCAGGTGGTCGCGCCAGTTGCTGTCGAAACTCTGCAGCAGCACGGCGCGCTGGAACTGCGTGAAGTTCTCCTTGCCGATCAGCGCCACCTTGGCTTCGAACATGTCGTTCGCGGCCTTGAGCACCTTCTCAAGGATGTCTTCATCGGTGATGGCGTCCGAGGACGCCACCTCCACCTGCAGCGGCAGCTCGATATGCCATTCGCTGGACAGCACGCGCTCCAGGCCGGGAATGTCCCACTGCTCCTCCATGGATTCGGCGGGCACGTACTGGCGCACCACGTCGGTGATGACGTCCTCGCGCATGACGGCAATCATGCCCTCCAGGTCCTCGGTATCCAGGATCTCGTTGCGCTGCTGGTAGATGACCTTGCGCTGGTCGTTGGACACGTCGTCGTATTCGAGCAGCTGCTTGCGAATGTCGAAGTTGCGGGCTTCGACCTTGCGCTGCGCCGATTCGATCGAGCGCGTGACGATGCCGGCCTCGATGGCCTCACCTTCGGGCATCTTGAGGCGGTCCATGATGGCCTTGACGCGGTCGCCGGCAAAGATGCGCATCAGCTGGTCGTCCAGGCTCAGGTAAAAGCGCGAGGAACCGGGATCGCCCTGGCGGCCCGAACGGCCGCGCAGCTGGTTGTCGATGCGGCGCGATTCATGGCGCTCGGTGGCGATGATGCGCAGGCCGCCCAGGGCCACCACCTTGTCGTGCGCGACCTGCCAGTCGGCACGCAGCTTGTCGATCTGCTGCTGGCGCTCGGCGGGCGACAGCGATTCGTCGGCCTCGATCAGCGCCACCTGCTTGTCGATGTTGCCGCCCAGCACGATGTCGGTGCCGCGGCCTGCCATGTTGGTGGCAATGGTGATCATGCCGATACTGCCGGCCTGGGCCACGATGTCGGCCTCGCGCTCGTGCTGCTTGGCATTGAGCACCTGGTGCGGGAGCTTTTCGCGGTTGAGCAGCTGGTCGATGATTTCCGAGTTCTCGATCGAGGTCGTGCCCACCAGCACGGGCTGGCCGCGCTCATGGCATTCGCGGATGTCCTTGATGGCCGCTTCGTACTTTTCCTTGGTGGTCTTGTAGACCCGGTCCAGCTGGTCGTCGCGGCGGCTGGGCTTGTTGGGGGGAATGACCACGGTTTCCAGCGCATAGATTTCCTGGAATTCGTAGGCCTCGGTATCGGCCGTGCCCGTCATGCCTGCCAGCTTCTTGTAGAGGCGGAAGTAGTTCTGGAAGGTGATCGAGGCCATGGTCTGGTTCTCGGCCTGGATGGACACGCCTTCCTTGGCCTCCACGGCCTGGTGCAGGCCATCGCTCCAGCGGCGGCCCGCCATCAGGCGGCCCGTGAACTCGTCCACGATCACGATCTCGCCGTTCTGCACCACATAGTGCTGATCGCGGTGGTAGAGCTGGTTGGCACGCAGCGCGGCGTACAGGTGGTGCACCAGCGAGATGTTGGCCGGGTCGTACAGCGACGAGCCCTCGGGGATCATGCCTGCGTTGGCCAGCAGGCGCTCGGCGGCCTCGTAGCCCTGATCGGTCAGATAGACCTGATGGGACTTCTCGTCGACCGTGAAATCGCCCGGCTTGGTCACGCCTTCGCCGGTGCGCGGATCGGCCTCGCCTTCCTGGCGGATCAGGTTGGGCACGATCTGGTTCATGGCCACGTACATGGCCGTGTGGTCTTCGGCCGGGCCGGAAATGATCAGCGGCGTGCGCGCCTCGTCGATCAGGATGGAGTCCACCTCGTCGACGATGGCATAGTTGAGCGCGCGCTGCACGCGGTCGCCGGGCTCGTACACCATGTTGTCGCGCAGGTAGTCGAAGCCGTATTCGTTGTTCGTGCCGTAGGTGATGTCGGAGTTGTAGGCCGCCTGCTTTTCCTCGCGCGAGAGGTTGGGCAGGTTCACGCCGACCGTCAGGCCCAGGAAGTTGTACAGGCGCGCCATGGTGGTCGCATCGCGCTTGGCCAGATAGTCGTTGACGGTCACCACATGCACGCCGTTGCCGGCCAGTGCATTCAGATAGACCGGCAGCGTGGCCGTCAGCGTCTTGCCTTCACCCGTGCGCATTTCGGCGATCTTGCCGTAGTGCAAGGCCATGGCGCCAAGCAGCTGCACGTCGAAATGGCGCATCTTCATGACGCGCTTGGAGCCTTCGCGGACCACGGCAAACGCTTCGGGCAGGAGGTCGTCCAGCGATTCGCCCCGCGCGATGCGGTCCTTGAAGTCCTGGGTCTTGGCGCGCAATGCCTCATCGCTGAGCTTTTCGTACTCAGGCTCCATCGCGTTGATGCGAGCGACTGTCTTGCGGTATTGCTTGAGCAGCCGGTCGTTGCGGCTGCCGAACAGTTTGGTGAGGAAATTGGTGGCCATGCGTGCAAAGACATATTGCCTGCAGCCCATGGCGCGAAGCAATATGCCCGGAATCCCTTGATTGTTGGTCTTCAGATGGGGCCGTCTCAGCAGCACTCAAGAGCGGCACTCGAATGCCGTCAAAACCTCTTGGAATGCCTGGAACTGAAACACGGACCAAAAAATGATTCTAACCGCGACAACTACCCTTGGTTTTGCGCTGCTTTTGCCGCCCTTGCCGTACATCGCCGGCCACTCTGGCGCAAACTTGCAGCGTCGGCGGGGTAAGCTGCGCCCTGCCCTTGCATTTGCCACGTACCGATGACCGCGACCCGACGCCACCATGCCATCACCGCCATTGCAGCGGTGCAAACCTCGCCCACGCTGGCACGCCTGGCCGAACTCACGCGCGATTCCAGCAACCGTCTGGCAGCCATCCTGCCGCTGGTCCCTCCCATGCTGCGGGGCAGCCTGCAGGCCGGCCCCATCGAAGGCGACAGCTGGTGCCTGCTGGTCAAGAACAATGCGGCGGCCGCCAAGGTGCGCCAGCTGCTGCCCGCCATGGCCGCCCATCTGCGCACCAAGGGCTGGAACGTGGCACAGATCCGTCTCAAGGTGCAGAGCTAGCCGCCATGGTCGTGCCGCTCCTGCTGCCTGTAAACAGGAATCTTCCGCAGAAACGAAAAAAGGCCTCCGAAGAGACCTGTTTGGTGCCGGTTGTCGGATTCGAACTGACGACCTACCGCTTACAAGGCGGGTGCTCTACCAACTGAGCTAAACCGGCGCAGCCCGCATTCTAGCCCAGAAATCCAGCCCCTCGGCCGACTGCCGAATTTTTTGTCCGCATGCTCCGGTCCGGCTGCGGCTTACTTCACGCGCTTGAGGGCCGGGCGGCCGCCTGCGGGAGCGGCTGGCGGCGGTGTACGCGGTTCATCGTCGTCGCTTTTGGCCGTAACCAGCTGCACCACGCGCTCATCGGCTTCGACCTCGCCGCCCTCAGCCGCATCGTCCTCGACCATTTCCTCCAGGGGCTCCTGGGCAGCCTCCGCACCCTCCTCGGGCGGGAAAGCCATGCCCTGGCCGGTCTCGCGCGCATAGATGGCCATGACATTGGCCACCGGCACCATGATCTCGCGCGGCTTGCCGCCAAAACGCGCCTTGAATTCGACATATTCGTTGCCGATCAGCAGGCCGCTGGTGGCGTCGTAGCTGATGTTGAGCACGATCTCGCCGTTACGCACGAACTCCATCGGCACTTGCACCGTACGGTCCACGCGCACGGCGATATGGGGAGTGAAGCCGTTGTCCGTACACCACTCGAACAAGGCCCGCAGCAGGTACGGGCGGGTGGAGGTTGCTTCAGGGGTGTTCATGTCAGTTCCAGACCCAGGGATTCCAAAGACAGAAAAGCGGACAGGCGGAGGATTGCCCCGCCCTGTCCGCTCCGGTTGCTGCGCAGCTTACTTGCGCATCACCTTTTCGGACGGCGTCAATGCCTCGATGTAGGCCGGGCGCGAGAAGATGCGCTCGGCGTACTTGAGCAGGGGGGCGGCGTTCTTGGACAGCTCAATGCCGTAATAGTCCAGGCGCCACAGCAGCGGAGCGATGGCCACGTCCAGCATGGAGAAGTTCTCGCCCAGCATGTACTTGTTCTTGAGGAACACGGGAGCCAGCTGCGTCAGGCGGTCGCGGATATGGGCGCGCGCCTTTTCCAGGGCCTTTTCGTTGCCCTTGGCATTGCGCTCTTCCAGAGCGCTCACATGCACGAACAGTTCCTTCTCGAAGTTCAGCAGGAACAGGCGCACGCGGGCGCGGTCCACCGGGTCGCCAGGCATGAGCTGGGGATGGGGGAAGCGCTCGTCGATGTACTCGTTGATGATGTTCGATTCGTACAGGATCAGGTCGCGCTCCACCAGGATCGGCACCTGGCCATAGGGATTCATCACGCTGATTTCTTCGGGCTTGCTGAACAAGTCCACATCGCGGATTTCGAAATCCATGCCTTTTTCAAACAGCACAAAGCGGCAGCGGTGTGAAAAGGGGCAGGTCGTTCCCGAATAAAGCACCATCATGGTGGAGGCTCCTAAAAATCAAAAAGAGTGGGACACCCACGGCGCCCACTCTGCACTAACACGGTTTGGCTGCAGACAGCATCTGCGCGGCAGCAAAGTTTTACTTGACGTCTTTCCAGAACGCGGCGTTCAGGCGCCATGCCACAAAGATGAAGAAGGCCAGGAAGACCAGCACGCCAACCCCTACCCGGGTGCGCGTGTTCTGGGCCGGCTCCCCCATCCATTGCAGGTAATTCACCAGATCGCCAACGGCCTGATCGTACTGCACTGAGGTCATCGTGCCGGGAGACAGCTGTTCCCAACCCTTGAAGACCTGGGTTTTAGAGCCGTGCTCCTCGACCTCCTCGAAGACGGCACGGCGCTCACCCTGCAGCTGCCACAGCACATGCGGCATGCCTACGCTAGGAAAGGCGAGATTATTCCAGCCTGTGGCCTTGGTGTCATCCCTGTAGAAAGTACGCAAGAAGGTATAGAGGTAATCGGCACCCGTGCCGCCCGCCCCGGCACGCGAGCGCGCAATCACCGTCAGGTCCGGCGGATTGGCGCCGAACCACTCCTTGGCTTCCTTGGGATTGATGGCGGCCTTCATGGTCTCGCCCACCTTGTCAGTGGTGAACAACAGGTTGTCCTTGATCTCCTGATCGGTCAGGCCGATGTCCTTCAGGCGGTTGAAGCGCATGAAGGCGGCGGAGTGGCAGCTCAGGCAGTAATTGACGAACAGCTTGGCGCCGTTCTGCAAGGAAGCGGTATCGGTGGTGTTGACCGGCGCCTTGTCCCAATGGATGCCGCTTTCGGAGGCCTGGGCTCCGGCAGCAAAACCCACAGCCGCCACCAAGGTGAGGATGAACTTCTTCATTGTTGTTTTCTCCAGCTTCAGTGTGGCTTGAATGTCACGCGCTCGGGCACGGCCTTCATCTCGCCCTTGCGGCTCCACCACGGCATGAGCAGGAAGAAGCCGAAATAGAACAGCGTACCGACTTGCGACACCTTCTCGCCCACCGGCGACGGAGGCTGGACCCCCAGATAGGCCAGGATGACGAAGTTCAGCACAAACACGGCATACACATATTTGTGCCAGCTGGGACGATAGCGGATCGACTTGACCGGGCTGCAGTCGAGCCAGGGCAGCGCGAACAGGATGATGACGGCACCGCCCATGACCACCACGCCCCAGAACTTGGCGTCGATGGATAGCATCATGGCGATCACACCCAGGGCAATCACACCCACTGCGCCCTTGACAAAAGAGGGCAGGCGCGATTTGAGGATGCCATAACCGGCGCCCAGCACCACGCAGGCGATCAGCACATACATCATCTCGCTGGTGATGGCACGCAGCATCGAATAGAACGGCGTGAAGTACCAGACGGGCGCGATGTGGTTGGGTGTCTTGAGCGGATCGGCCGGAATGAAGTTGTTGTATTCCAGGAAATAGCCGCCGAACTCGGGGGCAAAGAAAACCACGGCCGAGAACAGGAACAGGAACACCGTCACGCCGAAGATGTCATGCACCGTGTAGTAGGGATGGAACGGCACGCCATCGAGCGGACGGCCCTTTTCATCCTTGGGCGCATTCGGGCCCTTGATCTCGATGCCATCGGGATTGTTCGAGCCCACGTCATGCAGCGCCAGCAAATGGGCCACGACCAGACCCAGCAGCACCAGCGGCACCGCTATCACATGGAAGCTGAAGAACCGGTTCAGCGTCGCGTCGCCCACCACATAGTCGCCACGGATCAGCAGCGCCAGGTCGGGGCCGATGAAGGGTATCGCGGAGAACAGGTTCACGATCACCTGGGCGCCCCAGTACGACATCTGGCCCCAGGGCAGCAGATAGCCCATGAAGGCCTCGGCCATCAGCACGAGGAAGATGGCGCAACCGAAGATCCATACCAGTTCGCGCGGCTTGCGGTAGGAACCGTACAGAAGCCCACGGAACATGTGCAGATAGACGACGATGAAGAAAGCAGACGCACCCGTGGAGTGCATGTAGCGGATCAGCCAGCCCCAGGGCACGTCGCGCATGATGTACTCGACCGAGGCAAATGCCTTGTCGGCATCCGGCTTGTAGTGCATCACCAGGAAGATGCCGGTGACGATCTGGATCACCAGCACCAGCAGCGCCAGCGAGCCGAAGATGTACCAGAAGTTGAAGTTCTTGGGCGCGTAGTATTCCGACATGTGGACGCGATAGGCGTCGAATGCCGTCGGAAAGCGGTTCTCCAGCCAGTTCATGGCCTTGGCGCCGGAGGTGGCGTTCGGGTCAATTTGCTTGAATTCGTGGGCCATTGCTCTTGTCTCCCTCAGGCGGTCTTCTTGTCTTCACCAATCAGGATCTTGGTGTCAGACAGATACATGTGCGGGGGCACCTGAAGGTTGTCCGGCGCGGGCTTGTTCTTGAACACGCGGCCGGCCATGTCGAAGGTCGAGCCATGGCAGGGACACAGAAAGCCGCCCTTCCAGTCGCTGGGCAGCGAGGGCTGGGGGCCGGCCTGGAACTTGTCCGTGGGAGAACAGCCCAGATGCGTGCAGATGCCGACCACCACGAGGACTTCGGGCTTGATGGAGCGATTCTCGTTGCGCGCGTAGGGAGGAGTGAATTCGTCGGGATGCCGTTCGGACTTGGGGTCGGCCAGCTCACCGTCGAGCGATGGCAGATCCTTGAGCTGTTCGGATGTGCGCTTGATGATCCATACCGGCTTGCCGCGCCACTCTACGGTGAGCTTCTCGCCTTCCTTGAGGGTGGAAATGTCCACCTCTACCGCTGCACCGGCTGCCTTCGCCTTCTCGGAGGGCTGGAAGGAGCTCACGAAAGGGACGGCTGTCGCCACGCCGCCCACGGCACCAGCGCATGCCGACGTGATGATCCACGTGCGTTTGCTGGAGTCCACTGGAGAGTCACTCATGGATTTCCTCGAAGTACATCGCTTGATTGGGGTCAGCGATAAATTGTAGCGGTGGGGTCATGGTTATTCCAGCCGCCGTCTGACGTTGACAGATACCAAAGTCGCGCAATACTGCGCTATCTCAAACTCTCAGTGACTGGAATTGCTATGGGGATGATGCAAGAATTCCGCGAGTTCGCAATCAAGGGAAACGTGGTAGATCTGGCAGTCGGCGTGATCATCGGCGGAGCATTCGGCAAGATCGTCGATTCTGTCGTCAACGACCTCATCATGCCGGTTGTCGGCCTGGTGTTCGGCAAGCTGGATTTCTCCAATCTGTTCATCACGCTGGGCCATGTGCCGGATGGCACGCCCATGACACTGGATGCGCTCCGGAAAGCCGGCGTTCCCGTGTTTGCCTACGGCAACTTCATCACTGTTGCCGTTAACTTCCTGATTCTCGCCTTCATCATCTTCATGATGATCAAGCAGATCAACCGCCTCAAGCGCCAGGCGCCGGCCGAGCCGGAGGCACCTGCCGCCCCTGCGCCCACCCCCGAGGACATCGTGCTGCTGCGCGAGATCCGCGACAGCCTCAACCGCCCCCGCTAAGCCATCTCCACGCAATCCAAAGCCCGCCAAGGCAATGCGCCTGGCGGGCTTTTTTGGTGCGACCCGATCCCAGGAAGTCAGGCCTTGCTTCGCGCAGCAGCCGCACCCGTGGCCGTGTCACAGCGACCCCAGAGAGTCACAGCGCCAGGCTGCGGGCCATGCGCACGGCCTCGACCAGGCTGTCCGCATCGGCCACACCCCGGCCCGCAATGTCGAAGGCCGTGCCATGGTCGGGGCTGGTGCGCACCAGCGGCAGCCCCAGCGTGACATTGACGCCTTTTTCCACGCCCAGATATTTGACTGGGATCAACCCTTGGTCGTGGTACATAGCCAACACCACATCGAATTCACCGGGGTGGCCGGGCGCGTTGCGCGCCCGCATGAAGATCGTGTCCGGCGCAAACGGCCCATGGACATCCATTCCCTCGGCGCCAGCCTGGGCGATGGCCGGGGCGATGATGGCGATCTCTTCCTCGCCGAAAAGCCCGCCCTCGCCTGCATGCGGATTGAGCCCTGCCACGCCGATGCGTGGCGCGCGGCCCAGGTGGCGCGACAGTGCCGCATGGGTGATGCGAAGCGTCTGCAGGACCTGGGGCTGCGTCACCGCGGCAATCGCCTCGCGCAGGGAGACATGGATGCTGACGAGCACGGTGCGCAGCTCGTCGTTGGCCAGCATCATGCGCACCGGCATCTCGGCCAGCGGCACGCCCGCATGGGCTGCGGCCTCGGCCTGCAGCAGCTCGGTATGGCCGGGAAACTTCACACCGGCCAGCGACAGCGCCTCCTTGTGCAGCGGCGCGGTCACCAGCGCCGCAATCTCGCCACGCAAGGCTGCTTGCGCGGACCAGGTCACGCAGCGTGCGGCAGCCTCCCCGGCCAGGGCACTGACCTCTCCGTAGGGCTGGGGACCTGGCAGATCCGGCAGCGCCAGCAGGGGGATGGTGCCGGGCGGCACGCTCCATGCGTCCCGGGGCTTGTCGATCACGGCAATCGGCTGCGCAATGCCCTGCTCGCCGCCGCACACATGGGCAACCAGCGCCGTGGCACGGCGCAGCGTCTGCAGCTCGCCAACCACAAAGCAGCCTTGCAGGTGCTGCGCAGAGCCGGCAAAGGCCTTGGCAATGATTTCCGGGCCGATGCCGGCGCTGTCGCCCTGGGTGATGGCGATGGGGGCGGTGGCGTCTGGTATGGAAGAGGTAGGGGACATGGCAGTGAAATCAGCATCCAGCGCTTTGCAGCCAAGCGTTTCAAGCGATCAGATTGAAAGTATCAGGCCGGATTGTCGATGTCGATGAAACGGTGCTCCAGCCCCAGCTCCGCCGCCACATGGGCCGCCAGCGCGGGAGCGCCGTAGCGCTCGGTCGCATGGTGGCCGGCCGCAATGAAGACAGTGCCGGTTTCGCGCGCCAGATGGGCTTGCGGTTCGGAGATCTCGCCCGTGATATAGGCATCGGCGCCTGCGGCAATCGCGGCTTCGAAAAAGCCCTGGGCGCCGCCGGTGCACCAGGCAATCCTGCGCAGCGGCTTTGGGGCCGGGCCGTCAGCCACGGTGACCTCGCGCCCCAGCGCAGCACGGACATGGGCGGCCAGTTGCTCCGCCGAGGCAAAGTCCGCCTTGGCCAGCCAGCCCAGGTTTTGCTCGCCAAAAGCTGCCTCGCCCTGCAGGCCCAGCCGCGCCCCCAGCTGCGCATTGTTGCCCAGCGCGGGATGGGCATCCAGCGGCAGATGGTAGGCAAACAGATTGATGTCGTGCGCCAGCAGCAGGCGGATGCGTTCCTTGAGCCAGCCGGTGATGCGCCCGTCCATGCCGCGCCAGAACAGGCCGTGGTGCACAAAGATGGCGTCGGCCTTGTCGGCAATCGCAGCCTCGATCAGTGCCCGGCTGGCCGTCACGCCGCTGACCAGGCGTTTGATCTCGCGCCTGCCCTCGACCTGCAGGCCGTTGGGGCCATAGTCCTTGAAGCGCTCGGGCTGCAGCAGGCCGTCGAAGCAGGACAGGAGTTGGTTTCGCTCAATGCTCATGCGGCTATTGTGCCAAGCAGGCGCGGGCCGGACATGAAAAAGGGCAGCCCGCAGGCCGCCCCGGATCCGTCATGCGGAATCAAGCCGCCATCAGGCCTTCTTCGCCTGCCATCCCTTGCATGCCAGCGGCCAGAAGCCCATGGCCACGCCCAGCACGCCCATGGCGGCGACATAGTGGGCAGGGGCCAGCACATCCACCTGCTGCCACACCGACACCAGCATGGGCGTCAGGCCGCCGAACACGGCATAGGCCATGTTGTAGGAGAAGGACAGGCCGGTGAAGCGCACCTCCGGCGGGAAGGCCCTCACGCCCACCACCGGCAGCAGCGAGATGCTGCCCACGAAGAAGCCCACGGTCGCATAGGTGCAGACCAGCGAGGCCTCGGTGCCCGGCAGGTTCAGATAGAACAGATAGGTGGTGAGCGTCATGCCGCCCCAGCCCAGCACCATGGCGCCGCGCGTGCCGATCCTGTCGGACAGCCAGCCCCAGAACACGCAGCCGATCGTCAGCGTCACCGTGGCCACGGCATTGGCCTTGAGCGCCATGGCCGGCACGATGTGGAACACCTTCTGCAGATACGAGGGAGTGAACAGAATCACCACCACGATGGCCGTGGACAGCACCCAGGTCATCAGCGCCACCACCACGCAGGCCTGGCGATG
Source organism: Comamonas sp. w2-DMI (assembly GCF_040187735.1). Taxonomy (NCBI): domain Bacteria; kingdom Pseudomonadati; phylum Pseudomonadota; class Betaproteobacteria; order Burkholderiales; family Comamonadaceae; genus Comamonas; species Comamonas sp. w2-DMI. The sequence continues at coordinate 282,972 of NZ_JBANEL010000001.1, read as the reverse complement.
CTCGCGCAAGATGGTCTTGATGGGCAGCTCGCGGTCGGCCTGCTTGCGTGCCTGCAGCTCCTGGAAGATGGGTGTCTCATGCAGGAACTTGCGCAGATACACCGATACCAGCCCGAACACGCCGCCCAGCAGGAACGGGATGCGCCAGGCCCAGTCGTGGATTTCGGCCGAGCTGTAGGTGCTGTTGAGCCAGACGCCGATGATGGAGCCCAGGAAGATGCCGCCGGTAATGCCCGAAGTCAGCGAGCCGATGGCAAAGCCGTAGCGCTTGGCCGGCGCATGCTCGGCCACGAAGACCCAGGCACCGGGCATCTCGCCGCCGATGGCCGCGCCCTGCATCACGCGCATCAGCAGCAGCAGGATGGGCGCGGCAATGCCCCAGCTCTCGTATGTGGGAAGCAGGCCGATGATCAGCGTGGGCAGCGCCATCAGGAAGACGGACAGCGTGAACATCTTCTTGCGGCCCAGGATGTCGCCGAAGTGGGCGATCAGAATGCCGCCGATGGGGCGCGCCAGATAGCCGGCCGCGAAAATGCCCAGCGTCTGCAGCTGGCGCAGCCAGTCCGGCATCGCGGCCGGGAAAAACAGCGAGCCGATCACATTGGCGAAAAAGACGAACACCACGAAGTCGTAGAACTCCAGCGTTCCGCCCAGGGCAGACAGGCCCAGGGTCTTGTAGTCCTCGCGATTCAGAGAACGGTGGGGCACGCCGGCCGCCGGGGCGGCAGGCAATGCATGGTCAAGCGTAGTCATGTGTTTCCTAGAGCGAACAGCAAGACAGCGCGGAAGTCGCCGCGGCAACGGGTCAGCGTGCAGCGGCAAACCGGTCACGGCAGGCCTGGTGTGCCAGGCCCAGTCCATCCGAACACGGCCGCTTGGTGGGCGGCCACTTCGGCAAACGGCGATGCAGGCGCAGTCGAAAATTCATTCTAGGGTTAGCACTCATGGCTGCCGCACTGAAAAAACTATATGCGACAGCATTCCTATGCCTTGCGGGCGCTGCATTCCTGCCGGGTTTGCGCTAGGCATCGCGGCGGCCGTTTTTCTTGCCACGCCCATTGCGGCGGCCATGCTTCACAATGGGGCCTTGTCCCGCCCTTTATTCATACGGATTACATGAAACGCACCTGGCTGCTGTTTTCCCAAGCCGTCACCGTTCTGGTGGCTATGTATTTTGTAGTAGCAACCCTGCAGCCAGACTGGCTCCGCAGCCAGGCTACGCGCAGCAACGCCGGTATTTCGCTGCTGCAGGCACCCGCCCTGCCCGCCGGCGAGACGGCGCCCGGCAGCTTTGCGCCGGCCGCGCGCAAGGCGGCTCCGGCCGTGGTCAGCATCAACACCAGCAAGGCCGTGCGCCATCCACGCGCCAACGATCCCTGGTTCCAGTTCTTCTTCGGCGACCAGGGCCCGCAGGAGCAATCTGGTTTGGGAAGTGGTGTCATCATCAGTCCAGATGGCTACATCCTCACCAACAACCATGTGGTCGAGGGCGCCGACGACATCGAGGTCACGCTGACCGACAGCCGCCAAGCCAAGGCCACCGTCATCGGCACCGATCCCGAGACCGATCTCGCCGTGCTCAAGATCAACCTGGACAAGCTGCCCGTCATCGTGCTGGGCAACTCCGACCAGGTGGCCGTGGGCGACCGCGTGCTGGCCATCGGCAATCCCTTCGGCGTGGGCCAGACCGTGACCAGCGGCATCATCAGCGCGCTGGGCCGCAGCCAGCTGGGCATCAACACCTTCGAGAACTTCATCCAGACCGATGCCGCCATCAACCCCGGCAACTCCGGCGGCGCGCTGGTGGACATCAGCGGCAACCTGCTGGGCATCAACACGGCCATCTACTCGCGCTCGGGCGGCAGCATGGGCATAGGCTTTGCGATCCCCGTCTCCACGGCCAAGATGGTGCTGGACGGCATCGTCAAGGACGGCAAGGTCACGCGCGGCTGGATCGGCGTCGAGCCCAACGAGCTCTCTCCCGAGCTGGCCGAAACCTTCGGCGTCAAGGCCGATTCCGGCGTCATCATCACCGGCGTGCTGCAGGCCGGTCCTGCCGCCCAGGCCGGCATGCGCCCGGGTGACGTGATCGTGAAGGTGGGCGACACGCCCACGCGCAACGTCTCGGAACTGCTGACCGCCGTGGCCGCCCTCAAGCCCGGCCAGGCCACGACCTTCGACGTGCGCCGCGGCGACAGCAGCGTGGAGCTCAACATCACGCCCGGCCTGCGGCCCTCGGCCAATGCGGCCCAGCAGCAGCCACGCCGCCGCTGAGCCACCGCGGCACAACGCAAAAGCCGGCGCTTCGCACCGGCTTTTTTCATGCTGGAACCATCGGAGTCACCGGCACCGCACTTCAATAACCATAGCTGCAGGCGCCATCCCGATCATCGGTTCAATACAAAACCAGCCCTAACCTCTTATTCATTGGGCGCAGGCAGCTATCAAAAAAAGGCCCCGGAATTGCTCCCGGGGCCCTGCTGCAGGGTACGCGCTCCTGGCGCAACGGTCACTGGCCGTCGGCCGGCTTGTCGACCGCGGTCTGCGTCCCTTCCTCGTCGGGCGCGCGCGAGACGCGGCTGAACCAGCCCGCGCCCAGAATCCCCACTTCGTAGAGCAGGCACATGGGCACGGCCAGCGCCAGCTGCGAAATCACGTCGGGCGGCGTGAGCACGGCGGCCACGATGAAGGCCAGCACCACGAAGTAGCCGCGGAAGGACTTGAGCTTGGCAATGTCCACCAGGTCGAAGCGCACCAGCAGCATCACCACGATGGGCACCTGGAAGGCCGCGGCAAACGCCAGGTACAGCGACAAAATGGCTTCCACGTACGAGGCGATGTCGGGCGTGGCCGCCACGCTGGAAGGCGTGAAGTGCTGGATGAAGTTGAACATCTTGTCCAGCACGAAGAACTGCACGAAGCCGATGCCCATGTAGGCCAGCAGGCTGCCGAAGACGATCAGCGGCAGCGCGAACTTCTTCTCGTGGCTGTACAGGCCGGGCGCCACAAAGGCCCAGATCTGGTACATCAGCCAGGGCAGCACGGCCAGCACGGCCACCATCAGCAAGACCTTGAGCGGTATGAAGAACGGCGAAAACACGCCCACGGCAATCAGCTTGGCGTCGGGCGGCATATGGGCCTTGATCGGATGGGCGATGAAGTCCATCAGCCTGTCGGGGCCGGGCCACAGGCTCAGGGCGATGACGGCCACTGCAATGCCGTAAATGCAGTACAGCAGGCGGTCGCGCAGCTCCATCAGGTGCTGCACGAACGGCTGCTCGGTGCCGGCCAGCTCGTCTTCTTTAGGAGAAAAATCGGACATGGTGCAAAACGGGATCAGGGCCGGTGCCGCCCTGTGCGCTGGAAACAGAAACACGGCCCGCATTCCGCAGGCCCAGGCAGCGTGCGGGCCGGGTGGCCGCAGCGCCAGGCGCCTTTTTGGAGGATGCGGCTCCTGAAAATCCGCAGGCCCGCCAATGCGGGCCCTCGGGTCTGCGAATGCGGCCGCCAGGGCGGGGTGCCGGGAAAGCGACGGCCCGCTGGCCGCGTGCCAGCATGCTAGCGGAACTTCTGCGGACGAAAGCGCGCCACGCGCGCCGCACCCGACTGGGCCTTGGTGCGCACGCCGGCGCGGGCCTTGTACCACTGGGGCACGGCCGCGCGCTTGACCCGCCAGTTCTTGCGCGGATGCCGGTAGGTGGGCACCACGGCGCTGTGCGAGCCGGAATCGACGCCGGATTCGAAGGCCGAGGCCGAAGTCATCGGGGCATCGTCGCGCAGGTCCCGGGTGGCGTCTTCCCAGCCCTTTTCCAGCTGGGAAGTCTGCGCGTGGATGCTCTGCTCCACATCGCGCGCCGCGGTCTCCACGCTCTCCTTCATCTTGCGCAGCTCGTCGAGCTCCATGGAGCGGTTCACCTCGGCCTTGACGTCGGCCACATAGCGCTGCGCCCTTCCAAGCATGGTGCCCGCCATGCGGGCCACGCGCGGCAGCTTCTCGGGACCGATGACCACCAGGGCCACGGCTCCGATGAGCGCCATTTTGGACAGGCCAATATCAAACATGTGTCAGTGCCGCCGGATCAGCTCTTTTGCTTGGCTTCCACGTCGATCGTGGCCTTGTCGGCGGCATTCTGGTTGGCGACCTGGCCGGCCACAGCATCGCTGCTGCCGTCGCTGGCACCGTCCTTCATGCCGTCCTTGAAGCCCTTGACCGCGCCGCCCAGGTCGGTGCCGATGTTCTTGAGCTTCTTGGTGCCGAACACCAGAACCACGATGAGCAGCACGATCAGCCAGTGCCAGATGGAAAACGAACCCATGACTATCTCCTAACGAATTGCAATCCATTTTAGACGGCCACCGCGCAGGCCGCCGCCCAATGCCCCACAAAAGCAGCACGGGCTTGGGCGCCGGCAACCAGCGCCGCGCCTCGGGGGGTCACCCTTTCTTCCAGGGGCGGGGGCCGCCCAGCACGTGGATGTGCAGGTGGTGCACCTCCTGGCCGCCTTCGGTCCCCGTATTGACCATCAGGCGAAAGCCGCCGTCGGGATAGGGATTGCAGCCCTGCTCCGCGGCCAGCCGCGGGGCCAGCGCCAGCATGCGGCCCAGCAGCGCGGCATCGCCGGCCGAGACCTGGGCCATGGACGGGATGTGCTTCCTGGGAATCATCAGGAAGTGCACGGGCGCCGAAGGGTTGATGTCGTGGAAGGCAAAGACTTCCTCGTCCTCGTATACCTTGCGCGACGGAATCTCGCCCTTGGCAATGCGGCAGAAAATGCAGCTGGAATCGTAGTGGGAATCGTGGTCGTGCATGCGTACTTATCAATTCAATGGTTGCGCCACTCACCTCTTGAGACGGGCGCGTTCCAGGCGAGAAACGGCCAGAGGGCCCAAGCCGGCCGCGCCGCCCCGCAGCAAAGGCCGTCGTCCCGTTGCACGCCGCCCCTTCCCGGGGAACGCGGCGCAGCCGCTCAGGAGGTCATCACACAGCATTGTCGTTGAAACGCAGGGTCTGGCGCACGCCGATGTCCTGCCGGTGCTCGTGCAGCCAGCGCTGGCCCTGCTCACGCCCGAGGTCGAACAGATCGTGCACCATGTTGATGTCGGCCCGCGTCTTGCTGGAGGCGCCGTATCCCTTCAGGACCGCGCCGCCGTCGATGCGGTGCATGAGCACATGCTTGTAGCGCTCGGAATCCAGGCGCTTTTGCTCCAGCAGCCGGGTAACGAATTCGATGGCGCGCAGTTCGGCCAGCAGGCTGGCGTTGAAGGTCACCTCGTTCATGCGGTCCATGATGTCGCCGGCCGTGCTCGGCAGCTCGATCGACTCCTTGGGGTTGATCTGCACCAGCAGGATGTCGCGGCTGCGCGTGCCGTAGATCAGCGGATATAGCGCGGGATTGCCCGAAAAGCCGCCGTCCCAGTAGTATTCGCCGTCGATCTCCACGGCCTTGAACAGCTGCGGCAGGCAGGCAGAGGCCATGATGGCGTCGGCCGTGACCTTCTCGCCCGAGAAGATCTGGCCGCGCCCGGTGCGCACATTGGTGGCGCAGACGAAGAGCTTGGGCACCGCCGAGGGATGGGCGGGATGCACGAGCTGCTCGAAATCAACAATCCCTTCCAGCAGCTTGCGCAGCGGGTTGAAATTGAGCGGATTGGTCTGGTAGGGCGACCAGAAGTGGTTGAGCATGCCCATCAGCGGCCCGTTGGCCAGCGGCACGCCCCAGGTCAGGCTGCCCATGGCGCCCACGCCTTCCCAGAGATCGCGCAGCGACTTGCGGGCCAGTTCGCGGCCCCGCTGGCGCGCGGCATCCACCGTTTTTTCCTCGGCCGCGGCCTGCGCGAAGCCGTGGGCCAGCACCACCGCATTCATGGCGCCGGCGCTGGTGCCGCTGATGCCTTCCAGCACCAGCGTCTCGTCCTCCAGCAACGCATCGAGCACGCCCCAGGTCAGCGCCCCGTGGGAGCCACCGCCCTGCAGGGCCAGATTGAGCACGGTTTGCGTTGCCTGGGCCATATATGGATCCTGTGGTGTCAAGGTTGTAACAGGACACCAGCTTAGCCGCGGTGCGTCAAGAGGGGCGAGCCTGTCCGCCCGTCCTGCTGTCAGCAAAATGGCGGCAAGCGGCGCCCATGAAAAAGCCCCTGCCGGCAACGGCAGGGGCTTGGGGTGTGGAGCGGCACGGCTCCTCAGTCCATGACGGCACGGTGGGCATTCATCGCCACCATGCCGCGCACGATGCGGTACAGGAACCATATGGAGATCAGGCTCCAGGCAATCCAGCCCGGCACGAAGAACAGCAGCCACAGCGGCAGCGTGACCACGTACAGGATGCCGGCCCAGGCCACGCTGCGGATGCGCCAGGAAAAGTGGCTTTCCTGCCAGGTGCCGCGTGCTTCGTCGCGCTTGACCAGATCGATGACCAGCGCGATCAGCAGCAGCACGATGCTGGGCTGGGCGCTGGGCACCACGGCGGCCACGGCCACGACCAGGTGCAGCAGGTAGCTGACCCAGCCCCAGGCCTTCAGGCCTTCCATCTGGGCAGCATCCCGGCCGGGTACGTCGATGATGTCTCTATCGCTCATGAGGCATGTCCTTTCTCCTGGGCTGCACGTTCGTCGGCCTTGCGCAAGGCCTTTTCCTCGAGGCCGCTCAGGCCTTCGCGGCGCTCCAGCTCGGCGATCACCTGGGCGGGCGTCAGGCCGAAGTGGGCCAGTGCGATCATGGAGTGAAACCACAAGTCCGCAACTTCATAAAGGATTTTGCCGGGATCGCCGCCATGCTCCGCATCCTTGGCGGCCATCACGACCTCGGTGGCTTCCTCTCCCACCTTCTTGAGAAAGGCGTCCGGCCCCTTGTGCAGCAGGCGGGCCACATAGCTTTTCTCGGGATCGCCGCCGTTGGCAGGCTTGCGGCTCTCGATCACGGCAGCCAGCCGGGCCAGGGAATCTTGAGACACAGCATCGGAAGTGGTCATAAATCTCTCTTCACGCATCGCACTGGTGGCGATATTCCAAATCGAAGCGGCCTATGCCAGAGGCGGCAAGCAAGGGCCGCCCCGCAGCGAAGTCGCCGTCCCCTTTCAAGGGGAAGCGGCGCGGCCGCTCAGGGGTTACTTATAGATCGTTTCCGGATCTTTCAAGACTGGCTCCACGGGCGTCCATCGGCCACTCCTGAGCACGCTGTAGAAGCAGCTGTGGCGGCCGGTGTGGCAGGCGATGCCGGGCTCGTGGCCGGTCTGGGTGACCTTGAGCAGGATGACGTCGTTGTCGCAGTCGATGCGCAGCTCGTGCACGGTCTGCACATGGCCCGACTCCTCGCCCTTGAACCACAGCTTGCCGCGCGAGCGGCTGAAGTAGACGGCGCGGCCCAGTTCGGCCGTCTTCTGCAATGCCTCGCGGTTCATCCAGGCGAACATCAGCACGTCGCCCGTGTCCTTCTCCTGCGCGATGACGGGCACCAGCCCCTTGTCATCCCATTTGACCTGATCGAGCCAATCCATGGTTCACTCCTGAATCCGGAGCAGCCTGCGCCATTCATCCAATGGATTCCATATCAAGATGATCTGAAATCCCTTCAATTCATGCGCAAGCCGCTATGTTTTTTAAAGACGCACGGGAATGCCGCGTGCGCGCATGCATTCCTTGGCCTGCTGCACGGTGTATTCGCCGTAGTGGAAGATGCTGGCTGCCAGCACGGCATCGGCGCCGCCCTGGGTCACGCCGTCGGCCAGGTCCTCCAGATTGCCCACGCCGCCCGAGGCGATCACGGGTACCTGCACGGCGTCGCTGACAGCGCGCGTGAGCCGCAGGTCGAACCCGCTCTTGGTGCCGTCGCGGTCCATGCTGGTCAGCAGGATCTCGCCCGCGCCGCGGCGCGCCATCTCCATCGCCCATTGCACGGCATCGAGCCCGGTGTTCTTGCGCCCGCCGTGGCTGTAGACGTCCCAGCCCTCGCCCACGGGCTTGCCATCGGCGCCGATGCGCTGCGTATCCTCGGCCGAGCGGCGCTTGGCGTCGATCGCCACCACGATGCACTGCGCGCCGTACTTGTCGCTGGCCGCGTTGATCACGTCGGGGTTGGCGATGGCCGCCGAGTTGAAGCTGGTCTTGTCGGCCCCTGCGTTGAGCAGGCGGCGCACGTCTTCCACGGTGCGCACGCCGCCGCCCACCGTGAGCGGAATGAAGACCTGGCTGGCCACGGCCTCGATGATGGGCAGGATCAAGTCGCGCCCGTCGCTGGTGGCCGTGATGTCGAGAAAAGTCAGTTCGTCGGCGCCCTGGGCGTTGTAGCGGGCCGCGATTTCCACCGGATCGCCGGCATCGCGCAGCTCCACGAAGTTGACGCCCTTGACGACGCGGCCACCGGTCACGTCGAGGCAGGGGATGATGCGTTTGGCCAGCATGGAAAGCCTTCTAGAACAACAACAGAAAACGGGCGAAAAATCACAGCGCGCGCAGATGCTGCGCGGCCTGCCAGCGTCCGCCGGGCGCCAGGACCACGGGCGCGTCGATGGCCGCAGCCTCCACGCACAGCATGTGCTGCCAGCTGTCCGGCGCCATGTCGGGCAGGCGCGCGCACAGCTCGGGGCCCGGATTCCAGACCACGGTCTCGCTCCAGGCTTCATCCTGGGCAATCTGCAGCAAGGGCTGCGATGACAGAGTTTGCAGCCGCAGCGCCTGGGCGGCGCGCGGATAGACGCGATCGGTCTCCACGCCAAAGCGCACGGCTCCGGTCTGCACGGGATGCGTGTCGGCACCGGCACCGGCCGCCGCAGCATTCCAATAGACGAGACCATCCAGCCCCTGCAGCTCGATCTGCTCGGCGCCGGGCACCAGCAGATAGCTGTGCAGCGCGGCGGTGAACGGCAGGTCCTGCGCGCCGCGGTTGTGCACGGCCAGGCGCACGGTCAAGGCGCCGGGATGCAGCTCCACCGTCAGCAGCGCCTCGAAAGCATGGGGCCAGACGGCGCGCGTGGCCACGCTGTCTTCCAGGCGCAGCGTGATCTGCAGGCCACCGCCTTCGGCAGGCCTGGCATCCCCGGGCTGGCCGGACCAGGCCAGGGTGCGCGCAAAGCCGTGCTTGACCAGCGGGCCGCGCTGGTTGAACTGCGGAAAGCAGACCGGAATGCCGCCGCGGATCGGCGTGTGTCCGTCGTGCGCGGCCCGCGGGCTGACGAACAGGCGCTCCTGCCCCCGGCTGATCCAGGACAGCACCTGCGCACCCTGCAGGGCGATCAGCGCGCTGTCCCCGCCGGGCAAGCGCAGGCCGATGGCGGGCAGGCCCCGCCATTCCTGCAGGCGGGCTTCGGAATCACTCACCGGTCAGCTCGTCGGCGCGCGCCTGGCCGGCCGCCAGGTCGAGGTCGCCGGTATAGATGGCACGGCCGCAGATCACGCCTTCGATGCCTTCGTCCTGCACCTTGCACAGGGCTTCGATGTCGGCCATGCCGGCCAGGCCGCCCGAGGCGATGACGGGAATCTTGAGCGACTGCGCCAGCTTGACCGTGGCATCGATGTTGATGCCGCTGAGCATGCCGTCGCGGCCGATGTCGGTGTAGATGATGGATTCCACGCCCCAGTCCTCGAAGCGCTTGGCGGTGGAGATCACGTCCTGGCCCGTGAGCTTGCTCCAGCCGTCGATGGCCACCTTGCCGTCCTTGGCGTCCAGGCCGACGATGATGTGGCCCGCGAACGCGCTGCAGGCATCCTGCAGGAAACCGGGGTTCTTCACGGCGGCCGTGCCGATGATCACGTATTCGATGCCCAGATCGATGTAGCGTTCGATGGTGTCCAGATCGCGGATGCCCCCGCCCAGCTGCACGGGGATCTCGCCGTCCACTTCCTTGAGGATGCTCTTGATCGCCGCCAGGTTCTTGGGCTGGCCCGCGAACGCTCCGTTGAGATCCACCAGATGCAGGCGGCGCGCGCCGGCATCCAGCCACTTCGCGGCAATGGCTGCGGGGTCTTCGCCGAACGTGGTGGATTGGTCCATATCACCCTGGATGAGGCGTACGCAGTGGCCGTCCTTGAGGTCGATGGCGGGGATGAGCAACATGATGGTGGTTGGCTATCAAGTGAGGCCGCTAGAAATGGCCAGTTGAGGAATAACTCGGGGCGGCGCCGATGTGCGGCGCAGCTCCTAGGGCTTCCAGCCCAGGAAGTTGCGAAAGAGCGCCAGGCCCTGGTCCGCGCTTTTCTCGGGGTGGAACTGGGTCGCAAAAATATTATCGCGTGCAACCGCGCAAGCAAAGCGCCCGCCGTAGTCGGCCTCGGCGGCGCAATGCGCGCCCTGTTGCACCTGCGCATAAAAGCTGTGCACGAAGTAGTAGAAGCTGCCGTCGGGAATGCCGCTCCACAGCGCATGCGGCCTGCCGTAGTGTTGCGACTGGTACACCTGGTTCCAGCCCATCTGCGGCACCTTGAAGCGGCTGCCGTCGGCCTGGGTGCGGCCCGCGAGGTCGAACTTGCGCACGTGGCCGGGGATCAGGCCCAGGCCGGGGACATCGCCCTCGTCGCTGTGGTCCAGCAGCATCTGCATGCCCACGCAGACGCCGAACAGCGGCTTGCGGGCCGCCGCGTGCAGCACGGCCTGCTGCAGGCCGCCGCCATGGGCCTCGCGCAGCTCGCGCATGCAGTCGGGCATGGCGCCCTGGCCGGGCAGCACCACGCGGTCGGCGGCCAGCACGACCTCGGGATCGGCCGTGACGACCACGTTCCAGCCGGTGTCCGCGGCAGCCGTGCGCACGGCCTGCGAGACCGAGCGCAGATTGCCCATGCCGTAGTCGACCACGGCCACGGTGTTGTTCTTCAAACTCATAGCAGCTACCGCTTGTAGAGATCGGGTTTGATATTCAAAACGCTTTGAAATGCAGCATGACCAGGCGCTGTTCGCTCCTGATTACAGAGCACCCTTGGTCGAGGGAATCACGCCGGCCATGCGCGGATCATGCTCCAGCGCAAAGCGCAGGGCCCGGGCAAAGGCCTTGAAGATGGTCTCGCACTGGTGGTGGGCGTTGAAGCCCTTGAGGTTGTCGATGTGCAGCGTCACGCCCGCATGGTTGACGAAGCCCTGGAAGAACTCGAACACCAGCTGCGTGTCCAGCTGGCCGATGCTGCCGGCCGTGAACTTCACGTCCATGTGCAGGCCGGGGCGGCCCGAGAAGTCGACGACCACGCGGCTCAGGGCTTCGTCCAGCGGCACGTAGGCGTGGCCGTAGCGGCGTATGCCCTTCTTGTCGCCGATGGCCTTGGCAAAGGCCTGGCCCAGCGTGATGCCGATGTCCTCCACCGTGTGATGGCCGTCGATGTGCAGATCGCCTTCGCAGTGGATGTCCAGGTCGATCAGGCCGTGGCGCGCGATCTGGTCCAGCATGTGGTCGAGAAAGCCGATGCCCGAATGCAGCTGGGCCTTGCCCGTGCCGTCGAGGTTGACCCGCACCTGCACGCGGGTCTCGGCCGTGTTGCGCTGCACCTCGGCGGTGCGCGGCAGGTCTTGGGCTACGGAGGGGACGATATTGCTCACAGGGATTCCTTCAAGGCCGCCAGCATCTGGGCGTTTTCTTCGCGGGTGCCCACGGTCAGGCGCAGGCAGTTGACCAGCAGCGGGTGCATGGCCGATACGTTCTTCACCAGCACGCCGCGCGCCTTCATCTCGGCCTGGGCGCGGCCTGCGTCGCGCACGCGCAGCAGCACCATGTTGGCCTCCGAGGGCCAGACCTTCTCCACGCCGTCCAGGGCGCGCAGGGCGTTGATCAGCGGCTGGCGTTCGGCGCGGATGGCCGCGGCCTGGCCGGCGTACAGGCTTTCGTGCTCCAGCGCGAAGATCGCCGTTTCGCAGTTGAGCACGCTGATGTTGTAGGGCGGGCGCACCTTGTCGATCTCGTTGACGATGGCGGCCGGCCCGATCAAATAGCCCAGGCGCGCGCCCGCCAGGCCGAACTTGGAGAGGGTGCGCATCAGCAGCACATGGGCATTGCGCGCGGGTTCGTCGCGCATGCGCGTGATCCAGCTGCGGCTGGCAAAGGGCTGGTAGGCCTCGTCCATGACCACCAGGCCGCCTGTGCGGGCCACGGCATCGACGATGGCCTGCACCTTGTCCTCGTCCCACAGCGTGGCCGTGGGGTTGTTGGGATAGGCGATGTAGGTGATGGCGGGCTTGTGCCTGGCGATGGCCGCCTGCATGGCCCCCACGTCGAGGTCGAAGTCCGTCGTCAGGTCGACCGAAACAAAATCCAGGCCTTGCAGCTTGGCGCTGAGCGGGTACATCACAAAGCCGGGCATGGGCGCCAGCATCTTGGCTCGGTCGCCTTCGCAGGGCTGGGCCGTGGCCAGCGCCAGCAGCGTGATGATCTCGTCCGAACCGTTGCCCAGCAGCACGGCCGAGCCCGCGGGCGCCCCGGCATACTCGGCCAGCATCTGCTTGAGCACTTCCAGGCGCTCGCCCGGATAGCGGTTGATCTCCAGCGCCCCCAGGTGCTCGCCCAGCTTGCGCTGCAGCTCGGCCGGCAGGCGGTAGGGATTTTCCATCGTGTCCATCTTGAGCAGGCCCTGCGCGGGCTGCACATGGTAGGCCTGCATGGCGCGCACGTCGGCACGGATGCGTTGCAGGGCTTTGGCTTGGATGTCTTGAGCAGTCATGGATTCACGCTTTCCGATCAGAATTGCGGGGGGCGCCGGATGGGCGCGCTTCAGGCCTCGTCCAAGGCAGGTGCGTCCTGGTGCAGCGGATGCACCACGGTCACGCCGCCGAATTCCGCGCCATGCGGCAGGTGCAGGCTCAGCATATGGCTGCAGCCGCTGTGCTGGGCGCAGGCCACGGCCAGGCAGTCCCCGAAGGCGAGCTGGTGGCGCGCCTGCACGGCCCAGGCCGTCTCCAGCGTGGCGGCATCGGTCTTCCAGGGCGTCCAGGTCTGGTAGCGGCGGATGGCGGCGCGCGCATCGCCCTGGGGCATGGGCACGGCCGCCGTGGTCACCTGGTCGTAGAACTCCACCAGGGCCTGGTTGCCGGTGCGGCCGGTGCGCGTGCGCCACAGCACGTCCAGCCAGGCCAGCGTGGCGTCATACAGCGCGCCGCCGGCCACGTTCTCTGCCGCGATCAGCACCGAGGTGTCGACAAAGACCGGCGCCATCTCGCTCATGCTGCGGCTCCGGTGCGGGCTGTGCTTGCGCCGGCGGCACGACCGGCGCAAGCACGGCGCGTCACGGTTTTTTCCGCTCCGGCACCGGCCGGCGCCTGCGGAGCCTGCCAGCTGCGCTCGTCGGTGCGCCAGGCCAGGTAGGCGCGCTCGTAGGCGTCCTCGCGGCGCTGCATCTCGGCCATGAAATCGCCCACCATGCGCGAGACGCTGGTGCCGCGCCGCGCAGCTTCCACGCGCGCCCACTCGAGCACGCTGTCCTCCACGGTAATGGTGAGATTCTTCATGGCACCCATGGTACACGAATTTCGTGCAACACGAAATTCGTGTAACCAGGGCAGTACTTCCATCAGGTACCCCTCGGGCTGCGCAGCAAAAAGGCCCGCATATGCGGGCCTTGCAGCATCGGATATCAGCGGCGGTATTGCGGCGGCGGCGCATAGGGCCGCGCAGGGTCGCCGGGAAAGGCCTGGGGGCGGCCGGCCGCGCCCTCGGGCGGACGCCGGGCGCCACCGTCGCGCTCGTTCACACGCACCTCGAACAGGGCCGAACCGATCACGCCCACATTGCGCGCATCGCCTGCCGGCGTATTGTTCGCATAGGCGCGGCCCTTGGCGGCAAAGCGGAAGGCCGCCACCTCGCTGCGGCTCTTGCGAAAGCCATCGATGCGCAGCGTTTCGCCGGGGCGCAGCAGGTAGCCATCGTTGCGCACGCTGCCGGGCTGGCCTGAAAGTACATCCAGGCCGTCCACCGTGGCCACGACCTCGTAGTAGCGGTTGCTGCGGTTGGTGTAGACCAGTTCGTAGCGCTCGCCGCTGCGGCCCGCCACCTGGAAATCCTGGCCGCCGCGCGTGCTGAAGATGGGCAGCGGCCTGCCCTGCCCGTCCTGCACCGACCATTCCACTTCGCCATCGGCCAGCAGCACATTGAGCTGGCGGTCGACACGGCTGCCCAGCGCACGGCGGATGCTGGTCTCATCGGAGTAGCGCAGCTGCGAGACCGCCTGCGGGCGGTCGGGGCTCAGGCGCGTGGCATCCACCGTCCGGATATTGGACTCCCGCCCTTCGCCCCATTGCGTGCCCAGCGTGGATTCTGCCCGGGCCGCGCGCGGCGCCGCCATTCTGGCAGGGGCCGGCGCAGGCGCCGTCTCCGGGGCTGCCGCCACGCCCTGGGAGGGCAGCGGCGTGCCGCAGGCAGCCAGGCCGGCGGCCAGCAGCAGCCCGCCCAGCATCTGCCACCAGCGCAGTCGCCGGGATGTCTCGGCTTGGTTCATCTGGATGCTCCTTGTCTGTTTCAGCCGCCAGAGTGTCGGGGCAAATCCGGCACGGCCGCCGTCAGAAAACATCGGCAGATGAAGGACGCCGCATCGCCCACCTGCCCGCCTCTCCCGCCGGCCGGCGCATCGCCATGAAAAAAGCCGTGGGCAGGCCACGGCTGGTTTGCCAAATACGGGCGCCGGTGCGCGCCCTACTTCAGGCGCATTTCGGCGGCGCGGGCGTGGCCCTGCAGGCCTTCGCCATAGGCCAGCACCGCGGCCGTGCGGCCCAGGGTCTGGGCGCCGGCCTCGCTGACTTCGATGAGGCTGGAGCGCTTCTGGAAGTCGTACACGCCCAGCGGCGAGGAAAAGCGCGCCGTGCCGCTGGTGGGCAGCACGTGGTTGGGGCCGGCGCAGTAGTCGCCCAGGCTCTCGGAGGTATAGGCCCCCAGGAAGATGGCGCCCGCGTGGCGCAGCAGCGGCTCCCAGCGGTGCGGATCACGGCTGGAGACCTCGAGGTGTTCGGGGGCGATGCGGTTGGAAATGGCACAGGCCTCTTCCATGTCGCGGGTCAGGATCAGCGCGCCGCGGTCCGTGAGGCTCTTGGCGATGATGGCCTGGCGCGGCATCTCGGGCAGCAGGCGGTCGATCTCGCGCTGCACGGCTTCGATATAGGCGGCGTCGGGGCACAGCAGGATGGACTGGGCCAGCTCGTCGTGCTCGGCCTGGCTGAACAGGTCCATGGCCACCCACTCGGGCGGCGTGGTGCCGTCGGCCAGCACCAGGATTTCGCTGGGGCCGGCAATCATGTCGATGCCCACGATGCCGAACACGCGCTTCTTGGCGCTGGCCACGTAGGCGTTGCCGGGCCCCGTGATCTTGTCCACCTTGGGAATGGTGGCCGTGCCGTAGGCCAGGGCCGCCACGGCCTGGGCACCGCCGATGGTGAAGGCCCGGTGCACGCCGGCCACGTAGGCGGCGGCCAGCACCAGTGCGTTCTTCTCGCCCCTGGGCGTGGGCACGACCATGATGATGTCCTGCACCCCGGCCACATGGGCGGGAATGGCATTCATGAGCACGCTGGACGGATAGGCGGCCTTGCCGCCGGGCACGTAGATGCCCACGCGGTCCAGCGGCGTGACCTTCTGGCCCAGCAGCGTGCCGTCCTCGTCGCGGTAGCTCCAGCTTTCGCCATTGGCCTTCTTCTGCGCCTCGTGGTAGCTCCTGACGCGGCGCGCGGCGGATTCGAGGGCTTCGCGCTGCTCGGCGGGCAGGCTGTCGAAAGCGGCCTTGAGCTCGTCCTGCCTGAGCTCCAGCCCGGCCATGGCGCCGGCCTGCAGGCCGTCGAAGCGGGCCGTGTATTCGAGCACCGCCGCATCGCCGCGCTGCTGCACGTCGGCCAGGATGTCGGCCACGCGCTGCTCGATGGCCGCATCCGTGTCGGCCGACCAGTGCAGACGCTGCGCAAAATCATGCTCGAATGTGGCGTCGGCGGTTGACAGGCGGGCGGGAGCAGCTACGAATTCCATAGGATTCACCAGGAAGAAAGATCGGTTGTCGGATCAGCTATTTTTTGCGGCCACGGCGGCGGCGAACGCATCGATGATGTGGCGCAGCGGCGCCTGCTTGAGCTTGAGCGAAGCCTGGTTGACCACCAGGCGCGAGCTGATGTCCATGATGGGCTCGACCTCGACCAGGTCGTTGGCCTTGAGCGTGTTGCCCGTGGAGACCAGGTCGACGATGGCGTCGGCCATGCCGGTCAGCGGCGCCAGCTCCATGGAGCCGTAGAGCTTGACCATGTCCACGTGCACGCCCTTGGCGGCAAAGAAGTTGCGCGCGATCTCGGGGTACTTGGTGGCGATGCGCAGGCGCGCGCCCTGCTTGACGGCACGCTCGTAGTCGAAGCCCTTGCGCACGGCCACGCTGACGCGGCACTTGGCGATCTGCAGGTCCAGCGGCTGGTACAGGCCCTGGCCGCCATGCTCGATCAGCGAGTCCAGGCCCGACACGCCCAGGTCCGCGCCGCCGTACTGCACGTACACGGGCACGTCGGAGGCACGCACCAGCACCACGCGCACGTCGCTCTGGCTGGTGTCGAAGATCAGCTTGCGCGACTTTTCCACATCCTCGGTCACCACGATGCCGGCGGCGGCCAGCAGGGGCACGGTTTCCTCGAAGATGCGTCCCTTGGACAGGGCAATGGTCACAGGCGTTGCGGTGCTCATGCGGAAACCCTCTCGATGTCGGCGCCCAGGCTGCGCAGCTTGTCTTCCATGCGGTCGTAGCCGCGGTCCAGGTGGTAGATGCGGTCCACCAGGGTCTCGCCGCTGGCCACCAGGCCGGCAATCACCAGGCTGGCCGAGGCGCGCAGGTCGGTGGCCATCACGGTGGCGCCGGTCAGGCGCCTGCCGCCTTCGATGGTGGCCACGCGCCCGTCGGTGGTGATGTGCGCGCCCAGGCGCAGCATCTCGTTGACGTGCATGAAGCGGTTTTCAAAAATCGTCTCGGTCACCACGCTGGTGCCTTCGGCCACCAGATTCAGCGCCATGAACTGGGCCTGCATGTCGGTGGGAAAGCCCGGGTATTCGGTGGTGCGGAAGCTCTGGGCCTTGAGCTTGCCGCTGGAGCGCACGCGCAGGCCGTTGCCTTCGCATGCCACGTCCACGCCGGCTTCCTTGAGCTTGTCGATCACGGCGCCCAGATGGTCGGCGCGCGCATGGCGCAGCAGGGCCTCGCCGCCCGTGGCCGCCACGGCGCACAAAAAGGTGCCGGCTTCGATGCGGTCGGCCACGACTTCATGCTCGCAGCCGCTCAGCCTGTCCACGCCCTGGATGACGATGCGGCTGGTGCCGTGGCCCGTGATCCGGGCGCCCATCTTGATCAGCATTTCGGCCAGATCGGTGATCTCGGGCTCCATGGCGGCGTTCTCGAGCACGGTCTCGCCCTCGGCCAGGCAGGCCGCCATCAGGAAGTTCTCGGTGCCGGTCACCGTGACCATGTCGGTGGTGATGCGCGCACCCTTGAGGCGCCGGGCGCCTTCGGGCAGGCTGGCGTGCATGTAGCCATGCTCGACGGTGATGATGGCACCCATGGCCTGCAGGCCCTTGATGTGCTGGTCCACCGGGCGCGAGCCGATGGCGCAGCCGCCGGGCAACGAGACCTTGGCACGGCCGAAGCGTGCCAGCAGCGGCCCCAGGGCCAGCACGGAGGCGCGCATGGTCTTGACCAGCTCGTAGGGCGCCTCGGGATTCAGGCTGTCGGGAGCCTGGAAGGACATGCCGCCGCGCTCGCCATGGGTTTCGGTGTGCACGCCCATGTTGTCAAGCAGGCGGCGCATGGTGGCCACGTCGTGCAGGCGGGGCACGTTGTGCAGGTGCACGGGCTCGGAAGTGAGCAGCGCTGCGCACATCTCGGGCAGGGCGGCGTTCTTGGCGCCGGAAATGATGACCTCGCCCTGCAGGCGGCGCTCACCGCGAATCAGAAGTTTGTCCATGGCTTGTGGCCTTGATTCGGAAAAAGAGACAAATCAGCCGCAAACGCAGATATATCCAGCGCAGGCAGCTATCAAAAATGGAGATCAGGCCTGATTCGCCCACTCGGCGGGCGTGAAGGTCTTCATGGACAGGGCATGGACCTCGTCGGTGGCCATGCGGTTGCCCAGGGTGGCATAGACCAGGCGCTGGCGCTGCACCAGGCGCTGGCCTTCGAAGCTGGCCGAGACGATGGTGGCAAACCAGTGCCGGCCGTCGCCCTCCAGCGCAAGATGCTCGCAAGGCAGGCCTGCGCTGATGATTTCTTTGAGTTGGTCTGCGGTCATGGGTGGGGAAAGCCTTGGGGCGCACAGCTGGCGGAACCGGTCATTGTCCCGCAGGCCGCCGTGCATCCGGGATGAAATCAGTTGCGGATCTTGTAGCCAATGCGCAGCAAATGCACGGCCAGCGCGCTCACGGCCAGCCATGCCGCGCCCACGATGCCCACGCTGATCCAGGGCGAGACATCGCTCTGGCCGAAGAATCCGTAGCGGAAACCGTCAATCATGTAGAAGAACGGATTGATATGGCTGACAGCTTGCCAAAAAGCGGGCAGCGAATGCACGGAATAGAACACGCCGGACAGAAAGGTCAGCGGCATGATCAGGAAGTTCTGGAAAGCCGCCATCTGGTCGAACTTCTCGGCCCACAGGCCGGCGATCAGGCCCAGCGTGCCCATGAGCGCACAGCCCAGGAAGCCGAACACCAGGATCCACAGCGGCGCCGCGAAGTCCGGCACGGCAAAGAACAGCGTGACCACGAACACGCCCAGGCCCACGAGCAGGCCGCGCAGCACCGAGGCGCCCACATAGGCCGTGAACCAGGCCCAGTGCGACAGCGGCGTGAGCAGCACGAACACCAGCGAGCCCATGATCTTGCTCTGCACCAGGCTGGACGAGCTGTTGGCGAACGCGTTCTGCAGCATGCTCATCATCACCAGGCCGGGAATCAGAAAGGCCGTGTAGCTGATGCGGTCGTAGACCATGACGCGGCCTTCGAGCACATGGCCGAAAACCAGCAGGTACAGCACGGCCGTGAGCACGGGCGCGGCCACGGTCTGGAAGCTGACCTTCCAGAAGCGCAGCACTTCCTTCTTGAGCAGGGTCTGCCAGCCGTTCATGCCGCACCTCCCTGCTTCACTGCCGCCTCGTTCATGATGTGGATGAACACATCCTCCAGGTCGGCGCGGCGGATTTCCACATCCTCGGGCGTCACGCCGCCTTCGCGCAGCGCGGCCAGCAGCTTTTCCACATCGGCGGCATCGGCCGCGGGCACCTGCACGATGCGGCCCGTCACGCGCGCCCGCTGGGCCACGCCGGCCGGCAGGGCGCTGTCGGTCTTGAACTGCAGCACGTTGCTGGACGCCGACTTGAGCAGCTCGCTCATGGGCGAGAGCTTGACGATCCGGCCTTGCTTGAGCATGGCCACGCGGCTGCACAGGGCTTCGGCCTCTTCGAGGTAATGGGTGGTCAGCAGCACCGTGTGCCCCTGCTTGTTGAGCTTGGCGATGAAATGCCACAGTGTCTGGCGCAGCTCCACGTCCACGCCGGCCGTGGGTTCGTCGAGCACGATGATGGGCGGCTTGTGCACCAGGGCCTGGGCCACGAGCACGCGGCGCTTCATGCCGCCAGAGAGCTGGCGCATGTTGGCATTGGCCTTGTCGGCCAGCCCCAGGCTGTCGAGCAGTTCGTCGATCCAGGCATCGTTGTGCCGGACGCCGAAGTAGCCGGACTGGAAGCGCAGCGCCTCGCGCACGCTGAAGAAGGGGTCGAACACCAGCTCCTGGGGCACGATGCCGAGCTTGCGCCGCGCCTCGGCGAAATTGGCCTGCACGTCGCTGCCCTGCACCAGCACGCGCCCGCCGGAAGCCTGGGACAGCCCCGCGAGAATGCTGATGAGCGTGGTCTTGCCCGCGCCGTTGGGGCCGAGCAGGCCGAAGAATTCACCTTCCTCGATATCCAGGCTCACCTGCTTGAGCGCCTGGAAATCCCCCTTGGGGGTACGGTAGGTCTTGGAGACGGATTGGAATGAGACTGCGGACATGGGAGCCGCCATTCTAGGGCTTGCCCATCCCGGCTGCAGACGCATGGAAATCGGGCCGCAGAAACCGGCCCGGATGCCGGATGCGCCGCCTCAGCCGTGCCGGGGCAGCAGGCCGTCCACCCCGTACAGCGCCGCCATGGATTGCAGGCCCTGGGGCAGGCCGATCACGGCCAGCTGCTTGCCGGCCTCCAGCGCCGCGCGCCGGCAGGCCAGCAGCACGGCCAGCGCGGAGGAATCGAAGGTCTGGACCGCGCTGGCATCCACGGGCACCTGCTGGCCGGGGAATTCGGCCACCTGCGGGCGCAGGCGCAGCAGGCAGTCTCGGGCCTGCCGGTAGGTCAGCTCCTGCGGCAGCTGCAGCGGGGAGGCGGATGCTTGGGGCATGGCGGCTGGACCTGCGTTGCTGGAGCTTACTTGGCCGCTGCCGGCGTGACCGGCATGGAGCTGCGGGAAGCCAGCGTCTTGATCAGGCCGTCGATGCCGTTGGCATTGATTTCCTGGGCGAACTGGTTGCGGTAGGTTTCCACCAGCCACACGCCCAGCACGTTGAAGTTGTAGAGTTTCCAGCCGTCGGCCTGCTTTTCCAGGCGGAAGTCCAGCTGCACGGGGTCGCCGCGGCCGTTGACCTGGGTGCGCACCAGCACGTCGGTATCACCGGCGGCCATGCGCAGGGGCTTGACGGTAATCGTCTGGTCCACCACCTGCGACAGCGCGCCCGAATAGGTGCGCACCAGCAGGGCCTTGAATTCGTCCTGCAGGCGCTGGCGCTGCTCGGGCGTGGCCTGGCGCCAGGCCGGGCCCACGGCGGCCGAGGTCATGCGGCGAAAGTCCACATAGGGCATGACCTTCTCGTTGACCAGCGCGTTGACCTTGGCGGTATCGCCGCCGCGCAGCGCCGGGTCCTTCTTGATGGTGTCGAGCACGTCGGTGGACACGCGCTTGACCAGGGCGTCCGGCGCCTCCTGCGCGGATGCCGCGGCCGGCAGACCGAGGTTCAAGGCCAGCAAGGCGCCAGCGGCCATGCCCCACATGCGACGGGTGATCTTCATTGCTTTCTCCATAGGCCCGCCAGTGTCATCGCAACCGGCGCGCCTTTTTTCCATATTTTGTAACTGGCTGTGCTCACTGGCCTTCGGGCGGCAGCTTGCCCGCATTGTCGTCGTCATCGTAGTTCTCGAGGCGGCCATCGCCGCCGGACGCGGCGCCGCCGATGCGTGAGCGCAGATAGACATCGCGGGTCAGGCTGTACTTGTCCAGCGCCACGGCGTCCAGCGTGTCGCCGGCCTGCAGGTAGTTGGCCCGGGTGTTGACGAAGCGCAGGCCGTACAGGCTGTTGCGCACTGGAACATCCTCGACATGGGTGACCGGATAGCCATAAGCGTCCACCGCCAGGCCGGCGGTATCGCGCACCGTGGACGGCCCCCAGAACGGCAGCACCAGGTACGGGCCGGTCGGCACGCCCCAGCGGCCCAGCGTCTGGCCGAAGTCCTGCTTGCGGCGCTCGATGCCGGCCTCGCTGGCCACGTCGAACAGGCCGCCGATGCCGAACACCGTGTTGACCGTGAAGCGCACCACGGAGTTGTAGGCGCCCTCGCCCTGGCCCTGCAGCAGGTTGTTCACGAACGACCAGGCATCGCCCAGGTTGTCGAAGAAATTGGTCACGCCTTCGCGTGCCAGGCGGGGGGTCACGGTCTTGTAGGCCGTGGCCACGGGCTTGAACACCGCCTTGTCCACGCCTTCGTTGAAGGAATAGATGCTGCGGTTGAAGGACTCGTAGGGATCGGCCGGGTTGGCGGGGCCGCTCGTGGTCGTGGCGCAGCCGGACAGCAGAGCAGCGGCAGCCAGGCCTGCAGCCAGCGCGCCGCTGCGCAGCGCCGGTGTTCGTGGGCGTGTTGTGGTCATCATTCCTTACCTCCTGCGCCAGCGCCGGCGGCATTGCCGCCGCTGCCCTGCTCGGCCTTGCCGTACAGGAACTGGCCAATCAGATTTTCCAGCACAACGGCCGACTGTGTCGCGGTCACGCGGTCGCCGGCCTTCAAATTTTCCTCGCTGGCGCCGGCCTCGATGCCGATGTACTGGTCGCCGAGCAGGCCGCTGGTCAGTATCTTGAGCGAGCTGTCCTTGGGGAACAGGTAGCGCGATTCCATGTTCATGGCCACGTTGGCCTGGAAGGTCTGGTCGTCGAAGGTGATGGACTCCACGCGCCCCACGACCACGCCGGCGCTCTTGACCGCGGCCTTGGGCTTGAGGCCGCCGATATTGTCGAAGCGCGCCGTCACCGTATAGGTCTTCTGGAAGTTCAGGCTCAGCAGATTGGCCGACTGCAGGGCCAGGAACACCAGGGCCGCCGCGCCGATGAGCACGAACAGGCCAACCCAGACATCACTTTTGTTTTGCTGCATGATTTTTTACCTCTTGTCCGATGCGCCCGCTCAGACGCTGAACATGGTGGCCGTGAGCAGGAAGTCCAGCCCCAGCACCGTGAGCGAAGCCACGACCACGGTGCGCGTGGTGGCACGCGACACACCTTCGGGTGTCGGCTTGGCGGCATAGCCTTCAAGCAGGGCGATGAAGGTGACGGCAATGCCGAACACAAAGCTCTTGAGCACGCCGTTGCCCAGGTCGTACCACCAATCCACGCCCTGCTGCATCTGGCCCCAGAACGCGCCGCCGTCGACGCCGATCAGCACCACGCCGACCAGCCAGCCGCCGATTACGCCCACGGCGCTGAAGACGGCAGCCAGCAGCGGCAGCGTGACCAGTCCCGCCCAGAAGCGCGGCGCCAGGATGCGCCGGACCGGATCGACGGCCATCATTTCCATGGCCGACAGTTGCTCACCGGCCTTCATCAGGCCGATCTCGGCCGTCAGCGCCGTGCCGGCACGGCCGGCGAACAGCAGGGCCGTGACCACGGGGCCGAGTTCGCGCACCAGCGACAGGGCCACCAGCAGGCCCAGCGCCTCGGCCGAACCGTAGCGCTGCAATGTGTAATAGCCCTGCAGGCCCAGCACAAAGCCCACGAACAGGCCCGAGACGCCGATGATGGCCAGCGAATAATTGCCGAGGAAGTGGATCTGGTCGCCAATCAGGCGCGGGCGCCTGAGCGCCGGCCCCATGAGCGCCAGCAGGCGCATGAACAGTCGGGTGCCCGAGCCGACATTGGTCAGCTGCTGGCGCACGGCCGCACCGATGCGCGCGGGATGCAGGGGATTCATGCGCGCCTCCGGCGGTTGGCGGGCAGGCCGAAGTCTTCTTCGGCACTGGCACCGGGATAGTGGAACGGCACCGGCCCCGTGGGCCGGGCATGGATGAACTGCTGCACCAGAGGATCGGAGCTGGCGCGCACTTCGTCGGGCGTGCCTTGCGCCGCCACGCCGCCGTTGCCCAGAATCACCACGTGGTCGGCCACATGGAAGGTTTCCTCCACATCGTGGGAGACCAGGATGGAAGTCAGGCCCATGGCATCGTTGAGCTGGCGGATCAGCTGGGCGGCCGTGCCCAGGGAGATGGGGTCCAGCCCTGCAAAGGGCTCGTCGTACATGATGAGTTCGGGATCCAGCGCAATCGCGCGTGCCAGCGCCACGCGGCGGGCCATGCCGCCCGAGACCTCGCTGGGCATCAGGTCGCGCGCGCCGCGCAGGCCCACGGCATGCAGCTTCATGAGCACGATGTCGCGGATCAGCTCTTCAGGCAGGTCGGTATGCTCGCGCAGCGGAAAGGCCACGTTGTCGAACACGCTCATGTCGGTGAACAGTGCACCGAACTGGAATAGCATGCCCATGCGCCGGCGCGCCGTGTACAACTGCTGCGCATCCATCTGCGTGACATCCTGGCCGTCGAACAGCACCTCGCCCTGCTGGGCGCGGTTCTGGCCGCCGATCAGGCGCAGCACCGTGGTTTTGCCGCCGCCCGAGGCTCCCATCAGCGCCGTGACCTTGCCGCGCGGCACCTGCAGGGACAGGTCGCGCAGGATGACACGTTCGCCATAGCCGAAGGTGACGTTGCGCAGTTGCACAAGAGAGGCATTGAGTGACATGCAGCGGGCGTGGTCGATGGAGTGAGACGCGTATTGTGCCGGGAGCGCTGCAGGCGCAGGCAGTCCGGTCGCCAAAGGAACATACATTCATGCATGTTTCTTTAAAGAGCGCCATTGTACGCAAGGCATGGCAACTACGCTTTCAGTAGCTGCAAACGCTTGCCTTGCATGGGTTTACGCCCGATTTTTTACGGAAACAAGCCGGTATTACAGGCCCACCTCAGAGCATGTTGTGCAGAAATGCCTTGGTGCGTTCGTGTTGCGGCGCTGCAAAAAAAGCTTCCGACGG
Organism: Comamonas sp. w2-DMI; assembly: GCF_040187735.1. Classification (NCBI taxonomy): domain Bacteria; kingdom Pseudomonadati; phylum Pseudomonadota; class Betaproteobacteria; order Burkholderiales; family Comamonadaceae; genus Comamonas; species Comamonas sp. w2-DMI. The sequence goes on along the minus strand of NZ_JBANEL010000001.1, from coordinate 258,689 downwards.
GCCCTGCTCCACGATGTCGCCGCCGTCCATGAAGATGACGCGGTTGGCCACCTCGCGCGCAAAGCCCATCTCGTGCGTCACCACCAGCATGGTCATGTGCTCGTCAGCCAGCTCGCGCATGGTGCGCAGCACCTCGCCCGTCAGTTCCGGGTCCAGCGCCGAGGTGGGCTCGTCAAACAGCAGGATGTCCGGCTCCATGGCCAGCGCGCGCGCAATCGCCACGCGCTGCTTCTGGCCGCCCGAGAGATGGTTGGGGTAGGCGTCGCGCTTGGCCGACAGACCTACCTTGGCCAGCAGCTTTTCGGCCTTGGGAATGATTTCCTCGCGCTTCATGCCCTTGACGACGAGCGGCGCCTCGATGATGTTCTCCAGCACCGTCATGTGCGGGAACAGGTTGAAGGACTGGAACACCATGCCCATCTTGCGGCCGATCTTGCGGATCTCGGCTTCGCTCACGTATTGGGCCTTGCCCTCGCCTTCGCTGCGGGCCAGCACCTCGCCCTCGATGACGATGGTGCCGCGGTCGATGGTCTCCAGGTGGTTGAGGCAGCGCAGGAAAGTGCTCTTGCCCGAGCCCGAGGGCCCGATGATGGCCACCACCTCGCCGCGCGTGAGCGTGAGCGACACGCCGCGCAGCACCGAGACATGGCCGAAGCTCTTGTGAATGCCCTGCGCGGAGATCATGACTTCGGACTTGGCGGTATCACGCATCGTATTTGGCATGGCGGTTCTCGAGATGTTGGAAGACCCAGGTCAGCACCAGCGTCATGCCCAGATAGAAGCCGCCGGCCACGATGAACGGCGTGAACGTGAAGTCGCGCTGCACCACGCCGCGCGCCACGCGCAGCAGGTCGTTGAGCGCCAGCACGTAGATCAGCGAGGTGTCCTTGACCAGCGTGATGGTCTCGTTGCTCACGGGCGGCAGGATGCGGGCCCACATCTGGGGCAGCACGATGCGGCGCATGGTCTGCGCATAGGTCATGCCCAGCACCTTGGCACCCTCATACTGGCCGCGGTCGATGGACTTGATGCCGGCGCGGAAGATCTCGGCGAAATATGCCGCGTAATTGAGCGCGAACGCCACCACGGCGGCGGGAAAGTCGGGCAGGCGCACGCCGATCACCGGCACGAACGGCAGCGCGAAATAGACGAACAGCAGCTGCAGCATCAGCGGCGTGCCGCGCATCAGCCAGATATAGGCGCCCACCAGGGAGCTTAGCGGCTTGATGCGGGAGATGCGCATCAGCGCCAGCGCCAGCCCCATGGGAATGGAGAGCACCAGCGTGATGAAGAACAGCTTGAGGGTGACCAGAGCCCCGGCTGTCATGGGCCCCAAGAGCGAGATTACATATTCCATCGAATGGCCTTCGGTGTGGCGCCCCGACCATCCAGAGCCGCCACAGGCACGCATTGTCATTGCAAAGCAGAAACCGGCCGCACGCTTGCCCATTCCGTGCGGCTGCTGCCCCAGAGGAAACGCCTTTTGCCCCGGGGCAGCCCGGCGACAAAAAAACCGGCAATGCAGGGCATTGCCGGTGCTTCACCAGCGCTCAGGCTCAGTGCTTGATCACGTCGGCGCCAAACCACTTGTTGGCGATCTCGGCGGCCTTGCCGTCCTTCTTCATGGCGCTCAGAGCATCGTTGATCTTGTTGCGGGTGGCTTCGTCGTCCTTGCGGAAGCCCACGCCGTAGTCCTCGGTGCCGAAGTCCTCGGCCAGCACGGCATAGTTCTCGGGCTTCTTGTTCACGTAGTAGCGCCCCACCACCTCGTCCACCACCACGGTGTCCAGGCGGCCGGCATCCAGGTCCATCAGCGCGGCGATGTTGTCGCCGTAGAGCTTGGTTTCCTTGAACTGCGAGGACAGTTCCTTGTCCTTTTCCAGGGCGGTCACGGCGCTGGAGCCTTCCTGGGCGCCCACGATCTTGCCGGCCATGTCGGCCTTGGTCTTGATGGGCGAGCCGGCCTTCACGATGATGATCTGCTTGTTGACCATGTAGGGATCGGAGAACAGGATCTTTTCCTTGCGGGCTTCCAGAATGGTCAGGCCGTTCCACAGCGCATCCACGCGCTTGCCCAGCAGTTCGGCTTCCTTGGCATTCCAGTCGATGGGCTTGAATTCCACTTCCAGGCCGGCGCGCTTGGCGGCTTCCTTGGCCATGTCGATGTCGAAGCCGACGATTTCGTTCTTGTCGTCACGGAAGCCCATGGGGGGGGAAGTTATCGTCCAGGCCCACCACCAGCTTGGCGGCTGCGGCCGGAGCGGGAGCCGGGGCTGCAGCGGTGTTCGATGCAGGCTCGTTCTTGCCGCAGGCAGCCAGCAATGCAGTCAGGGCCACCGTGGCCAAGAGGGTACGTTTTTTCATGGCGTCAAAGCTTGAAGTGGGAAAAGCGAGGGCGCCAGACAAGGAACGCAGCCCCGGTACGGGTGGCAAAAAAGCCGGCCTGAATCGGGCTTGCTGTCGGCGCCAAATCCGCTATTGTCGCGCAGACGGGCGAATGCTGTCACCTTGCGTGGCAAAACCTTGCCCCTCGACCTCTTGCGCGGCTATTGCAGCATGAAGGTCTTGTACTCCAGCCGGTTCAGGTCGCGCGACAGCATGGACAGCCCCACGCACAGCGTGGCCAGCATGGCCAGGCAGAAACCGTAGCCGTAGAAAGCCGCCCCCAGGGCCAGCGAGACGCCGGTGAACACGATGTTCAAGGCCACCATCAGCACGCACAGCATGAGCACCGTGCGCCGTTCGTCGAGATAGAAGAACACGTTGAGCACGGCCATCACGCCCACCTGCAGGCCCGCGCCGACCACCTGGACCTGGAGCAGCGGCAGGTAAAGCTGCGATATGCCCAGCAATTGCAGCATGGCAGGCCCGGCCACGAAAGTCACCAGCACGGCCAGCGTCTGCACCTTGGCGATTTCACCCAATCCCGCCTGAATCGCATAGACCATTTCATTGCGCATGGATTCGATGTACTCGAGCGATCCGCCCCCGCGGACCGCGTCGAAGAACTTGTCGTAGTACTCGACGAAGTCGGTCTCGATACGCACCAGAAAGACCGCCATGCCGGGAATGATGGACAGGTAGGAAAGGAACACGGGCAGGTCATAGATCAGCGAAGCCCGCAATCCACCGATGATTTGCTGCGAAGTCGGCGGGAAATACCAGAACATGAACTTGTCGATCCAGATGCCGACGTTGTAGAGCACTCCAACGGCAATCAGCACCGGAAAGATCTGTGAACGCTGCATGAAGTCGAAAGCGATCCAGTGCTGCTTCAGCGGAAAACTGCGCAGCACGATGAACCACATGCCCGCAGCCAACAGAATGTGACCGAGCACGAAGCTGCCCAGCAGCCCTTCCAGGCCCCAGCGGCGCAGCGGCAGGGACAGGACCACGATCAGCACATAGGTGACGCCGAACAATGCCGCAATGGACTTGTAGTGCTTGAGACCGGACAGCAGCACGGTCAATATCCAGACCATGCACATCAACGTGAAGCCCGCCAGCATCAACACCCGATACAGCAGGCTCTGCCCCGGCAGCGCCACAAAGAGCGCCAGCGTGCCGGCGGCGCAAGCGCAGGCCACCACGAGAAACAGCAGTCCATGCAGATTGGGCAGGATGGTTTCATCCTGCTTGAGGAACAGGCGGTCCGACACAAAACGTGTGAAGGCCAGTTGCGCCGCGCCGGTCAGGATCAGGCTGCAGGCCACGAGATAAGTCACCGAGGTCTGGAACTGCGTCACCAGCAACGGCGGCGCCACGACGCTGATGCTGAACACCCCGACCAGCAGGATGCCGATGATGGAAAACACCCAGGGGCCCGAGCCAATCACGCCTGCATAGGCATAGGCCTGGAGCACGCTGGTCAGCGTGTTCTTGCGCAGCAGGTGGCGCAGTTCAAATCCAATGCCGGCCATCAGTGGTATTCCTCAGAACGTTGCAGGGCCTTGTCATAGACCTGCCGGTAGTGGTTGAACAGCAGGTGGTCGGTGTAATAGCGCTCCACGCGTGCAATTCCCGCGGCGCTGGCTCTCTGCCAGGCCTGCTGCGACTGCAGCAGTTCCAGGGCGGCATCGGCCAGCGCCTCCGGGTCCGCTATGCCGACCACACGGCCACAGGCTCCCAGCGCCCTGTCCTCAGGCTTCAGGCCCTCGATGAGCTGGCGGCAGGACCCTACATCGGTGCTCACCACGGGCACGCCCGCGGCCTGCGCTTCGAGTACGACCAGGGGCAAGGCCTCGCTGATGGAGGAAAGCACGACCACGCCGACGCGCGGCAGCAGGTCATCCACCTTCTGCATGCCCATGAAGCGCACTTGCGACTGCAGGCCCAGGCTGTCGACCAGATTGCGGCACTCCTGGGCATAGGCCGGATCCTCGGTCATCGGGCCGGCAATCCAGGCCTGGGCCTGAGGCAGATGATTGGCCACGCGACGCATGGCGCGGATGAAGGTCTTGACGTCCTTGATCGGTACCACGCGGCCGATCAGGCACAGCACCGGCGGCGTCAACGCCGGACGCTGTGCACGCAAAGGCGCAAAGCGCTCGAGCCGGATGCCGTTGGGAATGTTGAGCGTGCGCGCGGCCGGTGCGCCATCGGCCACCTGGCGCAGGCGATTGGCCTCGAACAGTGCAATGATGGGATCCGCTGCGTCGTAGCAAAAGCGTCCCAGCCACTCGAAGAACTTGATCCACATCTGCCGGAAGAAAGACACTTCCATGGGATCCCGCTGAAAGATATTGCGGTTGTCGCGGATCCACTGGCTCTTGAGCAGATCGATCTGCCTCTCCTTGGTGTAGATGCCGTGCTCGGACAACACCAGGGGCAAACCGCGCAGATGGTGCAGCATCCCTCCCAGGAAGCCTGCATAGCCCGTAGAGACCGTATGCAGCACACGCACCGGTATCAGCCCATGGGCAATACGCGCCAGCACCCACAGAGGCTGCAGCATGATGCGCACCGTCCAGAAGAAATCGACGAAAGACGGATCGGTGCAATGGCGGCGATAGCTGTCCCGGATGAGGTCCCAGGCCTGCTGGCTGTACAGGAAATCCTCGAGAGGCAGTTGTCCCCCGGGAAGCAATTCCTGCGCCACGGCACGCATGGCCGCGAGCACCTCTTGCCGGCCTTGCGGGCTGTCATCCCGGGCTTCCAGCGCCCGCAACAGCGCGCTGACTTTGTCCAGTGCCTCGGGCCTGCCATGCCGCGGCTCGGGCTGTCCCTTGTGGCCTGGCGAATCGTAGAGAAAATGCTCCTCGAAATGCACCACATTGGCAGGCAGCTCGTAACGGAACTCCCCATAGTCTTCGCGACGGCTGCCGATGAAGACGATGGCGAACCGGTATTGCGGATAGGCCAGCAGGATTTGATGGACCCAGCTCGAAACGCCGCCGCTGACATAAGGAAAGGTTCCTTCGAGGAGCAGCGCAATATCGGCTTTCGCAGCAGTAGGGTAGGCATTCATGAGGCACTCCAGTATTGGATGCTGGGGCGCAGTCGCGGCAAGGCCTGCTGCATATCGAGTGAACGCATGCGTTCCTGCACCTCGCCAAACCGGCGCTGCCCGAACAGCAGCTCGGCCTGATAAGGAACGACACGTGCGGGCGGCAGGCCCAGAGCCAGGGCACGCTCATAGCAGGTCAATGCCTCGTCATCCTGCCCCTGCATATGCAGCAACCGCCCCTGCCGCAGTACCAGGAGCACGCTGTCCGGACGCCGGGCCAGCACAAGGCGGCAAAAATGCAGCGACTGGGCCGTTGCATGGTCCCGCACATCGCCCTGCGCCGCTTCCTGGTAGATCAGCTCCCAGTAGAGATCGGACAGCGCCCAGGCGGCCTGCACTCCCTGGGGCCCCAATTGGTCGCCCTCAAGCGCTTGCGCGCGCTCGAGCTTCTGCCGCTCCTCATGAATGGCTTGGCTGAGCTGACGCTCCTTGCCATCCAGCAAGCTGTAGGCAAGCAGCCGTACATCATCGCTGGAGTCACCAAGCGCTGCACGCAGCATCGGCGACGCCGTGCGGCCCGACACATGACTCAATGCCGCCAGCGCGCGCATACGCGATGCAACGGGAACGGCCTGGTTCATCAGAAAGGATTGCAGGCCGGCCTGCCGGCGGCCGCTGCCCGATTGCTGGTGGGGATCGAAATCGGGCAAGGACAGCATGGAAAATTTCTTGCCGGCATGCGCCCCTCTCTGGCGGCTCAGCGCAATGGTGGCAATGACCGAGCCGATGAATCCGGCCACGGGCACGGCATAGGAGATCAAGGCCATCAACGCGACCAGAGCCAGCCGCTGGCGCCTCGATCCAGCCGAGGCTCCCAGGAACGGCGCAAGGCATAGCGCCAGCAGGCCGCTGGCCAGAGCGTGGGCGGCCAGATAACCCAGCAGCGCAGCATCCGAATGGCTGCGCAGCAGCCACAGGCTGCTCCAGGAGGCGGTCTCCGCCACCAGCGCAGACAGTGCCAGCTTGAAGTTAATCATGGGTCATCCTGTCAAGCTGCTCCAAAATGCTGGAGGCCGAACGCCGGTCCAGCAAGATGGTGTGCGGAAAAATTCCAGCGGCCCCCAAGGAATCCGTGCCGCGCTGGCTCAGCCAGTTTTCGATGCGATCCAGATATCCCTCGGCCGTCGCCTCGGTTCCCAGCGGCATGAGAATGGCCAGCCATTGCTTTCCCGCTGCCTCGATCAGCCAGGAACGGTCCAGCATGCGCTCCAGACGCATCAATTGCTGCGCCATCTGGCTTTGCACTGCTTGCGGAGAAAGTTCCAGCACCACGATCACGCTGCTCAGGCGCGCGCTGCGATTGACATGCTCCATTCGCTGCAGCTCGAATGCGAAAGACGGAGGGCATTTGGGGAATGCCTGCAACAGCGGGCGTGCAAGCTGGTTGGCCGCGATGCTGTCCGTGTAATAGCCCAGCAGCAGATTGATGGTTTGAAGAGTCTCCTCCTGCAATGCGAAGAAAGGCATTTCCTCGACCAGCAACAGGCCATAGAGCTCGCCGCTCAGGTCCAGCATCGGAGCAACCACCAGATAGCGGGTTTGCTGAGTGTTTGCCAAGCCCTGGGAGATATGCGACAGAACTTGGGTATCCAGGGTCTGGCGGACCAGCGGATCGTGAGGCTGGACTTCGCTGGCACCGCCAAGCTGGGCGATGGCCCGGGATTCGGGCACGCCGTTGTGCACAGGAATCAGGCTGGCCACGCTGATCTGGCAAAACTGAGCCAGAAGATTGAGCAGGCTTTGCGCATCGCCTGGCCCGCCCTGCAGGCCGCTGAGCACATTGATGGCATCGCGCATCGATACGGGGCGGCCAATGAGTTCCTGCTCCAGGCGGTCGTGCGACAGACGCAGCAGATAATGCTGGCGGATGAGCTGCTCGGTGCGCTGGTCCGTGTAGAACTGCGCAGTGCGCGCGCGCCGGATGCGCGCACGCCAGAGGCTGGAAATCTCACCCACCACCATGATGATGATCAAGCCACCCAGGAAGTATTTCTGGGGAAAGCGGCTCAGATCATCCCAGTTGAAGCCCAGCCAGCCCATCAGCAGCACACCTGCCGCAGACAACCCGGCGATCGGTCCATAGCGCAGAGCCACCACCATCGGCGCCAGCCAGGACCAGGGAAACTCGTCATGCACCCACAAGGGATCGCTGCGGCTGAACACATAGCCGATCAACAAGGCCAGCAAGGGCAGCAGCAAGGTCTCGGCCACGACGATCCCGGGCCTTTCGCTGGTTTGCGCGAGCAGGCCGAGAGGCGAGCTTCTGAATTCCGCGGCAATGCCTGCCCGGCGCACGGAATCCGACGAAATGGCTGAGGGGGTCGTGGCGTGAGCTTGCATGGCTGGAATTCCTGTTCGGTGCTTACTGCGCGCTCGCCAGGCCGGTGCCCAGGAGTTTGCGGATGAGTTTCTGCCCCACGGCCGACAGGGCCTCGCGGCTCCAACCACTCTGGCCACCGGCACCGCTCCAGACGGTGGAGCCCTTTTCCACGTCGACGATCTCCAGGGCTACGCCGACAGCAGGCTCACCGTCCACACCGACCTTGTAGCGCCACTCGTCCACGGAGCCGAGCAGCGCATAGCGGACACCTTCGCTGCGTGCCCAGGCCAGCGCATCCTCCCGGCGCTTGGTATCGCGTCCATCGAACAGGGTTTCCTGCTGCGCATCGCCGGTATAGCGCTTGACGGAATGGATCCCGCGGGTGTGCAGCAGGGTCGTGGCGATGCTTTCGGCGCGGCTGCCGGCCATGGGTGTTTCGGTATGGTTCTCGAACGGCAATACCGCCCAGCTGGCATTCTTTTCCAGGGCAGGAGCCGTGCCCTGGTCCAGGGTGGAGCATGCGGAAAGCAGCCCGATCAGGGCAGCACCCGTGAGCACGCGGATACGGGCTGCAAGAAAGGTACGGTGTGTCATGGGAGAACTCCTTGAAAGCTTCAGAAGTGAAGGCGGTAGGCGAGCTGCAGTTCGCGGGTGGTGCCGGTGGTATTCACACCCGACTTGGAGAAATTCAGGCCCACCATCAGATGGTCCGCACCGAACACGCTGGTGGCCAGGCCGAAACTCAGGTCATAGCCCGCGCCGTTGATGCTGTGATGGGTCAGGGCGAGGCTGGCAAAGGGCCGCAATGCGCGCGAGTATTCCTGCGCATAGTGCATGTTGGTCGAGACCTGGATTCCCGAGAACCGGAAGTTGCCGGGCAACAGATAGTCCATGCCGGGCACTTCGCCCGCGGGCAGATACCGCAGGACAGCGACATCACGTCCTCCGAGCAGCGCGGGATCGCTGCGGCTGAACCGATGCCATGACGTGAAGGCCCCGAACTGGATCATCGGCGCCTCATTGCGGTAGGTATGGGTGTATTGCAGCGTGGTGTGGTTTCCCGAGCCTATGCGCGTCCCCGTCTGCAGGCGATAGCGGTCTGCAGCGAACTCCAGGCTGAGCTGGTCGAGCCGCGACAGCTGATAGCTGGCGCCCACAGCCACACGGTCCTTCATGCCGCCCATACGCATCGGCAGTGTCTCCTGGGCCTGCAGATTGCGCCCCAATGAAGCCTGTACGCTCCAGCGGTTGCCCACGCTCTGCATATGCGAGACCTGCATGGGTGTATAGCTTTCCAGGCTTTCACGCCGACCGAGCATGAACTCGCTGCGGGACTCCTGTGTCTTGCGCGTCAGGCGCAGGCCTATGCCACGCTCGGATGAAGGCGCTTGCACGGTGCCGCGATCATTCACGGTACGGCGGTTGTGATCCGCATCGAGATCCAGGGCCCAACGCGAACTTAATGCCCAATGCCAGCGCAGCTGCTTGAGCTGTTCGTCTATGCCATCCAGCCGCCGGCTGTGCAGCTGCACGCCCGCGTAGTCGCTGAAAGCCAGCAGTTGCTCGGTCAACGCCAGATGCAGGGTATCGTCATCGGGCTGGTCCAGCTGGGTCTCGAAGGCAGCTGTCTGCGCCAGGCGGCCATCGCCCGACATCGACGCGGCATTGATGCGGTCGTAGCGCGCCAGGCCTTCGTCGTGCCGCTCCAGCAACTGCCCTGCCTGGGCATGATCCTTCTCGGCCAGCGCCACGGTGATCTCCGCCCACAGCGGCCGGTTGGCACGTTTGCCGCGGCTCAGCGCATATTGCTGCCACAAGTAGCCGCGCTCGGTGGAATACTCGCCGCGATCCTGCAGCCAGGCGATGGCCAGCTCCACGGCCGCGGGCGAGAAATCTCGTCGGCCATCGGTGCCGTCCATGCGCATCAGCTCGCGCAGCAGCGCCAGTTCGTCGTCACCGTGCAGCTGCGAGAGCATCAGCCGGTTGCGGGCCTGGCGTTGCACTTCATCCAGTCCCTGCGGCGTCAGCCAGCGGCGCAACGCCCTGTCCTTCTCGGCATCCGCGGTGGCTGCGCCTTCAGCGCCAGCGAATGTTCCGCGCGCCTGCCGGGCCCACAGATCCCGGCGCAACCGCCATGCCAGATCGATCTGCTGGTCCTGCTCCAGCGCATCGGCATAGTTCATCATCCACAGGAAGTCATCCCTGTTCTCTGCCAGGTGGGGGCGCAGGTAGCGCTGCAGGGCCACCGTAGGACGCGACAGCGCCATGTATGCCGCAGCCAGCGCATCGTGCATTTCCGGATCCTGGGCCCAGGCCGCCTCCACCTGCGCCAGCAACGGCTTGAGCACCGCGGCATCCTGCGTGTCGACAAGCAACCAAAGCAGTGACTGGCGCATCAGGGTCGAGCCTGGGTCCAGCTTCAGGCCGCGCTGCAGCAATGCAAGCGCCTTGTGGGCCTGACCTGCTCGCTGGTAGTAGAGTGCTGCGGCATGAAGAAAGGCTGGCTGCTCCAGCAACATGCCCGCCAATTTCGGGTCGGCCATGACCAGCGCGAGCTGCTGGCCGACCCGATTCCAGTCGCCTTGGTCCTCGAGCATGTACAAGGCCTGGGTCAGGTGGCGCGGATCGTGGAACTGTTCCCAGGCCCGCAGCGAGACCTGCGCGGCTTCGCGCCGGTTTGTGCGCATCAGCAGATTGATGACCTCGTCGAAATCCCGTGCCGTCGCATCCGGCATCTCCAGCAGGCGCCGGAACGCCTTGAGCGACAAATCCTCCTGGCGCTGCTTTTGCGCCACTTCGCCCAGCAGCCGCCAGTAATCGGCCTCCTCGCTCATATGGGCTGGCACACGGGACTGGGCATCCTTCAACCATTCCAGGCCCAACTCTCTTTCGCCCTGGAGAAAAGCCAGCACGGCAGCCGGCATCGTATTGGCGGGGGTACGCTGCTCCGGGTCGCGCAGCACGCGCTTCCAGGCATCGAGCGCCACCTTGTGCTGTCCCGCACGCTCGGCCAGCTGGGCCAGCAGAATCTGGGACTCCGGCGTCGAACCATGGGCCTGCAGGTAGTCGATTGCAGGCTGAGGTTCGGCCTGGCGTTCATATGCCTGAACCAGGGCCCGCTGCATGGCGAGGTCCCCGGGACGCTGGCTCAGCTGATGCCGCAGTCCGGCCACCAGCGCGCGGTCGTCGAACAGGCCGGGAGCAAGGCGCATCACGGATTTCCACGCATCTTCGCGCTGTGTGGCCTGGGCAATGGCCAGCCAGTTGTCCAGCGCTACCTGTGGGCGCCCCGACCATTCCGAAACCTGGGCCAGGCGTTCTCGCCACACCATGTTCTGAGGCGCCTGCCGCACCGCGGCATCGGCTACGCGCCAGGCGTCTTCCAGGTTGCGGTTTTCCAGAAAAACCTCATAGCCCAACTGATAGGTCTTGTCGTCAAACGGCAGGCCGGGTGAAGCCCGCTTGCCCGCTGCGGCCGTACGCACCATGGCCCATCCTGACGCATTCCACGCCATATGCCTCAATGCCCAGGCTCCATCGTCGGCGGCACCGGCCACGGCCACATCCGTACCGTGCATGCTTTGCCACTGCTGCAGCAGCGACAGCTTGAGCAAAAGTTTGGCGTAGCGCTCCGCCTCTGCCGTATCCCCGGCGGCGCGTGCCAGCGCAATCAGCTTGCGCAGTGTCTCGGGGTCGCGGCCCAGCAGGTCTTGCTGCTCGCGCGCCCAGGCCAGCGCCTCCCGGGTTCTGTTTCCGGACTGCAGCACCTGCAGGGCCTGCCACAGATATTCACGCGACTGCTGTTCATCATGGATCGTGGCGCTGGCCTTGCGCAGCCAGCGGGCGGAATCCTCGTACATCGACAATCCCAGCATCTGGCGTGCTGCCGCTTCCTGGACCCGGGCCTTCTCTGCAACGTCCGGCTGTTTCTGGGCAAGCTCCTCGTAGACCGACGAGGCCAGCGGCATGTCATCGAGCACCAAAGCGCAAGATGCCAGATAGAGCACCTGCTCCTTGCTCAGTTGATCCCGTGGCACGGCCTTGAGGGCCGCAATCACTTCCGGAGCCAGCAGCTTGGCCTGCCCTGCGGCCCGATGTCCTTGCTTCTGCGCCTCCAGATAGCGCTGGTACAACGTCTGCCAATGGTCCCAGGCCTTGGCGGCGGCGTCGGGCAATGCCTGCTTGCGCGCATCCTCGGCCGCCTGCTTGATTGCCTCAAGCCGCTGCTGCTTGGCCTTGAACAGTGCCTGCAGGCGCTCGTTGCCCGGATCGCTCTTGAGCAGGTTGGTCAGATAGTTGAGAGAAAGTTCCGAGTCATCCGCAGTATCGGAGAGCCGGCGCTCCAGGGCCTGCTTCGGGAAAAGCATCCACAAGGCCCCGCCGATCAGCACTGCCAGCAGTGCAATCAGCCAGGAAGGAACCGTGATCGGGCGCTCAGAGCGCCCGGCATTGCGCTTGTAATTGGGCACGATTGTGGGCACTTCTAAAGGAACGAATGGCAGAGCGGTCCGACGCAGGCACCGCGCTGATGGGGTTTGCAGTACTCGCCGAACTCAGCGAGCAGCCCGGAGGCAGATACATGCGCAGCTCCAGCGGTACATGGCCTTCCAGTGTCAAACGCAGGCCGCCATCCGGCTGGGGCTGCCACTCTCCCAGACGGGCATTGGCATCCACCAGATAGGGGAGCGCCGCAGCGGCAGCCGCTTCCTCACGCATCTTTACCCGGGCAGCGCCATTGACCAGATGCAGGTAATAGCCATCTACCCCTTTCACATAACCCGCGATGCCCGAGCCGGCGTCGACCACGGGAACGCCCATGCCGGGAGGCAGACGCAGCGTGCGCAGCTGCCCCGGACCGCGCAGCCGCCAGGCATCCCCTTCCCTGCCGATCGCAAATTCGTAGAAATCCGCGACCTTGCGGATGTACTCGGAGGCATAGACCGGATGCAGGCGTTGGCTCATTGCCCAGCCGTAGGCCTTGTGCAAGGCCTTGAGGCTCGCCTGCTTGCTGGCCGAATAGGAGTGGTAGTAGATATCCACGGCCTTGAGCCGCCTTGGCGCATCCGTCATCTCGAACGTCTCGATGACGCGCTCGAAACCGTAGAAGGGGCCGTGCCACAGATTGGTGTAGATATTCTCATTGGTGACAGGCGCGTAGATCTGCAGATGGCCGCCTTTCCGGATGCCCCAGCTCTTGACTTCGGTCAGCGATGGATTGCTGCGCGTGATCGAGGTATCCCCGCCGTTCATGTTGAGCAGGCCCGCCGCATCCGAAATGGCCAGGGCCTCCGCGCTGGGAGCCGTATCGCCCGTCCACAGGAACACCTTGACTGGCTTGCCCTCGGGCGCCAGGCGTCTGCGGATGTAGTCGACCGAGCCCTCGATTTCGCGGCGCAGATCCATCTGATAGCCTGGAATGTTGAGGTTTAGATCCACTTCCTTGCTCTCCGCAAACAGGCCGTGGCTCACGGTCCGGTCCCACAGATAGGGGTGCGAATAGGAGTGGCTCGCGATCTCGACATTCGGCATCGCGAAGATGCGCCTGGCAATGCCTTCGAGCTGATCCGCCCATCGGGGATACAGGCCCTGGGGCGACACTTCGGCTTCGATGACGGATATCGTATGCGGGATGCGATAACGCTCCAGGATTTCGCGGCGCAGCATTTCTCCGGCAAAAGGAGCTCCGGGCGCCTCGGCCCTGGAAGGAAAGCCGTCACCGTCCACATGGGCCATGAGCAACCGGCGGCCGTTCTCGGTTGTCACGTCCGGCACCGGGAAATCAGGGAGCCTCAGCGCCTGCTTCAGCAGCTTGAACGGATCAACCACCCATCTCGACTGCTCAGTGCCTGGTATGTCGGCCACCACGTAGGGACTCATCGCAAAACCTCCCCATGGCGTAATGGCCGCCGAGACAAAGCGCTGCCCCTTCGCATCATCGAAAGACAGCAACTGCCTGCTCTGCTGCAGCATCTGCGGCGTCAGCAGCCAGCCGGAGTAGTCATGCGCCGGATCGGCAGGCTCGGCCTCGAAGCCCATCAGCGGCGACTGCTCGGCCTTCTTCAGCGGAAAGGCCGGCGCGGCCTCCATGCTGCGCACCCCCAGCGTCGTCATCAGCGTGCGATCCAGCGGAATGCCCGGCGCGTCCATCATCAGCACCGGCATGCCTTGCTGCATCTGGCGCATGAGCCATGCACGCACATCCTTGAAACGCGCATCGGGAATGGCGCCGCCGAACCAGCTCACCACACCGGCATAGCGATCGCGCACCACATCGGCCGGCAATGGAGAGCGGACATCGGCATAGTCCACGATATAGCCCATGTAGTTGATGGGCATCTCCAGAAAGCGATGGGCCGACGAATAGTTCAGTGCCGGATCGTCCGCACCGTTGTAGAGCACCAGCACCCGGCGTGCCACGGTTTCGACGCTACCTATGCCCAGCGTCTGCAGGTCGGCATCGCTCACCCAGGGAATGATGCCCAACAGCGCAATGCGCCGTGCCGTGTCGCGCGTGGCATCGCGATCGTGAGGCGCCACATAGTCGATGGCCAGCACCGGCAGCTTGTCGCGCTCGCGAATGGCCTGCAGCTGCTGCAGCAGCCATTCGCGGTCCTTGGCCGGTATGTCCACATAGCGCTTGAGGTTTGCATCCCAGCCGCGATACAGCGACTCCGCGGCCACCATCTGGATCTTGTCGCGCACGCGCGGCACGATCTCGAAGCCGCGGTTGAGAATCAGCCGGATGCCCGGGAAGCGCTGATGCAGGGTGTCGATGACGCGGACCAACCCCTCCTGCTGCGCAGCTTCATCGAAGTTCGCGGCCAGGCGGTAGGAATCCAGCGTATCCAGAAAGAAGCCCCGGAACCCCTTGTCCCACAGCGGAGCAATCACCTCATCCGCGAAGAATGCCGGCCATTGCGCAGGGGTCTGGTCGATCACGATCGAGCGCCAGGCTCCATTGCGCGCCAATTTCCATTCGGCAGGAATTTTCCGGAAATAAGCCCTGTCCGGCAGCACCTCTGCCACCGAGGCATAGGCATAGAGCTCGCTACCCGGCGACTGCTGGCGAAAGCGCACCGGATCATAGCCATGGTCGGGTTCGACGACGGCGATGTCATACAGGCCGAGCTCGCTCAGCGAAGCCTTGCTGCCGTAATAGACGGCCACCGCCGGCTCTGCAGCCGGGATGCACCAGCTGCACAACAGCGCCCAGCAGAACACGCAGCTTCGCAGGAAAGCGTTCACGGCTTCTCCCTTGGAAAGGTAGTTTTAAGAATCTATATAGTTATTTTGTATCGACAACCAACTTTCGTTTGTTAAAAACTTTCGTGAAACAGGGGAAACACTAGATTACGCGTAAATATGTTACTTGGCGTGTCTTCTAAAAATTTCTGCTTCCGCGTGTATCCAAGGGTAGCTGCTATGGAAGGCATGGCAATAGCGTAGGTAAAAGCACCGACGAATAAATGCAGAGCACCACGCTCGCCCGCAGTAAAGGATGCATGAGGCAAGCCAATACCATTGCAGCCATTCAGAATCCGATCCGTGCGCCATGTCCGGCCAACACACAAAACTTCCTCTTCATTTGCAACATGCGTATCGACACGCCCTGTACCGCGTGCATGGGGGAAGCGCTCCCGGAATGGACTGGCTGCTGCAGGTCGGCGTGCACCAGCCCATGCTGCTGGCCGGCTATGCGCGGCATCAGGTCCGCTGCGCCACCTATCTGACGGCCTGCAATCCGCATGGACAGTTGCTTGGCGCCGAGGACAATGCCCGGCGCATGCACCAGCTGCGTGAAGCGCTGAAGGCCGGCGGCTGGAAGTTCGAGACCGGAGTCGGCCAGGATCCGCAAGACCAGTGGCCCGGCGAAGCCAGTGTGCTGGTCTGGGGCATGGATGTGCCTGCTGCACGCACCTGGGGCGAGCAATGGCAACAGAATGCCGTGCTGTTCTGCGATGCCGATGCAACACCGGCGCTGCTGTGGCTGCGCTGATCTCTATCGATTTGATAGCTGCCTGCGCTGTCCAGCCTTTAGATCCAGAGCATTGTTGAGCTGAACTGAAGGTAGGAGCGCGCAAGCTGCTATCGAAATAAAAAACGCCCCGAAGGGCGCTTTTTCGACCAAGGCTGCAGCCATGGGTTTCCATGGGGCAGTTCGCTGCCCCATCGGAGCTCTCACCGGTGCCCATGGTCTGGCGGCTCTCACGTGCCGCAACCCCGGTCAGGTTGCGGCTTCCAGTCCTTCAGGGCCGTCCGCGAAGGACGGGCCCATGGCCTTAGCGAGGCAGCTCGCTGCAGCCCATCAGGAACTCGTCCACCGCACGCGCGGCCTGGCGGCCTTCGCGGATGGCCCACACGACCAGGGACTGGCCGCGGCGGATGTCGCCGGCGGCGAACACCTTGGGCACGCTGGTCGCGTAGCCGCCGATGAAGTCGGTCGTGGCCTTGGCGTTGCCCCGTGCGTCCTTGTCCACGCCGAAGGCATCGAGCACGGTGGCCACCGGATGCACAAAGCCCATGGCCAGCAGCACCAGGTCGGCGGGCCAGACCTTTTCGGTGCCTGCCACTTCGGCCAGCTTGCCGTCCTTGAACTCGACCTGCACGGTGCGCAGGCTCTTGACCTTGCCCTTCTCACCGATGAATTCCTTGGTGGAGATGGCAAATTCGCGCTCGCAGCCTTCGTCGTGGCTGGACGAAGTGCGCAGCTTGATCGGCCAGTAGGGCCAGACCAGGGGCTTGTTCTCCTGCTCGGGCGGCATGGGCATGACCTCGAACTGGGTCACGCTCTTGGCGCCGTGGCGGTTGCTGGTGCCCACGCAGTCCGAGCCCGTATCGCCGCCGCCGATCACGATGACGTGCTTGCCGTCCGCGCGGATCTGGCCCTTGAGCTTGTCGCCGGCGTTGACCTTGTTCTGCTGCGGCAGGAACTCCATCGCGAAATGGATGCCGTCCAGGTCGCGGCCCGGCACGGGCAGGTCGCGCGACTGCTCGGAACCGCCGGTCAGCAGCACGGCGTCGAACTCGGCCTTGAGCTGCTCGGGGCTGATGGTTTCCTTCGCCCAGTTGGTGACCTTGGAGTCCTGGCCCAGGCCGTCCTTGCCGGCGATGAGCACGCCGGTGCGGATCTTCAGGCCCTCGGCCACGAGCTGCTCGACGCGGCGGTCGATCAGCGCCTTGTCCAGCTTGAAGTCGGGAATGCCGTAGCGCAGCAGGCCGCCCACGCGGTCGTTCTTCTCGAACAGGGTCACGTCGTGGCCCGCGCGCACCAATTGCTGGGCGGCGGCCAGGCCGGCCGGGCCGGCGCCGACCACGGCCACCTTCTTGCCCGTCTGGTGCTTGGGCGGCAGGGGCTGGACCCAGCCTTCCTCCCAGGCGCGGTCGATGATGGCGTGCTCGATGGACTTGATGCCGATGGGCGCGATGTTGATATTGGCCACGCAGGCCGCCTCGCAGGGCGCGGGGCAGATGCGGCCCGTGAACTCGGGGAAGTTGTTGGTGCTGTGCAGCGTGGCGATGGCGTTCTTCCAGTCGCCGCGGTACACGAGGTCGTTGAAGTCCGGGATGATGTTGTTGACGGGACAGCCGTTGTTGCAGAACGGCGTGCCGCAGTCCATGCAGCGTGCCGCCTGCTGGCGTGCCTGGCCTTCATCGAGGCCGATCACGAACTCCTTGTAGTGCTTGAGGCGTTCGGCGACGGGCGCATAGCCCTCTTCGATGCGTTCGTATTCGAGAAATCCGGTGGTCTTGCCCATGGTGTTCAATCCTTGAAATCTGTGTTCGCGAGAAGTTCAGCGGCGGCCATCACTTGGCCAGGGCTGCTTCCTTTCGGGGAGTGGCTTGCGCGGATGCGGCTTGCTTTTCCTTTTGCTTGCGTTCATAGATCTCGCCGAGGGCACGCTGGTACTCGGTCGGGAACACCTTGACGAACCGGGCGCGCGCGGCGGCCCAGTTGTCCAGCAGCTCGCGGGCGCGGGTGGAGCCCGTCCAGCGGCTGTGCGCCTCCAGCAGTGCACGCAGCTGCTCGTCGTCGCTCTGGCCGCGGTGCCAGATGGCGGGGTCGATGCGCGAGACGAACTCGTCGTGCGGCAGCACCTTCTCGAGCTTGACCGAGGCGGTGTTGCAGCGCTGGGCGAACTGGCCGTCCTCGTCGTAGACATAGGCCACGCCGCCGCTCATGCCGGCCGCGAAATTGCGGCCCGTCCTGCCCAGCACCACCACGGTGCCGCCGGTCATGTATTCGCAGCCGTGGTCGCCCACGCCTTCGACCACCGCCGTGGCGCCCGACAGGCGCACCGCGAAGCGCTCGCCGGCCACGCCGGAGAAGAAGGCCTCGCCGCTGGTGGCGCCGAACATCACGGTGTTGCCCACGATGGTGTTGGCCGTGGCATTGCCGCGGAATTCATGGCTGGGACGCACGATCACGCGGCCGCCCGACAGGCCCTTGCCCGTGTAGTCGTTGGCTTCGCCGGTCAGGTTCAGCGTGATGCCGTTGCACAGGAAGGCGCCGAAGGACTGGCCGCCCGTGCCCTCGAAGTGGATGCGGATGGTGTCGTCGGGCAGGCCTTCGGGGTGCACCTTGGTCACGGCGCCCGAGAGCATGGCGCCCACGGAGCGGTTCACATTGCGCGCCACTTCCATGATGCGCACGGGCTCGCCCTTGCTGATGGCAGGCTGGCAGCGCTCGATGAGCTTGGTGTCCAGCGCCTTCTCCAGGCCGTGTTCCTGCTTTTCCACATGGTAGCGGGCCACGTCGGCAGCCACTTGCGGCTGGGCAAACAGGCGGCTGAAGTCCAGGCCCTGGGCCTTCCAGTGCTCGATGCCCTTGCGGGTGTCGAGCAGGTCGGAGCGGCCGATCAGGTCGTCGAACCTGGCAATGCCCAGCTGGGCCATGATCTGGCGCACTTCCTCGGCAATGAAGAAGAAGTAGTTCACCACATGCTCGGGCTTGCCCGAGAACTTGGCGCGCAGCACCGGGTCCTGCGTGGCCACGCCCACGGGGCAGGTGTTGAGGTGGCACTTGCGCATCATGATGCAGCCCTCGACCACCAGCGGCGCCGTGGCGAAGCCGAACTCGTCGGCCCCCAGCAGCGCACCGATGACCACGTCGCGGCCGGTCTTCATCTGGCCGTCGGCCTGCACGCGGATGCGGCCGCGCAGGCGGTTGAGCACCAGGGTCTGCTGGGTTTCGGCCAGGCCGATTTCCCAGGGCGAGCCGGCATGCTTGATCGAGGACCAGGGCGAGGCGCCCGTGCCGCCGTCATGGCCGGCGATCACCACATGGTCGCTCTTGCACTTGGCCACGCCTGCGGCAATCGTGCCCACGCCGACTTCGGACACCAGCTTGACCGAGACGTCGGCATGCGGGGCCACGTTCTTCAGGTCGTGGATCAGCTGGGCCAGGTCCTCGATCGAATAGATGTCGTGGTGGGGCGGGGGCGAGATCAGGCCCACGCCGGGCACGCTGTGGCGCAGCGCACCGATGTAGTCGGAGACCTTGCCGCCGGGCAGTTGGCCGCCTTCGCCGGGCTTGGCGCCCTGGGCCATCTTGATCTGGATCTGGTCCGAGGAAGCCAAGTATTCGGCCGTGACGCCGAAGCGGCCCGACGCCACCTGCTTGATCCTGGAGCGCAGCGAGTCGCCGGCTTCCAGCACGATGTCGGATTCGACCTTGTCCTTGCCGATGATGGAGGCCAGGGTCTCGCCCTTGGTGATCGGAATGCCCTTGAGCTCGTTGCGGTAGCGCCTGGGGTCCTCGCCGCCTTCGCCGGTGTTGCTCTTGCCGCCGATGCGGTTCATGGCCACGGCCAGCGTGGCATGCGCCTCGGTGGAGATGGAGCCCAGCGACATGGCGCCGGTGGCGAAGCGCTTGACGATTTCCTTGGCCGGCTCGACCTGGTCCACGGGAATGGCCTTGGCCGGATCGAACTTGAACTCGAACAGGCCGCGCAGCGTCATGTGGCGCTTGCTCTGGTCATTGATGATCTGGGCGTATTCCTTGTAGGTGCTCCAGTTGTTGGCACGCGTGGAGTGCTGCAGCTTGGCAATGGCGTCGGGCGTCCACATGTGCTCCTCGCCGCGGGCACGCCAGGCGTATTCGCCGCCCGCGTCCAGCATGTCGGCCAGCACCGGATCGTCGCTGAAGGCAGCCTCGTGGTTGCGGATGGTTTCCTCGGCGATCTCGAACACGCCGATGCCCTCGACGCGGCTGGCCGTGCCCGTGAAGTACTTCTCCACGGTGTCGCTGTTCAGGCCCACGCATTCGAAGAGCTGGGCGCCGCAGTAGGACATGTAGGTGGACACGCCCATCTTGGACATGATCTTGGACAGGCCCTTGCCGATGCCCTTGACATAGTTGTAGACGGCTTTCTCGGGCGTGACGGGGCTGCCTTCGCGGCGGAAGATGTCCACCAGCGTTTCCATGGCCAGGTAGGGATGCACGGCTTCGGCGCCGTAGCCGGCCAGCACGGCGAAGTGGTGCACTTCGCGGGCCGTGCCGGTTTCCACCACCAGGCCGGCCGTGGTGCGCAGGCCTTCACGCACCAGGTGCTGGTGGATGGCCGACAGCGCCAGCAGTGCGGGAATGGCCACCTGCGTGGCGTTCATGCCGCGGTCGCTGATGATGAGGATGTTGGCGCCGCCCTTGATTTCGTCCACGGCCTGCGCGCACAGCGAGGCCAGCTTGGCTTCCACGCCCTGCTTGCCCCAGGCCAGCGGATAGGTGATGTCGATGGTGGCGCTCTTGAACTTGCCGTGCGTGTACTTTTCGATGTCGCGCAGCTTGGCCATGGCCTCGAAGTCCAGCACGGGCTGCTGCAGCTCCAGGCGCATGGGCGGGTTGACCTGGTTGATGTCCAGCAGATTGGGCTTGGGGCCCACGAAGGACACCAGGGACATGACGATGGCCTCGCGGATCGGGTCGATCGGCGGGTTCGTCACCTGGGCGAACATCTGGCGAAAGTAGTTGTACAGCGGCTTGTTCTTGTCGGACAGCACGGCCAGCGGGCTGTCGTTGCCCATGGAGCCGATGCCCTCCTCGCCCTTCTCGGCCATGGGCGCGAGCAGGAACTTGATGTCTTCCTGCGTGAAGCCGAAGGCCTGCTGGCGGTCCAGCAGCGGCAGCGCGGCAAACGGCACCTGCTGCTCGGCGCTCTGCGCGGGTTCGCCGGTTTCCAGGCTGTCGAGCTTGATGCGCAGGTTCTCGATCCACTGCTTGTAGGGCTTGGTGTTGACGATGTTGGCCTTGAGCTCCTCGTCCTCGATCATGCGGCCCTGCTCCAGGTCGATGAGCAGCATCTTGCCGGGCTGCAGGCGCCACTTGCGCACGATCTTGCTATCGGGCACGGGCAGCACGCCGGCTTCGGAGGCCAGGATGACCAGGTTGTCGTCGGTGATGCAGTAGCGCGAGGGGCGCAGGCCGTTGCGGTCCAGCGTGGCGCCGATCTGGCGGCCATCGGTGAACACGATGGAGGCCGGGCCGTCCCAGGGCTCGATCATGGCGGCGTGGTATTCATAGAAGGCGCGGCGGCGCTCGTCCATGGCCTCGTGCTGCTCCCAGGGTTCGGGGATCATCATCATCACGGCCTGGCTGATCGGGTAGCCGGCCATGGTCAGCAGTTCCAGGCAGTTGTCGAAGGTGGCCGTGTCGGACTGGCCGGCGAAGCTGATCGGATACAGCTTCTTGAGGTCTTCTCCGAGCACGGGCGAGGCCATCACGCCTTCGCGCGCCAGCATCCAGTTGTAGTTGCCGCGCACGGTGTTGATTTCACCGTTGTGGGCCACATAGCGATAGGGGTGGGCCAGCGGCCACTCGGGGAAGGTGTTGGTGGAAAAGCGCTGGTGCACCAGGCCGATGGCCGAGACGCAGCGCTCGTCGGACAGGTCCTTGTAGTACACGCCCACCTGGTCGGCCAGCAGCAGGCCCTTGTAGACCACGGTGCGGCTGCTCATGCTGGGAACGTAGTATTCCTTGCTGTGCTTGAGCTTGAGGTTCTGGATGGCGGCGCTGGCCGTCTTGCGGATCACGTAGAGCTTGCGTTCCAGCGCGTCCTGCACGATCACGTCCGTGCCGCGGCCGATGAACACCTGGCGCAGGATGGGCTCCTTTTCCTGCACGGTGGGCGACATGGGCATGTCGCGGTTCACGGGCACGTCGCGCCAGCCCAGCAGCACCTGGCCCTCGGCCTTGATCGCGCGCTCCATCTCCTGCTCGCAGGCCAGGCGCGAAGCATGCTCCTTGGGCAGGAAGATCATGCCCACGCCGTATTCGCCGGCGGGCGGCAGTTCCACGCCTTGCTTGGCCATCTCTTCGCGGTAGAGCTGGTCGGGAATCTGGATCAGGATGCCCGCGCCGTCGCCCATGAGCTTGTCGGCGCCCACGGCACCACGGTGGTCGATGTTCTCCAGGATCTTGAGCGCGCCCAGCACGATGTCATGGCGCTTCTCGCCCTTGATGTGGGCCACGAAGCCCAGGCCGCAGGCGTCGTGTTCGTTGCTCTTGGAGTACAGACCGTGGTCTTGGAGATGCTGGATCTCGGAAGCCGTCGTCATGGGGGAATCCTCAGTTTTCTATCGCAGGGACCGCAAGATTACGACAGCACATGACCTTATGCAATATTTTTTAATTGGGGTCAGATACTAATTAATATCCAATAAGTTTCATAAGAAATTAATTAGGGACACCTTAAAATCGAAGGAAAGAACCCCATTGAATCAACAACTTAGGAAATTACTCTTCGGAGGTTTGTACGCTCTTGGGAGGGCGCCCGGCCCGCTGGCGCTTCACGCGCCGCTCGGTTTGCTGTTGCAATTTTTCAATGAATGCCTCGTCCCCAAGGGCCCAGCCGCGCATCGCCGCGTGGCTGATGCGCTCCTGGTCGCTGCTGGCCAGACCCGCTTCCACTGCCTGGGCATAGGCGGCATCGCGCGCGAACGGCGTGTTGCCCAGCGTCCAGAACATCCGGTGTGGACTGACCAGCGCATCGTTGCGCAGGCCGGCATTGGCCCCGTAGCTGGACCAGGGCCAGTCCGCAGCCTTTTGCACCAGGCCCGCACGCACGGGGTTGAGGTCCATGGACACCATGGTGGGAATCAGCCATTCCTCGGCCTGCAGCACCGTGCAGCGGTAGCGCCCTTCCCACAGGGTACCGCTGCGGCCATGGCGGTTGTTGAAATAGCGCACATAGCTGCGCCCCACGGCCTGCATGAGCTGCGGGAGCGCCTCGGCCGTGCGCGGCGTGAGCAGCAGGTGGAAATGGTCGGGCATGAGCACGTAGGCATGCACATCCACATCGAAACGCCGCGCCATCTCGCGCAACAGGTCCAGCATGGTTTGCCGGTCCTGCACATCGATAAAGATCTCCGCGCCGTTGTTGCCGCGCTGGATGACGTGATGCGCCTGGTTGGCGAGGGTGAGGCGGGGCAGACGGGCCATGGGGCAAAAAAGCGCTGTGCAGGTGGAAAAGCGGTGCGGCAATTATGGAGCGCCCGCTCGCACCTGCGCTCCTCGGCCATCGGGCCTCACAGTTGCATGCGCCCCGATGCGCGCAGCAGCTGGCTGATGTGCTGCGTGGCAGCGAGCAGCTGGGGCAGCAGCTGCTCGCGCATCATCTGCACGCTGTTGCGGTTGGCCTGGCCGCTGATGTTGAGCGCGGCCACCGTGCGGCCGGCGCCGTTCTTCACGGGCGCGGCAATCGAGATCAAGCCCTCCTCCAGTTCCTGGTCCACCAGCGCCCAGCCCTGGGCGCGCACTTCGAGGATGCGCTGCAGCAGCTTCTCGTCGTTCTGCTCCGTCAGCGCCGTGAACTGGCGGCGGTCGCGTGCGGCCAGCAGCGCGCGCAGCGATTCGTCGCTCTCGCTGGCCAGCAGCACGCGCCCCATGGAAGTCCAGCAGGCCGGCAGGCGCGAGCCCACGCTCAGGTTGGTGCTCATGATCTTGTGCGTGTGCACGCGCAGCACGTAGACGATTTCGTCGCCGTCGAGCACGGCGGCCGAGCAGGATTCGCGGATCTCGTCGGACAGCCGCTCCATGACGGGCTCGGCCAGGTTCCACAGCGGCGTGGAGCTCAGATAGGCAAAGCCCAGCTCCATGATGCGCGGCGTGAGCTGGTAGTACTTGCCATCGCTCTTCACATAGCCCAGCGTCTGCAGCGTCAGCAAGATGCGGCGCGCACCCGCACGCGTCAGCCCGGTGGCGGCAGCCACCGCGCTCAGCGTCTGTTCAGGCGCCTGGGCGCTGAAGGAGCGTATGACCGCCAGCCCCCGCGCAAAGGACTGGACATAGCCGTCTCCGGGCTTTTGCGCCGGGGCCTGCCCGGTGTCGGCACGGCCACCAAGGGTTTCCACCGATGTGGTTACTACCGTCGATTTCGCAGAGGGGGGATTCATATAATTCTTTCAGCGAACAAATGTTCTTATTACGAACATATTAGCAACAGACGTCCCTCGGGACAACGGTTTATCGGGAATATTCCATGATCGACAAAATTGCCGACACGGTCGCCGAGGCGCTGTCGGGCATTAAGGATGGCGCCACCGTGCTGATTGGCGGCTTCGGCACTTCCGGCAACCCCACGGAACTGATCGACGGCCTGATCGCCCACGGCGCGCGCGAGCTCACGGTGGTCAACAACAATGCCGGCAACGGCGATACCGGCCTGGCCGCCCTGCTCAAGAGCGGCCAGGTGCGCAAAATCATCTGCAGCTTTCCGCGCCAGGTGGACAGCTGGGTGTTCGACGAGCTGTACCGCAGCGGCAAGATCGAGCTGGAACTCGTGCCCCAGGGCAACCTGGCCGAGCGCATGCGCGCCGCCGGCGCCGGCATCGGCGCCTTCTTCTGCCCCACGGCCTACGGCACCGAACTGGCCAAGGGCAAGGAAACGCGGGAGATCGACGGCCGCCAGTACGTGCTGGAATACCCGATCCATGGCGACGTGGCGCTGGTCAAGGCCGAAAAAGGCGACCGCTGGGGCAACCTCACCTACCGCATGGCTGCGCGCAACTTCGGCCCCGTCATGGCCGCGGCCGCCCAATTCACCGTGGCCACGGTGCATGAGATCGTGGAGCTGGGCCAGCTCGACCCCGAAGCCGTGGTCACCCCCGGCATCTACGTGAGCAAGGTGGTCAAGGTGCCCCGCGTGGCCACCCAAGCCGGCGGTTTCAAGAAATGAGCACCCCTGAGCAGCTCGCCGCATCCCTCCGGGGGACGGCGGCCCTTGCCGGCCCTCTCGGCTTGGGCTTCGCCAGTTGCATGCACCAGCCCTCATTGGCGGTCGAAATCAAGGAAAGACTAGTGTGAACAGCTATCAGAAACGCAGCAAGCAGGAACTGGCCCGGCGCGTGGCCCAGGACATCTTCGACGGCGCCTATGTGAACCTGGGCATCGGCATGCCCACGCAGGTGGCCAACTACATTCCCGCAGGGCGCGAAGTCATTCTGCACAGCGAAAACGGCATCCTGGGCATGGGCCCTGCGCCCGCCGAAGGCCAGGAGGACTACGACCTGACCAATGCCGGCAAGCAGCCCGTGACCCTGTTGCCCGGCGGCTGCTACTTTCACCATGCCGATAGCTTCGCGATGATGCGCGGCGGCCACCTCGACATCTCGGTGCTCGGCGCCTTCCAGGTGTCAGCCACCGGCGACCTGGCGAACTGGAGCACCGGCGAGCCCGGCGCCATCCCCGCCGTGGGCGGCGCGATGGACCTGGCCGTGGGCGCCAAGCAGACCTGGGTGATGATGGACCTGATGACCAAGTCCGGCGAATGCAAGGTGGTCCAGGCCTGCAGCTACCCGCTCACCGGGCTGGCCTGCGTCAAGCGCATCTACACCGACCTGTGCTCGCTGGAATGCACGCCGGGCGGCCTGCGCCTGATCGACACCGTGGCCGGCCTCTCGCACGCCGAGTTGGAGCGGATGATCGGCCTGCCGATTCAGCCCGCCACCCCGCAATAAGCACCAGATCGCGCTCCATCGCTTACCCATCAAGCGCTGACCGCTCTCTTTTTTGAATACCCTCCAGGAGACACCATGACCCAAGCCTTCATCTGCGACGCCGTGCGCACTCCCTTCGGCCGCTACGGCGGTTCTCTGGCCGGCGTGCGCACCGACGACCTCGGCGCCGTGCCCATCAAGGCACTGATGGAACGCAATCCCAACGTGGACTGGACCGCCGTGACCGACGTGCTCTACGGCTGTGCCAACCAGGCCGGCGAGGACAACCGCAACGTGGCGCGCATGTCGTCGCTTCTCGCCGGCCTGCCCATCGATGTGCCCGGCGCCACCATCAACCGCCTGTGCGGCTCGGGCCTGGATGCCGTGGGCTCGGCCGCGCGCGCCATCAAGGCCGGCGAAGCCCGCCTGATGATCGCCGGCGGCGTGGAGAGCATGAGCCGTGCGCCCTTCGTCATGCCCAAGGCCGAGAGCGCCTTCAGCCGCAGCAACGCGGTGTACGACACCACCATCGGCTGGCGCTTCGTCAACAAGCTGATGAAGGCCCAGTTCGGCGTGGACTCCATGCCCGAAACCGCCGAGAACGTGGCCGACGACTTCAGGATCGAGCGCGAAGCCCAGGACCGCATGGCCCTGGCCTCGCAGCAGAAGGCCGCCGCCGCCATTGCCGCCGGCTACCTGGCCAAGGAGATCGTGCCCGTGTCCATCGCCCAGAAGAAGGGTGACCCCATCGTCGTGAGCCAGGACGAGCATCCGCGCGCCACCACCATCGAGGCGCTGGCCAAGCTCAAGGGCGTGGTGCGGCCTGACGGCACGGTCACGGCCGGCAACGCCAGCGGCGTGAACGACGGCGCCTGCGCGCTGCTGCTGGCCAACGAGGAAGCCGCCAGGCAGTACGGCCTCACGCCGCGTGCCCGCGTAGTCGGCATGGCCACGGCCGGCGTGGCGCCGCGCATCATGGGCTTCGGGCCCGCACCGGCCGTGCGCAAGGTGCTGCAGCTGACCGGCCTGACCCTGGACCAGATGGACGTGATCGAACTGAACGAAGCCTTCGCCGCCCAGGGCCTGGCCGTGCTGCGCGACCTCGGCATCGCCGACGACGACCGCCGCGTCAACCAGTGGGGCGGCGCAATCGCGCTGGGCCATCCGCTGGGCGCCTCGGGCGCGCGCCTGGCCACCACGGCCGTGAACCAGCTGCACACGCTGGGCGGCCGCTATGCGCTGTGCACCATGTGCATCGGCGTGGGCCAGGGCATCGCCGTGGTTCTCGAAAAAATCTGATCCATCCATAGAACAAAAAGGCAGGCATTGCGCTTGGCGGTGCCTGCCGCTCCGGAGACTTCCATGCCCGCATCCCCCACCTTCACCCGCCGCCGCAGCCTGCAGGCCATCGCAGCCGCCTCCATGGCCGCGCTGGGCGCCCTGGCCAGCCCCGCCGCCCAGGCCCAGGGCAGCTTTCCGAACAAGCCCATCACCATCATCGTGCCGTTCTCGGCCGGCGGCACGACCGACATCCTGGCGCGCATCATGAGCCAGGGCCTGACGGCCGAGCTGGGCCAGCCCGTGGTGGTGGACAACAAGCCCGGCGCGGGCGGCAACATCGGCGCCGCGCTGGCGGCCAAATCCCAGGCCGATGGCTACACCCTGTTCATGGGTACCGTCGGCACACATGCCATCAACCAGGCGCTGTACAAGAAGCTGCCCTATGACCCGGTGCAGGACTTCGTGCCGCTCACGCGCGTTGCCACCGTGCCCAATCTGCTGGTCGCCCATCCCAGCCAGCCGTTCAAGACCGTCAAGGAGCTGATCGCCTATGCCAAGGCCCATCCCGGCAAGGTGACCTATGGCTCGCCCGGCGCCGGCGCATCGCCCCACGTCTCGGGGGAGCTGTTTCGCAGCATGACCGGCACCGACCTGCTGCATGTGCCCTACAAGGGCAGCGCGCCCGCCATGACCGACCTGCTGGGCAACCAGATCGCCATCATGTTCGACAACCTGCCCTCGGCCATCCAGCATGTGCGCTCGGGCAAGCTGCGCCCCATCGCCATCACCACGGCCAAGCGTTCGCCCGAGCTGCCCGAGGTGCCAACGATTGCCGAGGCCGGCGTTCCCGGCTACGAGGCCACCTCCTGGTTCGGCCTGTGGGCACCGGCCAAGACGCCGGCCGACGTGCAGGCCAGGCTGTATGCGGCCATCGTCAAGGTGCTCAAGGACCCTGCCGTGGTCAAGAAGATCACCGAACAGGGCGGCGATGTCGTCATCGACACCCAGGCCGGCTTTGCGGCCTACATCAAGGCCGAATCGGCCAAATGGGGCAAGGTGGTCAAGGACTCCGGGGCGCAGATTTGACGCTCTGAACTGCTGCGCGTCGGCGACTGGGGCAGCACCAGTTCCTTTTCGCAGGAGTCGACACAGCCCAGCCCAGAGACACCGAGGAAGGGCCGCAGCGCACCGAGGGTGTCGTCTCCCTCCCGCAAAGCGAGAGAGGGGGAAGGCGCGAAGCCACTCAGGGGGTGGTCATCTCAGTCCAGCAGATCGGAATAGTCGCCCCTGTCGTAGCCCTCGATGGACTTCCAGGGCTGGGCCAGCGGGCCCGGCAGGCGCGTGGCCGTGACCACGATGCGTTCGATGCCATGGGCATCGCCACGCTCCACGCGGCGCGCGAACTGGTTGGCGAGGTCCCAGTCAACCACCGTGGTCTGCTCGCCGGCCACGCTCTTGTAGCGCTGCACGCCGCCCTGGGGCTTGCCCACGCGCTCCATGCCCTGCAGCGCCGCGGGCGGCACGATCCAGTATGCGTTCTCGAACGAGCCGCCATAGCCCACGTTGCCGTGATGCGCCTCGTCCACCGAGATCACGCGGCGCAGCTTGGCCAGCACCACCTCCACCGAGACCTTGCCGTCCTCGGCGCGGCGCAGCGACAGCGGCGCGGCACGCGCCTCGTCATGCGCATGGCCGGCATGCGGACCGTGCGCATGCTCGTGGCCGTGGGCCTGGCTCTGGCGCAGCGCGGCCGGCAGTTCGCGCTCTATCCACAGCTGGCCCTTGCGGCGGTAGACCCTATTGCTATAGACGCTGCTGCGCTGCACGCCGTCGCTGCCCACGCTCATGGCCTCGTAGGTGATGCGCAGGTCGGCGTCCGGCGTGGCCTGCACTGCGGCCGTGGTGCGCGCCGCAGCGTCCGCGGCCTTGGAGGAGGTGGCGGCCGGGACAGCCGAGGCAGCCGCCGAGCCCGCGGGCTGCGCTGCGGCAGGCAAGCCTGCCATGGCGCTGGCGAGCCAGGCTACGGCGATCCAGCCAGCGGACAGGGGACGGGGGGGGGAATACCGAAGAAGTCATGGAGGGCAAGTCACGGGTGGCCAATCAAAGGCCTGGCAGATGCGAAAAAACCGGTGCCGGGCGCAAGCGCCACGGCTCCGGTTGCGAAGGAAGAAGAAAATCACAGGCCCGCGGCTTCCCTGACCTTGCTGAACACCTTGGTGTTGTCCATGGTGCCCTTGAAGATCCTGGCGCCCGCGCCGCCGGCGAACAGCATCACGTCGCCGCCGCCATGGGTTTCGGAGCCGGGCGTGCCCAGGTTGATGCCCACTTCCTGCAGGAAGTTGTCATCGGTGGTGTCCACAGCCGTCAGGTCGTCGCGCGAGGCGCCACGGGCCGGTGCGATCCAGGGCTTGTTGCCGTCCTCGGCATTGACCTGGCTGGATGCCGAGGCGTTGGGACGCCCGCCGTTGCCGAAGACCAGCGTGGTATAGGGCTTGCCGTCGCCGGCCTTGGCCATCCGGCCGCTCTGGTAGTCGGCCACCTTGCCCAGGATGGGATTGCCCAGCTTGGAGTAGCCGTTGAACACCATGTTGTGGTCGTGGTCGGCCGTGACCACGATCAGCGTGTTCTTCAGGCCCGGGTCCTTTTTCTCCATATAGGCCATGGCGGTCTCGATGGCCTTGTCGAAGGCCAGCGTGTCTTCGAGCGCGCGCTTGGCATTGGTGCCGTGCAGGGCGTGGTCGATGCGGCCGCCCTCGACCATCAGGAAAAAGCCCTTGCTGTTGCGGCTCACCACATCCAGCGCCTTGGTCGTCATGTCGGCCAGGCTGGGCTCGTCCTTGCCCTGCTTGACGCGGTCCAGCTCATAGGACATTTCGCTCTGCGTGAACAGGCCCAGCAGCTTGTCGACCTTGGTCGCGTCCAATGCGGCCAGCTTGCTGCCGGTATCCACATAGGCATAGCCCTTGGCCTGCATTTCCGCCACCAGATTGCGCGTATCGCTGCGCTTGCTGGACGGATTGACGGCCTTGGGCAGGTAGTTGCGCTGGCCACCGCCCATCAGCACGTCGACGCCCGCGGTCACGGACTGCTCGGCAATGGTGTTGTAGCCGTTGCGGTTGCAGATATGGGCATAGGTGGCGGCAGGCGTGGCATGGCCGACGCGCGTCGTGGAGACGGCGCCGACCGAACGGCCCTGGCCCTTGGCCAGCTCCAGCAGCGTCTGCGCAGGCTGGCCGTTGCCGGCCGGGCAGGTCGTGTCCTCGCCATTGATGTACTGCTTGCCGCTGCCGTCGACCGCCGAGGTATCGGACGACATGGAGATGACTTCGTTGTTCATCTTCACGCCGGTCATGTAGGCCGACATGGAAGGCGCGCTGTCCGTGGTCTGGCCGTCGTGCGAGAAGGTCTTGATGCGCGCGGCATAGGCCAGGGACTGCATCTGCAGCTTGGCGTATTCGCTGCTCTTGAGCGAGCCGGGCTGGGCCGCCAGCTGCTTTTCGCCCTTGTAGATGCGCGCTGCCGTGACGGTGACGGGGCCCATGCCGTCGCCCAGGAAGAAGATCACGTTCTTGGCCTCGCCGGCCGCATGGGCGGCCGGCGCCAGCACGGCCAGCGATGCAAAGACCGCCAGTGCGAAAGTTGTCTTGCGGAAAATCGGGTGCATTTGGAATTCCTTGGATGCGGTCTTGACAAGGCGCGGCATCACAGGCCGATGCTCTTCTTGATGAGGCGGAACACGTCGGTGTTGTCGATCACGCCGGAGAAGTTCTCGGCCCCCAGGCCCTGGGCCCCCAGGAACACGTCGGCACCGCCATGGGTCTCGGAAGCCAGGGGCACCACGGCCTCCTGCAGGTAATCGGGGCTCTCCAGCGAAGCGCTGTCGATGGGTCCGCGCACATCCTTGCGGCCGGGGCCGTTGCCGAAGCCGATGATGGTGTAGGGGTTGCCGTCCACATCCTTGGAAGGCTGGCCCGTCACATAGTCGTTGACCAAGCCCAGGATGCCGGGCTTGCCGGGCTCGGTCTTGCCGGTGATCTTGGCGTAGCCGTTGAGGTTCAGCGTATGGTCGTGGTCGGCGGTGACGACGATCAGCGTGTTCTTCAGGCCCGGATCGACCTTCTGCATCTTGTCCAGCGCCGTGCGGATGGCATTGTCGAAGGCCACGGTGTCCTGCAGCGCGCGGCGGGCATTGGTGGCGTGCAGCGCATGGTCGATGCGCCCGCCCTCCACCATCAGGAAAAAGCCCTTTTTCCTCGCGGCCAGCGCATCGATGGCCTTGCCGGTCATCTCGGCCAGGCTGGGTTCCTTGGACGCGTCGCGGTCCAGGTCATAGGACATGTGGTCCTTGGTGAACAGGCCGGCGATCTTGGTGCTGCCGTCCACGGGCAGCTTGTCGAATTCGGCCTTGTTCGCGGCAAAGCCGTATTTCTGCGCCTTGAATTCGGCGATCAGGTTGCGCTTGTCGTTGCGGCGGCCGCCGTCTTCCTTGGGCGTGAAATAGCTGGCGCCGCCGCCGAAGACCACGTCCACGCCGTCGCCTAGCCTGGCGTTGTAGCCGGTGCCACCGGGCACGAGGGCTGCGGCAATGGTGTTCTCGGCGTCGCGGTGGCAGACGTGTGCATAGGTCGCGGCCGGCGTGGCATGCGTGATGCGCGCGGTGGAAACCACGCCCGTGCCGTAGCCGGCCGCCTTCATCTGCTCCAGCAGCGTGGGCACGGCTTCGCCGTTGGAAGACGGGCAGGTGCTGTCGTAGTTGACCTGGTAGGGCCTGCCGTCGGCATCCGTGGCCTTGGTGGCGGCCGTCATGGAGATGACTTCGTTGTTCATCTTCACGCCGGTCATGTAGGCGGCCATCGAAGGCGCGCTGTCGGTCACCTGGGCATCGTTGGAGAAGGTATGCACAAAGGCCGTCTCGGGCAGCTGGTCCATGGTCAGCTCGCCGCTTTCGCCCACGCTGTAGATGCGTGCCGCAGTCATCGTGGTGATGCCCATGCCGTCGCCCAGGAAGAACAACACGTTCTTGCTGGCCACCGGCTGCGGCGTCGGGCCCGGTGCCGGACCGTCGCTGCCACCGCAGGCGCTGAGCAACAGCGACGCGCCGGCCAGTGCACTGCACAACAATTTCTGCTTCATGCGGACTCCCTCGTCAATCGAAGGCCAGCCGCATCCCATATGCAGTGCGCCTCCGTGAATGAATGGGCGCACTGTAGGAAAGCAACGTGTCAGCGCGATGACGATCCGATGACAGATCGCGGCGGCAACGCCATGAAAAAAGGCGCCCCGCGCTCCCCGCTTCGCGGGGTCGCTGCCCCTCCGGGAGGGCGTTTTCATCTTGGGGCGGCGATGAAAAAAGCCCTGCCGCCATCGTTTGCAGCAGGGCTTTGCTATGCATTGCAGAGCATTTGGCGCAGGCTAAAAGCGAATTTCAATACCAAAAAATCATGAACCCATTGATTACCCTGCGCCAGCCGCTCATGTTTTTGCAGCTTCGGCAGGCAGCATGGCAAAGCGGCTGGCCTGCAGCGATTCGATGCCGAACTCCGCCAGCAGCTGGTGCAGCCGCTCGGCCGCGCTGCGCTTTCTGTGGCCGGTATAGCGGGCCACGATGAGCTCGTTCTTCATGCTGTGCTCCCAGCCCACCAGCTCCGTCACCGTGACCTGGTAGCCGCAGGCCTCCAGGTACAGGCAGCGCAGCACGTTGGTGATCTGGCTGCCCATCTCGCGCGTGTGGATGGGATGGCGCCACAGCTCTGCCAGCGGCGTGCGCGACAGGCTCAGCGCCTTGGTCTGGCGCAGGCAGGCCGCCACCTCGGCCTGGCAGCAAGGCACCAGCACCATGGCCTTCGCCTTTTTCTCGAGCCCGAAGGCAATGGCGTCGTCGGTCGCCGTGTCGCAGGCATGCAATGCCGTGACCACGTCGAACTGCGCGGGCATGAAGTCGGCGCGCGCGGATTCGGCCACCGACATGTTGAGGAACTCCATGCGGTCGAACCCCAGGCCGGCCGCCAGCTGCTGCGAGCTTTCCACCAGCGGCGCACGCGTTTCTATGCCGTAGATGCGGCCGCGCCCCAGGTCCTTGAAGAACAGGTCGTAGAGGATGAAGCCCAGATAGGATTTGCCCGCGCCATGGTCGGCCAGCGTGACGGCATGCCCGCCCTCCGACAGCTCCTGCAGAATGGGCGCGATGAACTGGTAGAGGTGGTAGACCTGCTTGAGCTTGCGGCGCGAATCCTGGTTGAGCTTGCCGTCGCGCGTGAGGATGTGCAGCGCCTTGAGCAGCTCGATGCTCTGGCCGGGCTTGAGCTCCAGCTGCGCGGCAACGTCCTGGGCCGCCGGCTTGCCGGCCGGCCTCTTTTCCACCTTGGCCATCAGACGCCCTTCGCTGCGCCGTGGCCGGTGACGGGGCAGCGCGGGCCCACGTCCAGGTCCAGCCAGCCTTCGATGCCGATCTTCTCGAGCACCTCCATGTTGCGCTCGTAGATGGTCTCGGCCTCGGGGAAGGCTTCCACGGCCTTGTCGATGCTGTCCTCGCGCAGCAGGTGCAGCGTGGGATAGGGCGAACGGTTGGTGCAGTTGGTCACGTCGTCCACTTCCGTGCCTTCGAACTGGAACTGCGGATGAAAGGACGCCACCTGCAGAATGCCGCCCAGGTCCAGCTCCTCGACCATGGCATCGGCGATTTCGAGGAAATCGTTGAAGTCCAGGAAGTCCAGCAGCGCCTGCGGCAGGATCAGCAGCGTGGTGTCGCGCTTTTCGGGGTTGGCCTCGGCCAGGGCCTCCAGCTCGCGGTGCAGGTCCTCGGCCACGCCTTCGGCGTCGGTGGCCTCGCTGACCACATAGTGGATCTGGCCCTTGGTGTGCACGCCCTTGGCAAACGGGCACAGGTTCAGGCCGATCACGGCTTTTTCCAGCCAGCGCACCGTATCTGCGATCACGACATCGGGCGGGAAATCCTGGTCGGCAGCGGCGGTAGTGGGTTCAGTCATGGCATGGCCTCCAAAATACAAACGGGGGCTAAGACCAGGTCTTATCCCCCAGAGGTTGCGCACTGGGCGGGAAAAGTCCGGCTCGGGTACACAGGGCGCCTATTCTAGCGATGCAGGCCGCCCGGCGCTCGCCTCGCGCCATATCCACGGACGGTCCGTTCAGGCATTGCCCAGCAGGCGCAGACCCGTGATGCGCTCGTGCTCGCGCGCCGCATAGCGGTCCGTCATGCCGGCGATGAAGTCGGCCACCACGCGCGCCCGGGCGCTCAGGCCGTCGGCCTGCAGCGCGCGCTGCACAAAGCGCGGCTTCATGCACTCCGGCTCGACCATGTAGGCCGCGAACAGCTCGCTCACCACCTGCTGCGCCAGGTCCATGGTCTGCATGACCTGGGGGTGGCGGTAGAGATGGCGGAACAGGAACTGCTTGAGCTGCTGGGAGCCGGCCCTCATCTCCTCGCTGAAGCCGATGAGCACCCGCCCGCAGCCGCGCACATCGGCCACGCTCCGCACGGCCGCGGCAGCCAGTTGCGCGCGCGAGGTGTCGATCACGTCGTAGACCTGGTCGCTGAGCATGCGGCGTATGCTTTCATAGAGCAGGCGCCGGTCGGCGTGCGGCTGCATCAGTCCGGGATAATCCGCCAGAGTGGCATCGTGGTAGCGTGCAAACAGGGGCACGGCCTCGCAGAGCTGGCCCATGGTGATCAGGCCCGAGCGCACGCCGTCGTCCACGTCATGGGCGTTGTAGGCAATCGCATCGGCCAGGTTGCACAGCTGGGCTTCCAGCGAGGGCTGGGTACCGTCGAGAAAGCGCCGGGCCACGCCCTCGGGCTCGCGCGCCTCGATCAGACGCGCATTGGCCGGGGAGCAATGCTTGAGAATGCCCTCGCGGGTCTCGAACGTGAGGTTCAGCCCGTCGAACTGCGGATAGCGCTCCTCCAGCCTGTCGACCACGCGCAGGCTCTGCAGGTTGTGCTCGAAGCCGCCGTGCGGCTTCATGCATTCGTTGAGCGCATCCTGGCCCGCATGGCCGAAGGGCGTGTGGCCCAGGTCATGGGCCAGGCAGATGGCCTCCACCAGATCCTCTTCCAGCCCGAGCGAGCGCGCGATGGAGCGCCCCAGTTGCGCCACTTCCAGCGAGTGCGTGAGCCGCGTGCGGAACAGGTCGCCCTCATGGTTCACGAACACCTGGGTCTTGTAGACCAGGCGCCGGAACGCCGAGGAATGCACGATGCGGTCGCGGTCCCTCTGGAAATCGCTGCGCGTGGGCGCCGCCGCTTCGGGAAACCTGCGCCCCCGGCTCTGTGCCGGATCGCAGGCGTAGGAGGCCAGAGTCTGCATTCACTCCCCTCGACAAATCGATGGAACGACTCTAACAGCTCAATCCGGCATCAGGCGCAGCAGGCGTCGATGACTTCGCGCACCAGCGCATCGGGGGCCGCTCGCACCACGGCCTTGCCGGGGCCGTCGATCAGCACGAAGCGGATCTCACCGGCCTCGGACTTCTTGTCCACTCGCATCAGCTCCAGATAGCGGCCGGCATTGTCATTTGCATCGATCACGGCGCCGCGCACGGGCAGGCCGGCACGTTCGATCAGCATGCGCAGGCGGGCGGCAAAGGCTTCATCGACCAGGCCCAGGCGCCTGGACAGCTCCGCCGCCATCACCATGCCCGCGGCCACGCCCTCGCCGTGCAGCCAGTGGCCGTAGCCCATGCCGGCCTCCATGGCATGGCCGAAGGTATGGCCGAAATTGAGCACGGCGCGCAGACCCGCCTCCTTTTCGTCCTGGCCCACCACCCATGCCTTGATTTCCACGCTGCGCTTGACGGCATGGGCCAGCGCTGCCCGGTCGCGCCGGCGCAGCGCATCGACGTTCTGCTCCAGCCAGGAAAAGAATTCCATGTCGGCAATCGGTCCGTACTTGATGACCTCGGCCAGGCCCGCGCTGAGCTCGCGCGCGGGCAGCGTATCCAGCGTCGCCAGGTCGCACACCACCAGCTGGGGCTGGTAGAAGGCACCGATCATGTTCTTGCCCAGCGGGTGGTTGATGGCTGTCTTGCCGCCCACCGAAGAATCCACCTGGGACAGCAAGGTGGTCGGCACCTGGACAAAGGGCACGCCGCGCATGTAGCTGGCCGCGGCAAAGCCCGTCATGTCGCCGACCACGCCGCCGCCCAGCGCGAACAGCACGGTCTTGCGGTCGCAGCCATGGGCCAGCAGGGCGTCGAAGATCAGGTTCAGCGTCTGCCAGTCCTTGTGCGCCTCGCCGTCGGGCAGGACGACCGCATGGACCTGCGCATACCGCAAGCTCAGCGTCCTGCGCAGCTTTTCCAGGTACAGGGGAGCCACCACGTCATTGGTCACGATCAGGGCCGCCGCGGCCTTGGGCAGGTGCTGCCAGGTCGCGCCCTGTTCCAGCAGGTCCTGCGCTATCAAGATGGGGTAGCTGCGCTCACCCAGGTCAATCCGTACCGTTTCCATCACGTCATCCTTATCTAGCGTTCATTCAAGGCGCTGCGCACCGACGGGCACCGCCCAAACCAGGGACACCTCGCGGCGAGGACGTCGTCCCGTTATACGTCGCCCCTCAGAGAAGCCGCGCAGCGGCTCAGGGGGGAGTGAGTTCCACCTGCATGGCGACCCGCTGCGCCACCTGGGTGGCAGACAGGCCGTTGCCTGCCACCACGAAGTCGGCCACCTCCCGGTACAAGGGGTCGCGCTGGACATGCAGGTCCAGCAGGCGCTGCAGCGGATTGCCCACCTGCAGCAAGGGCCGTTGCGTGTCGCGCTGCAGCCGCCGCGCGATCTCGTGCGGAGAGGCGCTCAGGTAGACCACCGTGGAATGGGCGCGCAACTGCTCCCGGTTGGCAGGCTTGAGCACCGCGCCGCCGCCTGTCGCCACCACCGTCTTCTCGGGCCGCGCCAGCAGGCGGGCCAGCACTTCCGCTTCCACTTCGCGAAAGCGTTCCTCGCCCTCGGTGGCAAAGAAATCGCGAATGGCGCAGCCGATCTGCTCCTCGATGGCGACGTCCACGTCGACATAGCCCATCGACCAGCGCCTTGCCAGATAACGCCCGATCGTGGTCTTGCCCGAACCCGGAAGCCCCACCAGGGAAATATGTTTCTCAAACACCTGTGTCATCGCCCAAACCTTGCAGCTGCCGCCCGTCTCGCCAAAGAACGCCAATCTTCTCACGTTGCAGATGCAAAAAGGGTCTGCATGAAGTTCATGCAGACCCTACCGCCATGAAAGAAACGGTGTCAGTTGTTGGCCGTACGCAGCTGGTTGAGCATTTTCGGCGTGATGAACACCAGCATTTCGCGCTTGGTGGACGCCTTGGTGTTGTTCTTGAACAGATGGCCCAGCACGGGAATGTCGCCCAGCATGGGCACCTTGTTGACCTGGTTGGTTTCTTCCATCTCGAAGATGCCGCCGATCACCACGGTGCCGCCGTTCTCGACCAGCACCTGGGTCTTGATGTGCTTGGTATCGATGGCCACGCCCTGGGTCGTGGTCTCGCCCCGGCTGTCCTTGTTCACGTCCAGATCGAGAATGATGTCGCCCTCGGGCGTGATCTGCGGCGTCACTTCAAGCTTGAGCACGGCCTTCTTGAAGGAGATCGTGGTGGCGCCGTTGGGAGCCGTCACCGAATAGGGGTACTCCGTACCCTGTTCGATCAGAGCCTTGTTCTGGTCGGCCGTGACCAGGCGCGGGTTGGAAACGACCTTACCTTCGCCATCCGCCTCCATGGCGGAAAGCTCCAGCGAAAGAAAGCGTGTTGCCGTGCTGTTGAATACACTGAACGCAAGCTGTCCAACCGAAGCCACGCCAGGCACACTGGCCGGCAGATTGACAAAATTCTTGCTGAAATCCGTCTCAAATGTATTGGTGACCATGCCTGTTGTTTGGTCAACCTTGAATTCCTTTCGGTTGACGATGCCGGTGGAAATCTGATTCCTGGAGTTAAGGGCTCCACCGCCAAGCCGCACCCCCAACGATTTACCAAAACTGTCACGGGCTTCCACGATGCGTGCCTCGATCATCACCTGGCGCACCGGCACATCCAGCGTCGCCAGCAAGGCTTTCAGTTCCTCCAGCTTGGTACCCGTATCGGTGACGAACAGCTGGTTCGTGCGGGGTTCGGCAATGGCCGACCCGCGCTGGGAGAGAAAGCGAGCACTCTGCCCTGCCGTACCGCCCCCGCCGCTCGAAGTGGTGAGCTGCTGCAGGATATCGGCGGCCTTGGCATAGTTCAGCTGGAAACCCTGGGTGCGCAAGGGCTCCAGCTTCTGGATTTCCATCGCCGCTTCATAGTCGCGCTTGGTGCGGGCATCGATTTCATCCTTGGGCGCAATCCACAGCACGGAGCCCGACTTGCGCATTCCCAGGCCCTTGGCATCCATGATGATCTGCAGCGCCTGGTCCCAGGGCACATCCTTGAGCCGCAGCGTCAACGCCCCCGTGACCGTGTCGGAAGTGACGATATTGAAGTTGGTGAAATCCGCAATCACCTGCAGCAGGGCGCGGACCTCGATATTCTGGAAATTCAGCGAAAGCTTTTCGCCGCTGTATCCGGGCCCCTGGGTCAGCTTGCTGGTGTCCACCTTCTTCTGGCGGATCTCGAGCACGAACTGGTTGTCGCTCTGGTAGGCGCTGTGTTCCCAGTCCCCGACGGCATCCACTCGCATGCGCACACGGTCGCCCTGCTGGGTGGTCGAAATGGCCTGTACCGGCGTGCCGAAATCGGCCACATCCAGCTTTCGGCGCAGGTTCTCCGGGAGGGAGCTGCGCAGGAAGTCCACGACCAGTCCCTTGCCCTCCTGGCGCAGATCGACGCCCACCTGGCTGTTGCTCAGTCCGATGACGACTCGGCCCGAACCGTCGCTGCCGCGGCGGAAGTCCACGTCACGGATCGGAGCCACATCGCTGGATGCGGATTTGCTTTCAAAGATCTTGGATGCCGCCGTATTGCCGGACGGAGCCGCCGCAGCGGCTGGATCCAGCAGTATCAGCAGGGCCTTGCCCTGCCGCTCGGTCCGGTAGGTGGCTGCAGTTTTGAGGTTCAGGACAATGCGCGAGCGCCCCGAGGCTTCCACGATATTCGCGGAGCGCAGATTGCCGTGGTTGAAGTCGACCACGGATTTGCCGGTGCCGTTCGTGACACCGGGAAAATCCAGTGCGATGCGGGCCGGCGACTGGACGACAAATCCCGTGGGGTCTGCAGCCAGAGGTTCGGAAAAATCGACACGGATGACCTCGGTTCCCGATTGCAGGGAGCCCGACACCGATTCAATGCGGGCCTGAGCCCAGGCCAGCGAACTCAGCAACAAGCCGCCGAGGGCCAGGCCCCAGCGGGCCCTGGCAAGAATGCCATGGTTTGCACCCATCATTTCTTTCCCTCCTGCAACTCCAAAGTACTTGTTCTTTCAATCCAGTCCCCCCCCGCCGTCCTGCACGATTTCCCTCAGCTGGACGGAGTTTTCGGAGATCCGGACGATTTTTCCGTAGTTCTGCCCCAGGTAATTGCCCGTGCGGACCTGGTACAGCAGATTTCCCACCTTGATCAGGGCCGTGGGGACGCCTTTCTTGTCCAGGCTACCCACCATCGTCATCGCATCCAGCGGCTCCGCCTCCAGGGGCTCCTTGCGGCGGCTGAGCTCCGGCGCGATCAGGCTGGTGTTGGCGTTGGACTGCGCCGATTCGCGCCTGAGCACCTGCAGCAGCTTGAACGGATTGAACGGATCCATGCCTGCGCCTTCGGTATAGGCCTGGGGCTTGAAGGGCTTGGGCTCCTCCAGCGGCGTGACCCGGGGCTTGGCATTGGCCCGTTCCTGCGCCATCCAGGAGCGCAGCTCATCCTCTTCCGAGGAAAGGCAGCCTGCCAGCAGCAGGCAGCCCGCCATTGCCGTCACCCACGCAAAAGGCAATCGCTTCATTTCTTGCCCTTTCCGGCTGCCGCCGCACGCTGCGCCTGTATTTCATCCGCATCCAGGTAGCGGAACGTGCGGGCAGTGGCATCCATGGTCAGGATGTCGCCGTCCTTGGCACTGGGCACGATGGATACATTGTTCAAGGTCACGATCCGGGAGAGGAACGCCACATCGGACGCGAAGGCGCCGATATCGTGGTAGCGGCCCGTCACCTTCAAGGCGATCGGCAGCTCGGCGTAATACTCCTTGGTCACCATCGAGCCCGGGCGGAATACCTCGAACTGCAGGCTGCGGCCCAGGCCGGCCTGGTTGATATCGGACAGCAGCGCGGCCATCTCGGCCTTGCTGGGCAACTGCTTTTCCAGCTGGGTCACATACTGCTCCACCTGCTCGCGCTGCTTTTTCAGGGCGTCCAGGCTCACCGCCTTGGTCAGCTTGGTCTGGAAATCCTGGCGCAGGCTCACCTCGGTGTTCTGCTCCTGCTCCAGCTCTTCCTGATAGTCCTTGAGCATCGCAAACCACAGCAGCGCCGCCACGGCGACCGCCACAGCGATATAGAGCAGCGATTTGGGCAGCGCAGGCCAGACCGACGGATCATTCGGATCGAGGTTCCTGAACTGGCGCTGCATCTTTTCCTGCAGCGCAGAGAAATCAAGGTTCAATGACTTCTTCTTGGCCATCATTTCGCCTTCACGGAAGAGTTGGCCGCTGCCAGGTTTTTCTCTGCATCGCTGGCGCGCGTCAGATTGACGCGCAAGGTGAATGCCGCCGCCCTGCGCTTTTCCTTGGCCGTCACGTCCACGGTCTTGGCCACGATTTCCTGAAGCTCCGGCTTGGAGAACCAGGGCGTTCCTTCGGACAGATTGCGCAGCACTTCCGAAATGCGCTCGTTGGACTGGGCCGTGCCCTGCATGGTGACCACCAGCCCCTCCTGCTTGATGCTGGTGATGTAGACGCCGTCGGGCAGCTGCTTGACCAGTTCGTTGAGCATGTGGACCGGCAGATTGCGGTCCGACTGCAGGTCTTCCACGGCCTTCTGCCTGGCCCGCAGCGCAGCAATTTCCCCTTCCAGGCCGGCAATCTCCTTGATCTGCGCTTCCAGCACCTTGATCTCGGAGCGCAGCACCTCGTTCCGGGCCTGCTGGTTTTCAATCATGGTCTGGAAATACCAGTAGACCAGCGCTGCAATCAGCAGGCCGGCCAGCGCGGAAAGGAACAGGTTGATGTGAAAAGCTTCCTTGCGGCGCTTTTTCGCAGCCTCCCGGTGAGGCAACAGATTGATCAGGATCACGCTACGAACCTCCGCATCGCCAGGCCGCAGGAGGTGAGATAGGACGGCGCCTCGCGCGCCATCTTCTTCAGGCGCACGCCGCTGCCGATCTCCATGCCGTCAAAAGGATTGACCAGGCTGCACGCAAATCCCGACTGCTGGCTCACCGCTTCGACAAGTCCCGGCAGGGAGGCCGAGCCTCCCGCCATCAGAATGTGATCGACACGGTTGTATGGCGTGCTCGTGAAGAAGAACTGCAATGCGCGCGCCACTTCCTGCGTCAGGCTCTGCACGAAAGGCTTGAGTACGGCGGAAGGGTAGTCGTCCGGCAGGTCGCCGCTGCGTTTCTTGGCTTCTGCCTCCTCGGAGGAAAAGCCGTATTGCCGGGCAATCAGCTGCGTCAGCTGGGCGCCGCCGAACGCCTGGTCGCGGTCATACAGCACCTCGTCATTGCGCATCACCTGCATGCTGGTGGTCATGGCGCCGACTTCGAACAGCGCCACCACCGCATCCCGGCCTTCCCCGGGCAGGCGCCGGATCAGGCGCGACGCGGCCATGCGCGATGCATGGGGCTCGATATCGATCACCACGGGCTTGAGCCCCGCGGCTTCCGCCAAGCCCTGGCGATCCTGCACCTTTTCCCGGCGCGAAGCCGCGATCAGCACATCCACATCGCCGGGCGAACTGGTGGAAGGGCCGATGACACAGAAATCCAGGCTGACCTCGTCCAGCGAGAACGGAATGTACTGGTTGGCCTCCGATTCCACCTGGACTTCCAGCTCCTGCTCGGTCATTCCAGAGGGAAGCGCGATCTTCTTGGTGATCACGGCCGACGCAGGCAGCGCCATGGCCACATTCTTGGTGCGCGTGCCGCTTTTCTTGACCACCCGGCGCACGGCTTCGGCCACTTCGTCGAATTTCTCGATATTGCCATCGGTGATCCAGCCTTTTTCCAAAGGCTCGATGGCGCAGCGCTCCAGCTGCACCTCACCGGATTTGTTCTTGGCCAGCTCCACCAGCTTCACGCTGGAGGAACTGATGTCGATGCCAAGCAGCGGAGCCGGCTGGCGACTGAACAAAGAGCTCACATCCATAGAGATGCTCCCCCCTCTTTTTACTTGTAAATATAGAAACAAAACCTCACACTAGGGCAGCATGCTATCAGCAAGCCATAGGCGTCAATGCATTGAATAAAGGGCGTTTTCTCGGTACCGTGGTCAAAAAAAAGACAGTCTTGCGCCCTGTCAAATGCAACAACTGAAATGTCACTTTTGCATGCATTGCATAGGGTTCGGCCTAGGATGGCCAGCTTTCCCGTAGATGCCGGAGCTGCCAGTCAACCCAGCGCACGCATCGAAAAGGGCGCATTTCTATAATGCGACACCCCTTGTACAGACTGCGAAATGCCGCCATCAGACAACTCCGCTCCCCAAGCCTCCAGGCCTCAGCCCACCTCCAAGAAGCGTATGCACTGGTTTCCCCGCGCCATCCTCTGGCTGGCCGGCATTGCCGTTGCCGCAGCCCTGGCCCTGGTGCTCACGGTGGCTGTCGCCCTGGCCATGGCCTATCCCAATCTGCCCGATGTGTCCGAACTCGCGGACTACCGGCCCAAGCTGCCGCTGCGCATCTACTCGAGCGAAGGCGCGCTGCTGGGCGAATTCGGGGAAGAGCGCCGCACGCTGACACCGATCCAGGACATTCCCAAGGTCATGACCAACGCGGTGCTGGCCATCGAGGACACCCGCTTCTTCGAGCATGGCGGCGTGGACTACAAGGGCATGCTGCGTGCGGCCATTGCCAACCTGGGCCGGGTCAAGAGCCAGGGCGCCTCGACCATCACCATGCAGGTGGCGCGCAATGTGTACCTGTCTTCCGAAAAGACCTTCACGCGCAAGATCTACGAGATTCTGCTGACGTTCAAGCTCGAGCACCTGCTGACCAAGAACCAGATCCTCGAGATCTACATGAACCAGATCTACCTGGGCAACCGCGCCTATGGCTTTGCCGCGGCCTGCGAAGCCTACTTCGGCCACCCGCTCAAGGACATCACGGTGGCCGAGGCCGCCATGCTGGCCGGCCTGCCC
The DNA here is from genome assembly GCF_040187735.1 of Comamonas sp. w2-DMI. NCBI lineage: Bacteria > Pseudomonadati > Pseudomonadota > Betaproteobacteria > Burkholderiales > Comamonadaceae > Comamonas > Comamonas sp. w2-DMI. The sequence continues at coordinate 215,384 of NZ_JBANEL010000001.1, read as the reverse complement.
AAGGCCCCTTCGGCCTACAACCCGATCAGCAATCCCAAGCGCGCGCGCGTGCGCCAGCTCTACATCATCGACCGCATGGAGGAAAACGGCTTCATCACGGCCGAGCAGGCCAGGCAGGCGCGTGAAGAGCCGCTCAAGATCCGCACCGCCAGCAACAGCACCCGCGTGCATGCCGAATACGTGGCCGAAATGGCGCGCCAGCTGATCTTTGCCCAGTACGGCAACGAAGCCTATACGCGCGGCCTGAACGTCTACACCACGCTCAATGCCGGCGAACAGGAAGCCGCCTACAACGCGCTGCGCAGCGGCATCATGAATTACGAGCGCCGCCAGAAGTACCGCGGCCCGGAAAAGTTCATCGCCCTGCCCACCAACCCGCAGGAACTCGAAGACGCCATCGACGATGCGCTGGCCAACCATCCCGACAACGGCGACGTGATCGCAGCCGTGGTGCTCGATGCCTCGCCCCGCAGGATCATCGCCGCGCGCGCCGACGGCGAACATTTCGAGATCACGGGCGAAGGCCTCAAGCCGGCCGAGTCGGGCCTGAGCCCCAAGGCCCCGCCCAACATCAAGATCCGCCCCGGCGCCATCATCCGTGCGGTCAAGACGCCCAAGGGCACATGGGAGATCACCCAGCTGCCCGAGGTGGAAGGCGCCTTCGTCGCCATGGTGCCGCAGACCGGCGCCATCCGTGCGCTGGTCGGCGGCTTCGACTTCGAAAAGAACAAGTTCAACCACGTCACCCAGGCCTGGCGCCAGCCGGGCTCCAGCTTCAAGCCGTTCATCTACTCGGCAGCGCTGGAAAAGGGCTTCTCGCCGGCCACCATGATCAACGACGCGCCGATCTTCTTCGGCTCGTCGGTCACCGGGGGCCAGCCCTGGGAGCCCAAGAACTACGACGGCCGCTATGACGGCCCCATGACCATGCGCACGGGCCTGAACAAGTCCAAGAACATGATCTCCATCCGCCTGCTGCAGGCCGTCGGGCCCAAGCAGGGACAGGAATGGGCCACGCGCTTCGGCTTCGAGGCCTCCAAGCAGCCGGCCTATCTGACCATGGCCCTGGGCGCCGGCTCCGTGACGCCCTTGCAGATGGCTGCCGGCTACTCGGTATTCGCCAATGGCGGCCACCGCGTCAACCCCTGGCTGATCGCCAAGGTCGTGGACCACAAGGGGCGCATTCTTTCCGAGTTCACGCCCCCGCCGGTCAATGACCTGCCCCAGGCCATCCCGGCGCGCAACGCCTTCGTCATGGACACGCTGCTCAACGACGTGGCCCGCGTGGGCACCGCGGCGCGCGCCCAGGCCACGCTCAAGCGTCCCGACCTCTACGGCAAGACGGGCACGACCAATGACTCCGTGGATGCCTGGTTTGCCGGCTTCCAGCCCACGCTGGCGGCCGTATCCTGGATCGGCTACGACACGCCGCGCAACCTGGGCTCGCGCGAAACCGGCGGCGGCCTGAGCCTGCCGATCTGGATCAGCTTCATGCAGCATGCGCTCAAGGGCGTGCCGGTGGCCGAGATGCCCGTTCCGCCCGGCGTGGTCAGCATGGGCGGCGATTGGTACTACGAGGAAAATGCCCGCAACGGCGGCGTCACCAGCCTGGGCATGGAAGGCAGCGACACCAATGCGGCCGCCGGAGCCACTCCGCCGCCGCCGGCCGAGGAACGCAGCCGCATCCTGGACCTGTTCCGCAACTGATCACGGACAGCCAGATGCAAGAAAGCCTGCTCCCTGCGAGCAGGCTTTTTCATTTTCCGGCCAGACTCCCACGCCGCCCACGGCTGGCAGCGGAGTCAGAGCGCCTTGAATTCGAGCTTCAGGCCGGATTGCTCCGTGGCATAGCTGCTCAGGTTGGCAAAGAACTCGCCGGCGCCCTTGGTGTCCACCCAGGCATTCTGCGCGACATCGAAACGGTAATGGAAGCCGCCGGCCCGGGCCGCCAGCCAGATCTCGTGCAAAGGCTTTTGCTGATTGATCACAATCTGGCTGCGGTTGCCAAACACCAGGGTCACCATGCCGCCCACGCGCTGGGCATCGATGTCGGCATCGGTTTCGTCGTTGATGCGGTCGCAGCATTGCTCCACAGCCAAAAGCAGCTGCTCCGCGCGGTCCAGGTATTCAAGGTCAGTCATTACAATTCGCACATGTTGAAAGCCCCTCAAATTCTAGTCAGGAGCATTGCCCTTGCGGCCTGTGCGGCGTCCCTGGCCCTGCTGGCCGGCTGCGGGCAGAAGGGCCCGCTGTTCCTGCCCACCGATCCGGCGGCCCGCGACCGTGCAACGCTGCCCGAGTCGCTCGGCATCTCCCGCAAGCCTGCCCCCGCGACCCAGCAGATGCCCCAGGACGATACACCGGCAGATATGCCGGCCGATGCCGACGCCCCGGCCAAGCCCTGATCGCGGCTGCCGCCGGCGCGGTGTGCGCCGGTTGATGCAGGTCAATGCCGTCTGCGGGTTTGCCCCCTAGAGTGCGGGCATCTTGTCCTTTGGCAAACCCGCCATGCCCATAGAGCTCTACCGCGATAAGCACCACATCTGCCTGATGTTCACCGACCTGATCGAGGAAGACGGTCAGGCCATCCAGGCCAACCAGTTCCTGATCGTGGACCATGGCATGGGCGCCATCATCGACCCGGGCGGCAACCTCGCGTTCAACGAGCTGTTCATGGGCATGTCGCGCCACTTTCCGCCGCAAAAGCTCGCCTACCTGATCGCCTCGCACGCGGACCCGGACATCATCGCCTCGCTGGACCGCTGGATGACTTCCACCCAGGCCCAGCTCGTCATCTCGCGCATCTGGGAGCGCTTCGCACCGCACTTCACCAAAGTGGGCAAGACGGAGAACCGCGTCATCGGCGTGCCCGATGCCGGCGGCCGGCTGCCGCTGGGCAACAGCGAACTGCTGCTGCTGCCGGCCCATTTCCTGCATGCCGAGGGCAATTTCCACTTCTACGACCCCGTCAGCCGCATCCTTTTCACGGGCGACCTGGGCGTGTCGCTCACCACCGGAGCCCAAGCGCAGCGCCCGGTCACCGACCTGATGCCGCATATCGCGCGCATGGAAGGCTTTCACCGGCGCTACATGGTCTCCAACAAGATCCTGCGGCTGTGGGTACAGATGGCGCGCCAGCTGCCGATCGACATGATCGTCCCCCAGCACGGGGCGCCCATCATGGGCCAGCAGGCCATAGCCGACCTGTTCAACTGGCTCGAAGGCCTGCAGTGCGGCATCGACCTGTTCGACCAGCGCGCCTACCAGTTGCCCACCGCCCAGATCGATCCTGCCACGCGCCAGGTGCGGCCGCCGCTGCGGGCCGTGGCCGGCGCCTAAGCGTGCGGCCGGTCAGGCCGGCCTTGCCCGGGCCGGGCGCATCGCCTGCCAGACACGCCACAGCATCAGCAGGCCGAGGATGGCCGCATAGAGCGCCACCTCGGCAAAATTGTTCTTGCCCGCACGCATCCAGAAAAAGTGCAGCAACGCCAGCGGCACGACCCCATAGACGGCGCGGTGCAGCCACTGCCAGCGCCTGCCGCCCAGGGCCTTGAGCACGAACTTGGGAGAGGTCGCGGCCAGCACCGTGAGCAGCAGCCAGGTCAGAAAGCCCACGAGGATGAAGGGCCGCTTGGGAATGTCGGCCACGATATCGTCCCACTCCAGCCCCATGTCGAACCAGGCATAGCACAGCAGGTGCAGGCAGGCATAGAAGAACACGTACAGACCGAGCATGCGCCTAAAACGCGCCAGCACCGGCAGGCCGAAGAACTGGCGCAGCGGCGTGACGGCCAGGACGATGCACAGAAAGCGTAAGGTCCAGTCCCCGGTTTTGCGCAGCAGCGCTTCCGCAGGGTTCGCGCCCAGCGTATTGGCCACGGCGCCATTGAGCAGCCAGGCAAAAGGCAGCAGGCACAGCACGAACAGCAGCGGCTTGACCCAGGGCCGCAGCAGCTGCTTTTGCAAGAACGCGCTCATGATCTCCTCGCGCCGCGACAGCGGCTTTGCGGGATGGGATGCAAGGGAAAGGCCCCCCGCTCGCAACACCGCAGCAATAGCCGCAGCGCTATTGCGAGGACTTGCAACGCCGCAGACTGCCCGTCACCCGGGCGGCCGCGAAGCCACTGTCCCGAAGGGCTGGAGCGTTGCCAACGCGGCTGCGTAGAGATCATGAGCAGTTCTAAGGCCCGCATCAGTAGAACTTCTTCAGATCCATGCCCGCGTAGAGCTGCGCCACCTGGTCGCCATAGCCATTGAACAGCAGCGTCTTGCGCTTTTTGGCGAACAGGCCGTCCTCGCCGATGCGCCGTTCCGTGGCCTGGCTCCAGCGCGGATGCGGCACATCGGGATTCACGTTGGAATAGAAGCCGTACTCGTTGCGAGCAGCCTTGTTCCAGGCCGTTCCAGGCTCCTTGTCGGTCAGGCGTATGGCCACGAGGCTCTTGGCGCTCTTGAAGCCGTATTTCCACGGCACCACCAGCCGCAGCGGCGCGCCGTTCTGGTTGGGCAGCACCTCGCCGTACATGCCGAAGGCCAGCAGCGTGAGCGGATGCATGGCTTCGTCCAGGCGCAGGCCTTCGGTATACGGCCAGTCCAGCACGCGGCTGTCCAGGCCGGGCATCTGCGCCTTGTCGGCCAGGGTGACGAACTCCACGTACTTGGCGCTGCCCAACGGCTGCACCTTCCTGAGCAGTTCGGAGAGCGAATAGCCTATCCACGGAATCACCATGGACCAGCCCTCCACGCAGCGCAGCCGGTAGATGCGCTCCTCCTGCGGCGCCAGCTTGAGCAGCGCATCGATATCGAGGGTCTGGGGGTGCTGCACCAGCCCTTCGACCTTGACGGTCCAGGGCCGGGGCTTGAGCGTGTGCGCATGGCGGGCCGGGTCGCTCTTGTCCAGGCCGAACTCGTAGTAGTTGTTGTAGCTCGTGGCATCGGCGTAGCTGGTCGTTCGCTCCATGCTCACGGCGCCCGCCACCTTGCTCGGTGCGCCGACCAGGGCCGCCAGCTTGCCGGGCCGCTCGGTGGCCGCCATGGCATCGCGGGCGGCCCAGCCGGCCAGCACGGCACCGGCCGCGCCGCCCGCCATGGCCTGCAGCAGCGCGCGGCGCTGCTGGTATACGGATTGCGGCGTGATCTCGCTGCTCAGACGATGTTGAAAGCCCTGGCTGTGGTCACGTATCAGCATTGCGCAACTCCGTGGATGAGGTGGGGAAGCCCGCCATCATGCCGGCATGGCATGAAACGACGAAGCCGCTGCAGCTTCAGACAGCGGCCGGGCCGGCAAAGTTCCTTGGCAACGCCCGGCAATATGAAAAAAGGAGCTGCCTGCGCTTTCCAATTCATGATATCGAAGGGATTTCACCTCGATATCCATGAAGTGGAGGCGCCAGCAGCTCCTTTTTTGGAAGCAACCTGCGTCTTACAGTTCGCCGTAGCTGTGCAGGCCCGAGAGGAACATGTTCACGCCCAGGAAGGCAAAGGTCGTCACCACCAGGCCGGCCAGCGCCCACCAGGCCGACACCGTGCCGCGCAGCCCCTTCATGAGGCGCATGTGCAGCCAGGCCGCGTAGTTGAGCCAGACGATGAGCGCCCAGGTTTCCTTGGGGTCCCAGCTCCAGTAGCCGCCCCAGGCCTCGGCAGCCCACAGCGCGCCCAGCACCGTGGCGATGGTGAAGAAGGCAAAGCCCACGGCAATGGCCTTGTACATCAGGTCGTCCAGCACCTCGAAGGACGGCAGGCGGGTGGCGATGCGCTTGCGGCCCAGCAGAATGCCGGCCACGATCAGCGCCGAGATGCCGAAATACACCATCCAGTAGCTGCTGCCCTTGTCGGCGGCCCCCTGGCGGAACACGATGGGCTCGAAGCACAGCACCACGCCCAGCAGCCACAGCGGCGCGAGCTTGTACCAGCGGGTTTCGCCGGCCTGCTGCTTGATCAGGTAGGCAAAGGCCACCATGGCCGACAGGGCGAAAGTGCCGTAGCCGATGAAGTTGGCCGGCACGTGCAGCTTCATCCACCAGCTCTTGAGCGCCGGCACCAGCGGCTGGATCTCGTAGGCCTGGCGCTCCACCGTGTACCACAGCAGAAAGCCCACGGCCGCGCTGACCACCAGCATCACGAAGCCGCCGAGCGCACGCGTCCCGTAGTGCTCCTCGAAGTACAGGTAGAAGATGGCCGTCATCCAGCAAAACAGCACGAACACCTCATAGAGGTTGCTGACGGGAATGTGGCCGATGTCCGGCCCCATCACGTAGCTCTCGTACCAGCGCACCATGGTGCCGATCAGGGCCATGGTGACGGCCAGCCAGACCAGGCGCGATCCCAGCAGCGACATGGTGGAGCTTTCGCCCTTGGCGAACATGCCGATCCAGTAGAACACGGTGCTGATGAAGAACACCACGCTCATCCACAGGATGGCGGACTGGCTGGACAGAAAGTACTTGAGGCCGAACACGGTTTCCGAGCGCGCCAGATCGGCTCCCTCCGGCCCCTGGTACAGGCCGATGGCCAGCAGCGCCATCACGGCCACCCCCAGCATCAGCGCGCGCAAGGGGCGCCAGAACCAGCCCAGCCAGATCATGCAGGGGATGGAGGCCAGCAAAATGCCTTTCTCGTACACGTCCATATAGGCCGCGTAGCGCTGCAGCGCATAGCCCAGGCCCACGGCCACCACGACCGCGAACAGCCAGTCCAACCAGTTGCGGCGCGCGAAATAGCCTTCGTTCAGAGTCAGGGTCGTGTTCGTTCTTGTCGTGACGGTGTTCATACCGAACCTCCGGATGTCTTCTTTTCCATGGGCTTGGCCCCGATCAGCTTGTCGGCCAGCATGCCGAACTCGCGGTCGCCGTCCAGGGTCTTGCGGTTGGTGGACAGGGCCATGCTGGCGTGGCAGCCGCCATCGCGCGGCGTCAGCCAGATCCACAGGCGCCGGTCACGCACGTACAGCATGGCGAACACGCCGATGATCAGCAAGGCGCAGCCCAGATACACCACGTTCTTGCCAGGGGCTCGCGCCACCTGGAACACGCTGGCCTGCACCTGCTTGAAGTCCTGCAGCATGAACACCAGCGGCACGGGATAGAACTGGGCATCGCTGAGCGAGAACACCGCCTGGGTCATGAAGGCCTGCGTCTTTTCGCTGGCGTCCAGGGGCTTGTGGCCCGCCTGCTCGCGCACCTGCTGCGCCAGCTCGAACAGCACGCCGTTGAGGATGCGCACCAGCACTTCGCCGGCACGCTCGCGCTCGGCCTCGGGCACGTTGGACTCCATGAAATCCGACAGCGCCTGCAACCCGCCCAGCAGCTTGCCGTTCGGGCCCTTGCGCTGGCCCTCGCCCTTGCCCGCGAACAGCTCCAGCGCCTTGAGCGCCGACTGCGTCAGCGGTTCGGCCAGCTCGGGCCGGGAAGCATCCACGGCCTTCTTCACATAGGCGCGCGCGGCCTTCTCGCCCATGGCGGGATCCTGCATGGCGGTGCGCAGGCGCATGAAGGTGTCCAGCGTGCCTTCGGGATCGGCGGGGATGCGCAGATAGCGCATCGGGTCGGCCTGGTTCTCGCGCAGGCCCAGCAGGAAGACCGGCTGGCCGTCGCCCATGTCCACGGGCAGCATGTAATTCTGGAATTCGCGCGCCTGGCCGGCCGCGTCGCGCAGCTTGTAGCTCACGCTGGGGCCGATGTTGCGCAAATCCTTTTTGCCATTGGTCTTGTGGGCCGCCCCCAGCCGGTCCTCGATGGACTGCTTGAGGTTGACCTTGCGCACATCGGCGCCCTGGCTGTTGTTGTCGCCGAAGTTCTCCACGTTGATGGTGCGCAGGCCCGTGAATTCCAGGGTGACCTTGTCCTGGCGGCCATCGGCGCCTTGCTTGGTGAAGACCGTGGAGCTGCCGATCATGCCTTCGACATCGAAGGCCTTTTCCGCGCTGTCCAGCGGCACGGCATGCAGCTTGACGGTGGAGCCGCCGTCGTCGAAGCTGGACTGGTAGATCTCCACGCCCTTGTAGCTGGCCGGATGGTTGACCTCCACGCGCTTTTCCAGCTTCTCGCCGGTCTCGCGGTCGTGGATCACGATGTCGCTGGCAAACAGCTTGGGCATGCCCGTGGAGTAGTACTCCACGATGAATTTCTTGAGCTCCACCGAAAACGGCAGTTCCTGCAGCAGGATGCCGTCGGACTGGCTCAGGATGGCCGTGCCCGACTGCGTGCCTTCGGACACCATGAGGTTGCCCCGGAAGGTGGGGTTGCGCGGCGACAGGCGGTGCTCGGGCGCCACGTCCGAGATCATGCCGCCGCCGGTATACGGCGTCTTGCCGCCCAGCAGCATCTGGGCGCGCACGATCAGGTCGCCGTCGAACAGACCGCCCAGGCAGATCAGGATGATGGCGCAGTGCGCCGCGATATAGCCGAGCTTGTTGACCGCACCGGCCTTGGCAGCCAGCATCCAGCCCGTGCCCGGACCGGCGGCCGTGTCGCGCTGCTGCAGCTTCACCTTCCAGCCGCCCGAGGCCAGTTGCTGGCCCAGGCGCCGGGCCGCCTCTTCCGTGCTGCCCGGCACATCGCCTTCGGCGCGGTGGTGGAAGGCCTTGAGGCTTTGCTCGCGGATGTTTTCCTTGTAGGTGCGGATGTCAGCCAGGTATTTGGGCGCGTGGCGCGCCACGCACAGCGACGTGCTGACCACCAGGAAGGCCAGGATCAGCAGAAACCACCAGGCGCTGTAGACCGCGTTGAGCTTGAGCGCGAGGAACAGTTGGGCCCAGAAGGGACCGAACTGGTTCACATAATTGGCCAGCGGCTCGTGCTGCTTGAGCACGGTGCCGATCACCGATGCAATGCAGATCACCGTGAGCAGCGAAATCGCAAAACGCATGGACGCCAGCAGCTCCATGGTCGCGCGCACGGACGGTGAGCGGGAGGAGTCGCGTTCGCGGAAAGGGATGTCTGACATGAACGACCGAAAAATGCCCGAATGAAAAAATGCCCCGCGTTCCCCCTGGCGTGTGGCCGCCGCCCGAGAGGCCGCCTTGGCCTTGGGCGGCCCGGCGGCAAAAAAAGGCGGGCCCTCTGCTTGCGCGATGGGCCCGCCTGACTTTGGGATGTTGAAGCCGTGAAAGTTCCCCGGGGTTTACCCCAGGACACTTCTCCAATGAACGAAAGCTTTAACGCAAGCCAGCAATATAGTCTGCCACGGCCTTGATTTCACGGTCGTTGAGCTTGGCAGCAACCTGGGCCATGGGAATGCTATTGGCGCGCGTGCCGTCGCGGAATGCCGCCAGGGTCTTGACGGTGTAGTCCGCATGCTGGCCCGCCAGGCGCGGATACTGGGCGGGTATGCCTGCGCCGTTGGGGCTGTGGCAGCCCGCGCAGGCCGCGATATTGCGGTCCTGGATGCCGCCGCGGTAGATACGTTCACCCAGGGTCACAAGATCTTTGTCTTTGGAAAAGCCATTCTTGGGCTTCTGGGCATGCAGCCAGGCCGAGACATTCTGCATGTCGGCATCGCTGAGCGTGGCGGCCATGCCCTTCATGACCGGATCGTTGCGCTTGCCGTCCTTGAACTCGCGCAGCTGCTTGACCAGGTATTCGGGATGCTGGCCCGCCAGCCTGGGCTGCAGCGGTACCGTGGAATTGCCGTCGGCTGCATGGCAGGCCGCGCAGACAGCGCCGTAGCTGGCTTCGCCCTTGGCGAGATCGACCTTGGTGGCTGTGGCCCCGGCGGTGGCGGGCGTTTCCCCGGCCGAAAAAGCGGGGAAGGCAGGTGCTGCGAAAATAGCAGCCGTCAGCAACGAGGCAAGCAACTTCATATCAAGGGGCTAGGTCTATTGTTGAGAGCGCGAATCCGGCCGATTCTACAATGGGCCTCCCTGAAATAGATACCGTCATGACCCATGCTTCCCCGGATACAGCTGCCGGAAAAACACAATCCTTGATCGACAGCAAGCTTGCCATGGGCTGGATGCACACCGCGCGGTTTTTCACCACCGCGGCCCAGCTCCACCAGCTCCCGACCGTCGAGGTTCCCGAAATCGCCTTCGTGGGCCGCTCCAACGCGGGCAAGTCCACCTGCATCAATACGCTGACCCAGCAAAAGCAGCTGGCCTTCGCTTCCAAAAAGCCTGGCCGCACCCAGCACATCAACCTGTTTGCCCTGGGCAAGCAGGGCGTGACCGATGCCGTGCTGGCCGACCTGCCCGGCTACGGCTACGCGGCCGTTTCGCGCTCGGACAAGGAACGCTGGCAGCGCGTGATGCTCAACTACCTGATCAGCCGCGAAAGCCTGACCGCCGTGGTGCTGCTGTGCGACCCCCGCCTGGGCCTGACCGAGCTGGACGAAGCCCTGCTCGAAGCCATCCGCCCGCGCGTGGAGCAAGGACTGAAATTCCTGATCCTGCTGACCAAGGCCGACAAGCTCACGCGCGCCGAACAGGCCAAGGTGCTGTCCATCACCAGGCTCAATGCGGGCGGCGGCGAGGTGCGCATGTTCTCGGCGCTCAAGAAGCAGGGCGTGGATGACGTCGCCCAGCTGCTGTGGCACTGGTGCCATCCCGAAGGCCTCCCGCCCGCCGCCGTCGCCGATGCGACGCCGGCTGCTGAAGAACCTCAGCAAAAATAGCTTCCAGCGCTTGATGTGCAAGCGCTGGAAGCTATGAATAGGAGAGCTTCATGATCAGCGTTTGCACGCATTCCCTGTCCAACGGCATAGAACTGGAGTGCCGCAGCAGCGGCCAGACAGGCCAGCCGCTGCTGCTGTTCCTGCACGGTTTCCCCGAGGGCGCCTTCATCTGGGACGAGCTGCTGGAGCATTTCGGCGGCCGCTACCGCTGCGTGGCACCGAACATGCGCGGCTACGGGCGCTCCAGCCAGCCCGAAGATGTGGGCGACTACCGCGCCAAGCTGCTGGTCGACGACCTGAAGGCGCTCATACAGCTGGAAAGCCCCGGGCAGCCGGCTGCCTGCGTGATCGCCCACGACTGGGGCGGCGCCGTGGCCTGGGGGCTGGCCAACCGCCACCCGGAACTGCTGCAGCGGCTGTTCATCCTCAATTCGCCGCATCCCGGCACCTTCTTGCGCGAACTGCAGAGCAATCCCCGGCAGCAGGCAGCCAGCCAGTACATGCACTTCCTGCGCCGTCCCGATGCGCCACGGCTGCTGGCCGAAAACGACTGGCAACGCATGCTGGGCTTTTTCCAGACCCGCCAGGGCGGCATGCCCTCCTGGATGACGCCGCAGCTTCAGGCGCAATACAAACAGCACTGGAGTCTGGGCGTGCACGGCGCCTGCATGTACTACGCGGCCAGCCCGCTGGCTCCGCCCCGCCCTGGCGACAGCGAGGATGCATTGCACGACATCCGCGGACTCACGCTGCCGCCCGAAATGCTGCACATTCCCGTGCCCACGCGCATTCTCTGGGGCGACCAGGATCTGGCACTGCAGCCCGCGCTGCTGGACGGTCTGGAGCAATGGGTGCCCCAACTGCAGGTGGAGCATGTCGGCAATGCCAGCCATTGGCTTGTGCACGAGCAGCCCGAAACCGTCGTCCGGACCTTGCAGGAATTTCTGGCAGAGCCTGCAAAAAAGTGAGCTGGCAGCGCCTGATGCACAAGCGCTTCAGCCAGTTTTCACTCAAATCCTTTATGGGGCATACAGCGAAGGCTCGCCGTCGGGCCGCGTCTTGAAGCGTTTGTGCACCCAGTAGTACTGGGCCGGCATGGTCAGGATGGCGGCCTCCAGCTCGCGGTTCATGCGCGCCGTGTCGGCCACATGGTCGTCGGTAGGGAAGTTCTCCCATGCGGGCGTCAGCTCGGCCACATAGCCATCGGGCGTCATGCGGTTGTAAAGCGCCACCACCTTGGCCTTGCCCAGCCGGGCAAAGCGCGACAGCGACGGGATGGTCGCGGTGTTCTGCACGGCGAAGAAGGGCACGAACACCGAATCGTTCTTGCCATAGTCCATGTCGGGCAGCAGGTACAGCAGGCCGCCCTTGCGCAGGCAGGAAATGATGGGCTTGACGCCGTCGGCACGGTTGAGCATGCGCACATTGCCGAAGCGCTGGCGGCCGGCCATGAACCAGGCATCCAGCGCCGGATCGGGGTTGGTCGCATAGATGGAGGTGAACTCGCGGCTGGTATTGAGCGGCAGCGCCAGTCCGCCCGCATCCATGCTGTAGAAGTGCGGTGCGAACACGATCGTGGCCTCGCCGCCATCGAGCTCATGGACGGCGCCGGTCAGCTTCACGCGGCTTCTGACCAGTTCCTCGGAGCCGAACCACAGCCAGCTGCGGTCCAGAAAGGTCTGGCAGAACACCTCGAAGGTCTCTTTCGCCCAGGCCCTGCGCTGGGTTTCGGGCACCTCCGGAAAGCACAGCTCCAGATTGCGCAGCGCAATCCTGCGCCGCTGGCCCGCCAGCACATAGAGCACGCGGCCCACCCACTTGCCCAGACCGCGCAGCACGGGCAGCGGCAGCCTGGCCAGCACATGCATGCAGCCGATGGCAATCCGGCTGGCGCTCATACGCTCTCCCCCTGGGCCTGCGGTGTCTGCAGGCTTTCCGCACGCGGCTGCTTGTAACGGCCATACCCCCACAGGTATTGCTGCGGGCATTGGCGGATGGTGGCCTCCATGGCCGCGTTGATCTGCTGCACGGCAGACTCCAGCGTTTGAGAAGTGGGCACAGGCAATTCCTCCAAATACAGCGTATAGCCCCGCCCCCAGGGCAAACGCTCACACCGGGCCACGATGACGGCGGCCCCGGTCTGCAGCACCAGGCGCGCCGCGAGCGTCATCGTATAGGCTTCGCGCCCGAAGAACGGGGACCAGATGCCCAGGCCCTGCGGCGGCACCTGGTCGGGCAGCAGCCCCACGGCCGATCCCTGGCGCAGGGCCTTGATCATCTGCCGCACGCCCGACAGCGTGGTCGGCACGGCCTGCACGCCGGGCCGGTTGCGTGCGGTTTCCAGGATCTGGGCCAGCCAGCCCTGGCGGGCCGGGCGGTACAGCACCGTGATATCGCCATGCTCGGCGGCCCAGCGCCGCGCCGCATCCTGCACCGACATCTCGAAGCAGCCGAGGTGCGGCGTGAGAAACACGATGCCCTTGCCGCGCGCAAAAGCGCCTTGGCGCATTCCTCGTTGACCATGGTGCACGGCGGCAGCTGCCCCAGCCAGATGCGGGGCATCTCGAACACCATGCGGCCCGCATGCCCGACGGCCGCGCGCACCTGGCCAAAGCGATAGCCGGCCTGGGCGGCATTGGCGGCAAAGCGGCGCCGGTACGTCGGAGACAGGGCAAAAACCAGCCATCCCATGACTGCGCCCAGCGAGTGCAATAGCCACAAAGGCAGCGCAGCAAAGAGTCGAAACAGGGAAGGCATTAGAATTGGGGAGTCGCTGAGTTAAATGAGCAACTTGCAGAGCGACGTTAAATAAGTTCTGCTAAAGCGTTCGCCAGAGCTTCTTGAGCTTGGGCAGCGCCCACTAAAAAGCTGGAACAAGGAGTTTATTCAATGGCGAGCGATTTTCTGTTCACCTCGGAATCGGTATCCGAAGGCCATCCCGACAAGGTGGCGGACCAGATCTCCGATGCGATTCTGGACGCTATTTTCACCCAAGACCCGCATAGCCGCGTGGCTGCAGAGACACTGACCAACACCGGTCTGGTGGTATTGGCGGGCGAGATCACCACCGGTGCCAACGTCGACTACATCCAGGTCGCGCGCGACACCATCAAGCGCATCGGCTACGACAACACCGAATACGGCATCGACTACAAGGGCTGCGCCGTGCTCGTGGCCTACGACAAGCAGAGCCAGGACATCGCCCAAGGCGTGGACAAGGCCAGCGACGACGAACTGAACATCGGCGCCGGCGACCAGGGCCTGATGTTCGGCTATGCCTGCGACGAGACGCCCGAGCTGATGCCCGCGCCCATCTACTACGCCCACCGCCTGGTGGAGCGCCAGGCCCAGCTGCGCAAGGACGGCCGCCTGCCCTTCCTGCGCCCGGACGCCAAGAGCCAGGTGACCATGCGCTATGTGGACGGCAAGCCCCACAGCATCGACACCGTGGTGCTGTCCACCCAGCACAGCCCCGACCAGTCGGAATCGGCCACCAAGATGAAGGCCTCGTTCACCGAAGCCATCATCGAGGAAATCATCAAGCCCGTGCTGCCCAAGGAGTGGCTGCAGGAAACCAAGTACCTGATCAACCCCACCGGCCGCTTCGTGGTCGGCGGCCCCCAGGGCGATTGCGGCCTGACCGGCCGCAAGATCATCGTGGACACCTACGGCGGTGCCTGCCCCCACGGCGGTGGCGCCTTCTCGGGCAAGGATCCGACCAAGGTGGACCGTTCGGCCGCCTACGCCGCGCGCTACGTGGCCAAGAACATCGTGGCCGCCGGCCTGGCCCGCCAGTGCCAGATCCAGGTCAGCTACGCCATCGGCGTGGCCCGCCCCATGAACATCACGGTCTACACCGAAGGCACGGGCGTGATCCCCGACCACGAGATCGCCAAGCTGGTGGCTGCGCACTTCGACCTGCGTCCGCGCGGCATCATCGAGATGCTGGACCTGCGCCGCCCGATCTACAGCAAGACCGCCGCCTACGGCCATTTCGGCCGCGAAGAGCCCGAGTTCACCTGGGAACGCACGGACAAGGCAGCAGCGCTGCGTGCAGCTGCCGGCCTGCGGGCCTGACGCACAAGCGCCTCCATCAGCAAAGCCGCCCGGCCACCGCCGGGCGGCTTTTTTCATGCCCTGCCTGTTGGGCACAGGCCTATGGAACGTGCGGCAAGCAAGGGTTATCCCTTAAGCAAAATCCCATAGCTTGTCAATTCCTTGCAGGCTTACCTTCATACACTGCGCGAATGGGCAGGGCATGCCCGAGGCAGGCCCGGAAAGCAGCCTGCACAGGTCCGGGCGAAGCCGCAATCGCCTTGGCTCCGGCCCGCACCTGTGCACGCCGCTTGCCGTTGACGCCCATTCCAAGTGAAGTCGTCAAACCAAGGAACTCACATGCAGCAACAAGAGAAAAGCTGGTCGAGTCACGCAGGCTGGATTGCGCTGGCCATCGCGGGCGCCGGCTGCCTGGGCGTGGTCGCCCTGCGGCGGGGCGAAGCCATCAACGCCATCTGGCTGGTGGCCGCGGCCGTCAGCATCTATCTCGTGGCCTACCGCTACTACAGCCTGTTCATCGCCACCAAGGTGATGGGCCTGGACCCCCACCGCGCCACGCCCGCGGTGCTCCACAACGACGGCCTGGACTATGTGCCCACCAACAAGCACATCCTGTTCGGCCACCACTTTGCCGCCATTGCCGGCGCCGGCCCGCTGGTAGGGCCTGTGCTGGCCGCGCAAATGGGCTACCTGCCCGGCACGCTGTGGCTGATCGCCGGCGTGGTGCTGGCCGGCGCGGTGCAGGACTTCATGGTGCTGTTCATCTCCACGCGCCGCAACGGCCGCTCGCTGGGCGAGCTGGTGCGCGAGGAAATGGGCCAGGTGCCCGGCACCATCGCCCTCTTCGGCGCCTACATGATCATGATCATCATCCTGGCCGTGCTGGCGCTGATCGTGGTCAAGGCCCTGGCCGAGAGCCCCTGGGGCATGTTCACCGTGATGGCGACGATTCCGATCGCGCTGTTCATGGGCGTGTACATGCGCTACATCCGCCCGGGCCGCATCGGCGAAATCTCCATCGTCAGCCTGGTCCTGCTGCTGCTGTCCATCTGGGCCGGCGGCAAGGTGGCGGCCAGCCCCGAATGGGCCCCGGTCTTCACCTTCACCGGCATCCAAATCACGTGGATGCTGATCGGCTACGGCGCCGTTGCCTCGCTGCTGCCCGTATGGCTGCTGCTGGCGCCGCGCGACTATCTATCAACCTTTCTCAAGATCGGCACCATCGTCGGCCTGGCCCTGGGCATTCTGTTCGTGGCGCCGCAGTTCAAGATGCCTGCGCTCACGCAGTTCGTCGACGGCACGGGTCCGGTCTGGAAGGGCAGCATGTTCCCCTTCCTGTTCATCACCATCGCCTGCGGCGCGGTATCGGGCTTCCATGCGCTGATCTCCTCGGGCACCACGCCCAAGCTGCTGGACAACGAGGTCAACGCCCGCTACATCGGCTACGGCGGCATGCTGATGGAATCCTTCGTGGCCATCATGGCCATGGTCGCGGCCTGCGTGATCGAGCCCGGCGTCTATTTCGCGATGAACAGCCCCGCGGCCCTGGTGGGCAGCGATGCGCAAAGCGTGGCCGCGGCCGTGAGCCAGTGGGGCTTCCACATCACGCCCGAGCAGCTCAACCAGGTCGCCAAGGACGTGGGTGAGCACACCATCCTCGCGCGCGCCGGCGGCGCGCCCACGCTGGCCGTGGGCATTGCCTTCATCCTGCATCAGGTGCTGCCGGGCGAGGACACCATGGCCTTCTGGTACCACTTCGCCATCCTGTTCGAGGCGCTGTTCATCCTGACGGCCGTGGATGCCGGCACGCGCGCAGGCCGCTTCATGCTGCAGGACCTGCTGGGCAACTTCGTGCCCGCGCTCAAGAAGACCGACTCCTGGGGCGCCAACATCGTCGGCACCGGCGGCTGCGTGGCCATGTGGGGCTGGCTGTTGTACCAGGGCGTGGTCGACCCGCTGGGCGGCGTGAACACGCTGTGGCCGCTGTTCGGCATCTCCAACCAGATGCTGGCCGCGCTGGCACTGATGCTGGGTACCGTGGTGCTGGTCAAGATGAAGCGCGGCCGGTACGCCTGGGTCACGGCCCTGCCCGCGGCCTGGCTGGTGCTGTGCACCTCGGCCGCCAGCCTGATCAAGCTGTTCGACGCCAATCCCGCCGTGGGCTTCACCAGCCTGGGCAGGAAGTACAGCGAGGCCGTCGCCTCGGGCCAGCTGCTGGCACCCGCCAAGAGCATGGAGCAGATGAAGGCCATCGCCTTCAACGCCTATACCAATGCCACGCTCACAGCCATCTTTTTGCTGGTGGTGCTAAGCGTCCTGGTCTACTCTGTCAGGGTCTGCCTGCAGGCGCGCAAGCACAGCGGCCGCACCGACAGGGAAACGCCATTCCAGCCCATGCCGGCATCGGCGGGCAGCGCCTGAAACGCCAGGAGATGAGCATGTTCAATCTGCAACAGCTGAAGCAAGCCGGAAGCTATCTGGGCCAGGCCGCCCGCATGATGGTGGGCATGCCCGACTACGGCACTTATGTGCGTCATATGGAGCAGACCCATCCGGGCCAGCCCTACATGAGCTATGAGGAGTTCTTCAAGGAGCGCATCAATGCACGTTACGGCGGCGGCTCCGGCCGCCCGGTGCGCTGCTGTTGATCCCCCGGGTCTCCACTGAAAAAGCATGCCTCGCGCATGCTTTTTTTTTATTGCCTGCGTCCTCCCTGCGCTCCAAATGACGCCTGCCATTTCATCCTCCGCCATCCAGGATGCTTCATTTTTCAGCCCGCCTGCCGATAGAACTGAAGCCACCATTTCGAGCAAAGGTGCGCCCAGCCGACCAACCTTGAACCCGGGAGCCAGAAGCAATGGAGGCGTTGAGGGATTTCTTCATCGATACGACGACCCATGCCTCGTATCTGCATGGGTCGCATGACCCCGGCCTGGTGCTGCTGTCCGTCTTCGTATCCATGTTCTCCGCCACGATGGCCCTGCAGACCGCACAGACGGCTCGCCGGACCGAAAGCGCGCTCTACCGGCATATCGCCCTCGGCACCGGAGCCCTGGCCCTGGGCGGCGGCATCTGGACCATGCACTTCATCGGCATGCTGGCCTACGAGCTGCCCACGGGCGTGCATTACGCGACGGGGCTGACGCTGCTGTCTCTGCTGCCGGCCTGCATCGCCTCCTGGTGCGCATTGCGCATACTGGCCCAGCGCCATGTCAGCAGACCCCAGCTGCTGGCCAGCGGCACGCTGGTGGGCGCCGGCATCGGCACCATGCACTACAGCGGCATGGCGGCCATGCAGACCTCGCTGCAAATGCGCTACGAACCATTCACCTTCGCGCTTTCCATCGTGGTTGCCGTGGTCCTGGCCACGCTGGCCCTCTGGGTGCGCTACGGCCTGCGGCAGACCCGCCTCAGCGCCCACCAGCGCTTCTATGCCGCAGGAAGCACGATGGGGCTGGCCATTGCCGGCATGCACTACACAGGCATGGCGGCCGTGCGTTTTTCCGGCTTTCCCGGCCCCGCCGAGCCGGGGCTGCTGCTCAATACCACTTATGCATCGCTGGGGCTTTCGTCCTTCACCATCACGGTGGCCGTGATGGTGGCTGCGCTCAACGGGCTGATCCGCACGCGCGAGCTCTACCGCCAGGTGGACGACAGCCGCTCGCGCCTGCGCGCCATTCTCGACACGGCCGTCGACGGCATCATCACCATCGACAGCCGCGGCCTGATCAAGAGCTTCAACCATTCGGCGGAGCGGCTTTTCGGCTGGAGCGCAGCCGAGGTGACGGGCAAGAACATCAAGATGCTGATGCCCGAGCCCGATCAATCGAAGCACGACAGCTATCTGCGCAACTACCGCACCACGGGCGACCCCAAGATCATCGGCACCGGCCGCGAAGTCATGGGGCTGCGCAAGAACGGCAGCCTGCTGCCCATGCGCCTGGCCGTGGGCCGCGTCGAGCTGCCGGGCGAGCTGCTGTTCGTGGGCTTCGTGACGGACATCAGCGACCGCCATGCCCTGGAAGCCTCGCTGCGCGAGGCAGCCGAACGCGCCGAACAGGCCACCGCGACCAAGAGCAGCTTCCTGGCAAACATGAGCCATGAAATCCGCACGCCGATGAATTCCATCATCGGCTTCACGGAGCTGCTGCTCAGGGACGACCTGACGCCCGCCCAGCGCAGCCATCTCAACACCATCCGCCAGTCCTCGCGCTCACTGCTGCGGCTGATCAACGACATCCTCGACACCACCAAGATGGAGAAAGGGCGCCTCGAACTGGAGCAGACCACGTTCTCGCTCAAGGGCCTGGCCATGCAGATCGAGTCCTCGCTGCGGCTGGGCGCCCAGGCCAAGCATCTGGTGCTGGCAACGCACTACCCGGCCGGCATGCCCGAGCATTACCTGGGCGATCCGCTGCGGCTGCTGCAGATACTGACCAACCTCGTGGGCAATGCCATCAAGTTCACCGAAAGCGGCACCGTGGACGTGATCTTCTCGCGGGAGCAGGACATGGTCCACGTCCAGGTGCGCGACAGCGGCATCGGCATGACGCCCCAGCAGATCGAAGCCATCTTCACCCCCTTCACCCAGGCCGATGCATCCATCAGCCGGCGCTTTGGCGGCACCGGCCTGGGAACATCGATCGCGCGCCAGCTGGCCGAACTCATGGGCGGCCGCATCGAGGTCGAGAGCCTGTTCGGCCAGGGCAGCACCTTTCATGTCTGGCTGCCTCTGCCGGTGGCCCAGGGACCTGCTGCTGCGCCCCCCGAAGCTGCGCAGGTACAGTTGCCGGCCTTGCACGTGCTCATTGCCGACGACATTCCGCAGAATCTGGAGCTGCTGTCGCTGATGCTGGAAAATGCCGGCCACCGGGTGGCCATGGCCCGCGACGGCGCCGAAGCCGTGGAGAAATTCAAGTCCGGGCCTTTCGACATCGTGCTCATGGACGTGCACATGCCGGGCACCGACGGCCTGCAGGCTACCCGCCTGCTGCGCCAGCACGAGCGGGCCACGGGGCGCACGCGCACACCCGTGATTGCCTTGACCGCCAGCGTCATGGCCGACGACCGCCGCGCTGCGCTGCAGGCCGGCATGGACGGTTTTGCGATCAAGCCGCTGGACGTGCCGCGCCTGTTCGCGGAGATGGCCCAGGTGCTGGATATCCCGCAGAACGCAGCGCTGCATACGCCGCAGGCGGCCATCGGCCCGGCCCTGGCGCCGGCATCGGTCATCGACTGGGGCCGCGGCGCCCTGCTCTGGGGCAGCGAGGCCCGGCTGGCGCGGGCCATCGAACAGTTCCTCGATACCGCGCTGGAAAAATATCCGCTGCCGGCAGCCGCCGTCGCCGAGATCGACTGGGAGCAAACCGTCTTCAGCCTGCATGGGCTCAAGGGCGCCACAGGCAATCTCGCGCTTGCCGACATTGCACAGCTGGCCGGCCAGCTGGAAACACTGGCGCGCGAAAAGCAGCGCACAGCCGTGCTGGCGCAGATGCCGCAGCTGCTTGCCAAGCTGCAGCTGGCACGCCAGGCAGTATCCCAGCGCCACGGCAACGCAGCCACCACCGCCGAAGCTGCACAGGCCTTGCCACGGGCCGAGGACCTGCTGCCCGCCATGCAATCGCTGCTGTCCATGCTGGCCCGCAGCGAACTCGACGACACGCTGCTCGACCAGGTCTGCACCGGACTGGAGATGCAGCAACGGCGCAGCCAGGCCCAAAGCCTGCGCGCGGCCGTGGAGGCCTTCGAATTCCGCCAGGCCCATGCCCTGCTGCAGCAGCTGCTCGGTGAACGCAGCCTCAGCGTTGCCCCCTGAAAGCCCGCCATGCCCCACCTGTCCGAACCCCGGCCCACACTGCTGCTGGTCGATGACGAGCCCACCAATCTGCAGGTTCTGCGCCATACCCTGCAACAGCACTACCGCCTGCTGTTTGCCAAGAGCGGCCAGTCCGCGCTGGAGCTGGCGCATACCGAGCGCCCCGACCTGATCCTGCTGGACATCATGATGCCCGGCCTGTCCGG
The DNA here is from genome assembly GCF_040187735.1 of Comamonas sp. w2-DMI. Lineage (NCBI taxonomy): Bacteria > Pseudomonadati > Pseudomonadota > Betaproteobacteria > Burkholderiales > Comamonadaceae > Comamonas > Comamonas sp. w2-DMI. The sequence goes on along the minus strand of NZ_JBANEL010000001.1, from coordinate 194,699 downwards.
CTACGAAGTCTGCAAGGCCCTGAAGCAGAGCCCGCAGACCAGCGCCATACCGGTGATCTTCGTGACCGCCCTGACCGAGGCGGCCAACGAGCAGCAGGGACTGGAGCTGGGCGCGGTCGACTACATCACCAAGCCCTTCAATCCCCACATCGTCCAGGCGCGCGTGCGCACCCATCTGTCGCTGGTGCATGCGCAGGAATTGCAGGAGACACGCCTGCAGATCGTGCAATGCCTGGGCACGGCCGCCGAATACAAGGACAACGAAACCGGCCTGCATGTGATCCGCATGAGCCATTTCGCCAGAACGCTGGCACTGGCCGCCGGCTACAGCGAGCGCGCCGCCAACGAGCTGCTGCATGCCGCGCCCATGCACGATGTGGGCAAGATCGGCATTCCCGATGCCATCCTGCGCAAGCCGGGCAAGCTCACTGCGCAGGAGTGGGACGTCATGCGCCAGCACACGGTCATCGGTGCGCGCATCATCGGCCACCATCCGTCGGGCCTGCTGCGCCTGGCGGCCACCATCGCGCTCCACCACCATGAAAAATGGGACGGCAGCGGCTACCCCCACGGCCTGGCCGGCGAGGCCATTCCCCATGCGGCCCGCATCGTGGCGCTGGCCGATGTCTTCGACGCGCTGACCAGCGTGCGCCCCTACAAGCCGGCTTGGTCCGTGGAACAGGCACTGGAGCTGATCCGCAGTGAAAGCGGGGGGCATTTCGACCCGGAACTGGCAGCGCTGTTTCTCGATTGCATGCCCGAGATCCGGCAGATCCGGGAAAGATGGGCCGATGCGGCGCAGCCCCAGGAGCTGTTCGCTGCGGCGTAGGTCCGTGCTGCGGCGCTACAGCCCGCGCGTGCTCAGCGCCAGCTCCTGGCGGAACGCCGGGCGCACGCGATAGAGCTGGGCCGGCCGGTGGGCCCCGCCGCCCTGCAGGGCTCCGGGCACGGGCTCCAGCAGCTGCATCTCGTCCATCTTGCGCCGGAAGCTCACCTTGTTGAGCGGCTCGCCCAGAATGCTCTCGTACACCTGCTGCAGCTGCGGCAAGGTGAATGCGTCGCCGCAGAAGTGCACCGGCAGCGAGGAATACTGGCTCTTGCTGCGCACGCGCGCCAGCGCCGCCTGCAGGATCTGGGCATGGTCGAAAGGCAGCTGGCCCACGGCATGCACGGGCACGACCTTGAGGTCCGCGCGCTGCGTGGGCAGGCTCTCCAGCGGGATCAGCGCGCAATAGGCAATGGCCACCGACCAGCCGCGCGGGTCGCGTGCCGGCCCTGTGAACGTGGCCAGCTGCTCCAGATAGGCGCCCTCCATGCCGGCCTTGGTCCTGAGCACGCGTGCGGCGCTGGCCTTGGCATCGGCATCCTCGTCGGCATGGATGTAGCCGCCGGGCAGCGCCCAGACGCCGGCAAACGGCGCGCGGGCGCGCTGCACCAGCACCACGTTCAGCTCGCGCTCCACCAGGGTCAGCACGACCACATCCACGCTGACCAGCACATGGGCATGCTTGTCTTCAGTTTGGATCATTTTTTTACCAAGACCAATCATTGGACTGCAGTATGCCATCAGCAAATTAACAATTGCTTTCCCGCTCTGCAGACAATTTCAAAATTAGTTAGTTGCAGAATTAATTTAACAAGCGTAGACTGCAAGGCATCCAAGGAGCGCAGCATGAGCCACAGCACCCAGTTACTCATCATCGACCCCCAGAACGACTTCTGCGACCTGCCCCGCAGCTGGTGGCCTGTCTCGCCGCTGACGGGAGAGGCGGTTGCCCCCAGCTTGCCTGTGGCCGGCGCCCATGCCGACATGCAACGCCTCGCGCACTGGATTGACCGGCAAGGCAGTGCGCTCGGCCAGATCACGGTGACGCTGGACTCCCACCAGGCCTACGACATCGCCCATCCGGCTTTCTGGCAGCAGCGCGGCGGCGAGCCGGTAGCGCCCTTCACAGCCATCACCGCCGCCCAGGTGCGCGCCGACGACTTTCTCCCCCGGGATGCCGCCGTCCTGCCGCGCACACTGGCGTATCTGGATGCGCTCGAGGCCCAGGGCAGCTACACCCTCATGGTGTGGCCCCTGCACTGCGAGATCGGCAGCTGGGGCCATGGCGTGCACGCCGACATCCTGGCGGCCTGCCGCCGGTGGCAGCAGACCCGGCAGCGCGCCGTGCACCATGTGTTCAAGGGCATGAATCCCTGGACCGAGCACTACAGCGCCATCCGCGCCGAAGTGCCCGACCCGCAGGACGCCGAAACCGGCCTCAACACCGCGCTGCTGCAGCGCTTGCGCGAAAGCGGCACGCTGGTGATCGCCGGCGAGGCCAGCAGCCACTGCGTGCGCGCCACCACGCAGCACATCGTGGACCAATGGGGCAGCCAGGACCACGGGCGCATCGTGCTGCTGACGGATTGCATGAGCCCCGTGGGCGGCTTCGAGCAGGCCCATGCCGGCTTCCTGCAGCAGATGCGCGCGCTCGGTGTACGCTGCGAGACCAGCGCCAGCTTTTCCCTCTAAGCCCAAAAGGCCTCGAACGCTTGTCCGTCAAGCGCTCGCAGCTCACATTTTCAAGAAAAACCGGCATGACACCCATCATCACCAGCCTGCTGGACACGGACCTCTACAAATTCACCATGTGGCAGGCCATGCTGCACCGCCACCCGCAGACCGAGGCCGAATACGAATTCGTCTGCCGCACGCCCACGGCCTTTCCGCTGGCCGAGCTGCTGCCCGAGGTGGAGCGCGAACTCGACGCGCTGTGCGCTCTGCGCTTCGCGCCCGACGAGCTGGCCTATATCGGCAGCCTGCGCTTCATGAAGAGCGACTTCATCGACTTCCTGCGCATCTTCCAGTTCCAGCGCGCCTTCATCCGCGCCTGGGCCGAGGGCGACACCCTGCACATCGTGGCGCGCGGCCCGCAGGTGCATGTGATGGGCTTCGAGATCTATGTGCTGGCCATCGTCAACGAGCTGTACTTCCGCCGCTTCGATGCCGAGGCCGCCCTGGCGGAAGGCCGCAGGCGCCTGGCCAGCAAGATCGGGCAGCTCAAGCACCTGGCCGTGGAAGCCAGGCTGCGCAACCCCTTCGAGCTGTTCGACTTCGGCGTGCGCCGCCGCTATTCGGGCGCCTGGCAGCGCGAGGTGGTGCAGGCATTCGCCCAGGAGACCTCGCAGTGGTTCAAGGGCACTTCGAACGTGCTGCTGGCGCGCGACCTGAACCTGGTGCCCATCGGCACCATGGCCCATGAATACCTGCAAAGCTACCAGGCCCTGGGCGTGCGGCTGCGCGACTTCCAGACCGCCGCGCTGGAGGACTGGGTGCAGGAATACCGCGGCGACCTGGGCATCGCGCTGACCGACACCGTGGGCATGGATGCCTTCCTAGCCGACTTCGACATGTATTTCGCCAAGCTGTTCGACGGCCTGCGCCACGACTCGGGCGATCCGTTCGCATGGGGCGAAAAGGCCCTGGCCCACTACGCCCGGCTGCGCATCGATCCGCAGAACAAGCGCCTGGTGTTCTCGGACGGGCTGGACCTGGACATGGCGCTGGCCCTGTACCACCGCTTCGCCGACCGCATCCAGTGCGGCTTCGGCATAGGCACGCGACTGACCAACGACATGGGCCTGACCACCATCAACATCGTGATGAAGCTCACCCGCGCCAACGGCCAGCCCGTGGCCAAGATATCCGACTCGCCGGGCAAGACGCTGTGCAACGACGAGACCTATCTGGCCTATCTGCGCCAGGTCTTCGGCATTCCCGATCCCGTCGCCCAGGCCTGCGGCACAGCCATCCACCGCTAACCAGGAGAGAACCATGCTGCGCGTCACCATCGCCCAACTGAACTACATGGTCGGAGACATCGCCGGCAACATCCGGCGCATGACGGAGGCCGCACGCCAGGCCCACCGCGACGGCGCCCAACTGGTGGTCTTCTCCGAGCTGTCGCTGTGCGGCTACTACCCCGGCGACATGCTGGACGAGTCCGACTTCCTGCAGCGCCTGCAGCAGGGCCTGCACGACCTGCTGCAGGCCACGCGGGAGTTCCCGCAGCTGCACTGGGTGGTCGGCGCGCCCACGCGCGCCCAGGGCCCGGGCAAGCCGCTGCACAACAGCCTGCTGGTGCTGCACAACGGCCAGATCCGCCTGCGCTACGACAAGCAGCTGCTGCCCACCTACAACATCTTCGACGAGCGCCGCCACTTCGAGCCCGGCGCCGATACCGCCAAGGTGCTGCGCATCGGCAGCAGCCAGGTCGGTTTTCTGGTCTGCGAAGACGGCTGGAACGACCGGGGCGCGGATTACGCCACCAACCCCTTTGTGCGCATGGGCGATGCGGCGCCGGACCTGGTCGTGAGCATCAATGCCAGCCCCAGCCATCTGGGCAAGCGCGAGCAGCGCCACGAGGTGTTCGCCCAGGCCGCGCAGCGCCACGGCCTGTCCATCCTCTATGTGAACCAGATCGGCGGCCAGGACCAGATCGTGTTCGACGGCGCCTCGTTCGCCGTCGTTCCCGACCGTGGCGTGGTGTTCGAGGCCAGGCGCTTCGAGGAGGATGTCTGCACGCTGGAACTGGACGAGCAGGGGCGCTTTCTCGCACTGGGCGGCGAGCCGCTGCCGCCGGTCGCGGCCCAGGGCCTGCCCACCATGGAGTTCTACCGCCAGCAGATCGTGCTGGGCTTGCGCGACTATGCGCGTCGCTGCGGCTTCCGGCAGGTGGTGGTGGGCAGCTCGGGCGGCATCGATTCGGCGCTGACCCTGGCCCTGGCCGTGGATGCGCTGGGCGCCGACAACGTGGTGGCCATCACCATGCCCTCGCGCTACTCGTCCAGCGGCTCGGTGGACGACTCGGTGCAGCTGTGCCGCAATCTGGGCATACGGCTCTACGAGCATCCGATCAAGGAGCTGGTCGACACCTATGCGCGCCAGTTCGAGGCCAGCTTCGGCGAACCGCTCCAGGGACTGGCTCTGGAGAACCTGCAGGCCCGCGCGCGCGGCACCACGCTGATGGAGTTTTCCAACGCCTTCGGCCACCTGCTGCTGACCACGGGCAACAAGTCCGAAGTCTCCGTGGGCTATTGCACGCTGTACGGCGACACCAACGGCGGCCTGGGCCTGCTGGGCGACCTGTACAAGACCGAGGTGTTCGCGCTGTCGCGCCACATCAACGAGCGCGCGGGCCGCGAGCTGATCCCTCAGGCCATCATCGCCAAGCCGCCGTCGGCAGAACTGGCGCCAGGCCAGAAGGACGAGGACAGCCTGCCGCCCTACCCGGTGCTCGACGAAATCCTCAAATGGCAGATCGAGGGCCACCACCTGTCCGGCGCCGAATACGAGCATGCCGCACAGTTCGTGGCCCAGCTCCGGGAGCAGCCCGGCGGCAGCGAGCTGATTGCCCGCGTGCAAAAGCTCGTCTTCCGCAGCGAATACAAGCGCCGCCAGGCACCGCCCATGCTGCGCGTGCGGCCGCGCGCCTTCGGAACGGGCCGGCAGATGCCGATTGCTGCACACTACGAGTAACTTCAACGCCTCCAGACTCCCGGGGTCGCCAGCCGACTCCCCATTTCGCTTCCATCCCATGCCACAAGCCAGCGCCTCCCTCTCCAGCACCCGCCTGGTCACCGCCTCGCCCGAAACCCTGCCCACGTCCACGCCGGTGCATACGGCCGTGCTGATCGGGCGCTTCCAGCCGCTGCACAACGGCCACATGGCGCTGCTGCATGCGGCGCTGGAGCGGGCCCGCCAGGTGGTGGTGGTGCTGGGCAGCGCCTGGCAGGCGCCCAATCCCAAGAACCCCTTCAGCTGGCAGGAGCGCGCGCAGATGCTGCACGAAGCGCTTTCGCCGGACGACGCCAGACGCGTGCACTGCGTGCCCGTGCGCGACTACTACAACGAGCCGCTGTGGGTGCAGGCCGTGCGCGACGCCGTCGGAGCCCATGTGCCCGAAGGCGCCAGCGTGGCGCTGGTCGGCCATTTCAAGGATGCGAGCAGCAGCTACCTGGCGCGCTTTCCGGGCTGGGAGCTGATCAGCCTGCCGCGCCTGGGCCAGTTCGATGCCACGCCGCTGCGCGACATTTTCCTGGGCGATGGCGACGCCTCGCCTCAGGCGCTGGAGTCGGCACTGGCCCGGCTGTCCGCCCAGGTGCCCGACAGCACGCTGCAATTCCTGCGCCGGTGGGCGCAGACGCCGCTTTACGCCCGCATGCAGCAGGAATGGCGCATGCTCAGCGCCTACAAACAGGCCTGGTCCCAAGCCCCCTATGCGCCGGTCTTCGTGACCGTGGACGCGCTGCTGCGCTGCCGCATACCGAGCAAGGATCCGCGCGGCCATGACCAGGTGCTGCTGATCCAGCGCGGCCATGCGCCCGGCAAGGGCCTTTGGGCACTGCCCGGCGGTTTTCTCGAGCAACGCGACAGCCTCTGGCAATCCTGCGTGCGCGAGCTGCGCGAGGAGACCTGCTCGGCCATCAGCGAGGCCGACCTGCTGGCCGCGCTGCAGACCGTGCAGGTCTTCGACCATCCCGACCGCAGCCTGCGCGGGCGCACCATCACCCATGTGCACTATCTGGACCTGGGCGTTCAGCCCGGCCTGCCGCCCGTGCAGGGCGCCGACGATGCGGCGCAGGCGCGCTGGGTGCCGGTGGCCGACCTGCCGCAGATGGAAGGCGAATTCTTCGAGGACCATTTCCAGATCCTGTGCCAGTTCCTGCCCATTGCGCTGTCGAACGAGCAGCCACGGGAACGACCGGCGGCAGCCCGCAGTGCTTGACCCCAAAAACATAGCTGCTACCGCAGGTGGAGAAAGCGCCTGCGGGCGTTTTCTTCTATATTTTGGTGCATGAGCAAAGCCATCATCCGCCCCGCCACCGAGCAAGACACAGACCTCATCCTGCACTTTGTCCGCGAGCTGGCCATCTACGAAAAAGCCGAGCATGAAGTGCTGGCCACGCCCGAGCATGTACGGCGCACGCTGTTCTGCGCGAATCCGTCGGTCTTCGGCCTGATCTGCGAAGCCGAAGGCCGGCCCGTCGGCTTTGCGGTCTACTTCTTCAACTATTCCACCTGGCTGGGACAGCACGGGCTGTACCTCGAAGACCTGTATGTCACGCCCGATGCGCGCGGCCATGGCGCAGGCAAGGCTTTGTTGCAGCATCTGGCGCAGATTGCCGTGGAGCGCGACTGCGGGCGCTTCGAATGGAGCGTGCTGGACTGGAACACGCCCTCCATCGAGTTCTACGACAGCCTGGGCGCGCTGCCGCAGAACGAATGGATACGCTATCGCCTGACGGGCGAAGCCCTGCAGGCCCTGGCCCGGGGCAAGGAAAAGGCGGCCGCCTGACGCGCCCGGCCCGCGCAGCCGGCCGGCGGCTCCGGGCCAGATGATGCAAAAAGTAAATACGCACCATCAACAATGCAGGCCGGTCCTGCCTGCCCCAAAATCGCACGTTTTGAAACAAAAATGGCCTCTGCAGTGACCAGCGGCCCCAGGAATCACAGCATGCCCAGCTACCAGGAACTACTTGCCCAGAAAAACGAGCTCGACAAGCGCATCGAGCAGGCGCGCCATGCCGAGGCCAAGGAAGCGCTGGCCACGGTCAAGCAGCTGATCAGCACCTTCGGCTTCACCGCCCAGCAGGTCTTTCCCTGGAAGCCCGAGGAAAAGAAAAGAGTCGAGGCCAAGTACTACGATCCCGAGAGCGGCGCGACCTGGACCGGCCGCGGCAAGCCGCCCAAGTGGATCGAAGGCAAGAACCGCGATCTGTATACGATCAAGCAGACCGACAATCCCTTCCCCGTCGAATAACGGCCATCGGCCGCGCGCGGGAAACGGCATCCTGCGGGCGGCGGCGGGCGGCCTTCACCGCCAGGCCACGGCGCCTGCATAGCCCCGGGCCAGCGGCACCGCCGCGCTGCGCATCTGCGCCAGCCGCGCCGGCAGCCTTTCGCTCCACTCCACCAGATCCAGGCCCGCGCATTTGAGACGCGCTTCGTGCAGCGTCCAGGCCTGGGTGAATTTCTCGAAAAAGAGAGCATCTGGCGCAGTATTCATCAGCATCCTGGCAGTTTCCTGTGCCAGAAACAGATGCGCCACCGCTTCCAGCTCCCTGCGGGGTGCAAAGCCATCCAGCGCCTGGATATCCACACCGACCGGACCTTCCCGGCGCCATGCCAGCAGCGCCAGCCCCGGCGCATGGCTGATGGAGCAATGCGACTGGGGCAACGGCCTGCCGCGCATCAGCAGCCGCGGCGCCTGGCCCCGCACATTGGTGACCTGCAGTGCATCTGCCCCACAGCCCAGCGCCGGCGCCAGGCAGGCGCGCAACGCGGCGCGAGCCTGCTGGCGCGCCTGATCGCGGTCCTCTGCCAGTCCTTGCGCCAGCCACACCTGCGGTGCGCCGGCCTGCTGCCAGCCATCAAAGGTGCAGGGCTGGATCGCCATCAGGCCCGGGCCGGGGCTGCCGGCGCGCCCTCCCAGCGCGTGCGCGCGGGCAGGGCCTCGCCCTTCATCACCAGGGTCAGCGGGCCGAGCTTCACGCCGTCGCCCACGCGGGCGCTGTACAGCACGGTGCAACGGGCGCCCATGGTCACGCGGCTGCCGATCACCACATGGTCGATCTTCATCACGCGGTCCTCGAACAGGTGGGTCTGCGGGCAGCACAGCGCGTTCAGCTCGCTGTGCGCGCCGATGGTCACGCAGTCGTGCTCGGTGATGTCGGTGGTATCCAGCCAGGCGCTGGCGGCAATGCGGCTGCCCATCAGGTTCATGGCCAGCGGCAGCCAGGGCGTGCCGCGCAGGTAGCGCAGGAAGTTGGGCACGGCCATGCCTTCGTACATGTTGGTGGCGGCCTCGGAGAGCCAGACGAAGGGCGTCCACATGGGCACGGCCTTCTTGTCGTAGCGCCGCACGGTGAGCCACTTGAACAGCGCCACCAGGAAGAAGGCCGCCATGCCGAAGACCACGCCCGACACGGCCAGGTCCACCACCACATCGCCCCACCGCCCCTCGGAAGCCAGCGGCATGGCGTCGAGCACGATGGCATAGCCCACGGCGATGACCAGCGCATGCGGCGCCGCGATGCGGAAGGCCTCGACCAGGCCGCGGCCCAGGCGCCGCCAGGGCGAGGGCGCGAAGGTCAGGTGCTCGGGGTAGCCCTGGACCACCTCGCGTGCCGGCAGGTTGATGGCGGGCGCGCCCAGCCAGGTGTCGCCGCTTTGCATGTCGGCGTTGCGCGGCACGGCGGTCATCACGCCGATGAGCACGCTCTCGGGGATGGTCGAGCCGTCGGGCACGTAGGCGCCGTTGCCGATGAAGCTGCGGCGCGACACCACCGTAGGCTTGACCGTCATCCAGCCGCCGTCGATGTGCTCGTCGCCCAGCATCACCGCGTCGGCCACAAAGCATTCGTCGCCCAGCGTCAGCATGTCGGGCACCACGCCCAGCGCGGTGGACAGCTCGGTCTGCCGGCCCACCTTGGCGCCCAGCAGCCGGTACCAGGTGGACGAGTACACCGTGGCGTAGATGCCGTGCAGCGTGGCCAGGCTGGCCTCCTGGATCTGGTTGACCAGCCACTTGCCCAGGTAGCGGCCGCTGTGGACCGACCAGCTGCCGGCCCGGGTGCGCGGCAGGAACAGGTAGCGCACCAGCGCGGCCACCAGCACCGTGCAGGCCACCAGCACCGCGCTGGACGGCAGCGCGAGCACGAAGAATTTCAGAAAGCGCAGCACGAACGCGCCCACCGCGTCGACCACGCCCTGCTCGATCAGCGGCCGCACCGAGATTGCATCCACGTCGAGCACGTCGATCAGCATGAAGGTGGGGAACACCGGCATGAAGAACAGCGTGGCCACCAGCAGTCCGCCGACCAGGAAGACGAACTTCTCCCAGGCCTTGCGCACATGCCCCACGACCTGGCGCGGCGGCAGGCTGGCAGGGTCGAAATCGCCCACGGCGCGTGCAGGAGAACCCGCCCAGATGGCCCGCGGCGGCAGCACCATGCCATCGGCCAGCGCCGACTGGCCTTCGAGGTGAGACCAGTCTTCCAGCCGGGTGTTGCCCTCGACCACCACGTACGAGCCTATGCAGGCCTCGTTGCCGATGTCTATGCGGCCCAGCACCAGCTCGCCGCCCTCGACGCGGGCGTTCTCCAGGTTGACCGCATTGCCGACGCTCACGCCGTCGCCGATGGCCAGCAGGTCATGGGCGCGCACCGTCATCGAGCCGAGGTTGGCCTCGCGCCCCACCTTCGCGCCCAGCGCACGCAGCCACAGCGGGTGCAGCGACGACCCGGTGATCATGGCGATCGGCACCGCCTCCACCAGCCGGTCGGCGAACCACCAGCGGAAGTAGGTCAGCCCCCACAGCGGGTAGCGCCCGGGCTTCAGGCGCCCGGCCACCAGCCATTTGCCGGCCCAGGCGATGGCGAACTCGGCCAGCGTGGCGATGGCGAACGCCAGCACCGACATGGCGACGGCGAAGGCGACGGAATCCGATTCGTCGCCGGTGAAGAAGTGGTAGGTGAAGAACGGCGCCAGCCACTGCGCCATCTTGATCAGCACCAGCAGCGGGATCGCTACCGCCTGCGCCGCGCCGCAGCGCCAGCGCCGCCATGCGGAGTGGATGCGGAACGGCCTCTCGGCTGCTACCGCATCGCCCTGCGGCATGGCTGCCTGCAGCGCCTCGGCGATCGCGCCGACGCGGCGCTGCTGATAGATGTTGCTGACCGAAGCCTCGGCAAAGCGCGCATCGGCGCGCAACAGCGAGGTCAGCCGCGCCGCGAACAGCGAATGCCCGCCCAGGTCGCTGAAGAAATCCAGCGCGCGGCGGATGGGCTGGCCAGGGAAGAGCTGGGCCAGCGCGGCGAACAGCACTTCCTCGGCCGGGGTCTCGGGCGTGTCGGATCCAGACAGGTCCACCGCGGTGGACAGCGCCATCGCCTTGAGCGCCTTGCGGTCGATCTTGCCCGAGGTCAGGCGCGGCATCTCGGCCAGCGTCTCGAAACGCGCGGGCACCATGTAGGGCGGCAGGCGCTCGGCCAACGCGCTGCGCAATGCCGTATGCGTGGGCGGCGCAGCGGCGCCCGGAACCTCGGCGGGCACATAGAAGGCCACCAGTTGGTCCATGCCATCGTCCTTGCGCAGCAGCACCGCCGTGGTACCCACGCCCGGCTGCTGCGCCAGCACGGCCTCGATCTCGCCCAGCTCGACGCGAAAGCCCCGGATTTTGACCTGGTCGTCGGCGCGGCCCAGGCAGTGGATCTGGCCGTGCTCGTCGATGCGCGCCAGGTCGCCGGTGCGGTACAGGCGCGTGTCGTGCGGGCCGCTGGCCCAGGGGTTGGCAAGGAACTTCTCGGCCGTCAGATCGGGGCGGCCCAGGTAGCCAGCGGCCACGCCGGGGCCGGTGATGCACAGCTCGCCCATCTCGCCCTGCGGCAGGCCGACCAGCGCGGGTGCCGTGCCCGCCGGAAAGCTGTCGGGCTCGATCACCTGCACCACCACCAGACCATAGTTGGGCAGCGGCGTGCCGATGGTCACCGGCTCCCCGGCCTTCAGCTCGGCCAGGCTGGCCGACACCGTGGCCTCGGTGGGTCCGTAGGTGTTGAACATCTGCCGCGTGCCACCCCCATCCCGGTTGGCCCAGCGCGCCACCAGCGATTCCGGGCACATCTCGCCGCCGAGGTTGATGAGGCGCAGGCTGGGCACGTCCTGCGCGAACAGCGCCAGCAGCGTGGGCACGGCGTGCAGCACCGTCACCTGCTGCTCGATCAGCGCGCGCGGCAGCGCCTCGGGGTCGCCGGCGATCTCGCGCGGCGCCAGCCACAGCGTGGCGCCGACGAGGTAGCTGATCCAGATCTCCTCGAACGACATGTCGAAGGCCACCGAGAAGCCCTGGTAGACCTTGTCGCCCAGGCGCACGCCCAGGCGCGCGTTCTCGCTGCGCAGGAAGTGGCAGATGCTGCCCTGGGTGATGGCGATGCCCTTGGGCTTGCCGGTGGAGCCGCTGGTGTAGATCACATAGGCCGGGTGCTCGGGCAGCGCGCCTTCGCGCCGGCGCGGCACGGTGCCGGCAGGCAGCGGCGCGAGCAATTCGGTTTCGGTCAATATCCGGGCCGAAATGCCCTCCTGCTCCTGCACCACCTGCGCCTGGCGCTCCGCCGTCAATAGCGCGCGGGCAGCGGCGTCTTCCAGGCAGGTGGCGATGCGCTCGGGCGGGGTCTCGGCGTCGAAGGGCAGCCAAGCCGCGCCGGTCTTGGCAATGGCCAGCTGCAGCGTGAGCAGCTCGATGCCGCGCGGCAGCCACAGGCCCACCATGTCGCCGGGGCGGATGCCGGCCTCGATCAGCCGGTGCGCGGCGCGGCCGGCATCGGCGTCCAGCTCGGCATAGCTGCGCTGGCGCGCTTGCCGGCCCTGCCCCTCGATCAGCGCCGTCTGCTCGGGATGGGCAGAAGCGGTGGCCTCGAAGATGTCGGCCAGCACCTCGTGGCGCAGCAAATCCGGCCGCTCGGGCCCGCGCAAAACAACAGTGTCAGACATACCATCAGCGGCTTACCCGGGGCAACCGTGCACCCGAACGTGGCGGCACCGCTCTTTTCTGCCCGCCATTATTGAGCCGGTCAGGGCCCTTGCGCGTATCGCACAGGGCAGGCAGGCCGGGCTTTTCACAATAAATGCCGACCTTGCAGGGTAAAACCGGACGCGCAGGCGCCCCGGGAAAGACTCAAGTGCGGCGCTTGTCCACCAAAGCCTGCCGGCCTGCGGCCCTATCCCCTGCAATGCCGGTCATGTGGCTCTTGAAACTGCCAGAATTTGCCTTATTATTAGCACTCAACGGGGTCGAGTGCTAACAGGCTCTTGATCCCATATCTTCCGGAAGCCGGTCCTTGCGGCTGGCAAGTCTTGTTTCAACTTTGTTGATGAATTAGGAGTTGGTATGAACCTGCGTCCCCTGCACGATCGCGTGATCGTCAAGCGCCTCGAAAACGAAACCAAGACGGCTTCGGGCATCGTGATCCCCGACAACGCCGCCGAAAAGCCCGATCAGGGCGAGGTGCTGGCTGTGGGCCCCGGCAAGAAGAATGACAAGGGTGAAACCATCGCCCTGAACGTGAAGGTCGGCGACCGCGTTCTGTTCGGCAAGTACAGCGGCCAGACCGTCAAGGTCAACGGCGACGAGCTGCTGGTGATGAAGGAAGACGACCTGTTCGCAGTCGTCGAAAAGTGATGGCCCTGCGGGCAATCACTTTCGTCGAAGGCTGACTTCGCATAGCGAAGTCAAGGGCTGAAAGCCCGGCTGCAGACAAAAGCACCCGCATACAGTTACTCTTATTTTCATAGCTTCCAGCGCTTCATGAGAAAGCACTGGCAGCCAAATTGAATCAAATTCTTAGGAGCCAAAAATGGCAGCAAAAGACGTAGTTTTCGGTGGTGAAGCACGTGCCCGCATGGTCGAAGGCGTGAACATCCTGGCCAACGCCGTGAAGGTCACCCTGGGTCCCAAGGGCCGCAACGTGGTGCTGGAGCGCTCGTTCGGCGCCCCTACCGTGACCAAGGACGGCGTGTCCGTGGCCAAGGAAGTGGAACTGAAGGACAAGCTGCAGAACATGGGCGCCCAGCTCGTGAAGGAAGTGGCCTCCAAGACCAACGACATCGCCGGCGACGGCACCACCACCGCAACCGTGCTGGCACAGGCCATCGTGCGCGAGGGCTCCAAGTACGTGGCCGCCGGCCTGAACCCCATGGACCTCAAGCGCGGCATCGACAAGGCCGTCGCCGCCCTGGTGGATGAGCTGAAGAAGCAATCCAAGGCCACCACCACCTCCAAGGAAATCGCCCAGGTGGGCACGATCTCCGCCAACTCCGACTCCGACGTGGGCGAGATCATTGCCCAGGCCATGGACAAGGTCGGCAAGGAAGGCGTGATCACCGTGGAAGAAGGCAAGAGCCTGGCCAACGAACTGGACGTCGTGGAAGGCATGCAGTTCGACCGTGGCTACCTGTCGCCCTACTTCATCAACAACCCTGAAAAGCAGGTTGCCCTGCTGGACAACCCCTTCGTGCTGCTGTTCGACAAGAAGATCAGCAACATCCGCGACCTGCTGCCCACGCTGGAAGCCGTGGCCAAGGCCGGCCGTCCCCTGCTGATCATTGCAGAAGACGTCGAAGGCGAAGCCCTGGCCACCCTGGTGGTCAACACCATCCGCGGCATCCTGAAGGTCGTGGCCGTCAAGGCTCCCGGCTTCGGCGACCGCCGCAAGGCCATGCTGGAAGACATCGCCATCCTGACCGGCGGCAAGGTGATCGCTGAAGAAGTGGGCCTGTCGCTGGACAAGGTGACCCTGGAAGACCTGGGCCAGGCTGCCCGCGTCGAGATCGGCAAGGAAAACACCACCATCATCGACGGTGCCGGCAAGGCCGAGGAAATCGAAGCCCGCGTCAAGCAGATCCGCATCCAGATCGAGGAAGCCACTTCCGACTACGACCGCGAGAAGCTGCAAGAGCGCGTGGCCAAGCTGGCCGGCGGCGTGGCCGTGATCAAGGTGGGCGCTGCCACCGAAGTCGAAATGAAGGAAAAGAAGGCACGCGTGGAAGACGCGCTGCACGCCACCCGCGCTGCCGTGGAAGAAGGCATCGTGGCCGGCGGCGGCGTGGCCCTGCTGCGCGCCAAGCAAGCCGTGGGCGAGCTGTCCACCGGCAACGCCGAGCAGGACGCCGGCATCAAGCTGGTGCTCAAGGCCGTGGAAGCGCCCCTGCGCGAGATCGTGGCCAACGCCGGTGGCGAGCCTTCGGTGGTCGTGAACGCCGTGCTGAACGGCAAGGGCAACTACGGCTTCAATGCTGCCAACGACACCTACGGCGACATGCTGGAAATGGGTATCCTGGATCCCACCAAGGTGACCCGCACCGCCCTGCAGAACGCCGCTTCCGTGGCTTCGCTGCTGCTGACCACCGAGTGCATGATTGCTGAGGCCCCCAAGGCTGACGCAGCCCCTGCCATGCCCGACATGGGCGGCATGGGTGGCATGGGCGGCATGGGCATGTAATTGCCCACCGGCTTGCTGGATGGCTGCAATGCCATTCAGCTTCCCCCTCGATAGAAAAGGCCGCATCTTGCGGCCTTTTCTATTTGCGGATCAAAACAGCTCCAGGCGCAGGCCAGGTAGACGCTAGCCGCTACCTTATCAGGAGCATCACAGCGCTACTGCCACACAAGACAGCTTCAGCAGGCTTGCGTGGCCGTCAGGCGCTGCATCAGGCCCAGCGTGGACGCATCCACGCCATTCCAGTCCCCGCTTTCCAGGCGCGCATTCAGTTGCCTGGCCAGCTGCTTGCCCAGCTCCACGCCCCACTGGTCAAAGCTGTTGATGTCCCAGACCGCTCCGGAGACAAAGATGCGCTGCTCGTACAGCGCGATCAATGCCCCCAATGCGGCCGGATCCAGCTGCTGCAGCAGCAAGAAGGTGCTGGGGCGGTTTCCCGGACAGTATTTCTCGGCGCCTTCGCCGTCACGCCCCACCATCAGGGCCTGGGCCTGGGCAATCGCATTGACCACCAGGCTCTGGTGGTGCGCGCCCAGGTATTTGCCGCCGTCGCGCAAGGCAATGAACTCCACGGGAATCACGTCCTGGCCCTGGTGCAGCATCTGGAAGAAGGCATGCTGGCCGTTGGTGCCCGGTTCGCCCCAGATCACGGGCGCCGTTTTCACGGCCAGGGGCTGGCCGTCACGCGTCACGCCCTTGCCGTTGCTCTCCATCTCCAGCTGCTGCAGATAGGCCGTCAGGCGCCGCAAGCCATGACTGTAGGGAGCGATACAACGGCTGGAAAAATTCCAGAAATCCCGGTACCAGACATCCAGCAGTCCCAGGCGCATGGGCAGGTTCTGGTCCATGGCCGCCGTAAAGAAGTGGGCATCCATGGCATGCGCGCCATCGAGCATGGCTTGGAATTGCCGGGCCCCCACGGCGATCGCAATCGGCAGACCGATGGAAGACCACAGGGAAAAGCGGCCGCCGACCCAATCCCAGAAACCCAGCGTGCGCCGGATACCGAACTCTGCCGCGGCCTGCACATTGCTGGTCAGTGCCACAAAGTGCCGGTCGATGGAGCATGCAGCTGCCGGGTCCTCGCTGCCGCCCTGATCCAGAAACCACTGCCGCGCCGAGCGCGCATTGAGCATGGTCTCCGCCGTGGTGAAGGATTTGGAAGCGACCAGGAACAGCGTGCTGTGCGGCCGGACCTTGCGCAGCACATGGCCCAGCTCATGCCCGTCGACATTGGAGACGAAGTGGAAGCACTTGCCTGTGTCGACCCAGTCCTCCAGCGCATTGACCACGACTTCGGGCCCCAGATGCGAGCCGCCGATGCCGATATTGACAATGTCGGTAATGCTGTCGTCCGCCCTCACCTGCTCGGCAAGCGCGAGCATGGCTGCCCGGGTTTCATGCACTTCGGCCAGGGCTTCTTCCATGGCAACAGCCCACGCTTGCCGCACGGCATTATGCTGCAGCAGTCCTCCATCCCGGGGCATGCGCAGCATCCAGTGCATGGCGGCCCGCTCTTCCGTGCAGTTCACCGCTGCGCCGGCCAGCATGGCATCGCGTTTTTCCTGCACACGGCTTTGCCTGGCAAGGTCGCGCAGCAACCGCTCCGTCTCCGCGCTCCAGAGATTCTTGGAAAGATCGGCAAACACATGCGGCGCCTGCATGCTGAGATTGGCAAGACGGGCGCCGTCCTGCGCAAAAGCCGCACGCAGATCCATGGACAGCATCTGTTCGCGGTGGTGGGTCTGCAAAGCCTCCCAGGCCGGCAGACCATGGCATAACAAGGTCAAGAAAAACTCCTCAGTCCGCAGCCTGCTGCATCAATGCTTCCAGCTTGCGGGTGTCGGCAGCGAAAGCCCGGATGCCTTCGGCCAGCTTCTCCGTTGCCATCGCATCTTCGTTCAGGGCAAAACGGAAACTGCTTTCATCGTAATGCACCGGCTCCAGAGCCAGCTTCGCAGCCTGCTCGCCATCAAGCGCACACGCCACCGGTGCTGCCGCCGTATCCACCGCGGCCAGTTGCGCCAACAGCTCGGGCGCAATGGTCAGCAAATCGCATCCGGCCAGGGCCAGGATCTGCCCCGTGTTGCGAAAGCTCGCGCCCATCACTTCGGTCGCAATGCCGAAGTGCTTGTAGTGCTCGTAGATCCTGCGCACGGAAGCCACGCCGGGATCGTTATGGCCCGCCATCGCGGCATCATCCCACTGGGCGCCGGCCTGCTTTTTGTACCAGTCATGGATCCGGCCGACAAACGGCGAAATCAGCTGCACTCTGGCCTGACCACAGGCGACCGCCTGGCAGAACGAGAACAGCAATGTCAGATTGGTATGGATGCCTTTTTGCTCCAACAGGCGCGCGGCCTCAATGCCTTCCCAGGTGGAGGCGATCTTGATCAGCACCCTGTCGACATGCACGCCGCTGGCCTGGTACAGCTCGATCAGGCGCTCGGCCCTCGCCACCGTGGCGTCGGTATCGAAAGACAGGCGTGCATCCACCTCGGTGGATACACGGCCCGGAATCAGGTCCAGGATCTCGCAGCCGAAACGCACCAGCATGCGGTCCATGATTTCGTCAAGCGAGCGTCCTTTCCACTGCGCCACCGTCGTCCGCAT
Organism: Comamonas sp. w2-DMI; assembly: GCF_040187735.1. NCBI lineage: Bacteria > Pseudomonadati > Pseudomonadota > Betaproteobacteria > Burkholderiales > Comamonadaceae > Comamonas > Comamonas sp. w2-DMI. Next base: position 177,047 of record NZ_JBANEL010000001.1, on the reverse strand, counting down.
CAGAGGCGCATATTCGGGCTTTTGCACCGCTTTCAGGATCAGCGACGGATTGGTTGTCGCATCCTGGGGACGGAACTGAGCCAGTTGATGAAAATCTCCCGTGTCGGCCACCACGGTCGTGAACTGTCGCAGAGCTTCCAACTGGTTCATACACACTCCAACGGTTGGTTATAAAGTGCGGCCAACGCCGTCACATCCATAGACCATCAAGTTTAGAGCCCGCCCGGCCCGATATTTGCAAGCCGGCGGCCTGGATAACCACTTGTTAACCCTCGACAAGCGCCGATACGCCTTTTTCATTCAGCTATTTTGCTGCCGCCACCAATGCTCACGCCTTATGCTTGAAGCTTTCGGAGATTTTTCTGGATAGAGTTTCCGCTGCCCGAACATCGAACATGCTGGATCGCATCACCGCCTCACTTCCCTCACTTGCACCCGCCGAGCAGCGGGTTGCCCGACTGGTGCTTGCCGATCCCCGTGCATTTGCCCATCTGCCGGTCAGGGAGCTTGCCGAACGCGCCCACGTCAGCAAACCCACCGTGGTGCGCTTTTGCCGCAGCATGGGCTATGACGGCCTGGCCGACTTCAAGCTGAAACTGGCCGGAAGCGTCAGCGAAGGCGTGCCCTTCATCCACCGCAGCGTGGACAGCGACGACAAGACGGCCGATGTCATGGTGAAGGTGGTGGACAACGCCGTGGCCGCCTTTCTCCAATACCGAAACGCAGCCAGCACCACGGCCATCGAGCAAGCCGCCCAGGCGATTGCCGCGACCTGGCAGACGGGCAGGCGCATAGAGTTCTATGGAGCCGGCAATTCGGGCATCGTGGCCCTCGATGCCCAGCACAAATTCTTTCGTCTGGGCGTGACCAGCCTGGCCACCAGCGACGGCCACATGCAGGTCATGAGCGCCACCCTGCTGGGTCCCGGCGATTGTGTGGTCATCATCTCCAACTCCGGGCGTACGCGCGACCTCATGGATGCGGCCGACATTGCTCGCAAGAACGGCGCCACCACCATCGCCATCACGGCCAGCGGCTCCCCCCCTGGCGTCTGCCTGCCAGATCCACCTGGCCGCCGACCACCCCGAAGGCTACGACCGCTACAGCCCCATGGTTTCGCGCCTGCTGCACCTGCTCATCATTGACGTGCTTGCCACCTGCGTCGCCTTGCGCATCGGCCCGGCACTGCAGCCCGCGCTGGAACAGATGAAGGACAACCTGCGCGCCAAGCGCTACACCTGAGCAAAAAAGCTCCCATAGGGAGCTTTTTTGCGGCCTTGCGCTTTTTAGAAACGGTGACGCAAGCCCACGGTGATACCGGTCCGTTTCGTGGCGCCATTGGTACCATCCAGAGCCACGCCAGCGCCCCCGCTGACCTTGGTGTGGTCGATGCCGAAGTAGGCATCGGTACGCTTGGAGAATGCATAGTCTGCAACCGCCACGATGAAATCGGCCTTGCCGTTGAAGTCACCGGTCGCGGAACCTTTCTGCTTGGCATGGTAGTAATGCAGTCCAGCGTTCAGCTGAGGCGTGATCTGATAACCAAAGCCGATCTTGAACATTTCCCGCTTGTTGGCGGCATTCAGCGGACTGGCGCCTGCGACAAAGCCTCCGTTCGAAGCACCTGTCCAGAAGGAATTGAGAACGCCGATATCCACCGCATTATTGGCTGGGCCACCCTGCAAATCCTTACGCTTATTCGCTGCATAACCGGCCATCAGATACCAGGGGCCCGTGCGATAGGAGCCACCCAGCGTATAGGCATCCACCTTGGTGCCGCCGGGCAACGTGGTGCTCAGATACGCGGCGCCAGCAGAAATTCCCTGGTTGGAATAGCGCAAATAGCCACCCGCGGTCTTCAGCGCAGTGCCAGGGGTCGGAGCAAATGCCCCCCTCTTGGCAACGGTCTCGCCTTCATCAAAGGAATACTGCAGGCCGGCCCGCACGGGACCAAACTCGGCAACATACTTGAGCATGTTGTTGGCACGCGCGCCCATGGCCATACCCAGCTCGGGCTTATAGGCCTCCATATAGGGGGAATACGGGAAAGAGGCATAGGACGTCGTCACCAAGTCGAACAGGATGTTGTACTGGCGACCCATGGTGAGCTGGCCAAAGCTCTTGCTGCGCAGGCCCACCCAGGATTGCGCGAAATAGGTGAGCCCTGGTGCAGGAGTCACACCATCGTCGGTGGTGAAGCGGTTTTCCAGATTCGCGATGGCCGACAGTCCGCCACCCAGATCCTCGGTGACATTGATACCCCACCGGCTTTGCGACATGCCGCCGCCGATCATTTTCGTCAGGCCACCTTTGTTGGGACCTTCGTTATTGGTATGCCGGATTGCCGCATCCACAATGCCGTACAGCTGCACACTGCTTTGCGCCGAGGCCAGAGATGCCGCGCCTCCCAGAACAGCCATTGCAATTGTTGTTTTCACAAATGAAGAAGCCATTGCGTTGTCTCTCTCTTGTTAATAATGGTTGGTGGAACTTGCATTCTAGAAACGCTTGGTTTCCTCACATAACCATTTGCACAAGCGCAACACAGGCCTTTCCCTCTCAGGCTTTCCCTTCTTCGTGTTTTCCCTTTGATTGGCACCATGAAAAAAGGGCCTGTCTTGCGACAGGCCCTTTTTTTGTCTAAGCAGATACTGGCTTAAGCCAGCATCAGATTAGAAAGCGTGGCGAATGCCCAGCTGCACGCCAGTCTGGTTCACGCCGGACTGCACGCCACCGGCATACACTTGCTTGGCTTGCAGGCCCAGGGTGGAACCGTTGTTGTTCTTCATGTAAGCAACGGTGCCGTACAGAGCAGTACGCTTGGACAGGTTGTGCACATAGCCCAGCGACAGCTGTTGAGCCTTGGTGTCGTTGCCCTTCTGGTCGTAGTAGGCGTACTGAGCCTTGACTTCGCCCACGCCACCCACAGGAGCGGACACGCCGATCAGGTAGTTGTTGAACTTCTGGTTGGGAGCGCCGTCCCACTTGTACTTCACTTGCTGTGCCAGGCCAGTCAGCTTGGCCACGCCGAAGTTGTACGAAGCACCGATTTCGATTTCGTCGCGGTCGCCGCCAACCAGGTTCAGCTTGCCGTAGGCCAGGGTAGCGCTGATGGGGCCGTTGTCGTAGCCAACGTTACCACCGAAATAACGGCCAGTCTTGCCTGCACCGCTAGCGTTTTCGTCGAAAGCGTAGCTGATGTTGGCGTTGAAGCCATTGAAGTTGGGGGTGGAGTAGGACAGCATGTTGTCCTTACGGATGGTGTTGCCGTCAGCAATACCAGTGCCAGCCCAGTCGGCGTAGCCCATGAATTGGCCGATACCGGTGGCGCCGAACACGTCATACTTCAGGGAAGTACGGAACGTGGGGGTGGTTTCACGACCCAGGCGAACTTCACCGAAGTTGCCCGACAGGCGCACGGTGGATTCGCGGCGGAAGTTGAAGCCCGAAGCGTTGCCGCTGTCACCGAAGATTTCGCCTTCCAGCCAGAAGCCAGCCTTCAGACCACCACCCAGGTCTTCTGTGCCACGCAGGCCCAGACGGCTGGTTGCGTTGCCGCTGGTGCCGACGCCGTAACGGCTGTCGCCAGCTGCATCCTTGTTCACGTAGGAGATGCCGGTATCAACGATACCGAACAGGGTCACGGAGGATTGAGCCATTGCGGCGCCGGAAGCGGCCAGCACTGCCAGGGCAATCAGAGATTTTTTCATTACGAGTTACTCCAAGGTTTAGAAGGGCGCCGGTTCTATGGGAGAGAGACTTGTCTCCTGCTCCACCGGTTTCCCGCGCCAACCTCCTGGTGGGGAAGTTGTTGCCTATTGCACCAGACCCCCGCCCCAAGCGCAAAGAAATTCACCCAAAAAGGGCTGATACGACGCGTTTTCGTTGCACTGCCGCAACAAACATCCGGTGCTGCACAATCAGTACAGTCCCTGACGCTTTGCCGCATTGATTGCCCAGGCTCAAACCCTGCGCCGGCCCCGTTGATGTACCGTTGGCGCCCAGATCCGCATCGTTTTCCAATCTGCCATGGACCAATTCCTGACCGCTGCCGATGCAGCACTCCGCACCCTGTTTGCCGACCCCGTGGCCGCCGAGCGTTCTCCTGCTCATGGTATTGCCGAAGCACCCCTGACCGAGGAGCAGCGCAGGCTCTCCGGCGCCTTGATGCGCGTCAATCATGTCGGCGAGGTCTGCGCGCAGGCGCTGTACAACGCCCAGGCCATGGTGACCAAAGACATGGCCTTGCGCGAGCACCTGCTGCAGGCGGCGCGCGAGGAGATGGACCACCTGGCCTGGACGCGCGAGCGGCTGCATGCTCTGGGCGACCGCCCCTCGCTGCTGAATCCGCTGTGGTTTGCAGGCGCCTTTGCCATCGGCACGATAGCGGCCAAGCTCAGCGACGCGGCCAGCCTGGGCTTCGTGGTGGAAACGGAAAACCAGGTGTCAAAGCACCTGGAAAGCCATCTGGGCCGCCTGCCCGATGAGGACGCGGCTTCGCGCGCCGTGGTGGAGCGCATGAAGGAAGATGAAGAGCGCCATGCAGCCGCGGCCATCGATGAAGGGGCAATGCAGCTGCCTCCGATCGCCCAGGGCCTGATGCGCATTGCGGCCAAGGTGATGACCGTCACGGCACACCGCCTCTGATCGCCTTGAACAGGAAGCGATCCGCACAGATCCGCTTCCTGTTGGCTGTCCACTCAATCAGGCTTCCACGATATCAAAGCCTGTGGTGATTTCAGCCGTCTTGCCCAGCATGATGGTGGCCGAGCAGTATTTGTCATGGCTCATGGCAATCGCACGTTCGACGGCTGTGGAGGGCAGATTCCTGCCGGTCACCGTGAACTGCATGTGAATCTTGGTGAAGACCTTGGGGTCGGTCTCCGCACGCTCGGAAGTCAGCTGTACGCTGCAGCCCCTCACGTCGTGGCGGCCACGCTTGAGGATGAGCACCACGTCATAGGCCGTGCAGCCGCCGGCGCCTGCCAGCAGCATCTCCATGGGGCGTGGCGCCTGATTGCGGCCGCCATTGGCCGGGGTCTTTTCATCGGGTGCGCCATCCATGTTGACGATATGGCCGCTGCCGGTTTCGGCCACAAAACCCATGCCAGAGCGCGTTCCCGTCGTGGCGCCCGTCCAACTTACCGTGCATTCCATTGCTGCATCCTCTCAAATTTGTTGCAATTTTGCATCAGATCCAGAAAAACCCGAATTTTTTTGCACCGCCGCATAAAAATCCATACAATACATCCCAAGCGTTACCTGTGAGGTGAAACCCGCAGATAGACTGCAGAGTCATGGATAGCCCTGATCTGCATCGCACCGATTGTCTCCTCCACCTCCTCTAATGGTGGATTCAGCCCCTAGATTTCTGTCTGGGGGCTTTTTTTTGCCTGTGCAAAACAGCACTTCTGCGCCGTCCCTGCAGCGCAACAGGCAAGCGCCTATGATGGCCGGGCTGCGCCGCCGTGCCATCTCCCTGCTGGCGCACCGCCGGCGCTCCCAGCTCCAGCCCCGCCTGGACGACCTGCTTTTGCTTTGCACGATGACCAACGCCCTGACTCCCGCCGACTATCTGACCCGCATTCTCAACGCCCGCGTGTATGACGTGGCCGTGGAGTCGGATCTGGAACCCGCCAAAAACCTCAGCCGCCGGCTGCACAACAAGGTGCTGCTCAAGCGCGAGGACCAGCAGCCCGTGTTCAGCTTCAAGCTGCGTGGCGCCTACAACAAGATGGCCAACCTCTCGGCCGAGCAGCTGGCGCGCGGCGTGATCTGCGCCTCGGCCGGCAACCATGCCCAGGGCGTGGCGCTGGGCGCCAAGAAGCTGGGCTGCCGCGCCGTGATCGTGATGCCCACGACCACCCCCCAGGTCAAGATCGATGCCGTGGCCGCACTGGGCGGCGAGGTGGTGCTGGCGGGTGAGAGCTATTCCGATGCCTACAAGCATGCCGTCAAGCTGCAAAAGACCGAGGGCCTGACCTTTGTCCACCCGTTCGACGATCCCGATGTGATTGCCGGCCAGGGCACGATTGCCATGGAAATGCTGAGCCAGCTTCAGAAACTGGGCAGCCCGCGCCTGGATGCGGTGTTCGTGGCCATCGGCGGCGGCGGCCTGATTTCCGGCGTGGCCAACTACATCAAGGCCGTGCGTCCGGACATCAAGGTCATCGGGGTGCACACCAAGGATTCGGACGCCATGCTCCAGTCCGTCACCGCCGGCCAGCGCGTGGAACTGCCCGATGTGGGCCTGTTTGCCGACGGCACGGCCGTGAAGCTGGTGGGCGAGGAAACCTTCCGCATCGCCAAGGACCTGGTGGACGACTATGTGGTGGTGGACACCGACGCCGTCTGCGCGGCCATCAAGGACATCTTCGTGGACACCCGCTCCATCGTCGAGCCTTCGGGCGCGTTGGCCGTGGCCGCCATCAAGCAGTACGTGGCCAGGCACAAGACCAAGGGCGAGACCTACGCCGCCATCCTGTGCGGCGCCAACATGAACTTCGACCGCCTGCGCTTCGTGGCCGAGCGCGCCGAGGTCGGCGAGGAGCGCGAGGCCCTGTTTGCCGTGACCATTCCCGAGGAACGCGGCAGCTTCAAGCATTTCTGCGAGGTGGTGGGCAAGCTGCCCGGCGGCCAGCGCAGCGTGACCGAGTTCAACTACCGCATCAGCCACGAGAACAAGGCCCATGTCTTCGTGGGTCTGACCACGGCGGCCAAGGGCGAGTCCGAGAAGATCACCCGCAACTTCCAGAAGAACGGCTTCGACGCCATCGACCTGACCTTCGACGAGATGGCCAAGGAACACCTGCGCCACATGGTGGGCGGCCATTCGCCGCTGGCCCACGACGAGCGCCTGCTGCGCTTCGTCTTTCCCGAGCGCCCGGGCGCGCTGTTCAAGTTCCTGAGCCTGATGGCGCCGACCTGGAACATTTCGCTGTTCCACTACCGCAACCAGGGTGCGGACTATGGCCGCATCCTGGTGGGCATGCAGGTGCCTGCCAAGGACAGCAAGAAGTTCGACGCCTTCCTGAAGAACCTGGGCTACCCGTGGGTGGAAGAGACCAACAACCCGGCCTACCAGCTCTTCCTGAAGTAAAAATTCAAGTCTTTTTGGCCTCAAACGCTTGATGGAAAAGCGCTGATAGCTCACTTTTCAGGATCGATCCAGAACCCATGCAAACCGTGCGCCATCTCCTGCTGGCCGTGCAGTTCTTCAGCCGCATTCCGGTCACCGGGCGGCTGGCGGCCTGGGTGGGATGGAGTCCCGAGCTGCAGCGCCAGAGCGCTGCCCACCTTCCGGGCGTGGGCTGGCTGGTCGGCCTGTGGGCCGGACTGGTGCTGGCCGGCACGGGCTGGGCGCTGCAGCCCAATCCCTGGATGCCGCTGATTGCCGCGGCCCTGGCCACGCTGGGCACTCTGTGGCTGACCGGAGGCTTTCACGAAGACGGTCTGGCCGATGTGGCCGACGGCCTGGGCGGAATGGTGCCGCCCGAGCGGGCGCTGGAGATCATGAAGGACTCGCGTGTGGGCGCCTATGGCGTCATGGCGCTGGTCATGGCCTTGCTGGCCAAGGTGGCCTTGACGGCCGGCCTGGTGGCCGTGCTGCAGCCCGCCTCCGCCGCCGTGCTGATCGGCTGCGTGCATGTGCTCTCGCGCCTTGCGCCGCTGGCGCTCATGCGCACCCTGCCCCATGTGGGCCTGGCAGCCACCAGCAAGACCCTGCATATCGCCGGCAGGCAGCTGGACGGCAAGGGCCTGTTCGCGGGTTCGGTCTGGTGCCTGCCGGCCCTGTGGCTGCTGTGCCAGCTGCACACCCCCTATCTTTTGCCCGGCATGCTGACTGCCGGGGCGGTCACCACCTGGCGGGTGCAACGCTGGCTGCGCCGGCGCCTGGGTGGCATGACGGGCGACTGCCTGGGCGCCTGCCAGCAGCTTAGCGAACTGGCCATGCTGCTCGCCGCGCTTGTCACCATGGAGCGCCTGGCATGAAAACGCTCTGGCTGATACGCCATGCCCGCCCCCTGGTCGCCGCCGACAGCTGCTACGGCCGGCTCGACGTGGCCGTCGATCCCCAGGCCACGCGGCAGGCCGCCCGGTCGCTGCACCAGGCCTTGGCCGCATTGCAGCAAGGCTGCGTCATCCGCCACTCCCCGCTACGGCGTTGCGAGCAGCTGGCGCTTGCCCTGCAAGGGCTGGATGCCAGCTTCACCTCAACGGCCGATGCGCGTCTGCTGGAAATGGATTTCGGACACTGGGAAGGCAGGCACTGGGATGCCATCGGCGAGGAAGCCATTGCCGCCTGGGCCGACGATTTGGCCCTGCATGCACCGGGCGGCGGCGAGTCCCTGGCGCATATGCTGGCCCGGGTGAACAGCGCCCTGCAGGATGCCCGGGCCGAATCTGCGGAGCACATCGTCTGGATTGCTCATGCCGGCGTGGCGCGCTGCGTGCAATGGCTGCTCGAGCATGGAGCGGCGCTGCCTCACAGCACGCAATGGACATTGCCGGCGCCGCGTTACGGGCAGTGGATGAGAGTTGGACTGCCCCCCTGAGGCGCTGCGCGCCTTCCCCCCGGAGGGGGACGACGCCTTCGGCTAGGCGCCCCCACCGCGAGGCGGCTCTTGCTCGGCGTCTCTGGCAAAAGAGACAGTGCCAAACCTAAAGGAGTTTCTTCACTAAAGGGGTTTCTTCAGCTCCAGCACGGTGGTCGCCGGTCCCTGCATGCTGCTGCCCAGCCGCGCTTCGCGGGCCGCCAGGGACTGGAGCACCACGCCATCCTCCACCGTATCGCCCACGCGAAAGGACTTGGCCGGCTGGCCGCCCACCGCGATCACGGCAGAGCCCGCGCCCGAATCCCGGCCCGCCAGCACGCCCAGCAGCGCATAGCGGCTGCTCACCGGAGCCGCCGCAGGCGCTGCGGCCGGCATGGCTACCGCACCCAGCGCCTTGGCCAGGGCCGAGGCATCCACCTGCAACGCCGGCTCCGGAGCCGGTGCGGGCAGCGGGCCCGAGGCGGCCGAACTCCAGCGCAGGCACCAGAAAACCACCACGCCGACCGCCAGCGCCCACAGCAGCAGGGTAAGCAGCTTGACGGACCAGGAGCCGCCCCGCGCCCCGGGGCCGGCATTGAAAGAAAGTATTCGCATTGCCCAATTATGATGGGGGGGTTCCGCCTTATTCCCACAGAGCCACATGACGACCACCCGCCGCCGCCCGCTGTCTGCCATTCGCCACACATTCACACGAGGCTTCACCCTGATCGAGCTGATGGTGGTGCTTGTCATCATCGGCGTGCTAGCGGCCCTCATCGTACCCAATGTGCTGGACCGCGCCGACGACGCGCGCGTGACCGCGGCCAAGACGGACATCGCCAACATCAACCAGGCGCTCAAGCTCTACCGCCTGGACAACCAGCGCTACCCGACTTCGGAACAGGGCCTGCAGGCCCTGGTGACCAAGCCCACGTCCGGCCCCATTCCAAACAACTGGAAGCCCTATCTGGAAAAGCTGCCCAACGACCCCTGGGGCCATCCGTACCAATACCTGAACCCCGGCGTCAAGGGCGCCATCGACATCATGTCCTTCGGTGCGGACGGCAAGGCCGGCGGCGAGGGCAAGGATGCCGATATCGGCAGCTGGCAGTAAGGAAATGGCCCCCACGCTCCCTCACTCCGTGTGGTCGCTGCCCCCCAAAGGGGCCCTGACCGGCTGCGCCGAGCCCCGCCTTGGGAGCGGCCCGGCGGCGGAGCATATGCCCTCCGCGCCTGATCACTGCATGTGGCCGCAGCCTGCCCACGGGGGCCCTGACCGGCTGCGCCGAACCCCGCCTTGGAAACAGCACGGCGGCGGAGCCTGTGGCATCACGCTCTCTTGCTGCATGCGGTAATTGCAGCTTGTGACTTCTTTGCGCTCCATGCCGTCCTTTCAAAAAGGCTTCACCCTGCTTGAGTTGCTGGTGGTCATCAGTCTGATGGCGCTGGCCACGGCGGGCATCAGCCTGAGCCTGCGCGACAGCGGCGAGCAGCAGCTCGAGCGCGAAGCCCAGCGCCTGGCCACGCTGCTGGAATCGGCCCGGGCCCAGGCGCGCACCAACGGCAGCCTGGTGACCTGGCGCCCCGTGGGCCATGGCTTTCGCTTCGATGGACTGCCCAAGCATGTCACCATGCCGACCCAATGGCTGCAGGCCGTCGTGCAGGTACAGCCCGTCACGCCGCTGGTGCTGGGGCCCGAGCCTTTGATCCCTGCACAAAGCATCACGCTGTCATTGCCCCAGTCGTCGCTGGCACCGCTGCGCATCGCCACCGACGGCCTCAGGCCCTTTACCGTGCAGACGACCAGCCCATGAGAGCAACAAGCCCTCCCCTTGGCTCGCTGCATGGAGCCTCAGCCCCTCTGCCAAGCGCCGGCCACGCCGCTTTTCATCCTGGAGCCGCCCAGAGATGAAACGAAACCAGCGCGGCTTCACCCTGATCGAGGTGCTGGTTGCCGTGGGCATCGTGGGCGTGGCCCTCATGGCCGGCCTGCAGACCAGCAGCGCACTGACGCGCAACGCCCAGCGCCAGGCTGACGTGACGCTGGGCCAGCTGTGCGCCCAAAACGAATTGGTGCGACTGCGCCTGACGCAGCAGATGCCTACCGTGGGAGACAGCACCGTGGCCTGCGAACAGGCCGGCCGGACCCTGCAGGTACAGCTGAGCGTGCGCCCCACGCCCAACCCCAGCTTCCGGCGCGTGGATGCCCAGGTATTCGCCGACAGCCTGCCGGTGCTCCGCGTTTCGACCATTGTGGGGCGGTATTGATGACCTTCCCTGAGCCCCTTCGCGCCTTCCCCCCAGGGGGGACAACGGTCCTTGCCGGGGCAGCCCATGCGGCAGGACGGCGCGGCCGGCTCAGGCCCTTGCAGACCGTTTCTGGCTTGGGCCGTGCCCGCTGTATGTTCCACCAGCCTGATTCAGCCCGGAAAAAAAGCCGGGATCGCGGCTTTACCCTGGTCGAGCTGCTGGTCGCGATTGCCGCGCTGGCGCTGCTGGCCCTCATGAGCTGGCGCGGCCTGGACGGCATGATCCGCACCCAGCAGTCCACCCGCGAGCAGGGCGAGCAGCAGGCCGTGCTGCAGACCGTGCTGGCCCAATGGAATGCCGACCTCAATGCCCTGATGCCGCTGGAGCACATGCAGGCACTGGATTGGGACGGCCTGGTGCTGCGCCTGACCCGCAAGAGCAGCGGCGCCGTGGACAACGGCGCCGTGGTCGTGGCCTGGAGCCAGCGCAATATCGGCGGCCAGCCCCAGTGGGTGCGCTGGCAGTCGCCGCCCGTGCGTACGGCCAGCCAATGGAACGATGCCTGGATACAGGCCGGCCAATGGGGGCGCAATCCCTCCACAAGCCAGCAATCGCGCGAGACCGTGCTGCTGCCGCTGGCGCAGTGGCGCATCTATTACTACCGGGGCAATGCCTGGACCAATCCCCAATCCAGCGACGCCAGCAACGGCGCCAACGCACCCAGCAGCGGCACCCTGCCCAGCCTGCCCGACGGTGTGCGCGTGGAGCTCAGCCTGCCCGCAGGCCGCTCCATCAGCGGCAAGCTGACCGTGGACTGGGTAAACCCGCTGCGCATCAATTCGAGATCATGAGCCCCCCCCAAGCCGCTTCACGCCCTTGCCCCCAAGGGAACGACGCCTTCGCTGCGCCAGCGCGGCGCGGCGCTGCTGGCTGCGATGCTCACTGTCACGCTGGTCGCCACGCTGGCCGCTGCGGCGCTGTGGCAGCAATGGCGCGACGTGGAGATCGAGAGTGCGGAGCGCAACCGCATGCAGGCCGGCTGGCTGCTGCTGGGAGCGCTGGACTGGTCGCGCGTGGTACTGCAGGAGGACGGGCGCGCCAACCGCACCAATCAGGTCGACCACCTGGGCGAACCCTGGGCCGTCCCCTTGCAGGAGGCCCGGCTCTCGACCTTTCTGGCCGCGCGCAACAACGTCAGCCAGGCGGACGACAGCGGCGCCGACATGCTCGACGCCTTCCTGTCCGGGGAAATCGTCGACCTGCAGTCGCGCCTGAACCTGCGCAATCTGCTCGACACCGCCGGCAAGTCCTATACGGAGGAAACCCTCAGGCCTTTTGTGCGCCTGTTCGGCCGCCTGGGCCTGCCCTCCGGCGCGGTGCTGCAGATCGCCAACGGCCTGCAGCAGGCCCAGGGAAAGAGCCCCGATGCGCCACTCATGCCGCGCACCGTGGCGCAACTGGCCTGGCTGGGCATCAGCCCCCAGCTGATTGCCCGCATCGAGCCCTATGTCAGCCTGCTGCCGGAGCGCACGCCCGTCAACCTCAATACCGCCAGCGCCGAAGTGCTCTGGGCCAGCAGCGAGGATCTGGACTGGTCCGCCGCCAACCAGCTGGTGCAGCAGCGCAACACCGCGCCCTTCAAGTCGCTGGATGCCGCGGCCAGGGCGCTGGGCAGGACCGGCCTTTTCAACAGCAACCAGCATGCCGTCTTCACCCGCTACTTCGAGGCGCGCGGGCGCCTGCGCCTGGGCGAGAATGTGCTGAGCCAGCGTTCCGTGCTGCTGCGCAACGACATGCGGGTCACGACGCTGTGGCAGGAGCATGCGGATTGGGGTATGCCCGCAGTCCAGGCGCCAATCCCGGTGCAATAACACCCAGCTGTCACATAGCCCCCATAGAATGCGCCATTTCCCCTCATGAGTTCACTGTTTCTCCTGCTGCCCGCGCATGCTGCGGGCGCCGCCAGCGAATACGCCTACGCCCGGAGCAGCGACGGCCAGCATGTGCAGCACAGCGGCCAGGCTGCGGCATCCATGCTGCCCGCTGCGGGGCGGGCAGATGCGGTCGTGGCCGTCGTGGCATGGCAGATGCTTTCCTGGCACCCCATCACGCTGCCGCCGGGCCTGAACCCGAACAGCCGCCGCCAGCAACCCCGCGTCAGGGCGGCGCTGGAAGGACTGCTGGAAGAGAAGCTGCTGGACGACCCCGCGTCGCTGCACCTGGCGCTGGCGCCCCAGGCGCAGGCTTCCGAGGTTTGCTGGGTGGCCGCCTGCGACAAGCAATGGCTGCGCAGCCATCTGCAGCACCTGCAGGCCTCGGGCCATGCCGTGACCCGGCTGGTGCCCGAGCTGGCGCCCACGGCCGAGGCCCGGCTCTGGGCGCTGGGCGATGCCGCCCAGCCCTGGCTGCTGGCCAACGGCATCGACGGGCGCGCCAGCCTGGCCGCCATGCCGCTGAAAGCCGATGCCTCGGCCATTGCCGCTTTGCTGGCCGCCCTTCCCGCCGATGCCCCCGTGCTGGCCGAACCGCAACTGACGCGACTGACCGAGGCCTGGAACCGGCCCGTGGAAATCCAGCCGTTCGCGCAACGCCTGCTGGCCGCAGCGCGCAGCCCCTGGGACCTGGCCCAGTTCGACTTTCACCTCGGCAGCCACACCCGCTGGCGCCGCCGGCTGCAGGAGGCCTGGCAAAGCTTCAGCCGCGCGCCGCAATGGCGGGCCGCCCGCTGGGGCGCGGCCCTGGCTGTCGTGGCCCAGCTTGTCGGCCTCAATGCCTGGGCCTGGAAGGAAAACCATGCGATCGCCCAGCGCCAGCAGCAGGCCGTGCAAACGCTCAGAGACACTTTTCCCCATATTCCCGTGATCGTGGATGCCCCGGTGCAGATGCGGCGCGAACTGGATCTGCTGCGCAGTGCCTCGGGTGCGCTCTCGGCCGGCGACCTAGAGCCCCTGCTTGCGGCCAGCGCCCAGATCCCCGGCATCCAGGCCGCCACCGGCCTGCAATACCAGGAGCGCCAGCTGCGCATCCAGGGACTGGCGCTGGATGGCCAGGCTCTCACCGATGTACAGCAAAGCCTGGCCGGCAGCGGCCTGCGGCTGGAGCGCGCCGGTAGCGACTGGGTGCTGCAGGCGGAGGCCTCCCCATGAAAAATCCGGCGTCTTCCATTTCTCCGTCCGCCTCGGCGGCCAGGGCGCTGCAGCCGCTGCGCGCGCGCTGGCAGCAGCTGGCCGCCCGCGAACAGACTCTGGTGCTGGTCGCCGGCGCCTTGCTCGCACTGGCCCTGCTGTGGTGGCTGGCCGTCGCGCCGGCCCTGGGCAGCCTGCGCACGGCGCCGGCCCGCCATGCCCAGGCAGACCAGCAGTTGCAGCAGATGCTCAAGATGCAGGCCCAGGCCCAGCAACTGCGCCAGAACGCCGCGTCGCCCGCACAGCCGCAGCCGATGGGCGACCTGCAGTCGCAGCTGCAGAAATCGCTGCAGGCCGAGCTCGGCGGCAGCGCCCAGATGCAATGGCTGGGCAACCGCGCCCAGGTCACGCTGACGGCCACGCCCGCGCCCGCGCTGGCCCGCTGGCTGGCGCAGGTGCGTGACAACACGCATGCCGCCGCCTCGGAAATGAAGCTCAGCCGTGCCGCCGCCGCGGACAAGCCCGCCGCCGATGCCGCCACCCGCTGGAGCGGCAGCCTGGTGCTGGACCTGCCGGAGCCGGCCGCGCCGTAAGAGACCCGCACCATGCGCGCAACGCCCTTGCCCCTTCCGCGCTCCCGCCGTCCCCGGCTGGATGAGCGGGCGCGCTCGCCGCGCGGCTGGGCCGTCGCCGGCGCGCTGCTGGGCCTGCTGGCCAGCGCCACGCTGTGGGCACCGGCCTCGTGGGTCGCACAGGCGGTGCAATCGGCCACGCAGGGCCAGGTGCAGCTGCAGGAGCCGCGCGGCACGGTATGGAACGGCTCGGCCCGGCTGGTGCTGACCGGCGGCGCCGACAGCCATGACCAGGCCGTGCTGCCGACGCGGCTGCAATGGCAGCTGCACCCGCAATGGACGGGTGCCCGGATCAGCATGCAAAGCGACTGCTGCACGGCCGCACCCATGACGGCGCAGCTGCGCGCGAGCCCGGGCGGCGTGTCCGTCCTGGTCGACGACGGCCAGCTGCGCCTGCCGGCCGAGCTGCTGGCGGGCCTGGGCACGCCGTGGAACACCGTGGCCCTGCAGGGCCAGCTGCGCCTGTACACCATGGGCCTGCAATTGCACTACCGCGCCGGACGCCTGCACAGCCAGGGACGCACGCGCCTGGAGGCCCTGGCCGTTTCCTCGCGCCTGTCGCTGCTGCGCCCGCTGGGCAGCTACCGGCTGGACCTGGACGGCGGCGACAACACCCGCCTCACGCTCTCCACGCTCGGCGGCGATCTGCAGCTCAGCGGCGAGGGCCAGTGGGTGGGATCGCGCCTGCACTTCAGGGGCGAGGCCTCGGCCAGCCCCGAGCGCGAAGCCGCCCTGTCCAATCTGCTCAATATTCTGGGACGCCGCCAGGGCGCGCGTTCCATCATCACCTTTGGTTGACCCATGAATCCGCACTCGACTTCCGCCTGGCGCCACGCTCTACATTCCATAGCTGCTGCCGCGCTTGTAGCCTGCGTTACAGCACCTGTTCATGCGCAAACCCAGGCAGCGCCTGCGAACGCCACTCCCAGCCTGCGGCCCGGCGAGCCCGTCACGCTGAACTTCACCAATGCCGACATCGAGGCCGTGGCGCGCGCCATTGCCGCCATCACCAACCGCAACGTGGTGGTCGACCCGCGCGTCAAGGGCCAGATCACGCTGCTGACCGACAAGGCGGTGCAGCCCGCCACGGCCTACCAGCAGTTCCTGGCCGCGCTGCGCATGCAGGGCTTTACCGTGGTCGAGACCGCCGGCCTGTACAAGGTCATTCCCGAGGCCGATGCCAAGCTGCAGGCCAACGAGGTAGCCATCAGCCAGGGCGGCCGCGGCAGCCACGCGGGCGGCGGGCAGATCGTCACCCAGATCTTCAAGCTCAACTACGAGAACGCCAACAACCTGGTGCCCGTGCTGCGGCCGCTGATCAGCCCCAACAACACCATCAACGTCAACCCCGGCAACAACTCCCTGGTCATCACCGACTATGCGGACAACATCCAGCGCATCTCGCGCATCGTGGCCAGCATGGATGTTTCCAATGCCACCGATGTGGAGGTGATCCCGCTGCGCCACGCCGTGGCCGCCGACATGGTGGCCCTGGTCAACCGCCTGCTCGAAGGCGGCGCCGCCACGGCCGGCGCAGTGCCGGCCGCCGCAGGCACCGCGACGGGGCAGACGGACAACAGCTTTCGCACCTCCATCCTGGCCGAGCCGCGCAGCAATTCGATCCTGATCCGCGCGGCCAATCCCGCGCGGCTGGCGCAGATCCGCTCGCTGGTCGCGCGCCTGGACCAGCCTGCCATGGCGGACGGCAGCAACGACGCGGCCGGCAACATCCATGTGGTGTACCTGAAGAATGCCGATGCCGTGGCCCTGGCCGCCACGCTGCGCGCAGCCATCAGCGCCCAGACCACGGCCGCCAGCGCGCTCAGCGGCCAGCCCGGGGCCGCCGCAGCGGCCGCGGCCGGCACAGCCACCAACGGCGCATCCCAGCAGCCCGTCATTTCGCGCGGCACCGACGGCAGCGCCACGGTGGGCCTGGGCGGCGGCACCAACGGCCCGAGCTCGCGCTTCGGCACGGCGCAGCAGCCGTCGACGGGCGGCATGATCCAGGCCGATCCGACCAGCAACTCCCTCATCATCACCGCACCGGCGCCCCTGTACCGCCAGCTGCGCGCCGTCATCGACAAGCTCGACGGCCGCCGTGCCCAGGTGCTGATCGAGGCCCTGATCGTGGAAGTCTCCGCCGACAAGGCGGCCCAGTTCGGCGTGCAGTGGAGCTCCATCATCCGCAACAACGGCCGCATCGTGGGCGTGCTGGGCAACGGCACCTCGGTCAGCGGCATTCCCAACATCTTTGGCGTCTCGGGCGCGGTCAGCGGGCTGATCAACAACGGCAGCACCTCCGACTCCGGCGCCGCCGCGCTGGCCGGCATGAAGGGCATGAACCTGGGCTTCACCCAGACCGTCAACGGCAACACCAGCCTGGGCGCACTGGTCAATCTGATGCAGGGGGATGCGGACACCAACATTCTGTCCACGCCCAACCTGATGACGCTGGACAACGAGGAGGCCAGCATCATGGTGGGCGAGAACGTGCCCTTCCCCACGGGCTCCTACACCAACACCGGCACCAGCGGCACGGTCAACCCCTTCACCACCTACGAGCGCAAGGACGTGGGCACGCTGCTGCGCATCCGCCCGCAAATCAACGAGAACGGCACCATCAAGATGGCCGTCTACCAGGAGAACTCCGCCGTCAAGCCGGGCACTGCCGTCAGCGCCAGCGGCGCGACGACGACCAAGCGCTCCATCGAATCCAATGTGCTGGTCGAGGACGGCGGCATCGTGGTGCTGGGCGGCCTGATCGCCGACGAATACCAGCAGAGCCAGGAGCGCGTGCCGCTGCTGGGCGACATCCCGCTGGTCGGCAACCTGTTCCGCAACACGGCCCGCTCGCGCAAGAAGACCAACCTCATGGTGTTCCTGCGCCCCATGGTGCTGCGCGACGCCAATGCCTCCAGCCAGCTTTCGCAGGACCGCTACGAGGCCATCCGCGGCGCGCAGCAGACGGTGCAGCCCGATGCCAACCTGCTGATGCGCAACGTCAGCGGGGCTGCCGTGCTGCCCGCCGCCGGCGCCGCAGCGCCGGTCGCCCAACCCAATCTGGCCATCGTCCCCGGCGCCAAGCCGGAGCTGGTGGACTTCACGCGCCCCGGCCGCCCCACCGTGGACGGCAAGCCGGTGCCGGCGGTACCCGCGGCTCCCGCCACGCCCGGCGCTGCGGATGCCGCGGCGCCCGGCGCCCTCTAAGCCAAGGCCACGCATGCGCTACCCTCTGCCCTATGCCTTTGCCCGCAGCAGCCAGCTGCTTGTGGAAGATGACGGCCAGGAGCTGCTGCTGTGGCACGGCCCACAGCCCGACTGGTCGGCGCTATCCGAAGTGCAGCGCAAATACGCGGATACCGGCGGCGTGCAGCGCTGGCAGATGCTGGATGCCGCGGCGCTCGCGCACCGCATCAGCGCCGCCTATTCGCAAAGCGAATCCAGCGCGGCCCTGGTGGTCAGCGAGGTCGAGTCGGATGCCGATCTCTCGCGCATGATGCAGGAGCTGCCCGCCGTCGAGGACCTGCTGGAGACCGCCGACGACGCGCCCATCATCCGCATGCTCAACGCCCTGCTCACCCAAGCCGCGCGCGACGGCGCCAGCGACATCCACATCGAGCCCTACGAGCGCCATTCCAGCGTGCGCTTCCGCGTGGACGGCGACCTGCGCGAGGTCGTGCAGCCCAACCGCGCGCTGCATGCGGCCCTGATCTCACGCCTGAAGATCATGGCCGACCTGGACATTGCCGAAAAACGCCTGCCCCAGGACGGCCGCATCAGCCTGCGCCTGGGCACGCGCGCCATCGACGTGCGCGTCTCCACCCTGCCCAGCGCCCATGGCGAGCGCGCCGTGCTGCGCCTGCTGGACAAGAGCGAAAGCAAGCTCAGCCTCGAAGCCGTGGGCATGGGCGGCGAGACGCTCAGGCGCTTCACGCACCTGACGTCCCAACCCCACGGCATCGTGCTCGTCACCGGCCCCACGGGTTCGGGCAAGACCACCACGCTGTATGCGGCGCTGCAGCGCATGGACGCCAGCCACAACAACATCATGACGGTGGAGGACCCGATCGAGTACGAGCTGGCCGGCGTGGGCCAGACCCAGGTCAACGCCCGCATCGATCTGACCTTCGCCAAGGCCCTGCGCGCCATCCTGCGGCAGGACCCGGATGTGATCATGATCGGCGAAATCCGCGATTTCGAGACCGCGCAGATCGCCATCCAGGCTTCGCTCACCGGTCACCTGGTGCTGGCCACGCTGCACACCAACGACGCGGCCAGCGCCGTCACGCGCCTGATCGACATGGGCGTGGAGCCCTTTCTGCTGTCGTCCTCGCTGCTGGGCGTGCTGGCGCAGCGCCTGGTCCGCAAGATCGACCACAGCGAGCCCAGCGGCTACAAGGGCCGCACCGGCATCTTCGAGCTGCTGGTGGTGGACGACGCCATCCGCGCGCAGATCCACCGCCAGGCCAGCGAGGCCGAGATCCGCGACACCGCGCTGGCCGCCGGCATGCACCTGATGCGCGAGGACGGCGAACGCCTGGTGCGCGAAGGCATCACCACGCCCGAGGAAGTGCTGCGCGTGACGCGCGACTGACCCCGGGCAGCCGAGCAGGACGCAACGGAACCGGGCGTCCCTGAACCGGGCGTCCCTACCCGCGCCCGGAAATTGAGGCTTTGCCAGAATGGGCTGCATGCCGGAGCAAACCCCGGCTTTCATGGTCAAAACCGGCTGAAACGCTTTGCCATCAAGCGCTGGCAGCTATTCATCTGATATGGGGTCCCGATGAAACCGCTCAACAAGGTTCAACTGTCCATGCTCGATCTGGTCGCCGTGCGCGAAGGCGGCACCGTGGCCGATGCGCTGCAGATCGCCGTGCGCACGGCCCAGTGCGCCGAACGCCTGGACTTCGCCCGCTACTGGCTGGCCGAGCACCACAACATGCCGGGCATCGCCAGCTCGGCCACGGCCGTGCTGATCGGCCATATCGCGGGCAGCACCTCGAAGATCCGTGTCGGCTCGGGCGGCATCATGCTGCCCAACCATGCGCCGCTGGTCGTGGCCGAGGCCTTCGGCACGCTGGCCGAGCTGTATCCGGGCCGCATCGACCTGGGCCTGGGCCGCGCGCCCGGCACCGACGGCCCCACCATGCGCGCGCTGCGGCGCGACCGCGTGGAAACCGAGGAAGACTTCCCGCGCGACGTGCAGGAGCTGCAGCGCCTGCTGGGCCCGGCCCAGCCCGGCCAGCGCATCGTGGCCATGCCGGGCGCGGGCACCCATGTGCCCATCTGGCTGCTGGGCTCCAGCCTGTTCTCGGCCCAGCTGGCCGCGCACCTGGGCCTGCCCTATGCGTTTGCCTCGCACTTCGCGCCGCGCATGCTGCACCAGGCGCTGGCCATCTATCGCCAGATGTTCAAGCCTTCTGCCACGCTGTCCAAGCCCTATGCCATCGTCGGCGTGCCCGTGATCGCGGCGCCCACCGACGCCGAAGCCCGGTTCCTGGCCAGCAGCACCTACCAGCGCGTGCTCGGCATCCTGACCGGCAACCGCACGCGGCTGCTGCCGCCCGTCGAAGGCTTCATGGAGCAGCTCTCCGAGCGCGAGCGTGCGGCCATCGCGGACTTCCTCGCGATCGGCGTGATCGGCGGCCCGGACACGGTGCGCCAGGGCCTGCAGGCACTGGCCGATGCCACCGAGGCCGACGAGTTCATGATGGTCAGCGATGTGTTCGATGCCGACCTGCGCCTGCGTTCACTCGAAATCACGGCCCAGGCCATGCGCGCCTGACGCGAGCCCTGCATGAGCCGTTCCGCCCGCCTGCTGCAGCTGCTGGACGCGCTGCGGCGCGCGCGCCGGCCGCAGCCCGGCCCGGTGCTGGCGCAGCAGCTGGGCATCAGCCTGCGCACGCTGTACCGCGACATCGCCACCCTGCGCGAGCAAGGCGCGGACATCCTGGGCGACCCCGGCCTGGGCTTCGAGATGCGGCCCGGCTTTCTGCTGCCGCCGCTGATGTTCACGGCCGACGAGCTCGAGGCGCTGATGCTCGGCGCCCGCTGGGTGGGCAAGCAGGCCGACGGACAGCTGGCCGCGGCGGCGGCTTCGGCGCTGGAGCGCATACGCAGCAGCCTGCCCATGGAACTGCGCACGGAGATCGATACCAGCGGCCTGCTGGTGCCCGACATGCAGGCCGCGGAACGCACGGCCGAGCCCTGGCAGGGGCCGCTGCGCCTGGCCATACGCAGCCAGCACAAGGTGCTGCTGCGCTACCGCGATCAGAAGGAGCAGGCCAGCGAGCGCTGCGTCTGGCCGTTTGCCATGGGCTTTTTCGAGCATGTGCGGGTGCTGGTCGCCTGGTGCGAGCTGCGCCAGGATTTCCGCCATTTCCGGGCCGACCGCGTGCTGCAGGTGCAGGAACTGGCCGAACGCTATCCCGAGACGCGGGCCCGGCTGATCCAGCGCTGGTCCCGGCAGATGGGCTACCGCATCGGGCGCTGAAACGCTGCATCGCTGCTGACAGAAACTGTCAGCCCCCGTGCGTACATTGCGTGCATGGCGGCGCCGCCATCCCGTTGAAACCTTCAAGGATGTATGCCATGACCCAAGATTCCGATGCTCCCCTGCGCTTTTTCTTCCATCCCCGTTCCCGCGCGCGCATCGTGCGCTGGATGCTGGAGGAATGCGAAGCCCGCTACGAACCCGTGCAGCTGGAGTTCCGCACCACGATGAAGTCTGTCGAGTACCTGGCCATCAACCCCATGGGCAAGGTGCCGGCGCTCACGCACGGCAGCACCGTCATCACGGAGAGCGGCGCCATCCTGGCCTATCTGGCCGAACTGTTCCCCGAGAAGCGCCTGGCCCCGGCGCCGGGTACGGCCGCACGCGGCAGCTATTACCGCTGGCTGTTCTTCCTGGCCGGCCCCGTCGAGGCCGGCATGTCGGCCAAGTCCCAGGGCTTTCTCGAGCACCAGAGCGACGAGCAGGCGCTGTCCGCCGGCTATGGGCGCTACGACGACGTGCTGGCCACCCTGCGCCAGGCCGTCGAAGGGCGGCAATACCTGTGCGGCGACCATTTCACGGCTGCCGACGTGCTCATGGCCAGCTACCTGCGCTGGGGCATGATGATGGGCAGCCTGCCGGCGCTGCCCGCCTTCAAGGCCTATGCCGAACCGCTGCAGCAGCGCCCTGCCGCGCTGCGGGCCCTGGCCCTGGACGAGGCCCTGGCGGCCGCCTGACGGCCCGCGCGGCTAGCGCGCCATATAGCCGCCGTCGACCGGATAGTAGGCGCCGGTGACAAAGGAAGCCCGCTCGCTGGCCAGCCAGGCCACGAGCTCGGCCACCTCCTCGGGACGGCCCAGCCGGCCGATCGGGTGGCTGGCCACCAGCTGCGCATGGGCTGCCGGGTCCTGCTCGAGCCGGCCGATCAGCGGCGTCTGGATGAAGGCCGGCCCCACGGCATTGACGCGCACGCACTGCTGCGCGTATTCGAGCGCCGCGGCCTTGGTCAGGCCCAGCACGCCATGCTTGGCCGCGACATAGGCCGCGGATCCGGCAAAACCCACGGTGCCGAGAATGGAAGCCATGTTGATGATGGAGCCGCCCCCGCCCTTGAGCATGGCGGCGATCTGGTATTTGCAGCCGTAGAAGACGCCCGAGAGGTTCAGGCGCAGCACCTGTTCCCAGGCCTGCAGCGGATAGTCGGCCGTGGGCGCGCTCTCGCCGCCCATGCCCGCGTTGTTGCAGGCCACGTCCAGGCGCCCGAACCGGCGCATGATCTGCGCCACCAGCTCCTCATGGTCCTGGGCGCTGCCGGCATCGCAGCGCAGGCACAGCGCCTCGCCGCCGAACTCCTGCACCAGCGCCGCCGTTTCCAGGCTGCCGCCCTCGTCGATATCGGCCACGACCACGCAGGCGCCCTCGCGCGCCAGCACCAAAGCCACGGCGCGCCCTATGCCCGATGCCGCTCCCGTCACCAGTGCCACTTTGTTGCTCAGCATTCCAGTCTCCTTCTGCCCGGTTTCGGATGGAGTCTTCATTCTGGCGCAGCGCCCGCGGCAAGACACGGTGCGCATCTGAAGCCAGGCTGACATCAACAGACGCTAACATCGCGGCTGGACCCACTCACCGACCGGATTACCGCGCGCATGCCCGCCTTTTCATTTGAAGCCCTGGATGCACAGGGCCAGACCCGCAAGGGCACGCTGGAAGCCGACAACGCCCGTGCCGCACGCAACCAGCTGCGCAGCCAGTCCCTGGTGCCCCTGCAGGTGGAGCCCGTGGCCGGGGGCGGCGACCGTCACGCGCAGGCCTCCGGCTGGCAGAACTGGCTGACGCGGCCCGTGCTCAACTCCACGGCGCTGGCGGTCTGGACGCGCCAGCTCTCGGGCCTGGTCGGCTCCGGCCTGCCGATAGAGCGCGCGCTGGCGGCCCTGGCCGAGGAGGCGGACGATCCGCGCCAGCACCATCTCGTGGCGGCGCTGCGTGCCGAAGTCAACGGCGGCTCCACCTTTGCCAGGGCGCTGGCCCAGCATCCGCGCGAGTTCTCGGAGATCTACTGCGCCGTGATCGGCGCCGGGGAGTCCGGCGGCAGCCTGGCCCTGGTGCTGGAGCGGCTGGCCGACGACCTCGAGTCGCGCCAGGCCCTGCAGTCCAAGCTGATCGGCGCCGCGCTGTATCCGGCCATCGTGACGCTGGTGGCCATCGTCATCGTGCTGTTCCTGGTCAGCTATGTGGTGCCCCAGGTGGCCAGCGTGTTTGCGGGCACCAAGCGCTCGCTGCCGTTTCTCACCGTGGCCATGCTGGCCATCAGCGATTTCGTGCGCCACTACGGCTGGGCGTTGCTGGCCCTGCTGGTCGCAGGCGGCCTCGCCTTTCGCATCGCGCTGCGCAACGCGGGCTTGCGCGAGCGCTTCGATGCCCAGTGGCTGCACCTGCCGCTGATCGGCCGCCTGGCACGCAGCTACAACGCCGCGCGCTTTGCGGGCACGCTGGCCATGCTGGCAGGTGCCGGCGTGCCCATTCTCAAGGCCTTGCAGGCCGCGGCCGAGACCCTGAACAACCGCGCCCTGCGCGCCGATGCCATGGATGCGCTGGTGCTGGTGCGCGAAGGCGCGCCGCTGGCCTCGGCGCTGGCGCAGAAAAAACGCTTTCCGGGCCTGGTCGCCATGTTCGCGCGCCTGGGCGAGCAGACCGGCCAGCTGCCGCTGATGCTGCAGCGCGCCGCCACCCAGCTCTCCACCGAGGTGCAGCGCCGCGCCATGCACCTGGCCACCATCCTGGAGCCCCTGCTGATCGTGGCCATGGGCCTGGTCGTCATGCTCATCGTGCTGGCCGTGCTCATGCCCATCATCCAGCTCAACCAGTTCGTGAAGTAGACGGCGGCGCAGATGCAAAAAAGCCCGGGAGCCAGGCTCCCGGGCTTTTTATTGCACAGGCCGTATCGATCAGCCGGCGAAGTTCAGCTGGCCAGCGGCTTCGGCTGCAGCGGCTTCCTGGCGCACCTGCTCGCGCGACAGCGAGGAAGCAGCCTGTGCCTTGGGGGCCTCGTACACATCCTGGTGCACGGGCATGGCGTTCAGGGCCATGGCCTGCTGCACTTCGGCGGACACCTGGGCGCGGGTCACGGTGCTGGCAGCCTGGGCGGCGGCAGGGTACTGGCCGTCGGTGAAATCGAGGCCGGCGGCCTGGGCGGCGATGGCGGAAACGGCGAGAGCGGCAACAGCGGCAAAGCGGATGGTGTTTTTCATGAATCTTCTCCTGAACTTCATCAACAAGGGGCCGGTCGGTCTTGGCGGAAATCGCTTCGTTGCGGCGAGCCCATGGAGGTAACTATAGGGTTTTCACCAATTTGCAAAAACCCTGTGCTAGGCAACAGCCTATTTCAGAAACTGAAACAATCCGGCGCCCCCCCCACGGGGCGCTATGCTGGGACCCGAACCCAAGGACCACCCCATGCCCGTCACCCTGCAGGATCAGCTCGTCGTTGCCATCTCGTCGCGCGCGCTGTTCGATTTCGAAGAGGAAAACCGGCTGTTCGAGCACAGCGACCCGGCCACCTATCTGCAGCTGCAGCGCGACCGGCTCGACGTCGCGGCCGCGCCCGGCGTGGCGTTCTCGCTGGTGCAGAAACTGCTGGCCTTCAACACCGGCGGCCAGCAGCGGGTGGAAGTGGTGCTGCTGTCGCGCAACGACCCGGTCAGCGGCATGCGCGTCTTCCGCTCGGCCAAGG
Source organism: Comamonas sp. w2-DMI (assembly GCF_040187735.1). Taxonomy (NCBI): domain Bacteria; kingdom Pseudomonadati; phylum Pseudomonadota; class Betaproteobacteria; order Burkholderiales; family Comamonadaceae; genus Comamonas; species Comamonas sp. w2-DMI. The sequence goes on along the minus strand of NZ_JBANEL010000001.1, from coordinate 152,283 downwards.
CCCATGGCTTGCATTCCATACAGCGCGGCGTGTTCACCCAGGGGCGCGACCCCTTCGGCTATCTGCGTCCGCTGGGCGCACAGCTGTTTCTCTCGGCCAACGCTCAGGACGTGACCCGGGCGCTGCAGCTGGGCTATCCGGCCGCCCATGTGTTCACCGACTCCATGCGTGCCAGCAGCAACCACCCGCAGGAGGTGCGCATCGCCTTCGACGGCGATGCCGTGCTGTTTTCCGACGAGGCCGAGCGCATCTTCCAGAGCCAGGGCCTGGAGGCCTTTCAGCGCCACGAGCTGGAAAAAGCCGCCCAGCCCCTGCCGGAAGGCCCGTTCAAGCCGTTGCTGGCCACGCTGTACCGGCTGCAGCAGATGGAGGTGCCGGACATGCGCATACGCACGGCCCTGGTCACCGCACGCAGCGCGCCCGCGCACGAGCGCGCGCTCAACACGCTGATGGACTGGAAGATTGCCGTGGACGAGGCCATGTTCCTGGGCGGGCTGCCCAAGGGCGCGTTCTTGCGCGAATTCGAGCCCGACTTCTTCTTCGACGACCAGACCGGCCATGTGCGCAATGCGGCCAGCCACGTGCCCGCAGGCCATGTGCGCAGCGGCATCGCGCACGAGGGCATGCCGCCCGTGCCCCTGGATGAAAGTAGCGGCAAGAAGCCGTAAAGGATTGCAAAAACCTGACCCCGGCCCTGCCAGGCGGTTGAGATCGTCCCGGCTGCCCCCATCTGTGAAAGCATGCGAAAAATGCCGAAATCCCTGTCCCGCCGCCACCGCACGCCGTCCGTCATGAAGACGGCCATGGCCGTGCTGCTGACCAGCGCCGCCTTCATGCTGCCCGCCGCGCGCGCCGAGGAAGGCGCCAAGGCACAAGCGGCGGCCGCGCCGCTTTCCAAGGGGGAAATCAAGGCCCAGCAGCAGTTCAAGATGCTGGACTTCAACCACGACGGCAAGCTCAGCCGCAGCGAAGTGTCGCTCATACCCAAGCTGGCCGCCGCTTTCGACGAGACCGACACCAACAAAGACGGCTATGTGACCTACGAGGAAGTGCGGGCCTTTGCCGTCAAGTACCGCGCCGCGCGCGAAAAGGCCAAGGCCGCCGAAGCCGCGCACCAGACCCCGCCGGCCGATGCGGGCGCGCCGGAGCACCATGCGGCTCCCGCTCCTCATTCGGAAGCTGCTGGCGCCCAGTGAGCCTTCTCTTCAGCCTTGTTGATTGCCAGAAATGATGGCTGGCCGGCGCAGAAAGCTATCAATACAGAAGCAGCCGTGCAACTTCAGCGGCCGCTGTCGCCGCCCGTGCGCTTGACCCTGGGTTCCGCATAGGTCAAGGGCTCGTTGCGCGCGCCCTGCTTGTTGTTCATCTGGTCCTCGGTCTGGCTGGCCTGCTGGGCCTGCTCCACCGCCTGGGCGCTGGCACGCCACAGCGATTGAAGGTGCTCGATCAGCATCTTGGAAATCGGCTCCTTGGGCGGCTCCTTCACCTCTTCCTTTTGCTTGACTTCCTCGGCCAGCGTCCAGTCACGGTTCTTCTGGTCCGCATTCGAGGGCTTTTCGGGACTGCGCACGCTGCGCCCTTCACCGATCTTGTCGACGGATTCGGTGGCATTGGCGGCATGCACGGGCCGCACGGGGACCGCTCCCGACGCGCCCGTGGAATACAGGTCTGCTCCCTGGGTGCGCCAAGAGGCGTGCGATCGGTCGACCGGTGGAATTTGCATGGCTGGGCCCCTCTGTGTGGTTTGTCTGCAGACGGGCGTGGAAATCCCGCCCTCGCCTCGTTATCGGCAGGCCTTGAGAAATCTGAAGCACTTTCCCACAAAATAATTTGATAGCAACCGCCACTTGCCCAGCAAGCTCCGGGGCCTGAAAACACAAAAACCTTGCCGCAATGCAGCAAGGTTTTTCAACGGCGCATCTCCGGCAACTCAGAGAAAGCGTTCAAGCAGCTTGCGCGAGTGCTTGTCCAGGGCGGCTGTATTCGGCACCTTGAACTGCACGCCATCCTGGCCCGCGATCAGCAGCTTGCTGCGGCCCGAGAGCTTGCGGATGTCCTCCTCGGCCTTGAGCACCATCTGCGTGGGCCCACGGTCGGTCAGCAGGTCCCAGGTGCTGGGCGTGGAAAAGCTCGAGACCTTGAGGATGCGCTCGATGGTCGGTACGAATTCGCGCACCGCCAGGTCCTGCTCGATCAGCTGGCGCGCCTGCGGGTCCAGGTCGGCCATATGGGGTATCCACAGTGCTTCCTTGCCGTCGGCCGCGACCAGGGACAGACCGTCCTCGGGCGCGCCCAGGGGAAAGGCGCGCACCGGCACCACGGATTCGAAGCGCGTGCCGTCGCCCAGGGTCAGCACCAGGCGGCCATGGGCGTTGCGCTCCAGGCGCATGCCGGCCGCGCCGGAATGCGGTGCGGGGTTCGGAGCGTGGGGGTCGTGCAGCATGGCTTATTCCTCGGTCGTCATTTGCAGGGTCAGGCCCGCGGCCTGGGCGTCTTCCTCGGCGCGGCGCGCCTGCGCCTCGTACAGGCGCCAGTAGTGGCCCTTGAGAGCCATCAGCTCGTCGTGCGGGCCGACTTCGACGATCTCGCCGCGGTCCATGACCACGAGGCGGTCCGCCTTGCGAAGCGTGGACAGGCGGTGGGCGATCGCGATCGTGGTGCGCCCCTGCACCAGGTTGTCCAGCGCCTTCTGGATCTCCTTCTCGGTCTCGGTGTCCACGGCCGAGGTCGCCTCGTCCAGGATCAGGATGCGCGGATCGATCAGCAGCGCCCGCGCGATCGAGATGCGCTGTCGCTCGCCGCCCGACAGGCCCTGGCCGCGCTCGCCCACCAGCGAGTCGTAGCCATGCGGCAGGCGCAGGATGAATTCATGGGCATGGGCGGCGCGCGCCGCGGCCACGATCTCCTCGCGCGTCGCATCCGGCTTGCCGTAGGCGATGTTCTCGGCGATCGTACCGAAGAACAGAAAGGGCTCCTGCAGCACCAGGCCGATGTTGCTGCGGTAGTCGGACACGGACATGCGGCGCACGTCCACGCCGTCCAGCTGTATCGAGCCCTCGGAGACGTCGTAGAAGCGGCAGATCAGATTGACCAGCGTGCTCTTGCCCGAGCCGCTGTGGCCCACGAGGCCGATCATCTCGCCGGGGCGGATCTGCAGGTCCAGATGCTTGATGACGGCGCGGCTGCCGTAGCGGAAGCTCACGTCCTCCATGGTGATGGCGCCCGTGGTCCGGGGCAGCTTCACGGGATTGACGGGTTCGGGCACGTTGCTCACGTGGTCGAGGATGTCGAAGATGCGCTTGGCGCCGGCCGCGGCCTTCTGCGTGACCGAGACGATGCGGCTCATGGAGTCCAGCCGCGTATAGAAGCGGCCGATGTAGGCGATGAAGGCCGTCAGGATACCCACGGTGATCTTCTCGTGGGCCACCAGGTAGATGCCGAAGCCCCAGACGATGAGCAGGCCGATCTCGGTCAGCAGCGTGACGGTGGGGGTGAACAGCGACCAGGTCTTGTTCACCTTGTCGTTGGCCTGCAGGTTGACCTGGTTGGCATCGGCAAAGCGGTCGGATTCGCGCTTTTCCTGGGCGAAGGCCTTGACCACGCGGATGCCGGGAATGGTGTCGGCCAGCACATTGGTCACCTCGGACCAGACGCGGTCGATCTTCTCGAAGCCCGTGCGCAGGCGGTCGCGCACGGTATGGATCATCCAGGCGATGAAGGGCAGCGGCACCAGCGTCACCAGCGCCAGCCAGGGGTTGATCGAGAACAGGATGACCGAGGTCATCACGATCATCAGCACGTCGGTGGCGAAATCCAGCGCATTGAGCGACAGAAAGAGGTTGATGCGGTCGGTTTCGGCGCCGATGCGCGCCATCAGATCGCCCGTGCGCTTGCTGCCGTAGTAATCGACCGACAGCGTCAGCAGGTGGTTGTAGGTGGTGGTGCGCAGGTTGGCGCCGATGCGCTCGGACACCTTGGCCAGCACGAAGGTGCGCGCCCAGCCCAGCGCCCAGGCCAGCAGGGCCGAGCCCAGCAGCGCGCCCAGGTAGAAGGTCACCAGGCCCGGGTCGATCTTCTCGCCGTTCTGGAACGGAATCAGGATCTTGTCCATCAGTGGGATGGTCAGGTACGGAGCCACGAGCTGCGCGCCGGTCGTGGCCAGCGTCAACAGAAAGCCCAGCAGCAGCTGGTTTTTGTAAGGTTTGGCAAAACGCCAAAGCCGCAGTAACACCCAGGTCGAGGTCTGCGGCCCCTGCTGGCGCGCGCAGGCCGGGCATTCCTCGGTGTCGGGCGGCAGCACCGTGTGGCAGACCGGGCAGTGGGCGGTTTCCTCGTCCTCCTGGTCCACATAGTCCTGGCCGCGCGCCATGCGTTCGCGCTGGCGGTCGAACTGCTGCATCAGCAGCACGATGGAGGTCTGGTGGGTGAGCGTGATATGCCACAGGCCCAGGCGCCGGTCGTGGTCGTGCAGCTCCAGATTGCCCACGCCGCCGTGGTCCTGCAGGCGCAGGCTCTGATCCACGGCAAGCGGCCACTCACGCCATTGGTGGTCGACCGGATCGCAGGCCAGCAGGCGCTCCTGCGTCAGTGCCAGCAGACCGTTTCCGAAGCGCAGATCCGCACTCAGGTCAACCGGGACGATAGCTAGTACGTTTTCTTGGGGAGCGAGCCTGGCTCGCAGTTCGTCCCCCAAAGGACCGGCAAACACGGCCGAAGCGTCCACAGTATGGTGATGTTGCATGTTGAGTTATTTTCTTTCCGCCTCCGGCGGCTCCTTGGGCCTTGCGGCAGCCGCCAGGCAGGACGAACGCGGCAGGGCCGTGCGCTCGATATACCCTGGTTAACGCGCGAACCTGCATTTAGGCTGACAGCCCGACAATATGATGATTCTGGGCGCACAATGCCTTTCCCTCCTGCGCAGCGCCTAAACGCCTGCCCCTCATTTCGCTATCCGCTTACCCGCTGACCACGACATGGCCAAATTCAACGACATCCAACTCCTGCGCACCACTTTTCTGCGTGGCCCCAGCGTCTGGACCTACCGCCCCGTGCTGGAAGTCTGGCTGGACCTGGGAGAGCTGGAAGACTATCCGTCCAACAAGATTCCCGGCCTCAACGAGCGTCTGACCACCTGGCTGCCCGACCTGATCGAGCACCACTGCGGCGTCGGCGAGCGCGGCGGCTTCATCCAGCGGCTGGAGGGCGGCACCTGGATGGGCCATGTGCTCGAGCATGTCATCATCGAGCTGCTCAACCTCTCGGGCATGCCCGCCGAATTCGGCCAGACGCGCGAGATCTCCAAGCGCGGCATCTACCGCATGGTGTTCCGCTGCCCCGAGGAGGCCGTGGCCCGCGTGGCGCTGGAACAGGGCCACCAGCTGCTGATGGCTGCCATCAACGACGAGCCCTTCAATCTCAAGCAGGCCATCCACGCCATCAAGACGGCCATCAACGACCGCTACCTGGGCCCCAGCACGGGCTGCATCGTCGATGCGGCCGGCGAGCGCCGCATTCCCCATATCCGCCTGAACGACGGCAACCTCGTGCAGCTGGGCTACGGTGCCGCGCAGCGCCGCATCTGGACCGCCGAGAGCGACCAGACCAGCGCGATTGCCGAAGGCATTGCGCAGGACAAGGACTTCACCAAGCGCCTGCTGGCCGCCTGCGGCGTGCCCGTGCCCGAGGGCCAGATCGTGCACTCGCCCGAGGAAGCCTGGGAAGTGGCGCAGGACATCGGCTTTCCCGTCACCGTCAAGCCTTCGGACGGCAACCACGCGCGCGGCGTGACGCTGGAGCTGTCCGAGGAAGAAGACATCAAGGCTGCCTTCGCGCTGGCCCAGCCCGAGGGCTCGGACGTCATCGTCGAGAAGTTCATCGACGGCGTGGAGCACCGCATCCTGGTCGTCGGCGGCAAGGTGGTCGCGGCCACCAAGGGCGAGACCGTGAGCGTGCACGGCAATGGCAAGTCCACGCTGCGCGAGCTGGTGGAAGTGCTCAACCAGGACCCGCGCCGCGGCCCCGAGCAGGAATACCCGCTGGACTGGATCAATCTCGACTCGGGCGCCGTCAAGCTGGAACTGAACCGCCAGCACGTGACGCCCGACTCCGTCATCGCCCAGGGCCAGAGCATCCTGCTGCAGCGCAACGGCAACATGGCCATCGACTGCACCGACGACGTGCACCCCGACGTGGCCTACTACGCCACGCTGGCCGCCAAGATCGTGGGCCTGGACATCGCGGGCATGGACATGATCCTCAAGGATGTGTCCCAGCCCATGAAGGGCCAGGGCGCCATCCTCGAAGTCAATGCCGGCCCCGGCCTGCTGATGCACCTCAAGCCCACCAGCGGCGCGCCGCGCCCCGTGGGCATGGCCATCGTGGACCACCTGTTCCCGCGCACCGAGGAAGGCACGGGCGCGGGCCGCATTCCCATCGTCGGCATTGCCGGCACGCGCGAGAACGCCTTCATCTCGCGCCTGGTGGGCTGGCTGCTGCAGCTGTCGGGCAAGCTCACGGGCGTGGCCAGCAGCGAGGGCATGTTCCTGGCCAACCGCCAGACGCAGAAGACCAACACTGCCAACTGGGCGGGTGCGCACCGCCTGCTGACCAACCGCCTGGCCGAGGCCGCGGTGATCCAGACCACTTCGCGCTCCATCCTCGAGGAAGGCCTGGCCTACGACCGCTGCCTGGTCGGCGTGGTCACCGACATGGACGGCTACGAGGAGCTGGCCGACCACGATGTGCTCGAGCCCTCCAAGATGCGCCGCGTGCTGCGCACCCAGATCGACGTGGTGCTGGACGAAGGCGCCGGCGTGCTCAATGCCGACCTGCCCGAGGTGGCCGACCTGGCCGAGCTGTGCGACGGCGAGGTGATCTTCTACAGCGCCGATGCCGGCAACGCCGTGGTCGCCGCGCACCGCCAGAGCACCGAGAAGAACCACGACGGCGGCCGCGCCGTGCTGGTCAAGGGCCAGAACGTGGTGCTGGCTTCAGGCGGCCAGGAACGCGTGCTGGGCACGCTGGCGGCGCTTTCGCTGCCCGGCGGCAAGCGCCCCGACACGCCGGCCCTGCTCGCCGCCATCGCCACGGCCTGGGCCCTGGATATCACGCCCGATCTGATTGCCGCAGGCATCAAGACCTTCGAATACAACGCCTGATACGCCGCCCACGACGAAATGCCAACCGCCCGTGCCCGACGCCGGGCGGCCATCTGAAAGAACCACTATGCAGATCACCCGCATCCGAGCCTTGCGTGGCCCCAACCTCTGGACCCGCAGCACCGCCATCGAAGCCGTCGTGCAATGCGAGGAAAGCGAACAGCTCTACACCGCCATTGCCGGGTTCGAGGACAAGCTGCGCGCGCGCTTCCCGACCATCGGCACGCTGCAGCCCCACGGCGCCGACCAGAAGCTGTCCCTGGCCCATGTGATGGCCGTGGCCGCCCTGTCGCTGCAGGCGCAGGCCGGCTGCCCGGTCACCTTCAGCCGCACGCACGAGACCGTGGAGCACGGCACTTTCCAGGTCGTGGTCGAGTACACCGAGGAAGCCGTGGGCCGCCTGGCCATGGAGCAGGCCGAGGCCTTGATCCAGGCCGCGCTGAACGACACGCCCTTCGACAGCGGCAAGGTCATTGCCCAGCTGCGCGAACTTGACGAGGACGAGCGCATCGGCCCCTCGACCGGCGCCATCGTCGAAGCGGCCGTCGCCCGTGGCATTCCGTTCCGCCGCCTGACGTCCGGCTCGCTGGTGCAGCTGGGCTGGGGCTCCAAGGCGCGGCGCATCCAGGCGGCCGAACTGGACTCCACCAGCGCCGTGGCCGAGTCCATCGCGCAGGACAAGGATCTGACCAAGCGCCTGCTGCATGCGGCCGGCGTGCCCGTGCCCATGGGCCGCCCCGTGACCGACGTGGAAGACGCCTGGGCCGTGGCCCAGGAAGTGGGCCTGCCCGTGGTGGTCAAGCCCCAGGACGGCAACCAGGGCAAGGGCGTGGTGGTCAACATCACCACGCGTGAAGGCCTGGAGGCCGCCTACAAGACCGCCAGCGAATTCGGCGACGAAATCATGGTCGAGCGCTTCCTGCCAGGCCACGACTTCCGCCTGCTGGTGGTCGGCGGCCAGCTCGTGGCCGCGGCCCGCCGCGAGCCGCCCCAGGTGCTGGGCGACGGCAGGCACACCATCCGCGAACTAGTGGACATCGTCAACCAGGACCCGCGCCGCGGCTCGGGCCACGGCACGGCGCTGACCAAGATCCGCCTGGACGACATCGCCATCGCACGCATTGCCTCCGAGGGCCTGACGCCCGACTCCGTGCCGGCCCAGGGCCAGCGCGTGGTGCTGCGCAACAACGCCAACCTGTCCACCGGCGGCAGCGCCACCGACGTGACCGACGACGTGCACCCCGAAATCGCGGCCCGCGCCATCGAGGCGGCCCAGACCATAGGCCTGCACATCTGCGGCGTGGACGTGGTCTGCGAGACCATGCTGCGCCCGCTCGAGGAGCAGAACGGCGGCATCGTCGAAGTGAATGCCGCTCCGGGCCTGCGCATGCACCTGGCGCCTTCGTTCGGCCGGCCGCGCAACGTGGGCGTGCCCATGGTGGACGAGCTGTTCGCGCCCGGCAACGACGGCCGCATTCCGCTGGTGGCCGTGACCGGCACCAACGGCAAGACCACGACCACGCGCGTGATCGCCCACCTCTTCACCTCGCACGGCTGGCGCACGGCCATGACCAATACCGACGGCGTCTACGTCAACGGCCGCCAGATCGACAGCGGCGACTGCTCGGGCCCCAAGAGTGCGCGCAACGCCCTGGCCCATCCCGAGACCGACGCAGCCGTGCTCGAATGCGCGCGCGGCGGCATCCTGCGCGAAGGCCTGGGCTTCGACCGCTGCCAGGTGGCCGTGGTCACCAACGTGGGCGAAGGCGACCACCTGGGCCTGAACTTCATCACCACCAAGGAAGACGTGGGCGTGCTCAAGCGCGTCATCGTGCAGAACGTGGCCACCGACGGCTACGCCGTGCTCAATGCGGCCGACCCGCTGGTGGCAGCCATGGCCACGGCCTGCCCCGGCAAGGTGATCTTCTTTGCCGCCGACCGCCACCACCCCGTGATGGCCACGCACCGCGCCCAGGGTAACCGCGTGGTTTATGTGGACGGCGACAGCGTCGTGGCCGCCGAAGGCTCCTGGCGCGAGTCCATCCCGCTGCGCGAGATTCCGCTCACGCGCGGCGGCGCCATCACCTTCCAGGTGGAAAACGTCATGGCCTCCATCGGTGCCGCCTGGGCGGCCGGCCTGCCCTGGCAGACCATCCGCCGCGGCCTGGCGGGCTTCATGAACGACAGCGACAACGCTCCGGCGCGCTTCAACGTCATGGACTACCGCGGCGCCACGGTGATTGCCGACTACGGCCACAATCCCGACGCCATCCGCGCCCTCTCCCAGGCCGTGGAGGCCATGCCGGCCAAGCGCCGCAGCGTGGTCATCAGCGGCGCCGGCGACCGCCGCGACCAGGACATCACCGAACAGACCCAGATCCTGGGCAAGGTGTTCGACGATGTGATCCTCTACCAGGACGCCTGCCAGCGCGGCCGCGAGGACGGCGAGGTGCTGGCCCTGCTGAGAAAGGGCCTGGAAGGCGCGCCGCGCACCAGCTATTCCACCGAGATCCATGGCGAATTCATCGCCATCGACCATGCCCTGGCGCGCCTGCAACCCGGCGACCTGTGCCTGGTGCTGGTCGACCAGGTGGAAGAAGCGCTCGAGCACCTGCGCAAGCATGTGAGCGGCAGCGTGGGCACGGCCACGGCTTGAAGTCCATGAAACGCCTGTCCATCGCCCTGGCCGCGCTGGCCACTGCCGTGGGTGCCCTGCTTTTGCCGGGCACCGGCCGGGCCGAGACCATTGGCTCGGTCGATACCGTGTTCAAGCTCATCGGCCCCGACCACAAGATCGTGGTCGACGCTTACGACGATCCCCGGGTGCCCGGCGTGACCTGCTATGTCTCGCGCGCCAAGACCGGTGGCATCAAGGGCGGGCTGGGCCTGGCCGAGGACCGCTCCGAGGCGTCGATCGCCTGCCAGGCCACGGGCAACATCCAGTTCCCCGCGCCGCTGCCGCAGCAGGAGGAAGTGTTCACCGAACGCACCTCGCTGCTGTTCAAGCGCCTGCGCGTGGTCCGCATGGTCGATGAAAAGCGCAACACACTGGTCTACATGACGTATTCGGACCGTGTCATCGAAGGCTCGCCGCAAAACAGCGTGACGGCCGTTGCCGTGCCGCGCGGCACGCCGATTCCGCTGAAGAAATAAAGGCCCGGCCGCCTGCGCCATGGCGGCGCGGGCTGCCGCGGCCACAGGCCGTTCACCCGGGCACCATCCCGCCCGCATCCAGCGCCGGCGGCCGCAGCAGGTCCTCGTTCACACCCATGGCCTGGCTGGCGCGCTCCACGGCCTGCCAGAGCGGCGCAGGCATCCGCAAAATGGCTTCGGGCGATTCGGCGGCCGCAATCCAGCGGCTGATCTGAAAGTGCTGCTCGCTGGTGAGCAGGTCCAGGTGCAGCATCTCGTCAATGGTCTTCATGCCGCCATCATGCACCGTCTTCCGGCACGGACTGATGGCAGGCCTGCACAAAAGCCTGCAGTGCGGGCGAGCGCCGCTTGCCCTCGCGCTGCACCAGCGAGAAATGCCGCCACATGCGCGGCAGCGCGGTCGGCAGGATCACCAGCTCGCCGGAGGCCAGTTGCGCCTGCACCAGCACCCGCGACAGGCAGCTGATGCCCAAGCCCTGGGCCACGCAGCGCGCAATGGCCTCGGAGCTGCCCATGGTGGACGACGCCGGCATCTGGTGCAGATGCGGCAGCAGCGCATGCTCGACCATTTCGCGCGTGCCCGAGCCCGGCTCGCGCAGCAGCCAGGCGGCCTTGCGCAGCGCCGCCACGCCCAGCGGCTTGTGCGCGGCCTGGGCCACCAGCGCATGGCGGGGCGAAGCCACCATCACCAGCTCGTCGCGCAGCCAGGGTTCCACCTCCAGGCCCGGCCAATGGCTGCTGCCCTCGATCAGGCCCAGGTCCACCTCCAGTGCCTGCACGGCTTCGCCGACTTCCCGCGTGTTGGCGATCTGCAGGTCCACGCGCACCTTGGGATGGGTGCGCGCCAGCCGCGCCAGCACCTGGGGCAAGGCATAGGTGCCGATGGTGGTGCTGGCCGCCACGCGCAGGTGCACGGGCAGGTCGGCCGCGCTGGCGGAGAACGCCTGCTCTATGCTGCGCGCCTGCTCCAGCGTGCCCAGCGCCTGGGGCAGCAGCGTGCGGCCCGCATCGTTGAGCGCCAGGCGCTTGCCCACGCGCTCGAACAGCTGCACGCCCAAGGCCTGCTCCAGCTGCTGCAGCGCCGCGCTGGTGGCCGATTGCGACAGCGCCACGGCCTGGGCCGCAGCCACCGTGGAACCGGTCTGGGCCACGGCACAGAAAATCTCGAGCTGACGCAGCGTGAGGTGCAGCATGGGAAACCCTTCAACCTGTTTTATCGATTGATGTTAGAAAAACTATTCGTTATACAAATATAACCAACAAATCTAAAGTGCTCTTCACCGCGGCAGAAAGCCTGGCTTCCGCAGGCCGCTGCGCTGCAAGACACCATGAACACCTCGTCGATTTCCGCCACCGCCCAGCCAGCCGCAGAGTCCGGCTGGCTGCACAAGCCCCTGGGCATGCTGCCCGGCCTGCTGCTGGCAGGCGCCATTGCCGCCTTGGGCCTGTGGGCCGCGCGCTTTCCCTCGGTCGCCGCCCATGGCCTGAGCGCGCTGACGCTGGCCATCGTCATCGGCCTCGTCATCGGCAATACGGTCTACCCGGCCATGGCGGCCCGCTGCGGCAGCGGCGTGGGCTTTGCCAAGGCCCGGCTGCTGCGCGCGGGCATCATCCTCTACGGCCTGCGCCTGACCTTCCAGGACATCGGCCAGGTCGGCATGGCCGGCGTGCTCATCGATGCGCTGGTGCTGTCCAGCACCTTTTTGCTGGCCCAGTGGATAGGCCAGAAGCTGCTGGGCATGGACCGGCGCACCACCTTGCTGATCGGCGCGGGCAGCTCCATCTGCGGCGCGGCGGCCGTGCTGGCGACCGAGCCCGTGGCCAAGGGCCGCGCCGAGGATGTGGCCGTGGCCGTGGCCACCGTGGTGGTGTTCGGCACCATCGGCACCTTTCTCTACCCCGCGCTGTTCCACTGGAATGCCGAGCACGGCTGGTTCGACATCGGCCTGCAGCAATACGGCCTGTACGTGGGCTCCACGGTGCACGAGGTGGCCCAGGTGGTGGCCGCCGGCGAAGCCGTCGGCAGCCAGGCCGCCGACGTGGCCGTGATCTCCAAGATGGTGCGCGTGATGATGCTGGCCCCCTTTCTGCTGGTCCTGTCCATGTGGCTGGCCCGCAGCGAGCGCGGCCAGGGTGGCGAAGGCGGCGCCGGCGGCAGCCGGATCACCATCCCCTGGTTTGCGCTGGGCTTTGTGCTGATGGCCGGCATCCACTCGCTGGGCGTGCTGCCCGACGGCCTGGTCGCCGCCGGCGTGGAGCTGGACAACGTGCTGCTCACCCTGGCCATGGCAGCCCTGGGCCTGACCACCCACATCGGCGCCGTGCGCGCCGCGGGCACCCGGCCGCTGCTGCTGGCCTCGCTGCTCTTCGTCTGGCTGCTGGTCGCGGGCTGGGCCTTGAATCTGTGGATTCCTGCGCTGTTCTGAATGCGCTATGGTTTTGCAAGCTATCTACGCTGGATGGATAGCAGTTTCAAGGCCTAAATCCATCAAAACCCCTCCAAAGAGAGCGCCATGCGCTCTCTTTTTTTTATCAGAACCTAGTAAATACCCTTGGATTTCGATTGCAAATAAATTAATTTGAATTGCAAATTAATTACATGAGCAGCAAAATTCGGCCATGTCTTTTGCCGATGCTCCCGATCGCGCCCGCCTGGGCTTTCTCATGGTCACCCTGGTACGCCAATGGCGCCGGCTGGTGGAGGAACAACTGGCGGCCAACGGCCTGACCGATGCCACCTGGACGCCGTTGCTGCACCTGCGCGCCTGGGGCGACGGCGTGACGCAGAAGGAGCTGGCCGAACGCGTGGGCCTGGACGGCTCCAGCCTGGTGCGCCTGCTCGACATCCTCGAAAGCCGCGGCTGGGTGGAGCGCCGCGCGGACGCCTCCGACCGCCGCAGCAAGCGCATCTTCCTCACCGATAGCGGCCATGCCGAAGTCAGCGGCATCCGCGCCACCATGCTGGATGCCGAACTGGCCATGCTGCAGGACCTCAGCGACGCCGAGGTCAGCGCCATGCTGGGCGGCATCCACAAGATCCGCGCGCGCATGGAACAGATCCACGGCACCCGCAAGCTGCCCGCAGGCGAAGGGGAAGGCCAGTGACCGTCGCCGTCTACGACCGCTTCCTCGAACGCGCCGCGCACTGGGGCTTCGACAGCGCGCGGCTGCGCCAGCACCTGCGTACGGCCTTTGCCGCCTGCCTGGCGGTGCTGGCCGCCTGGGCCCTGGGCCTCGAACATCCGCAATGGGCCGGCATGACGGTCTGGGCCGCCTCCCAGCCGCTGCGCGGCCAGCTGCTCGAGAAAAGCTTTTTCCGGACCACCGGCACCGTCGTCGGCACCGCCGCGGGCATAGGCCTGGTGCTGCTGGCCCATGGCGACCTGCTGTGGCTGGTCACGGGCCTGGCGCTGTGGCTGGGCCTGTGCGCGGGGCTGGGCAATCTGCAGCGCGGCTTTGCCTCCTACGGCACCATGCTGTCCGGCTACTCGGCGGCCATGGTGGCGCTGCTCGATGCCGGCCATCCCGAACATGTCTATGCGCTGGGCTGGGATCGCCTGTTCACCGGCCTGACCGGCGTGGCTGCCGCCCTCGTCGTGGGCTGGCTGTTCACGCCCGTGGGCGGCGAGATTCCGGGCAACGACCAGGTGCGGCGCCTGTGCGCGCGGCTGCTGCGCGACATCGCGGCCGCAGCCCGTGGCCAGGCCGGCTTCTCGCGCCAGGCCCTGGCCGAACGCCTGTCGGCCATGGCCGTGATCGAGGAAGGGCTGGATCCCCATGCGGCCGGTTCGCAGCGCTCGCGCCGCGCCGTGCGCGCCCTGCGCCGATTGATCAACACCCAGATTTCGGCCCTGCTGTGGCTGCGCGACGATGCGTCCCAGCAGCGCGGCGCGCACTTCACCCCTGCGCAGGCCACCACCTTGGCCGAGGCACTGGAGCAGGCCGCGCTGGCGCTGGAAACCCAGAGCCTGCCGCAGTCCTCCGTGGACCAGCTGGCCCGCGCCGGCGCGGCGGCTGCCGGCTGGGGCGCGGCGCAGGGGCTGATCGAGAACCTGCGCCTGGCCCTGCATGCCCATCTGGTCGCTTCCACCGACGAGCCCCTGTCGCCCCAGCACCGCGCGCGCCAGCTGCCCGTGGTGCTGCACCGCGACTGGGTGGGCGCGCGCCGCGCCGCGCTGCGCGCCGCGCTGGCCGTCTTCATCGTCGGCATGGTCTGGGTGCTCACGGGCTGGAGCGGCGGCATCTACATGCTGCTGGGCCTGTCCATCATGATCACCGTCTTCTCCTCGTTCGAGAACCCGGCCTTCACCATGCGCTATGTGACGGCGGGCCAGGCCCTGGGCGTGTTCGTGGCGCTGGCCTGCCAGTGGCTGGCCTGGCCGTTCGCCCACAGCCAGCTGCAGATGGTGCTGTGGATGATGCCGTTCATCGTCCTGGGCGCGCTGCTCTTCAGCCACCGCCGCACCATGCTCAGCGGCTACGACTGCAACATGGTGCTGCTGCTCCTGCTCTCGCCCCATTACCCGCAGACCGGCACCCTGCTGCACTCACTGGCCCTGGGCTTTGCCGTGGTCACCGGCCCGCTGGCCGGCTGGGCCACCTACCGCTTTTTGCTGCCCGTGACGCTGCAGGGGCGCCTGCAGGCCCTGCGCGCCATGATGGTGCACGAGATCCAGGACATGGCCGCACGTCCGCTGGCCACGCGCGACGCCAGCGCCGACGAGCGCACGCAGCGCGTCTGGCGCGCACGCCTGTACCACCGGCTGCTGCGCCTGGTGCGCACCGCCGAAAAGGCCGGCGCCCAGCAGGCCCAGGCCGCCGCCGACTGCGGCCTGGCCGCGCTGCGCGTGGGCAAGTCCGTCTACCTGCTGCAGACCCTGTCCCGGGATGGCTCGCTGGGCGAAAGCACGGCGCGCTGCGTGCACAGCGCCCTGCTGCGCCTGCAGCGGCTGCAAAGCGCCCCGGCCAAGGCCTTGCCGCTGCTGGAAGCCGTGGGCCGGCGCATTGCGCCGCAGGCGCCCGAGAAGGCCCTGCTGCTGCAACAGGCCGCGCAGGACATCGCCAGGCACCCGGAGTTCTTCGCGGCCAGGGCATAAACAAAAAGCCGCTGTGTTTCCGCAGCGGCTTTCCTGCTCTGAGGACAGCTTCAAAATCGACGCGGCATGAGCCAGAGACGCCGAGCAAGAGCCGCCTCGCGGGGGAGCCGCGCCGCGGCCCAGAAGGTTACACGCAGGTGATGGCCACCGCCTTGGACACCAGATAGGCCTCCAGCGCCTCGGGGCCGCCCTCGGAGCCGTAGCCCGAATCCTTGATGCCGCCGAACGGCAGCTCGGCCGAGGGCAGCGCAGGCTGGTTCACCCACAGCATGCCGGCTTCCACGTCCTGCGCCAGCTGGTGGGCCGACTTGAGCGAGCGCGTGAATGCATAGGCGGCCAGGCCGTAGGACAGGCGGTTGGCCTCCTGAATCGCGTCCTCGAGCCTGTCGAAGCCGCGGATCGCGGCCACGGGGCCGAAAGGCTCCTGGTTGAAGATGTCGGCCTCCAGCGGCACTTCGGACAGCACCGTGGGCGCGAAGAAGTTGCCCGAAGAACCGAAGGATGCGCCGCCGGAAAGCAGCTTGGCGCCCTTTTTCTCGGCGTCCTGAATGAACTGGGTCAGCGCCGTGACCCGGCGCGGATTGGCCAGCGGGCCCATCTGCGTGCCCTGCTCCAGGCCGTTGCCCACCTTCAACGCCTCGGCATGGGCGACCATGGCGCGCGTGAATTCCTCGCGCACGCTGTTGTGCACCAGAAAGCGTGTGGGCGAGATGCAGACCTGGCCGGCGTTGCGGAACTTGGCCGCGCCCGCGGCCTTCACGGCCAGCTGCACATCGGCGTCCTCGGCCACGATCACGGGCGCATGGCCGCCGAGTTCCATGGTGGAGCGCTTCATGTGCTGGCCGGCCAGCGCGGCCAGCTGCTTGCCCACGGCCGTGGAACCCGTGAAGGTCACCTTGCGGATCACCGGATGCGCGATCAGGTACGAGGAAATCTGCGCCGGATCGCCATAGACCAGGCCCACCACGCCGGCGGGAATGCCGGCATCGACAAAGCACTTGAGCAGGGCCGCGGGCGAGGCCGGGGTCTCCTCGGGCGCCTTGACCAGGAAGGAGCAGCCCGAGGCCAGGGCCGCGCCGATCTTGCGCACGATCTGGTTGACGGGGAAGTTCCAGGGCGTGAAGGCCGCCACCGGGCCCACGGGCTCCTTGATCACCA
Source organism: Comamonas sp. w2-DMI (assembly GCF_040187735.1). Lineage (NCBI taxonomy): Bacteria > Pseudomonadati > Pseudomonadota > Betaproteobacteria > Burkholderiales > Comamonadaceae > Comamonas > Comamonas sp. w2-DMI. The sequence continues at coordinate 135,719 of NZ_JBANEL010000001.1, read as the reverse complement.
GCTGCTGCTGCTCGGGCTTGCGCGAGGGCACGATGCGGCCGTAGATGCGCAGCGCCTCGTCGGCAAACCACTCGAGAATGCCGGCGCCGGCCACGATCTCCACCTTGGCCTCGGCCAGGGGCTTGCCCTGTTCCTGCGTCAGCAGCGCGGCGATCTCGTCGGCACGCTCCCTAAGCAGGGCCGCCGCGCGGCGCATGACGGCACCGCGCTCATGGGCAGACACCTTGCGCCAGACCTGGAAGCCCTGGTCGGCCGCGGCCAGCGCACGGTCCAGGTCGGACACATCGGCATGGGCCACGCGGCCGATCACCTCGCCCGTGGCGGGATTGCGCACATCGATCTTCTTGCCGCCGGCGGCGTCCTGCCACTGGCCGCCGATCAGAAGCTGGGTATCGGGATATGTGGGATATGCAGTGCTCATCACAGCTCTCATCTGTGCCGGCCTCCATCCCCCTGCAGATGTGCAAGGCCGGGCGTGGTGAATGACAGGGTGCCTGAGAGCGTTCGCGATCCCTGCAGATGCCGGCGACCATGAACACGCTCCGAAAACCAGGCGCGGAAAAATTCTAGCCGTCCATGCTAACGCGCGATGACAAGCGCGGGACGCCAGGCGCCCGGGCAACCCTTTCCGTTTCGCGAGTTCTTGCTATCGCAATCAAAGCCTCCGGCCAGGGTCATCCCTGTGGCAACGAACCGCCGGGCGGCATCAATCGATGTGGGCGCCCGAGTCTCTGACCACCTGCCTCCAGTGCGCCAGCTCGCCCGGCAGCATGGCCTTGAAGCTTTGGGGGCTGGATTCCACGCGCTCGGCGCCCAGGGCCTTGAGGCGCTCGCCCATCTCGGGCTTGGCCAGCACGGCGCGAACGGACTGGTACAGCCGGTCCACGATGGGCTGGGGCGTGCCGGCCGGCGCGAACAGGCCGTACCAGCTGGTCACGGCCAGCTCCTTGCCCAGCGGGGGGATCTCGGGCGCCAGCGTGGTGGGCCTGTCGGAAGCCACGCCCAGCACGCGCAGCTTGCCGCTGGCGACAAACGGCATCACGCCCGGAAAGCTACCGAAGGTCATGGGCAGCTGGCCGGCCACCACGTCGGTGGCGGCGGCCGAGGCGCCCTTGTACGGCACGTGCAGCAGCTCCACGCCCTTTTGTTTCTTGAGCATCTCGCCCAGCAGGTGGTTGAGCGTGCCGTTGCCGGCCGACGCATATTCCACCTTGCCCGGATTCGCCTTGGCATAGGCCACCAGCTCGTCCAGGTTCCTGGCCGGAAAGCTCGGGTTGACCACCAGCAGGTAGGGCGCCACGGCCAGCTGCATCACGGGCGTGAAATCCTTGACGGGATCGAACGGCACCCTGGAGTACAGCGCGGGGTTGATGGTGTAGGCGCTTTGCGCCGTCACCAGAAAGGTATGGCCGTCGGCCGCCGCGCGCGCCACCTGGCCCGTGCCCAGGTTGCCGTTGGCGCCGGGCCGGTTCTCCACGATCACGGGCTGGCCCAGTGCGTTCTCCAGGCCCTGCGCCACGGCGCGGGCAATCACGTCGTTGGCGCCACCGGGCGCCTGGGGCACGACAAAGGTGATGGGCCTGGCAGGCCAGCCCGCTTGCGCCAGGCCCAGGCCCGGGCCTGCGCAGACGGCGGCAGCCGCCGCGGCCATGAGTTTGCGTCTTTGCATCATGCGCTTGTGTCTCCTTGCGAATCGTTTTTGTCTACAGCAGCACCAGCCCCGGCGGCAGGCTGTCGCCAAAACTGCGCCTGTGGTCCTCGGCCTGCATCTGCACCGCCTGCTCCACCATGGCCGTCCAGCGCGCAGGCGCGCCCGCGGCGCGCATCTTCGCCAGCACGCGTGCGCGCACCTCGTCCGGAAGATCGCGCGCGCGATCGCCCGTCATGCGGGCCATCTGCACGGCGGCGAACATGGCGGTCTCGTTCTTGCGCCAGTCCTGGGCCAGCGTGGCGTCCAGAAACTCCTGCGCCGCCTCGGGCGGCATCACCAGGTGCGCATTCGCAGCCAGCGGCTGGCGCGCTGCCAGTCGGCCCAGGGCCCACCAGGTCTGCACGCTTTCATCGGGGCGCTTGAGGCGCTGCAGCATCCACTGCCCCATTTCCTGGCGGTACTGCCAGGGCACGGCCTCCATGGCGGCAAACAGGCGCAGCATGTCGTCATAACTGCCGTGGCTGCTCTTGCCACCACTGCGCGCGGTTTGCTGCACGGCCTTCTGCATATGGCCGGCCACGTCCTCGAGCAGCTCCATCTGCTGCGCCTCGTTGAGACCCGCCGCCACGCGGCGCCAGAAGACCCACCATTCGGTCCAGTTGCCGGCCTCCTTGCCATGGCCCAGCCCCTGCGCGTACAGCGCCCAGACCTGTTCCATGCGCCAGGCATCGAGCTCGGCGCCCACGCCGGGGCGCAGGCACCAGCCCGCAAGATTGAGCCATACGCGCTCGTGCTCCACCGTGCGGCGGCGGCGCTTGGCGCGGGCCAGCAAGGCATCGAACAGCACACGCAGCAGGCCGACGCCCCAGGCCTCGCGCGGGCCCAGCACTTTCTCCAGCGACTGGCGCAGCTGGCGCACTTCCTTCACATCCACCGCCTGCGCCTGCTGGCCAAAGATGCGGTCTATCAAATCAATAGCTTCTTTTGCCTTACTATCCTGGATTTCAGATGATTTTGTATCTGAATCCTTTTCTGATTGAGCGCTAGCAGCTATCGAATCAGAAGCATCCACCGCGCCACGCACGGCAAACGGCAGCAGCCAGGATTGCGCGGCATCTTCCACGGCCACGCAGCGCACCTCCAGCGTGCCCACCTCGGTCATGCAGGCCTGCAGCTGCACCTCGACCTGGGCTTTGTCACGGCCTTCGGGCGCGGGCAGCACGGCGGACAGCGGCGGCAGTTCCACCCAGCCTTCGCCGCCAACGTGGGCGATCTGTCCGGCCTGCGCGGGCTGGTTGCCGCGGCTGCTGGCCAGCAGGTTGAAGCGCACGGCCTGGCCCAGCTGCAGCGCAAAGCGCCGGCCCGAGAGCACGATGCGCACGCCCTCTTCGGTGCCGCGCGGCAGCAGGCAGACGCCCTGCGGCCGGCCGCCGGCCTTGGCAGGCAGCAGCAGCCAGTAGCTGCGCGCCGAGCCGCCGCCGATCTGCGGCAGGCGCGGTGCAACCACGGGCTTGCCGGTTTTGCGGTCTGCCTGGCCTGGAGCCGCCTTTTCCTCGGCCACCGGCTGAAAGCGCGCCAGCCCATAGGCCGCCGCGCCGCGCGCCACGGCCCAGTCGGGGTGCGGGTTGTGCAACACGCGCACCGGGCCGCCGCGCCAGGCCGAGAGCTGCTCGGTCAGCCGCTGCACCACCGCATGCGCATGGAACACGCCGCCGTTGAGCAGCACGCTGTCGGGCAGTTCCCCCTCGGCATGCTGCGACAGGAACTGCGCCAGATGCCGCGAAATGGCCGCGTCGGCCGGGTACGGCAGGCCAAAGCCGCGCAGCGCGCCCTGGCGCCGGGCCGGCACATCGCCGATCCGCGCGGGCGGCAGAAAGCCTTCCACCACCCATTGCCGCACCTGCTCGCGCGTCAGCGTGGCGCTGCGGGTCTGGGCCAGCAGGCGGCTGCCTCCGCCCAGCAAGGTGACGGCCACGCTGTCGGGCGCGTCCGCGGCCAGCAATTGCTCCTTGGCAACGCGGCAGCGCTGCACCAGCTGGGCGAACCGGGGCGCCGGCAGGCGTTGGCCCTGGCCTGCAAACTGCGCCTCCAATTGGTGCGCCAGCGCCAGGTCCATGTTGTCGCCGCCCAGCATCAGGTGCTCGCCCACGGCCATGCGCGTGAGCACGGGCAGGCCGCCGTCGGGCGGAGCTTGCACGCGGATCAGCGTCAGGTCGGTGGTGCCGCCGCCCACGTCCACGACCAGCACCAGGCGGCTGCCGGCCAGCTGCTGCGCGAGCTGCTCGCCCTGCAGCACCAGCCAGTCGTGGAAGGCGGCCTTGGGCTCTTCGAGCAGATGCACGCCCGGCAGGCCGGCCAGCCTGGCGGCCTCCAGGGTCAGCGCGCGCGCGCCTTCGTCGAACGAGGCGGGCACGGTCAGCACCACGGTCTGGGCATGCAGCGGGGCCTCGGGATGGGCCCGGCCCCAGGCGGCCCTCACGTGGGCAAGGTACGAGGCCGACGCCGCCAGCGGCGACACCTTGGCCACGTCTTCGCCAGCCCCCCAGGGCAGTATGGGCGCCGTGCGGTCCACGCCGGTGTGCGACAGCCAGCTCTTGGCGCTGGCCACCAGCCGCCCCGGCACGGCCGTGCCCAGCTCGCGCGCCCAGCGGCCGATGACGGCGGGCGCCTGCTCGTCCGCTTCCTGCGCCGGCCAGGGCTGGCGCCAGGCATCGCCCAGCTCGCCGGGCGCGGCCTGGTAGCGCACCGAAGGCAGCAGCGGCTGGGCCACCACCTCGCCCGCCGTGCTGCGCTGGGGGATGTCGAGCAGCGCGATATCGCCCGCCTGGCCCGCCAGCGGTGCGTAGGCGACGACCGTATGGCTGGTGCCCAGGTCTATGCCCACCACATAACGTGCGGGGCCAAAAGAAGTGCTTTCAGTCGCGGCAGTCATGCGGCAGGCGGTTCAGGCCATCAGTACGCGGCGGGCTGGGCGTCGGCGGCCGTGGTTTCGGCGCGCACATCGAACTCCACCTTCCAGCGCTCGCTGCCGCCCACGGGCACGGCATTGAGTTCCAGCGTGCCGATGTCGGTCACGCGCGCATGCAGGGTGACGGGCACGACCTCGCCGCTGGCACGGCCCTCGGCCGGCAGATGGGCCTCGATCTCCTGCAGCTCCACCAGCTCCTCGGGGCCCCAGAAGTCCAGCATGGTGCCCACGGCATCGCTGCGGCGCACGCTGGAGCCGAAGAAGCGCAGGCGCACGGGCTCGCCCACGACCAGGCCGAATTCCTGCGCGTCCAGCGCCACTTCCGTGCCCTCTTCCATGCCGAAGGGCGCCAGGCACAGGGCCGAGATCGGCGGCTCCATGCCGGGAATGGCGGGCATGTTGGATTCCACGCCCACGTAATAGCTTTGCGCCGTGCCGCCGCGGATGCGCACGCCGCGGCCCTGGCGCACATGGCCGTAGTAGGCGGCGCCGCGCGCCACGGCCAGGTCGAGGTTGGCGCCATCCAGCAGGCGCGCGGCCTGCGCGCCCTCGGCGGCCAGCCAGCCATTGACGACTTCAAGAATGCGCTGCTCGATCTGCGCGGCCTTGAGCACGCCGCCATTGAACAAAATGGCCGTGGGGTGCAGGAAAGAGGCGTCCGCGGGCTGCGTGCCCTGCAGGCCCTCGATCTGCTCGGTGGCGCCGGCCTGGCGCGACAGGAAGGCCGCCAGGTGCCGCGTGACGGCCGCGTCCTGCGCATAGGGCAGGCCCAGCTGCGTGAGCGCGCCGCGCGCGCGGGTCAGGGGCTTGTCGCTGACGGCGACCTTGGGGAAGAAGCCTTCGACCAGCATGGCCAGCACTTCGGCGCGCGTGACTTCGGTGCGGATGCTGCCGCCGATGAGCTTGCTGCCGCGGCTGGGCACCACCACGGGCACGGCCTGCAGGTTCTCGTCGGCCAGCAGCTGTTCCTTCGCTGCGCGGCAGCCGTGCGCCAGCGCGCGGGTCTGCCAGGCGTCGAGCTGCCGGCCTTCCTGCGCGAGCTTGCGCGCCACGCCATAGGCCAGGGCCAGGTCCATGTTGTCGCCGCCGAGCAGGATGTGCTCGCCCACGGCCACGCGCTGCAGCTCGAGGTTGCCGTCCTTTTCGAGCACGGCGATCAGCGACAGGTCGGTGGTGCCGCCGCCCACGTCCACGACGAGGATGACGTCGCCGTTTTGGACCTGCTTGCGCCAGTCGCCGCCGCTGGCCTGGATCCAGCTGTACAGCGCGGCCTGGGGTTCCTCCAGCAGCGTGAGGTTCTGGAAGCCCGCGGCCTTGCAGGCCTCGGCCGTGAGCTCGCGCGCAGCGGGGTCGAACGAGGCGGGAATGGTGACGGTGATGTCCTGGGCGTCGAACGGCGCCTCGGGATGGGCCTGCTCCCAGGCCCAGCGCAAGTGCGAGAGGTAGCGGATGGAAGCCGTCAGCGGCGAGACGCGGTGCACCTCGGGCGGCACGTCGGCCGGCAGCAGCGGCGAGCGGCGGTCCACGCCGGGGTGGCACAGCCAGCTCTTGGCGCTGGACACCAGGCGTATGGGCGTGGCCGCGCCGCGCGTGCGCGCCATCTCGCCGACGACGAAGTCCTGCTGTGCGCCCCAGGGCAGCGCCATGTCGGCGGCCGTGAGTTCGCTCTCGTGCGGCAGGTACAGGAAGGACGGCAGCAGGGGTTTGGCTTCCACGCTGGCCGGGCCGGTGAGCTGGGGAATGTCCAGCACGCCCTGCACCACCTTCTCGCCGTCGCTGGCGGCCTTGTCCACCCAGGACAGCGCGCAGTGCGTGGTGCCCAGATCGATCCCTATGCTGTATTTGGCTTGGTGGTCCATGTTCACAGCTCCACCTCGGCTTGCGCGATGATCTTGGCGGCCTGGGTGTCGGTGAGCTGCGGCAGCTTCACGTCGGTGACCTGCCAGCCGCGGTGGCCCAGGGTGCCGGTGAACGGCGCCTGGCCCACCACATTGCCGGTCAGGCGCACGGCGGCGGCGTCGAAGCCGGCCTGCAGCGTGACGCGCGAGCCCTCGGCTTCGCTGCGCACGGGCTGGATGGCGAAATGCTCGCGCAGCACCTTGCGGCAGCCTTCATGCACCACGCGGGCGGCGGCGCCGATCTCGGCGTCGGTATAGGGCGCGACCTCTTCCTGGATGAAGTCGACGAAGCGCGCCTCGCGCTGCAGCAGGCCCAGCAGCTGCAGGGCGGCGGTGTCCGTGGGGACTTCAATGGTCTTCTCGACCAGTTTCTCGACGGGGACTTCAACGCGCTTTTCCACGGTCTTCTCGACGACCTTCTCCACGGGCACTTCCACGCGGACTTCGACGATCTTCTCGACCGGGACTTCGACGCGCACTTCGCGTGGCTCGACATCGGCGGCCAGGGCTTCGCCGCCGCGCAGGCGGCTGACGTCGCCGGCCAGGCGGCCGTTGCCGAGGATGGCGAAGAAGCTGCCGATCGCGATGGCGATGCGGCTGAGGAATGAGGGGGGAGTGTTGGCAGTCATGGAATCTGTCTCAAAACAGGCGCACGCATGCCAGGATCATCCTGCGGCGCCCTTGCGGGGCCGGCACTGCGCGAACCGGAAAAAAGGCCGGGCCGGCAGCATCCGCACGGCCCCGGCCCTGGCGGCACGAGGCAGGACGCGCCGGAACCATATGTGCGCGCGGGCCTGTGCAGTAGGCGCAGATGTTACCCAAAAAGTGCAAACTGCCGCCCTGCTACGGCTTTGGCGCCTGCGGCGTGGGCCACAGGTCATACGCCGGGAGCATGACCTTCTTCCGTTTCATCGTTATGAAGGCGCCCCCAAATTGCCGGATAGTTGACGCAGGCACTTGACGGCCGGCGCACGGCGCCGTCCGGCATTCCCATCATTTCCGAGGAGACTTCCCCCATGCGCCTGATGACCGCGAACATGACGCTGGCATGCACCGCCCTTGTAACCGCCCTGGCCGCCTTCGGCGCCCAGGCCCAGACCGTGCCCGGCGGCACGCTGGACAAGATCCAGAAGACCGGCAAGGTCGTCATCGGCGTGCGCGAAAGCTCCGCCCCCATGGCCTACGCCATCGGTGCCAACCACCGCTTCACGGGCTATCACGTGGAGCTGTGCGAGAAGGTGCTGGCCCAGATCGCGCCCGCCGCCAAGATCGAATACATGGCCATCACCGCCCAGAACACCATGCCCCTGGTGCAGAACGGCACGGTGGACATGGGCTGCGGCCCCACGACCAACAACCTCAGCCGCCAGAAGCAGGTCTCGTTTGCGGTCACCACCTATGTGAGCCAGGTGCGCATGGCCGTGCGCGCGGATTCGCCCGTCACCTCGTTCAAGCAGCTCGACGGCAAGACCGTGGCGGCCTCGGCCGGCACCACCGCCGTGCAGCTGCTGCGCAAATACAGCCACGAGAACAATGTGAAGCTGCCCACCCAGCTGGGCAAGGACCACTTCGAGAGCTTCCTGATGCTGGAGTCTGGCCGCGCCGACGCCTTTGTGCTGGACGACAATCTGCTGGCCGGCGTGATCGCCAACTCCAAGGACCCCAAGGGCTACAAGATCGTGGGCGAGGTGCTGGGCTCCGAGCCCATCGCGCTGCTGATGCGCAAGGACGACCCCGCGTTCAAGAAGGCCGTGGACGACGCGCTGGTGCGCATGATGAAGTCCGGCGAAGTGGCCAGGATCTACGACAAGTGGTTCATGCAGCCCATCCCGCCCAAGGACATGCCGCTGAACCTGCCCATGAGCGACACGCTCAGGCAGCTGCTGCAGGAGCCCAACGACAAGCCGCTGGAAGCCTATAACAGCTAAGAACGTGTCCATGAGTCGACCTTGATTCGATAGCTGGCAGCGCCCTGTGGACGGGCACTTAAGCCGCTTTTCGACCTCAAACCCTGCAAGGAGCTGCGCTGGCAGCTCCTTTTTTTCATAGGCATCATGCAGCCGAAGACGGAGCGAATTCCTGCGCGGCCTGCTTGAGCCAGCGTTGGAAGGCCTGCAGCGGCGGATAGGCCGAACGGCTGCTCGGCCAGGCCAGGTAATAGCGCTCGGCGCTTTCCACTTCGGGCAGTTGCGGCAGCGCCTGGACCAGATCACCGGTCTGCAGCTCGCGCGCGATCAGGAACTTGGGCAGCAGGGCCACGCCCACGCCGGCGATGGCGGCCTGCGCCGCGGTGGCGAACTGGTCGAACAGCATGCCCTGCATGTCGCTGGCCTGGCAGCCCTGGCTGGCGAACCAGCGCTGCCAGGCATCGGGACGCGAGGCCAGGTGCAGCAGCGGCGCGCGCAGCAGGTTCCGGGGCTCGGCAAACCGGTGCTGGGCCGCCAGCTCCGCGCTGCAGGCCGGCACCACCGTCTCGCTCATCAGGAACTCCAGCTCGGCGCCCGGCCAGTGGGGCAGGCCGAAATGGATCGCCGCATCCACGGCCTCGAGCTGGAAGTCGAACTGCGACAGCCGCGTGGTCAGGTTGATGGTGATGCCCGGGTGCGCGCTGAAGAACTGCGGCAGCCGCGGCGCCAGCCAGCGCGTGCCGAAGGTCGGCAATATGGCCAGGTTCAGGCTGCCACCCTGGGGATTGGTGCGAAAGCCCAGCGTGGCGTTGGAGATGCGCACCAGGGCCGCGCGTATCTCCTGCGCATAGGCCTGGCCCGCGGGGCTCAGGCGCACGGTCTGGCGCTCGCGCACGAACAGCTCGGTGCCCAGGCGCTCCTCCAGCGCACGTATCTGCCGGCTGACTGCGCTTTGCGTGAGGTGCAGCTCGGCCGCGGCCGCGGTAAAGCTCTGGTGCCGCGCCGAGGCCTCGAAGGCGCACAGCAGGGACATGGGGGGCAGGAAGCGGCGGGACAGCTGCATGGATGGAACAGGTGAGTGTGGGCTGCGCAAGCAGGTTCATTCCGTTTGGGTATGACCTGCAGGCCGGATTATCGTTTGACCGAAGTCAGGACAGCGCAGAACATGCTGCCTGTCCTTGCGGCCCGCCTGCGGCGCGGCCGCTGCACTCACAACCCAGCCCTTCTGTCCCGTCATGAGCGCCACGCATTCCACCAGCCCCCGCTTTGTTTCCGCCAACGACATCCGCACGCGCTTCTCGCGCGCCATGTCCGAGATGTACCGCAAGGAAGTGCCGCAGTACGGCACGCTCATCGACCTGGTGGCCGACGTCAACGCACTGGCGCTGCAGGACGATCCGGAACTGCGCCGGCGCATGGCCGGAAGCGGCGAGCTGGAGCGCCTGGATGTGGAGCGCCACGGCGCCATCCGCGTGGGCACGGCCGAGGAACTGGCCACGCTGCGCCGCCTGTTTGCCGTGATGGGCATGGAGCCCGTGGGCTACTACGACCTCTCGGTGGCCGGCGTGCCCGTGCATTCCACGGCCTTTCGCCCCGTGCACGACGACGCCCTGCTGGCCAACCCCTTCCGTGTCTTCACCTCGCTGCTGCGCCTGGAGCTGATCGCCGATGCGGCGCTGCGCGCGCAGGCCGCGGCCATCCTGGCGCGCCGCCGCATCTTCACGCCGCGCGCGCTGGAGCTCATCGCCCAGGCCGAGCGCGACGGCGGCCTGGACAGCCAGGACGCCGATGATTTCGTGCAGCAGGCGCTGGAGACCTTCCGCTGGCACAGCGATGCCACGGTGGACGCCGCCACCTACGAGGCGCTGCAAAAGGCCCACCGCCTGGTGGCCGACGTGGTTTGCTTCAAGGGCCCGCACATCAACCACCTGACGCCGCGCACGCTGGACATCGACGCGGCCCAGGCCGGCATGCCCGCGCGCGGCATGGATGCCAAGGACGTGGTCGAAGGCCCGCCGCGCCGCGCCTGTCCCATCCTGCTGCGCCAGACCAGCTTCAAGGCGCTCAAGGAAGCCATCCACTTCACCGGTGCCGATGCCGCGGGTTCGGCCGGCGCCCACACGGCGCGCTTCGGCGAGATCGAGCAGCGCGGCGTGGCGCTCACGCGCAAGGGCCGCGCGCTGTACGACGAGCTGCTGGCCCAGGTGCGCAGCATGGACAACGCGGGCAGCGCGGCGCCCGACTATGCGCAGCGCCTGCAGCAGGTCTTCGCGCAATTTCCCGACACGCATGAAGCCCTGCGCCGGCAGGGCCTGGCCTTCTACCGCTATCGCCTCACGGAGCGGAGCCTGGCCGGCGGCGTGCAGGCCGCGGACGATGAAGACATGGAAGCGCTTATCGCCCGGGGCCTGGTGCAGGCCGAGCCCATCACCTACGAGGACTTCCTGCCCGTGAGCGCGGCCGGCATCTTCCAGTCCAACCTGGGCGGCGAGGAGCAGAAGCAATACCAGGCCCATGCGGCACAGCAGGCTTTCGAAAGCGCGCTGGGCGCGCGCGTGCACGACGAGATCGCCCTGTACGAGGCCACCCAGCAACAGTCCCTGGCTCAGGTGCGCCAGACGCTGGCCGGAGCCCTGGCATGAGCCGGGAGCTCCATGCCGCACCGCCCGTCGTTCAGGCGCTGCACGCCATCGTGGGCGAGCGCGGCCTGCTGCTGGGCGCCGACATGGCCGGCTACGAGCAGGGCGCGCGCTACGGCCAGGGCCAGGCCCTGTGCGTGGTGCGCCCGGCCAGCGTGGAAGAGGTGCAGGCCGTGGTGCGCTGCTGCGTGGCGCACGGCGTGCCCCTGCTGCCTCAGGGCGCCAACACCGGCCTGGTGGGCGCGAGCACACCCGACGCCAGCGGCGCCCAGGTGGTGCTGTCCACCAGCCGCCTGCGCGGGCTGTGCGACATCGATGCGGCCAACCGCAGCGTGACCGTGGACGCGGGCGTGACGCTGCAGGAGCTCAACGAGAAGCTGGAGCCGCACGGCCTGTGGTTCCCCATCGACCTGGGCGCCGATCCCACGGTGGGCGGCATGATCGCCGCCAACACCGGCGGCACGCGGCTGATCCGCTACGGCGACGTGCGCCACAACCTGCTGGCCCTGCAGGCCGTGCTGCCCACGCCCGAGGCCGAGGTGCTGGAGCTGGGCCGCGCCCTGCGCAAGGACAATACCGGCCCGGACCTCAAGCAGCTGTTCGTGGGCACCTCGGGCGCGGGCGCGGTGATCACGCGCGCCACGCTGGAAGTGCACGTGCGGCCGCAGCAATCGGCCACGGCCCTGGTCGTTCCGACCTCCGACGAGGCCGTGCTGCAGCTGCTGCAGGCGCTGGAGCGCGAGCTGGGCGACTACCTGAGCGCCTTCGAAGGCCTGTCGGGCCATGCCATGCAGGCGGCCATCGACCATGTGCCCGACCTGCGCAATCCCTTCGCGCCCGAGCCGGCGCCGGACTTCGCCATCCTCATCGAGCTGGAAGCGGCCAGCAGCAAGGCCTACACGGGCCTGGACCTGCAGGAGGCGCTGAACCAGTTCCTACAGGACCAGTTCGATCAGACCATAGAGAACGCCATCATCGGCAACGGCCATGAGCTGTGGCACCTGCGGCACAGCATCAGCGAAGGCGCGCGCGCGCTGGGCAAGCCCGTTGCCTTCGACGTGTCCGTGCCGCGCTCGCGCATCATGGCCTTTTGCCGCGAGGCGCGCGCCGTGGTGGCGCGTGAATTCCCCTTCCTGCACGTGGTGGACTTCGGCCATATCGCCGACGGCGGCGTGCATTTCAACGTGATCTGGCTCAGCGACGCCGCCCAGCCCTACGACGCGGCCGTGGTGCAGCGCCTGCGCGACCGCATCTACGCCATGGTGGTGCAGGACTATGCGGGCAGCTACAGCGCCGAGCATGGCGTGGGCCCGCACAACCTGGCCTATTACCGCCGCTACACCGCGCCCGCCATCCGGCGCCTGGCCCAGGGCCTGCGCCGGCTCACCGATCCGCAGCAGCTGTGCGGCACGGTGGATTTCGGCGACCACGAGGCGCAGTGAACGCGCATCCGCACCGGCCTGACTTCCCCCGCTTTCCGCCCATGACTGCTTCCACTGCCCCCGCACCTTTCGCCGCCGCCTTCGCCGAGCCTGCGGGCTCGCCCATACGCGAGCTGTTCCCCTACCTGTCGCGCCCCGGCATGATCTCGCTGGCCGGCGGCTATCCCTCGCCCAGCCTGTTCGACGCCGAAGGGCTGGCCCAGGCCGCCCGGCAGGCCCTGCTCCAGGGCGCGGGCGCGCTGCAGTACGGCGCCACCGAAGGCCTGCCCGCGCTGCGCGAAGCCCTGGCACTGCAGGCGCGCGAACGCGGCATGCAGGCCGGCGCAGGCGACATCCTGGTGACCACCGGGTCGCAGCAGGGCTTCGACCTGCTGGTGCGCGTGCTGGTCGAGCCCGGCGACACGGTGCTGGTGGAAGTGCCCGCCTATCCGGCCACGCTGCAGGCCCTGCGCCTGGCGCAGGCACGCATCCTGCCCGTGCCCATGGACGAGCACGGCCTGCAGACCGATGCCCTGGCCGCGCTGCTGGCCGGCCTGCCCGCCGATCAGCAACCCAAGCTGCTGTACACCGTGCCCAATTTCTCCAACCCGCGCGGCACGCTGCTGGCGGCCCAGCGGCGCCAGGCCCTGGTGCGCCTGGCCCTGCAGCACGGCTTTCGCGTGGTGGAGGACGATCCCTATGGCGAACTGCGCTTCGACGGCGAGACCGGCACGCCCCCGCCCATGCCGCCCACCGTGCGCGCCGTGGGCGAGCAGCTGGCCCCGGCGGGCGGCAACCCAGTGGTCTATCTCTCCAGCCTGTCCAAGACCGTGGCGCCCGCGCTGCGCGTGGGCTGGATGCTGGCCGACGCCGCCGTGCTGCGCCGCTGCGCCGTGGCCAAGCAGACCGCCGACCTGTGCACCTCGCCGCTGACGCAGACGGTGGCGGCCTGCTACCTGCAAAGCGGCCGCTATCCCGCCACCGTGCAGCGCGCGCGCCAGGAATACCAGCGCCGCATGCAGGCGCTGGTGCAGGGCCTGGCCTCGGGCGACAGCGGCATACGCTGCTCGCGCCCCGCGGGCGGCATGTTCGTCTGGGCCAGCCTGGATACGCGCATCGACCCGCAAAAGCTGTTCGACGCCGCCGTGGCCCAGGGCGTGATCTATGTGCCCGGCAAGGCCTTCTACCCGCAGGATCCCGACCTGCACACGCTGCGCATGTCGTTTGCCGCGCCCGAGGTGCCGCAGATCGAGCAGGCCGTGCAGCGCCTGCGCGCGGCCGTGCAACAGGCGGGCTGACACCGGCAGCGGCGGCAGGGCCTTGGCCGGCCCGTGCTGCGCACGCCGATGGTGCGCGGCATAATCGCGGCCTCGGATTTTCTTTTGCCCATGGCCTGCACCCACCTGTCCACCGCCGCTCGCCTGCGCCGCCTTGCACTGGCGGGGGAGCCGTGCGCGCGTGCCTGCGTGCTGCGTGCGCTGCACACCCGCCGCCATGGCATTCCCACCGCATTCGTGAGCCTGAGCGGTGTCACGGCCATGCTTTCCGCCGCCGTGCGGATGGCATAAGGCACAACACCTCGCCCTCCGCACGGCCCCAAGCACTGCTCACCACCGGTGCGTGGGACAGGCACGGCCACATCCGCCATCAAGCCCTCGCCACGCGCCCGATTTCCCCGACGGATTCCGGAGGCTTGGCCATGGACATGGAACTCACTCAGAACTTCTTGCGCGGCAAAAACCCCTGCGCCGCAGGCTATCGCTGGTTTGTGCGCAACAACCTTGCCGGCGGCGACTACCAGGCCGCCATGGACACCCAGGTGCGCGCGGGCCGCGTGGAGGATGCGCGCTGGCTGCTGCAGAACTTCGGGCCCACGAATGCGGTGCTCGAGGTCGAGCACCTGGAGGCCGACAACCTGGTCTTCGCGGGCACCGTGATCGTGCATGGCGACGTGCGGGTCTCCGGCACGCTGTTCGTGGGCCGCAGCCTGCAGGCCGGCGCCGGCATCCGCGCAGGCAGGCTGGAGGCGGGCGAGGACATCCACAGCGGCGGCGCCATCTTCTGCGGGGAACTGCTGCAGGCCGGCGGCGGCATCAAGGCTGCCTGGAGCGTGGAGACCCAGGGCGACCTGCGTGCCGAGGAGCTGCGCACGGGGTGGGAGCTGCGCTGCGGCGGCCATGTGGATGTCCAGGGCAACATCCATGCCGGCCAGGAGGTGGACGTGCAGGGCGGCCTGCGCTGCGGCAAGAGCCTGCGCGCGGGCGCCGGCATCCAGGTGCAGGGACTGCTCGACGTGGGCCACGGCATCGCGGCGGGCGACCATATCGCCTGCGGCAACCACATCCAGGCCGGCTGGGGCATCAAGGCCCTGGGCGACATGCGTGCGGCCTGCAGCATCCGCGCGGGCGAGACCCTGCAGGCCGGGGGCGAGATCGCCGCCGGCCCCGGCTACGGCGTGTTCGCCGGCATGAGCGTGCAGATGGACGCCTGGCCCGACTGCGCCTGGGTGCGCGCGCTGCGCAAGCCCTCCAGCCTGGTGAGCGGTTTCTGGGAGGACCGGCCTTCCTTCGCCTGAACGCCGGCCGGGTTACGGGGGATGCAGGCAAAATGGCCTTTTTGGCCCCGGGCTGCCCTTTCCCCCGCAGCCCGCTGATAGGAAAGACTTTCCCGTGTTTACCGGCATCATTCAGGCCGTGGCAAAGATTGCCGCGCTGCGCGACCAGGACGGCCTGCGCACCTTCACCATGGAATTTCCCGAAGGCTTCTGCCAGGACCTGGCCATAGGCGCCAGCGTCTCGCACGACGGCGTGTGCCTGACGGTGACCGAGAACCTCTCGCCCACCCGCGCCAGCTTCGACGTGATGCTGCAAAGCCTCAGCATCACCACGCTGGGCCAGTACCAGGTCGGCGACACGCTCAACGTGGAGCGCGCCGCCAGGGATGGCGCCGAGATCGGGGGCCACCCGCTGTCGGGCCACGTGGACTTCACCGCCCCGGTGCTGGAGGTGATGCGGACCGAGACCAACCACAAGATCCGTTTCGGCATTCCCGAGGCCTTCCGCCCCTATGTGTTCGCCAAGGGCTATATCGCCGTCAACGGCGCCAGCCTCACGGTATCGGAAGTGAACCGCAAGGAAGGCTGGTTCGAGGTCTGGCTGATTCCCGAGACCCTGCGCATGACGGTATTCGGCCACAAGAAGGTGGGCGACCTGGTCAACATCGAGATCGAGCGCAGCACCCAGGTGGTGGTGGACACCGTGCGCGAGACCGTCGAGGCCAGCCTGGGACGGCTCAAGCCGGTGCTGGAGGCCCTGCTGCAGGAAAAGGGGCTGAGCCTGGATGATTTTGTGGATGTGCCCAGGCTGAAGCAGTAGCCGGGCGTTCAAATCCCGGATGTTTTTGTGCGCGCTATTGTGTATGCCGCACGCGGCAGAGGCCGGGTCTCGGCCCGGCTGCCGACTTACCTTTTTGCGCGTGCAAGAAGAGTAGGTCGGCTGGCGGGCCGAGACCCGCCATCTGTCGACGGCTTCCCATCCGCCCAAAAAAAGATAGCCGCCATCGCTCGAAAAACAACAATCCCAAATACAAAACCTATTGAAATCATTACTGATAGAGCGATGACAGCTCCTGTTTTCTACAAACCTCCAACCCAGTCCATCAAGGTCTGAACCGCTTCAGCCGCAAGGCGTTGGAGAGCACGAACACGCTGGACAGCGCCATGGCCCCGGCCGCGAACACCGGCGACAGCAGCGTGCCGTTGACCGGATACAGCAGGCCTGCCGCCACGGGAATCAGCGCCACGTTGTAGGCAAAGGCCCAGAACAGGTTCTGCCGGATGTTCTTCATCGTGGCCTTGGACAGGGCGATGGCCCTGGGCACGCCGCCCAGGTCGCCCGACATCAGCACCACGTCGGCCGCCTCGATGGCGATGTCCGTGCCCGTGCCTATGGCCATGCCCACATCGGCCTCGGCCAGCGCGGGCGCGTCGTTGATGCCGTCGCCCCCATAGGCCAGGATGCCGTGCTCGGCCTTCAGGCGCTTGACGGCGTCGACCTTGCCGCCGGGCAGCACCTCGGCCACCACTTCGTCTATGCCCAGCTGGCGCGCAATCGCCTCGGCCGTGCGGCGGTTGTCGCCGGTGACCATGGCCACCTTCAGGCCCAGGGCGTGCAGGGCGTCGATGGCGGCGCGCGTCGTGGGCTTGATGGGGTCGGCCACGGCGATCATGGCCGCCAGGCGCCCGTCGATGGCCGCGTACAGCGGGGTCTTGC
The DNA here is from genome assembly GCF_040187735.1 of Comamonas sp. w2-DMI. NCBI lineage: Bacteria > Pseudomonadati > Pseudomonadota > Betaproteobacteria > Burkholderiales > Comamonadaceae > Comamonas > Comamonas sp. w2-DMI. Next base: position 118,964 of record NZ_JBANEL010000001.1, on the reverse strand, counting down.
CTTCGTCGCCCAGGCGCGCGGCATCGAGCGCAAAGCCGTCCACACCCAGGCCCAGTTCGCGCATGAAGCGGTCGGCGCCTATCTCCACCCTGGAGCCGTCCACCATGGCGCGCACGCCGAAGCCGGTCACCGATTCGAAGGACTGCACGGCCGGAATGTCCAGCCCCCGGGCCCTGGCCGCATCGACGATGGCGCGGGCGATCGGGTGCTCGGAGCGGTCTTCCACGGCCGCCACCCGGGCCAGCACGGCGCCGCGCTCGAAGCCTTCGGCCAGCAGCAGGTCGGTAAGCTCGGGCCGGCCCTTGGTGAGCGTGCCGGTCTTGTCCACGGCCACCACCCTGGCGTCGCGCAGCTGCTGCAGCGCCTCCCCCTTGCGCAGCAGTACGCCCATTTGCGCGGCGCGGCCCGTGCCCACCATGATGGAGGTCGGCGTGGCCAGGCCCATGGCGCAGGGGCAGGCGATGATGAGCACGGCCACCGCATTGACCAGCGCAAAGCTCAGCGCCGGCGACGGGCCCCAGATCAGCCAGGCCGCAAAGGTCAGCAGGGCCGCGGCCATGACGGCGGGCACGAACCACATGGTGATCCGGTCCACCAGCGCCTGTATGGGCAGCTTGGATCCCTGGGCCTGCTCGACCATGCGGATGATCTGCGCCAGCAGGGTGTCGGCGCCGACCTTGGTGGCCCTGAAGGCCAGCGCGCCGTTCTGGTTGACGGTGCCGCCCACGACTTCGGCGCCCGCGGTCTTTTCCACGGGCACGGGCTCGCCGCTGATCATGGATTCGTCGACAAAGCTGCTGCCTTCGAGCACCTCGCCGTCCACGGCGATGCGCTCGCCGGGACGGACCTCGATCACGTCGCCCGCGCGCACCTGGGCGATGTCCAGTTCCTGCACGGTGCCGTCGCGGCGCACGCGCGCCGTCCTGGCCTGCAGCTGCACCAGGCGGCGTATGGCTTCCGAGGTATTGCCCTTGGCGCGCGCCTCCATGAAGCGGCCCAGCAGGATCAGCGCCACGATGACGGCGGCCGCCTCGTAGTACACGTTGACCGTGCCCTCGGGCAGCCAGTGCGGCGCGAAGGTGGCCACCACCGAATAGGCAAAGGCCGCCGAGGTGCCCACGGCCACCAGCGAATTCATGTCGGGCGCGCCGCGCAGCAGGGCCGGCACGCCTTTTTCGAAGAAGCGCCGCCCCGGTCCGAACAGCACGATGGCCGTGAGCGCGAACTGCAGGTACCAGCTGTTCTGCGTGCCCAGGGTGCCGGCGATCCAGTGGTGGAAGGCGGGCAGCATATGGCCGCCCATCTCCAGCAGGAACACGGGCAGGGCAAACACGGCCGCAAAGATCAGCGAGCGCCTGAGCGCGGCGCGCTCGGCGGCCTGGCACTGCGCGGCCGAATCCTCGGCGCCCGCCCCCGGCTGCTGCTGCGCCACGGGCGCGGCCTCGTAGCCGGCCTTGGCAATGGCGGCGATCAGCGCCTGCAGGTCCGTGCCCTCGCTGGCTTCGACGCTGGCGCGCTCGGTGGCCAGGTTGACGATGGCGGACTGCACGCCGGGCACCTTTTTCAGCGCCCGCTCCACGCGGCCCACGCAGGAGGCGCAGGTCATGCCGCCGACCTGCAGATCGAACCGGCGCTGCGGCACGGCATAGCCGGCCTTCTCCACCGCCGCAATGGCGGCGGGCACCACGGCCTGGACCTGCGCAGGGTCGTCCAGGCTCAGGCTGGCCTTTTCGGTGGCCAGGTTGACCACGGCATCCTGCACGCCGGGCACTTTCCGGAGCGCGCGCTCCACGCGACCCACGCAGGAGGCGCAGGTCATGCCCTGCACCGGCAGCTCAACCAGGGCAGCGGGCACGGCGCTTTTCGTCAATGCATTCATGGCTTTCTCCATCAGGTTGAAGCCACTGTAGAGATTGACATCATGTCAAAGTCAAGCATGACGCGAAAATTTTCCTGCCACGGCCCAGGGCTGCACCCCGAACCGGCCCCCTTACACAGAAAGCGAGTCCGGCCCTTAGAAAAGCATGCCTACTTGCCGGCGGCAGCTGTCGGAGGCTGATAACTCGGCACCATATTGCGCACCGGAGGCTGGGATTTGAGATAGGCGAACATGGCCTGCAGGTCCGCATCCGTCAGCTGGCCGAACGACTGCCAGGGCATGGGCGGCGCGATGGGGCGGCCCGAGCCGGCATGCTTGCCCGTGCGCAGGGACTGCACGAACTGCTCCGCCGTCCAGGCGCCCAGGCCCGTGGCATCGGGCGTGAGGTTGGCCGAGTAGCTCACGCCCCAGGGTCCCCAGAATGCCGTGTTCGTGCCTGCGCCGCCCCAGATCCAGGGGCCGCCGGAGGCGGCCGGCGCCTGAAGCACCTGCCCCTGGGGATGGCCCGACAGCCCGCGCGAGAGATCCGGTTCGGGGCCGCGCGGGCCGGGCTTGAGCGGCGTGTGGCAGTCCGCGCAACCCATGCTGCGCACCAGGTAGGCGCCGCGCGCCACCGGCGTCTCGGCATCGCCGGCCTGTGCGCCGGCATGAGAGCCCAGGGCTGCCAGCGCCAGGGGAACAGAAAGAATGTGCAGGGCTTTCATGGCGGTCTCCGTCAAGTCAGCTGAGCCAGGGCAAGGGCAGCGGCGCGCCGTCGGGCTGGCAGGTGGGCACGGGCGAGCGGCCGAAGATGCCCAGCGTTTCCAGCGGCTGCTTGCCGACGTTGAAAAGCTGGTGCACCTGGCCGCGCGGCAGGACCAGGGTGCTGTGCGCGCCAAAGCGCTGGCGCTGCCCGCCGATGTGCAGTTCGCCTTCGCCGGCCAGGCAGAGCACCACCTCGTCGCACTCGTGCCGGTGCGGGGGCGTGGCGGTGCCCGGAGCCATCGACTGGCGCCACACGGACAGCTGCGACAGGCCCTGGGCCTGGCCTGCCCAGGTGGCATGGGCAATGCCGTCGATGGCGGTGGAAGCGGGCGGGGATTGTGCGATCACGGACATGGCGTTGCCTTTCGCTGTTCAGGCGTGGGATAAACAAGGACGTTTGCCGCGGCCACGGACGGCGCCAGTCTGGCACCGGCGGACGGTTTCCGGAACCACCGCAGGCGCCTTAACATTGCCGAAACAAATTCCTCAATCCCGCCCATGAACAGCCTGCAGCAACTGATGGCGTTCTCGCACACCGCGCGGCTGGGCAGCTTTGCGGCCGCGGCCCGCGAGCTGGGATGCGCGCCGTCCACGCTGGCCAAGAGCGTGGCCCGCCTGGAATCCGCGCTGGGCGTCAAGCTGTTCCACCGCACCACTCGGCAGGTCAGCCTGACGCCGGACGGCGAGCACCTGTACTGCCGCTGCGAGCGGGTGCTGGCCGAGCTGGACGAGCTGCAGACCGAGGCGGCGGGCAGCCGCGGCACCGTGAGCGGCACGCTGCGGCTGGATGCGCCCCAGACCTATGGCCGGCGCGTGGTCCTGCCCCTGCTGGCCCGGTTGCTGCAGGCACATCCGGCGCTGACGCTGGACCTGCGGCTGCGCGACAGCTATGCCGACCTGGCGCGCGAGGGCCTGGACGCCGCGATCCGCGTGGGCGCCTTGCGCGACTCCAGCCTGGTGGCACGGCGCTTCGACTGGCAGCGGCTGGTCCTGGTGGCCAGCCCCGGCTATGTCGCGGCCCACGGCCAGCCGGCCTGCATCGCCGAGCTTTCGGCCCATGCGGCCATCGTCTTTCGGCTGCCCTCCACGGGCCGCGACCGGACCTGGCAGTTCTCGGGTCCGCAGGGCCTGGTCGAATGGCAGCCGCAGGCCCGGGTGCAGATGAATGACGGCGAAGCCATGGTGGCAGCGGCCCTGGCGGGCTGCGGGCTCACGCAGGTGCCGGATAACATGGTGGCGGACGAACTGCAAAGCGGCGCACTCGTCGAGCTGTTGCCGCAATGCCGCCCGCCGCCCATGCCCATCAGCGTGGTCATGCCCTCGGCACGGCTGCAGCCGCCCCGGGTACGGGCCCTGCTGGCGCTGCTGGAAACCCTGAACACGACCCGCGGGCCCTGAAACCGGCACGGCCGCAGCCGGCCAGCCCCCGCAGCGGTCCAGGGGCGGGATTCAGGCCTTGATATGCGCCAGCACGCCACCCAGCGCCTGGGCCGAGCCGGCCTGCGCCACCAGGGCAATGCGCCCGCTCCTGTGGGCGGTGACCTGCATTTCCATCTTCATGGCTTCCATGACGGCAATCACGTCGCCCTCCCGGACCTGGGCACCGTCTTCCACCTTCCAGGCGTGCAGATTGCCTGCGATGGGCGAGACCACGGCATCGGGATCCACGGCCTGCGCAGCGCCTGGGGCCGGCGTGGCCGCAACGGAGGCGCCGGCAAGCCCCTGCAGCAGCATGGCGGGCAGGCCCAGCTGCACGCGGCGGCCGTCGATCTCGATGGCGGTGCGCACCAGGCTGGTGTCGGGCCCGGGCTCGGCGCGCAGGGCGGCGGCCAGCGGCTCGGCAAAGTCCGACTCGATCCAGCGTGTATGCACCTTGAAGCCATGCTCACCCACGAAGTCCGCATGTTCGATCACGGCGCGGTGGAAGGGCAGCACCGAGGCCACGCCTTCGATCCTGAACTCGCGCAGCGCACGGCGTGCGCGGGCCAGCGCCTGTTCGCGCGTGGCGCCGCTGACGATGAGCTTGGCCATGAGCGAATCGAAGGTCCCCGGCACCACCGAACCGCCCTGCACGCCCGAATCCACGCGCACGCCGGGTCCGCCGGGCGCCTCGAAGCGCGCCACCGGACCGGGCACAGGCAGAAAGCCGCGGCCCGCATCCTCGGCGTTGATGCGGAACTCGATGGAATGGCCGATGGGCCTGGGCGTTTCGGTGATGCTCAAAGGCAGGCCGTCGGCCACGCGCAGCTGCTCGATCACCAGGTCCACGCCTGTGGTCTGCTCGGTCACGGGATGCTCGACCTGCAGGCGCGTGTTGACTTCGAGGAAGGAGATCGCGCCGCTGGTGGACAGCAGGAACTCCACCGTGCCCGCGCTCACATAGCCGGCCTCGGCGCAGATGGCACGCGCCGCGCCGTGGATGCGCTCGCGCTGCTCCTCGCTGATGAAGGGCGCGGGCGCCTCCTCGACCAGTTTCTGGTTGCGGCGCTGCAGCGAGCAGTCGCGCGTGCCCAGCACCACCACGTTGCCGTGGGTGTCGGCCAGCACCTGGGCCTCGATGTGGCGCGGCTTGTCCAGGAACTGCTCGACAAAGCATTCGCCGCGGCCGAAGGCCGTGACGGCCTCGCGCACGGCAGAGTGGTACAGCTCCTCCACCTCATCCATGCGCCAGGCGATCTTCATGCCGCGCCCGCCGCCGCCGAACGCGGCCTTGATGATGATGGGCAGACCGTGCTGTTCGGCAAAGGCCAGCACCTCGCCGGCGTCCCTGACGGGATCGGGCGTGCCGGCCACCAGAGGCGCCCCGACCTTCAGGGCGATCTTGCGCGCCTCGACCTTGTCGCCGAGCTTGGCAATGGTCTCGGGCCGCGGGCCGATCCAGGCCAGGCCCGCGTCGATCACGGCGCGTGCAAAGGCCTCGCTTTCCGACAGAAAGCCGTAGCCGGGGTGCACGGCATCGGCGCCTGACTTCTTCGCAACCGCGATCAGCTTGGCGATGTCGAGATAGCTGTCCGCGGGCTTGTCGCCATCGAGGCCGTAGGCTTCGTCGGCCATGCGCGCATGCAGCGCGTCGATGTCGGCATTGGCATAGACGGCCACGGATTTCACGCCGTAGTCGGCGCAGGCGCGGATGATGCGGACGGCGATCTCACCTCTGTTGGCAATCAGGACTTTGGAAATCATGGCGTGAGCTCTTCGAAGGAACGAATGGGGTTGAATCGGATCCAGGCGCCGACGGGAATCTGCCCCGCCAGGTCCAGGTGGTGCGGAGCCACGCAGCCGATCACGGGATAGCCGCCGGTCAAGGGGTGGTCGGCCAGGAACAGCACGGGCTGGCCGCTGGCGGGCACCTGGATGGCGCCCAGCGGCGTGCCTTCGCTGGGCAGTTCATGGGGGATGGCACGGGCCAGGGCCACGTCGCCGGCCAGGCGCAGGCCCACGCGGTTGGACTGGGGCGTGACCTGCCAGCGCTGGCCGGCCAGCAGGGCCACGGCCTCGGGCGTGAACCAGTCGGTGCGCGGGCCCAGCGTGACGTCCAGCACCACGTCCTGCCCGGCCGCGGGCAGGCCGGCGGGCGGCTGCATTGCCTCGCCGACGATGGCATACGCTGCGGTATTCACGGCCAGTACCTGCCCCACGCGCAAGGCCTCGGGCCCCACATGGGCCAGGGTGTCGGTGCTGGCGCTGCCCAGCACGTTGTCCACCGCATAGCCGCCGCGCACGGCCACATAGCAGCGCGCGCCGGCCACGGGCTGGCCGATGCGCAAGGTATCGCCATCGGCCAGCGCCAGCGGCGCTTGGCCGGGCACGGCCCACTCGCGGCCGTCGGCCGTGGCGAGCGTGAGCGGCGCATCGGCGCCCGTGACGGCGACCACCTGCTCGCCCAGGCTCTGCAAGGCCAGGCCGCCGCCCACGGTTTCCAGCGCGGGCCGGTCGCTGGCATTGCCGACGAGGCGATTGGCGGCCTTGAGCGCGCCCTGGTCCATGGCGCCCGAAGCCGATACGCCCTGCCCGGCCTGGCCATGGCGGCCCAGGTCCTGGAACACGGTGAGCAGCCCGGTGGCGCGGACCTTCAAGCCGTTTTTCGCTTCTGATTCAGTAGCTGCTTGCGCCTGCCTTTTCACGCTTTCAGAGGCATTCTCCTTCGATACGCCTGAATCACCAGCGCCAGCAGCTACGTTTTCCAGAGCATCCGCATCGACAAAGCGCACGCGGTAGCCGGGCTGCAAGAGCGCGGGCAGTTCGCGCGACAGATCCCACATGGCCGTATCGGTCACGCCGATGATCTGCCAGCCGCCCGGGCTGGCCTGGGGATAGACGGCGCTGAAGCTGCCGGCCAGGGCCACGGCGCCGGCCGGCACCCTGGTGCGCGGCGTGGCGCGGCGCGGCACGTTGAAGATGGGGTCGCCTCCGGCCAGATAGGCAAAGCCCGGCGCGAAGCCGGTGAACGCCACCGACCATTCGCTGCCCGTGTGGCGGCGCACCACCTCCTCGGCGCTGACGCCCAGGATCTGCGCCACCTCGGCCAGGTCCTCGCCGTCGTAGCGCACGGGAATCTGCACCAGCACGTCGCTGCGCTGCACGTTGCCGCCCAGCTCGCGGCCGGCGATCTCGCGCACCAGCGCCGAAGCAGAGACAAGGTGCGGCGCGAACTGCACGAGGATGGTGCGCGCGGCCGGCACCAGTTCGCGCACGCCAGGGATGGGTCTGGCCTGCAGCGATGCCAGCAGCGCCAGGGTCTGGCCCAGGTCGGCCAGCTCGACCATCAGCGCCTGGGAATTGACGGGCAGGAAACGCATGCTGTTCACCCGGCCGTTCATCCGGCAAAGGAGGCGATCTTCACGCCTTCCTGCTCGAAGCGCAGGCGCAGCTGGCGCGCAATCGCCACGGCGCCGGGGCTGTCGCCATGCACACAGATGGAGTCGGCCTCCACGCGCACCAGGCTGCCGTCCACGGCTTCGATGACGCCGTCGCGCACCAGCGTGAGCATGCGCTCGGCGATCCGCTTTTCATCGTGCAGCACGGCGCCTTTTTCGCGGCGCGAGACCAGGGCGCCCTGCGGCGTGTAGCCGCGGTCGGCAAAGGCCTCGGCCACCACGGTCAGGCCCGCGTCGCGCGCCCAGCCGATCAGCGGCGAGCCGGCCAGGGCCATCAGCACCAGCGAGGGATCGATGGCCCGGATGGCGTTGATCACGTCGGTGGCCTGGCGCCTGTCCTGGGCAATGGTGTTGTAGAGCGCGCCATGCGGCTTGACGTATTTCACCGCCGTGCCGGCCGCGCGGGCCAGGCCCTGCAGCGCGCCGATCTGGTAGATCACGTCGGCCACCAGATCGCTGCTGGCCACGTCCATGTTGCGGCGCCCGAAACCCGCCAGATCGCGGTAGGCCACGTGGGCGCCGACGACCACGCCGCGCGCCTGGGCGGCCTTGAGCGTGGCCAGAATGCCGGCCGCATCGCCGGCATGGAAGCCGCAGGCCACGTTGGCGCTGCTGACGATGTCGAGCATGGCGGCATCGTCGCCCATGGTCCAGGCGCCGAAGCTCTCGCCCAGGTCGCTGTTCAAATCCATTTTCATAATTCTCTCCTGGCACCTAGTGCCAAACACAAGCCGGTGCTGGGGCTCCGGTCTTGCCACATAAGACTGGCGCACTCCACGCCAGGGATGCCGAATGCCGAGCAAGGGCCGCCCCGCAGCGAGGGCAGCGTCCCCCTGCCGCGAAGCGAGAGAGGGGGAAGCCGCGCAGCGGCTCAGGGGGTGCCCTATCCTCAATGCAGCTGGCCGGCGTTCTCGCGCAAATCCTCGTGCACGGTCATGGCCGTGCGGATGGCTTCGCGCAGCGCCCTGACCTGGGTTTCCAGCGCCATGCTGGGCATGCCGGGATGCCTGGCCGCCTGCTCCGGCAGCGCCGGCACGTGGATGAAGCCGCCGCGCACGCCGGGGGCCGCGCGGCGCGCCAGGCGGTGCATGAGCGCGTAGAACAGGTGGTTGCAGACAAAGGTGCCGGCGGTGTTGGAGACCGCGGCCGGAATGCCCTGCTCGCGCAGATTGCGCACCATGGCCTTGATGGGCAGCGTGGAAAAGTAGGCGGCGGGCGCATGCTCGACCACGGCCGCATCCACGGGCTGCCTGCCCGCGTTGTCGGGTATGCGCGCGTCGTCGATGTTGATGGCCACGCGCTCGGGCGTGATCTCCGGGCGGCCGCCGGCCAGGCCCAGGCTGATGACCAGCACGGGCTGGTGCTCGGCCAGGGCCTCGTCCAGCGCACGCATCGCATCGCCGAACACGCAGGGCAGCTGCACGGCGCAGACCCGTGCCTGCGCAATGATTTCGCCGTCCAGAGCACGCGCCACTTCCCATGACGGGTTGATCGGGTCCCGGTCGAACGGCTCGAAGCCGGTGAGCAGGATGCGGGGAATGGTCGGCGCGGTCATGGTTCGATCCTTCAACGGAACATCAGGAAATTCAACAGGAAGACATTGCAGGTGAGCAGCACCAGGGCCGTGGGCACCTGGGCGCGGATCACCGCGTTCTTGTCGATTTCCAGAAGGGCGGCAGGCACCAGATTGAAGTTGGCGGCCATCGGTGTCAACAAGGTGCCGCAGTAGCCCGAGAGCATGCCCACGGCCGCCATCACGGCCGGATCGCCGTGGTAGACGCCGACCAGCACGGGCACGCCCACGCCGCCGGTCATCACGGGAAAGGCCGCGAAGCCGTTGCCCATGATGACCGTGAACAGCGCCATGCCGACCACGTAGACGGCCACCGCCACGAAGCGGACGTCCATGTTGATATAGGTGGTGGTCACATGGGCCACGGCCTTGCCCACGCCGGCGTCGGAGAACACCAGGCCCAGCATGCCCAGCATCTGCGGCAGCACCAGGGCCCAGCCCAGCGCATCGGTCAGGCGGTGCGATTCGCGCAGGCCCTGCATGGGCGTTTCGCGCGTCATCCGGCAGGCCAGGCCCAGCGCGATCACGCAGCCCACGCCCAGGCTCACCAGCGTGGTGTTCTTGGGATCGAGCAGCGGCGTGCCGCCGAACACCAGGTACTTGGCCGACAGCGTCCCCAGCATGGTGATGAGCGGAATGGCCAGCGCGGGCACGAAGAGCTTGTTGCCCAGGCGCTTGGCGCTTTCCAGGTATTGCGCATCGGTGCGTGGCTGGTGCCTGCCGCCCAGCACACCGCCAAAGCCGGCGATCACGGCCATGAGCACGGCTATCGCACCCACCCACACGGCCGGCAGCAGGTCGCCGACCAGGAACACGATGGCATACAGGGCCCAGAACAGGCCGGCCGAATAGCGGCGCGGGTTGCTGGCATCGCGCAGCGTCATCACTGCCGTGATGGCCAGCACGATGCCGACCAGGTAGTACAGGTACTGGATGGGGATGATCATGCCTGCTCTCCCTTGGCATTGTGTTTTTCTTCGGCAATCTCGCGCGCCAGCACCTTGTCCAGGCGGCGCAGGCGCACGGCATGGATCACAAAGGCGCAGACCGCCGTGGGGATGCCCCACAGCGCCACGTGGATGGGCTCGACCTCGATGCCGGCCTCCTTGAGGAAGGTGGTCATCAGCACGATGGCGCCGAAGGCCACGAAGATGTCCTCGCCGAAGAACAGGCCCACGTTGTCGGTAGCCGCGCTGAAGGCGCGCAGCTTGTCGCGCACCTTCTGCGAGAGCTTGCCGTAGCGTGCCTCGGTCGCGCCTTCGGCCATGGGCGCCAGCAGGGGGCGCACCATCTGCGGATGGCCGCCCAGGCTGGTCAGGCCGATGGCCGCGGTGAGCTGGCGCGCGGCCAGGTAGACGATGAGCAGGCGACCCGCGGTGGCCGACTTGATGGAGCTGATCCAGTTCTGCGCATGCTGGCGCAGGCCGTGGCGCTCCAGCAGGCCGATCACGGCCAGCGGCAGCAGGATGATGAGCGGCAGATTGCGCGTCTTCACAAAGCCCGTGCCTATGGTGGCCAGCACCTTGTCGATGGGGAAACCGGCCGCCAGCGCCGTCCCGATGGCGGTGACGACCACCACCAGCATGGGATTGAAGCGCAGCGCGAAGCCGGCAATGATGATGAGCACGCCGATCAGCGGCCACAAGTTGATGTCAGCAGGCATGGATACCTCCGAAAGCTCCTCAAGATCCTGCGCCGCCCTGCAGCCGGACCACCCTTTGGCGGATCGGGCCCGCGCTTTGCCCAGCCCGTTTCTCCGCACCGTGCACAAGTCCGTCGATCCTGTTTTGAATCAATCAATCTCGCAAGATTGTTGAACAATTCAAAATTGATAGCTGCACAATATTTATTGTTGACAGAACAATAAATCTTCTGAAATAGAGAAAACCCTTAGCTTTTGCATCCCGTGGCAGGCACGCGTAAGCAGGTGCAAGCTGGCTACACTGAGGCCTTCGTTACCCGAGCCGTTATGAAAGCCACCACCGATGCCCTGAACCTGACCGACAGGGTTGCGCAGCAAGTCCGCGCCAAGCTGATCCATGGGGAGTTCGTCCCGGGTCAGCGCCTTTCCGAGGCCTCCCTGAGCGAGGCGCTGGAGATTTCGCGCAACACCCTGCGCGAGGTGTTCCGCATCCTGACCAAGGAAGGGCTGCTGGTGCACGAGCCCAACAAGGGCGTCTCGGTCGCCGTGCCCAGCATGGCGTCCATCATCGACATCTACCGCGTGCGCCGCATGATCGAATGCCAGGCGCTGGCCCAGGCCTATCCCATGCATCCGGCGCGTGCACTGATGCGCGAAGCCGTGGACGCGGCGCTGCGCCACCGCGATGCGGAGGACTGGTCGGGCGTGGGCACGGCCAACATGGCTTTCCACAAGGCCATCGTGGAGCTGGCCGACAGCGAGCGCCTGAACGAAATGTTCTCCCACCTGCTGGCAGAGCTGCGTCTGGCCTTCGGCCTGCTGCGCGACCCGCATTTCCTGCACGCGCCCTACGTGAACATGAACCAGCGCATTCTCCAGCTGTTCGAGGAAGGGCAGCCCGCGCAGGCCGCCCAGGCGCTCAACGACTACCTCGTGCATTCGGAGCGCATCATCCTCGCGGCCTATGCCCGCAGGCTGGCCGAAACCGGCAACAAGGGCCTGTGATGCAGCACTCCAGCCCTGCGCCCCTCACGCGCCACTCCTACGACCTACTGCTCTCCGACCTGTTCCAGCGGCTGCAGGCCAGCCCTTTGTGCTCCAGTGCCGAGCAGGCTCATGACCTGCTGACCTCCACATGGCTGGCCGTCAACGAGCAGCGCCAGCCCCCCGAGGAAGTGCTGCGCCATCTGCGCCGCCGCAAGCTGATTGCCGAGCATGGCTGGCACAACCTGGACGGCGACCCCTGCTACCGCCAGGCCGACGAGGCGCCGGACATCCGCATCAACCTGCACCGCAATGGTGCCATCGTCTTCGAGCGCCTGACCGAGGATGCCTCCACCGTGCTCTTCGTGCTGCCGGGCAGCCAGGCGCCCTGAGGCTTTTCACGAACCGAGGCCACGGCCCCCATTGGCGGCGAGCAGCCCTCGGCCCGCCAAGAACGGTCCCGCCCCCGTCGCAGGAATCGCGGCCCGGCAAAGAAAAAGCGCCCCTGGGAGCGCTTTTCACGGGAATAACGGTCAGCTCATTCCACCGTCACGCTCTTGGCCAGATTGCGTGGCTTGTCCACGTCGGTGCCGCGGGCCACGGCCGTGTGGTAGGCCAGCAGTTGCAGCGGCACCACGTGGATGATGGGGCTCAGCGCGCCGTAGTTCTCGGGCATGCGGATGACGTGCATGCCTTCGCTGCTCTCGATATTGGTCTTGGCATCGGCCAGCACATAGAGCACGCCACCGCGCGCGCGCACTTCCTGCATGTTGCTCTTGAGCTTTTCCAGCAGTTCGTCGTTCGGCGCCACCGTCACCACGGGCATGGCGCTGTCGACCAGGGCCAGCGGGCCATGCTTGAGTTCACCGGCCGGATAGGCCTCCGCATGGATATAGCTGATTTCCTTGAGCTTGAGCGCGCCTTCCAGCGCGATCGGATAGTGGATGCCACGCCCCAGGAACAGGGCGTTTTCCTTGCGGGCGAAGTCTTCGGCCCAGCTGATGATCTGCGGCTCCAGCGCCAGCACCGATTGCAGGGCGACCGGCAGGTGGCGCATGGCGGCCAGATACTGCTGCTCCTTTTCCTCGGTCAGCCGGCCCTTGGACTGGGCCAGCGCCAGGGTCAGGAGGAACAGGCCGGCCAGCTGCGTGGTGAAGGCTTTGGTGGAAGCCACGCCGATTTCCACGCCGGCGCGCGTGATATAGGCCAGCTCGCATTCGCGCACCATGGCGCTGGTCGCCACGTTGCAGATGGTCAGCGTGTGCTTCATGCCCAGGCTTTGCGCATGGCGCAGCGCGGCCAGGGTGTCGGCCGTCTCGCCCGACTGGCTGATGGTGACGACCAGGGTCCGGGGGTCCGGCACGCTGGTGCGATAGCGGTATTCGCTGGCCACTTCCACGCTGCAGGGAAGACCGGCCAGGGCTTCGATCCAGTACTTGGCGGTGCAGCCGCTGTAGTAGCTGGTGCCGCAGGCCAGAATCAGGATACGGTCGATTTCCTTGAACACGCGCCATGCGGCGGCACCGCTCTTGCCCTCCGAGGTCACGCCGTCGAACAGCTCGGGAACAATGCTCTGCACCCCTTCCAGCGTGTCGCCGATGGCGCGCGGCTGCTCGAAGATTTCCTTTTGCATGTAGTGGCGGTAGGGGCCGAGCTCGGCAGCGCCGCTGTGCGCGAGCACGGTCCGCACGGGGCGCTGTTCGGCGCTCAGCTGCGTCCCGCCCTTGCCGACGATCCAGTAGCGGCCCGGCTGCAGGTCCACCAGATCGCCCTCTTCCAGATAGACGATCTGGTCCGTCACGCCGGCCAGCGCCATGGCATCGCTGGCGAGGAAGTGCTCGGAGCCGTTGCGCCCCACGCCCAGGATCAGCGGCGAGCCGGCACGCGCGCCCACGACGCGGTGCGGCTCGTCCTTGTGCATGACGGCAATCGCAAACGCGCCATGCAGGCGGGCCGTGGCGGCCTGCACCGCGGCGAACAGGTCTCCGTCATACAGGCTGTCGACCAGGTGGGCGATGACTTCGGTATCCGTCTGGCTGGCGAACACATAGCCCTTGGCCTGCAGTTCGGCACGCAGCGTTTCGTAGTTCTCGATGATGCCGTTGTGCACCAGGGCCACGCGGGCCGGAGCATCCGCATCGGCCACGGGCGAAACGCCCTGGCCATGGCTGAAGTGGGGATGCGCATTGCGCACGGCCGGTTCGCCATGGGTGGCCCAGCGCGTATGCGCGATGCCCGTCAGGCCGTCGACATGCTCGTTCTTCACCTGCTCCATCAGCTCGGCCACGCGGGCCGTGGAACGGGCGCGCTGCAGGCCGAAGCCCAGGCCGCCTTCACGGGCGGCCTGCACGGCCACGCCGCAGGAGTCATAGCCCCGGTACTCCAGGCGCTGCAAGCCCTGGACCAGAACAGGAACGATATCGCGATGGGAAACTGCTGCAACGATGCCACACATAAGCCAAGTCCTTCGTTGGAATAGCCGGCATGCTACGCGGAGCAAAATGAAATTTCCAAATAAAATGAAACGAAAAATGAATACTGATTTCAATAACTTATTGAAATGAAATAATTCTCCATATACAAGATAACCATGATAGAAAATTCCGCCACCCTGGATGCCATCGACCTGCAGCTGCTGCGCGAGCTGCAGCGGGATGCAGGCCGCAGCAACCTGGAGCTGGCGCGGCTGCTGCATCTTTCGCCTCCCACCTGCCTGCGCCGCATCAAGCGCCTGCAGGCCCAGGGCTTCATCGAGCGGCAGGTGGCCATATTGAGCCCCGCACGCCTGGCCGAATCGCAGGGCCACGGTCTGCAGGCCATCGTGGAGGTCTCGCTGGACAGGCAGGACAGCACCTCGCTGATGCTGTTCGAGAAAAAGGCGATGGCCGAGCCGCTGGTGCAGCAATGCTGGCGCGTCTCCCCGGGGCCGGATTTCATCCTCGTCATGGCGGCGGCCGACATGCCCGGCTATCTGGAGCTGAGCCAGCGCCTGTTCACCCAGGATATGAACGTGCGCAACGTCAAAAGCTTTTTCAGCATCAAGCGCGCCAAATTCGGCACCGAGATCCCCATTCATCAGCCGGACAGATAACGCCGGCCATGGGGTGCCGGTATTGCACGCAAACCGGGCCGGTGCATGCGCTTGTCAATATGGGCGGAGAAACATCGTTGTGCTTGCACATCGATTTTGGATACAAATTGAAGCATTTCAATTATCCTCAGCTCCTTTCGACATCCGCCCGTCCTACCGATGCCCATGCGCAAGCGCATACACCGCCGGATTTATCCCTTGCGGGCCTCCAATATGGCCGCGGGAGGCTTGGTGGTCACCGCCAGCCTGGCGGAGCAAGTGCCGGATATGGCGCTCTGGGCATTTGCCTTGATCAGCGCGCTGGCCTGGCCGCACATTGCCTATCTGCATGCCAGCAGGAAAAAGGACTCCTATCGCGCGGAGCAGGCCAATGGCCTGATGGACGGGTTCATCGTGGGCTGCTGGATTCCGCTGATGCAGTTCAGCCTGCTGCCCAGCATCTGCGTCGTGGCCATCAGCGTGGCCGACCGCTTCTACACGGGCCTGCGCAAGCGCTGGATCAAGACCGGCTGCATGACGCTCATGGGCATTGCCTTCATGTCGGTCTATTCATCGGTTCAGCCGCAATGGAATGCCAGCCTGCTGGTGCAGTTCAGCCTGCTGCCGATGATTCTGGTCCACAGCGTTTTTGCGGCCTGGTCGTCGCGGCGCATGGTGCGGGCCCTGGCCAAACAGAATGTGCAATTGCAGGTATTGGGCCGCATCGATCCCCTGACCACGGTATACAGCCGTGAATATTGGTGGCAAAAGGCCCGCACGGCCCTGCGCCAGCACCACAGCGGCGCGGAAATCAACAGCCTGCTGATTATCGATATCGACCATTTCAAACAGGTCAACGATACCTACGGCCATACCGTCGGCGACGAAGTGCTGCAATCGATCGGCCTGACCATACGCCATTGCCTGCGCAGCAACGATATTGCGGGCCGCTATGGCGGCGACGAGTTTGCCGTGCTGTGCCGCAATACCCGCACGGACGATGCCTGCGCCGTGGCCCTGAGGGTGCGCGACCAGCTGGCCATGATCCGCGTCAGGGAGCATCCGCAGCTGCGCATCAGCGCGAGCATCGGCGTGGCCGAGGCCAGCACCGAATTCACTTCGGTCAAGCAGTGGATAGAGGCGGCCGACAGTGCGCTGTACGACGCCAAGGCCGCCGGGCGCGACCGCATCCATACCGAGCCGGCCCGGCGCAATAGCCCGGCCACGATTCCCATGCCGGCCGAAAGCACGGCCCTGCCGCCATCCCACGCCACGCCCCATGCCGCACGGGAGTCTGCCGGCGACGATCAGCGGACCCTGCGGCCGACGCATGTCGCCGACTGAGAGCGCTTAGCGCCTGTCCCAGCCGCCCGGCCAATGCAGGGTCACGCTGCAGCCCTGCCCCAGCGCCGCCGCGATGGAGGCATCGCCGCCCATACGCCGGCAGGCGGTGCGCGCCAGGGCCAGGCCGATGCCCACGCCCTCGTATTCGGTCTCGCGGTGCATGCGCTGAAAGATGCCGAAGAGCGCGGCCGCGCGCGCGGCATCGAAGCCCACGCCGTTGTCGCGGACCGTCAGCGTGATGTCGCCCCCTTCGGCATGCCGCTCCGCCGTGACCTCAATCCGCGGCTGGGCCACGGCGCGCGTGAACTTGAGGGCATTGGCCAGCACGGCCTGCAGCGCCTGCCGCAGCAGCGGTATATCGGCCCGCACGGCCGGATACTGCGGCGGCAGCTGCCATTGCACACGGTCCGTGTCCGGTTGCTGCAGCTGCGCAATCTGCTCCTGCAGCAGCCCGCCCAGATCCACCGGCTGCCATTGCAGCGGCTGGCGGGCCGCGCGCGAGAGCAGCAGCAGGCCATCGAACATCGCGGCCATGCGGCGGGCCGAGCGGTCCATGGTCTGCAGAAAGCTGCGCGCCTCCTGCACATCTTCCGCCGCAGGCCGCTCGGCCTGCAGCAGCTCCGTCACCAGCGGACCGAACGACAGCACATGGCGCAGCGGCGCACGCAGGTCGTGCGAGACCGCGTGCACCCATTCCTGCTGGACCGCGCGCAGCGCCGCCAGCTCCTGCTCTCGCTGCGCCAGCAGCTGCAGTGCCTGCTCCAGCGTCTGCGGCACGCTGGGTGTCAGTGCCGCTTCGTCACGGCAAGGGGTTTCGGGATGCGGTGGTTCCTTGTGCATGGCGCCAGAAGCTATGCCTTGGGCTGCTTGAGGGGACGTTTCCAGGAAGTGATGCTGACCTGCTTGCCGCGTCCCACGGTCAGCACGCCGGGCTCGGTGTTCTTGGTGATGGTCGAGCCGCCGCCCACCGTGCCGCCCGCGCCAATGGTCACGGGCGCCACCAGCACGCAGTTGCTGCCGATGTGCGCGTCGGCCTCGATCACCGTGCGGTGCTTGTTCACGCCGTCGTAGTTGGCCGTGATGCTGCCCGCGCCGTAGTTGACGCGCTCGCCCACCGTGGCGTCGCCCAGGTAGGCCAGATGGTTGGCCTTGGCGCCGTCGGCCAGCTGGGAATTCTTCACTTCCACGAAGTTGCCGATATGCACTTGCCTGCCCAGCCGGGCGCCGGGGCGCAGGCGGGCAAACGGGCCGATCAGGGCCCCGGCACCCACGTCCACCCCGGCCTTCTCGCCGTCGATATGGGTGAACGGGTGGATCACCGCGTCCTCGGCGATCACGGCATTGCTGATATGGCAGTTGGCGCCGATCCGGGCCCCGGCCCCGATGCGGACCTGGCCGGTGAAGATGCAGTTGGCGTCGATGTCCACATCCTGGCCGCACTCCAGGCTGGCCTTGGTGCCGCGCACATCGTCGCGCAGGTCGAAGCGGGCGGGGTCGGCCAGCCGCACGCCCTGCTCCATCAGCCGGCGCGCCTGGCGCAGCTGGTGCGCGCGCTCCAGTTCGGCCAGTTGCAGCGGGCTGTTCACGCCGGCCACCTGCAACGCATCGGCAATGCGGTGGCCCACCACGGGCACGCCGTCGGCCACGGCCATGGCGACGATGTCGGTCAGGTAGTACTCGCCCTGGGCGTTGTTGTTGTCCAGCTTGCCCAGCCACCGCGTCAGGTGGCGCGCGGGCACGGCCATGATGCCGCTGTAGATCTCGGTGATGGCGCGTTCGGCCTCGCTGGCGTCCTTTTGCTCCACGATGCGCTGCACGGTGCCGGACTCGTTGCGCACGATGCGGCCATAGCCCGTGGGATCGGGCATGGTCACCGTCAGCAGGGCCAGCCTGTCGCTGCCCGCGGCATCCACCAGCGCCTGCAGGGTGTCGGCCTGCGTGAGCGGCACGTCGCCGGAGAGCACCACAACCATGCCGTCGTCCCGCAGCGCCGGCACGGCCTGCTGCACCGCATGGCCCGTGCCCAGCTGCGGCTCCTGGCGCACGAACCGGAGGTCGTAGCCGGCCTCCCCTCCCTGGGCACCGGCGATGGCGGCTTCCACCTGCTCTGCACCATGGCCCGTCACCACCACGGCGGATCGCGCCTTGAGCTGCGCGGCCGTATCCAGCACATGCTGCAGCAGCGCCCGGCCGGCGAGCTTCTGCAGGACCTTGGGGTGGCGGCTTTTCATGCGGGTGCCTTTGCCGGCAGCCATGATGACGATATCCAGAGGTGCAGTCATAGTTGTTCGCAAGATCAGAAACCGGCCCATTATCGGCCCAGACCCATGCAACCAACTGCAAGCAAGGGCGAGCGGCTGTTCCGCTCCGTAAACCCCGTATGCTTGCCACCGCCATGCCACATGCCACGACCCATCCCACGCCGCTGCTGCGCACCCGGCCCATAGGAGCCGGCCACCTGCGCGCCTTCATCGCGGTGGCCAAGCACCTGAATTTCCGCGCCGCCGCCGACGAGATGGCGCTGACCCAATCGGCCGTCAGCCGCCAGATCCAGTCGCTCGAGGACGAGGTGGGCGTGCCGCTGTTCCTGCGCCACTCGCGCGCCGTGGAGCTGACGGGTGCCGGCGCCCAGCTGCTGCACAGCGTGCTGCCCGCGCTGGAAGCGGTGGATGCCACGGTGCGCCAGATCCGCCAGACCGTGGGGCGCAAAAGCGTGGCCATCACCACCTGGGCCAGCTTTGCGGCCATGTGGCTGATTCCGCGGCTGCAGGATTTCCAGCAGGCCTGGCCCGACATCGACATCCGCATCGACACGGGCGACGCCGTGGTCGACCTCGAGACCACCGATGTGGACCTGGCCATACGCTACAGCCGCGCCCAGGAAACCGGCTCCGGCAGCGCCCGGCGGCTGTTCGGCGAGGAGCTGGCCGTGGTCGCCAGCCCGGCGCTGCTGCAAGGCGGCCCGCAGCTGCGCGAGCCTGCCGATGCCGCGCGCTACACGCTGATCGAAACCGGCGACGTGCACCGCATGCCCCAGCTCGAATGGCTGAGCTGGCAGCGCTGGTTTGCCGCCCACGGCTGCGACCAGCTGCAGCCGCCGCGCTGGCTGTACTTCAACTACGCCCACCAGATCGTGCAGGCCGCGCTGGCCGGGCAAGGCCTGGCCATCGCCCGCCTGCCGCTGGTGGCCGATGCGCTGGCGGCCGGGCAGCTGGTCGAAGTCCTGCCCCGGCACCGGCTGGCCTCGCCGCTGGCCTACTGGCTGCTGCCGGGCCCGCGCAGCGGCCAACGGCCCGAGGTGCAGGCCTTTTGCCGCTGGCTGGTGGAGCAGGCAGCGCTGACGCGCGCTGCAATAGAAGGAGCTTGCAGCGTCTGATCTGCAATGGTTTCAGATGTAAAAGTATCTGAAAACCTTGTCAGGTGGGCGCTACCAGCTCCTGCTTCAGGACAGCGTGACGCGCGCGAACTTGCGCTTGCCCACCTGCAGCACAAACGTGCCGGCATCCAGCTTGAGGCCCCGGTCGCTGATTACCGTGCCGTCGATGCGCACCCCGCCGCCGTCGATCAGGCGGTTGGCCTCGCTGGTCGAGGGCGCGAGATTGGCCTGCTTGAGCAGCGCACCGATGCCCAGGGGCGCGCCCGGCAGGCTCACTTCGGGAATGTCGTCGGGAATGCCGCCCTTGCTGCGGTTGATGAAATCCTGCTCGGCCGCATCGGCCAGCGCCGCGCTGTGGAAGCGCGCCGTGATTTCCTTGGCCAGCGCCACCTTGGCATGCTTGGGGTTGCCGCCGGCGGCGATCTCGGCCTTGAGCGCGGCGATGTCGGCCAGACTCTTGAAGGACAGCAGCGTGTACCAGTCCCACATCAGCTCGTCGGAGATCGACAGCACCTTGGCGAACATGGTGTTGGCGTCCTCGGTGATGCCGATGTAGTTGTTCTTGGACTTGGACATCTTGTTCACGCCGTCCAGGCCCACCAGCAGCGGCATGGTGAGCACACACTGCGGCTCCTGACCCCATTCCTGCTGCAGATGGCGACCCATCATCAGGTTGAACTTCTGGTCCGTGCCGCCCAGCTCCAGGTCGGCCTTGAGCGCCACCGAGTCATAGCCCTGCAGCAGCGGGTAGAGGAATTCGTGCAGGCTGATGGAGCTGCCTTCGGTGAAGCGGGTGTGGAAATCGTTGCGCTCCATCATGCGCGCCACCGTGTACTTGGCCGACAGCTCGATCATGCCGCGCGCGCCCAGCTGGTCGCACCACTCGCTGTTGTAGCGCAGCTCGGTCTTGGCCGGATCGAGGATCTTGTAGGCCTGATCGCGGTAGGTCTCGGCGTTGACCTTGATCTGTTCGGCCGTCAGCGGCGGACGCGTGCTGTTGCGGCCCGAGGGGTCGCCGATCAGCGTGGTGAAGTCGCCGATCAGGAAGATCACCTGGTGACCCAGGTCCTGCAGCTGGCGCATCTTGTTGAGCACCACGGTGTGGCCCACGTGGATGTCGGGCGCCGTCGGATCCAGTCCCAGCTTGATGCGCAGCGGCACGCCCGTGGCTTCGGACCTGGCCAGCTTCTGCACCCATTCGTCCTTGGGCAGCAGTTCATCGACACCGCGTAGAGTGACTTCCAGCGCTTGGTTCACTCTGTCGGTCACGGGAAAGGTTGTAACAGCAGATTGATTCATAAGGGTTTTTCGGCAGGCGCGGTAGGACGCGGTCGATATACTTCAGGGTTTGTCGCTGCGGCGAATTCTAGACTGCTCCCTTATATAGACCTCTTTGGGCGGACATCTCGGCAGAGCTCTGGCAGGTTTCGAGCGGACTGAACGCGTGCCACACCGCAACGTGACGCAGCGTGAATGGGCATTTCCCCTGGACACGCCACCCCCAAGGATCTGATGTTTTGATGAATGGCTTGAAGAATGCCGGCGGCGCTTTGGTAGCCCGGCTAGCCCTGTTTGGCGAGCGCCTGCAAACGCAGCTGCATGCCCATCCCAGGCGCATCGCGGCCGCCGTGGCCGCGGTCCTGATGACCGGCGGCAGCGCCGCCTTTGCCGTGGCCAGCCTGGGCCCGGACCCGGCCGACCTGCCGGTGCGCACCCTGACCGAATCCGTGGCCTCGCTGGCCGACGGCCATGAGCTGTCCGAGCTGACGGACCTGCAATCGTTCTCGCTGTACCGCTCCGAAACCACGCGCCCCAGCGACACGGCCGAAACCCTGCTGCAGCGCCTGGGCATCGCCGACCCCCAGGCCGCCGCCTATCTGCGCGCCGACGACCAGGTGCGCCAGAACGTGCTCGGCCGCGCGGGCCGCCTGGTGTCCGCCGAGACCACGCCCGACCAGCAGCTGCTGAAGCTGACCGTGCGCTGGGCGCCCGATGAGGACGGAACTTTCCGCCGCCTGGTCGTGGAGCGCAAGGACGGCAGGCTCGCCACGCGCATCGAGACCGGCAAGCTCACGGCCAGCCCGCGCCTGGCCGGCGGCGTGATCCGCTCCACCTTCTTCGCCGCCACCGATGCGGCCGACATCCCCGACAGCGTGGCAATGCAGATGGCCGACATATTCCAGGGCGAAGTGGACTTCCGCCGCAGCCTGCGCAAGGGCGACCGCTTCGCCGTGGTCTACGAATCGCTGGAAGCCGACGGCGAGCCGCTGCGCGCCGGCCGCGTGCTCAGCGCCGAATTCCACAACGACGGCAAGATCAGCCAGGCCCTGTGGTTCCAGGAAAACGGCCAGAAGGGCGCCTACTACACGCTGGACGGCAAGAGCAAGCGCCAGGCCTACCTGAACTTCCCCGTGGAGTTCTCGCGCATCAGCAGCGGCTTTGCCATGCGCCTGCACCCCATCCAGAAGACCTGGCGCGCCCACCTGGGCACCGACTTCGCGGCCCCCACGGGCACCAAGGTGCGCACCGTGGGCGACGGCGTGGTCTCGTTCGCCGGCGTGCAGAACGGCTACGGCAACGTGATCTTCGTCGACCATGCGAACAACCACACCACGGTGTACGCCCACCTGAGCCGCATCGACGTGCGCAAGGGCCAGCATGTGGACCAGGGCGACACCATCGGCGCCGTGGGCCAGACCGGATGGGCCACGGGACCGCACCTGCACTTCGAGTTCCGCGTCAACGGCCAGCAGCAGGACCCGCTGACCATTGCCCAGGCCACCGATGCCGCCCGCCCCATCTCCAAGGCCGCCCGCCCGGCCTTCGACAAGCTGGCTGCGCAGATGCGCGTGGAGCTCAACGCGGGCGACCAGCTCTTCACCACGGCCAGCGCACGCTGACCGGCTCCGCGCCTCTCCCCAAGGGCTGCTGCATGCAGCCCTTTTTCTTTGCATCAAATACTTCCGACATGCCCATCTGGCGGGCGCTTTCCGCTACAGCTAAGATAGTAGCCAGCCCCACTATCCTCGCCACTGCCATGCCTTCAGCCGCTGCTGCCCCGTCCTCTCTGTATATCGGCCTGATGTCGGGCACCTCGCTCGACGGCGTCGATGGCGTGCTGGTGGACTTCGCGCACGGAACCCGGGTGCTGCAGCATGCGAGCTGCGGCTTCGACCCGGCCCTGCGCGCCGAGCTGCTGGCCCTGAACTCGCCCGGCGGACAGGACGAGCTGCACCGTGCGGCGCTGGCCGCCAATGCCCTGGCGCGCAGCTATGCCGGCGTGGTTGCCGAGCTGCTGCGGCAAGCCGGCACGCCGGCCGCGCAGGTGGCCGCCATCGGCGCCCACGGTCAGACCGTGCGCCACCGGCCGCAGCTGTTCGACGGCTGCGGCTATACGCTGCAGCTCAACAGCCCGGCATTGCTCGCGGAATGGACAGGCATCGCCGTGGTGGCCGACCTGCGCAGCCGCGACGTGGCGGCCGGGGGCCAGGGCGCGCCCCTGGTGCCGGCCTTCCACCAGGGACTGTTCGGCCGGCCCGGCGAAACCACGCTGGTGCTCAACATCGGCGGCATCGCCAACCTGAGCGTGCTGGCCGATGACGGGGTGCTCGGCTTCGACTGCGGCCCCGGCAATGCGCTGATGGACGGCTGGTGCCTGCAGCACACCGGCCAGGCTTTCGACAACGGCGGTCAATGGGCTGCCTCGGGCCGGGTGCTGCCAGAGCTGCTTGCGCAATTGATGGACGAGCCCTTCCTGGCCCAGCAGCCGCCCAAGAGCACCGGCCGCGACCTGTTCCATGCGCACTGGCTGCAGCAGCATCTGGCGCGCTGCCCGGCGGCCGGGCGCGCGCCAGCGGCCGACATCCAGGCCACGCTGACCGAATTCACCGCCGCCAGCTGTGCCGATGCCGTACGGCGCTTCGGCCAGGGCGGCGTCGAGCTGCTGGTCTGCGGCGGCGGCGCGCTCAACACCCATCTGATGCAGCGGCTGGCGGCGCTGCTGCCCGGCGTGCAAGTCGCGACGACGGCGGCGCGCGGGCTGCCGCCGCTGCAGGTGGAGGCCGCGGCCTTTGCCTGGCTCGCGCGCCAGGCATTGCTGGGCCTGCCCGGCAACCTGCCCAGCGTGACCGGTGCGCGCGGCCCGCGCATTCTCGGCGCCATCTACCCGGCCTGAGAGCGGACCCGCCGGCCGCCAACATGCTGTTGCAGAGGGCGCCATGCCCGTATGACAGAATGCCGTAACAACTCGCAACGCTCACGAGGCCCGACCACTCTTCCATGCCCCGCACCTTCGTCCATCTGCATGCCTGGCGGCTTCGTGGCCTGATCCGCACCACGGCCTGTGCCGCGGCCTGCATGCTGATCGCCGCCGCGCCTGCCAGCCAGGCGGGCCCGGGCGCACAGGCTGCACGCCCCCAGGTGCTGGTGCTGATGTCCTACCATCCGGGGCACAGCTGGGAAGACCGCATCCTGGCCGGCCTCAACGAATGGGGCGGCAATGGGCCAGCCAAGCCGGTGTTTCATACCGAGTGGATGGACACCAAGCGCTACCCGGGCATGGAGCAGCGCCAGCGCCTGGCCCGCTATCTGAGGGACAAATACGCGCACCAGCGCTTCGACCTGATCGCCACGGTCGACGACAACGCCCTCGAATTCGTGGCCCGTCAAGATGCGCTCTTCGGCGGCACGCCCGTGGTGTTCAGCGGCATCAACGGCGATCCGGCCCAGATCGTCGGCGACCGGCCCAAGGTCACGGGCATCCTGGAACGCTTCGACCTGACGCGCACGCTGCGCACCGCCCTGTCCCTGCATCCGGGGACACGGCACCTGGTGTTCATCACGCCGCAGGACGAGACCGGCGCCGAACTGCGCAACGGTGTCGACACCGCCCTGGCGCTGCTGCCGCCCGGCCCGCAGGTGGAGCACTGGATAGCGCCCGATCTGTCGCGCATCGGCGAGCGCCTGCAGCAGCAGCCGCGGGACACGCTGGTCTTCGTGCTCGGCTCCATCCCCGCGCAGGCGGACCAGCCGCCGCTGGAGCCCGAGGAGGTGACGGCCTTTGTGCACGAGCGCACCGCGCTGCCCGTGTATTCCGACCTGGACACCTCGGTCGGCCGCGGCGCCGTGGGCGGCTACCTGAACAGCGGGCTGGAAACCGGCCGGCTGCAGGCCGCCATGGCCCGGCGGATACTGGAGGGCCAGGCACCCTCGCAGATCC
This sequence comes from Comamonas sp. w2-DMI, assembly GCF_040187735.1. Classification (NCBI taxonomy): domain Bacteria; kingdom Pseudomonadati; phylum Pseudomonadota; class Betaproteobacteria; order Burkholderiales; family Comamonadaceae; genus Comamonas; species Comamonas sp. w2-DMI. Next base: position 94,257 of record NZ_JBANEL010000001.1, on the reverse strand, counting down.
CCTATGTGCGCGAGACGCCGCTGGCCCTGCTGTTCGACTACCAGCAGCTGCACCGGCTGGGCGTGAACACCCGCCATCTGCCCGAAGGCAGCACGCTGCTCAACGAGCCCGCGTCGATCTTCGATTCCGAATACCGTCAGCCGCTGATCGGCTTTTCGCTGGTGGTGCTCCTGCTGCTGGCCAGCGTGGCCATCCTGGTCATCCGCAGCCGCGTGCTGGCCGAGCGCCAGCAGGCCCTGCACTACCAGGCCACGCATGACGACCTCACGGGCCTGCCCAACCGCCAGGGCCTGCCCGAGCTGCTGCAGCAGGCCGCCCGCAATGCGGCCGGAGAGCAGGAGCATGTGGCACTGGTGATGCTGGGCCTGAACCGCTTCAAGCTCATCAACGACACCTACGGCCATGCGTTCGGCGATGCCATCGTCGCCGCCATGGCCGAGCGGCTGCGGCGCTGGCGCGCGCAGCGCGAGGCGCTGGTGCGCTTCGGCGGCGACTCCTTCGTCATCGTTTCGCCCTTCCGCGGCGAGCAGGCGCTGGAGCACCTGCGCGCGCGCTGCGAAGCCCTGTTCAGCACGCCCTTCGTCATCAACGGCCAGCGCATTCCCGTCACCGCGGCCTTCGGCATGAGCTCGGCACCGCCGAACGCCCTGGACCCCGAACGCCTGCTGCGCGAGGCCGACACGGCCATGTACGAAGCCAAGCGCAACCGCCGCACGCAGGTCGTGACCTTCGACCGCCGCATCCATGTGCGCACCACGCGCCAGTTCCAGATCGAGGCCAGCCTGCCCGATGCCATCGCCCGCAGCGAGATCGAGGTGTATTTCCAGCCCATTCTCGACACCACGCGCGGCTGCATCGCGGGCTTCGAGGCGCTGGCGCGCTGGCAGCATCCCGAGCTTGGCGCCATACCGCCGCCCGAATTCATCCGCGCCGCCACCGAGTCGGGCCACATCGGCGCGCTCACGCAATGCGTGCTGCGCAAGGCCTGCCTCGATTTCCTGCCGCACCTGGCCAGCCCCGCCCAGCCCTACCTGGCCGTGAACGTGTCGGTCAGCGACATCTACGGCGGCGAATTTCCCGCACAGCTGGCCAAGACCCTGGCCAGCCTGGGCATGCCGGCGAACCGCCTGGTGCTCGAGGTGACCGAGGACATGCTGCTGGGCGACGAACAGCTGGCGGCCGAGACACTGGCGCAGCTGCGCGCCCAGGGCGTGCGCATCGCGATCGACGACTTCGGCACCGGTTATTCGTCCATGGGCTATCTGTCGCACTACCAGGTCCACATCATCAAGATCGACCGCAGCTTCGTGCGCAACATCGCTACCAGCCCCCAGGACCAGAAGATCGTGCGCGCCATCATCTCCATGGCCGCCGACCTGGACCTCAGCGTGATCACCGAAGGCGTGGAAACCCAAGAGCAGTCGGCGCTGCTGCGTTCCATGGGCTGCGTGCTGCAGCAGGGCTATGTGTTCAGCCGCCCGCAGCCGGCCGCGCAGTGGGCCGGCATGACCCGGCTGCCGGCCGCCGCCGGATAAGCCGCCGCGGCAGCCCGGGCACAAGGAAAAAGAAAAGGGAACGTGGCGACACGTTCCCTTTTGCGCTTTTTCGCGCTTCTCCTCCTCCCGGGTGACCGCCCGGGAGTCCCTGTATTTTTATGCGGGCGTCAATGTCCGCCGAGGTAAATGAACTTGAACAGGAAAACGGCGGCGATCAGCCACACGATCCAGTGCACCTCGCGGGCCTTGCCGGTGAACAGCTTGAGCACGGCATAGGTGATGAAGCCGAAGGCCAGGCCGTTGGCGATGGAGTAGGTGAACGGCATCATCAGGGCCGTGACCACGGCGGGCACGGCTTCCGTGGTTTCGTCCCACTGCACTTCGGTCAGGTCCTTGAGCATCAGGCAGGCCACGAACAGCAGCGCCGGCGCCGTGGCATAGCCGGGCACCACGCCGGCCAGCGGCGCGATGAACAGGCAGGCCAGGAACAGCACGGCCACGGTGAGGGCCGTCAGGCCGGTGCGCCCGCCGGCCTGCACGCCGGCAGCGCTTTCCACGTAGGCCGTGGTGCTGGAAGTGCCCAGCATGGAGCCAACGAAGATGGCGCCGGAGTCGGCCAGCAGCGAACGGTTGAAGCGGCCCATGCGCTCGGGCACCAGCAGGCCCGCGCGGCGCGCCACGCCCATCAGCGTGCCCGTGGCGTCGAACAGCTCCACCAGGAAAAACACCAGCACCACGTTGAGGATACCGCCCGTCAGCGCGGCCTTGATGTCCAGCTTGAACAGCGTGGGCTCGATGGAAGGCGGCATGGAGAACACGCCCTTGAACTCGTTGCCGCCGAAGAAGAACGAAGCCACCGTGACGGCCAGGATGCCGATCAGCAGCGCGCCCGGCACCTTCAGACGGTCCAGCACCACGATCAGCAGAAAGCCCAGCGAAGCCATGATGACCTCGGGCTTGTGCAGATCGCCCAGCGTCACATAGGTGGCGCCGTCGGCTGCCACCACGCCGGCCGTCTTGAGCGCGATCAGCGCCAGGAACAGGCCGATGCCCACGGTGATGGCCACGCGTATCGAGTGCGGAATGCCCTTGATGATGAGCTCGCGCAGGCCGAACACCGTGGCAAGCAGGAACAGGCAGCCCGAGACGAAGACCGCGCCCAGCGCCGCCTCCCAGGTGAAGCCCATCTTGAGCACCACCACATAGGCGAAGTAGGCGTTGAGCCCCATGCCCGGCGCCAGCGCGATCGGGTAGTTGGCATACAGCGCCATGATGGTGGTGCCCAGCGCCGCGATCAGGCAGGTGGCCACAAAGACCGAGCCCTTGGGCATGCCCGCATCCCCGAGGATCGAGGGATTGACGAACATGATGTAGGCCATGGTGAGAAACGTGGTCAGGCCCGCGACCAGTTCCGTGCGCACGTTCGTTCCGTGCTCACTGAGTTTGAAAACCCGTTCTGTCAGATTCATCGCATTGTCTCCGTGTTGTTTTCGCGTGCGAGGCGCAACGGTCAGTGAACGCGCCAAGGTCCGGCGCCACGCAAGCCGTGGCGCTAGGAGGACCGCACCGCCAGGAGCGGCGGGCAGCCCGGGACGTCTGCATCCTCCTGCCGCGGGCCAGCGCTGCAGGCGGATGCCAATAGGGTCGGTTTATGCCGCCTGGGCCTGCAGCGCCTGCACGGCGCGCAGGATGGCCTCGGGGGTGGCCGGTGCGCGCAGCGGCGGATTGCTGCACTCGCCGCCCGCAGGCGCCACGGACGCCACCGCATCGCGAATGGCGAAGAATACCGAAAACGGCAGCAGCAGCGGGGGCTCGCCCACCGCCTTGCTGCGGTGGATGGAATCCTCGTGGTTCTGGCCCTCGAACAGGCGCACGTTGAACACGGGCGGGCAATCGTTGGCCGTGGGGATCTTGTAGGTGCTGGGCGCGTGGGTGGTGAGCTTGCCGCTTTGCGGATGCCAGACCAGCTCCTCGGTGGTCAGCCAGCCCATGCCCTGGATGAAGGCACCCTCGACCTGGCCCACGTCCACGGCCGGGTTCAGCGACTTGCCCACGTCGTGCAGCACGTCGGCGCGCAGCAGCTTGAATTCACCGGTCAGCGTATCGACCACCACCTCGCTCACGGCCGCGCCATAGGCAAAGTAGAAGAAGGGCCTTCCCTTCATGGTCTTGCCGTCCCAGTGCAGGCCGGGCGTGGCATAGAAGCCGTCCGACCACAGCTGAACGCGGCGCAGATATGCGTTGCGCACCAGCTCGGGAAAGTCCACGGCCTTGCCGTTCACATGCACCTGGTCGTTGGCAAAGCGCACGTCCCCGGCATCGCCGCCATGCATCTCGGCCGCACAGGCCGCCAGGCGCTCGCGCAGCTGGCGCGCCGCATCCTGGGCCGCCTTGCCGTTGAGGTCGGCGCCCGTGGAGGCCGCCGTGGCCGAGGTGTTGGCCACCTTGGTCGTGTCGGTGGCCGTGACGCGCACGCGCTCGAAGGCCACGCCCAGCTCGTGCGCCACCACCTGGGCCACCTTGGTGTTCAGGCCCTGGCCCATCTCGGTGCCGCCATGATTCACGAGGATGGAGCCGTCGGTGTAGATGTGCACCAGCGCGCCGGCCTGGTTGAAGTGGGCCACGTTGAAAGAGATGCCGAACTTCAGCGGCGTCAGCGACAGCCCGCGCTTGAGCACCGGGCTTTGCGCATTGAAGGCGTTCACGGCCTCGCGGCGCGCGCGGTAGTCGCTGCTGGCCTCCAGTTCGGCCACGAGATCGTGGATCACGTTGTCCACCACGGTCTGTTCGTAGGGCGTGACGTTGTTGCCGTCCGTGCCGTAGAAGTTCACGCGGCGCACGTCCAGCGCATCGCGGCCCAGGTTGCGCGCAATCGTCTCCATGATGTTCTCGATGGCGATCGCGCCCTGCGGGCCGCCGAAGCCGCGGAAGGCCGTGTTGCTCTGGGTGTTGGTCTTGCCCATGTGGCCGTGCATGGACACGTCGGGCAGCCAGTAGGCATTGTCGAAGTGGCACAGCGCGCGCGTCATCACCGGCGCCGACAGGTCGGCCGAGTGGCCGGCGCGCGAGACCATGGTGATCTCCGCGCCCAGGATTCGGCCTTCGTCGTCGTAGCCCACCTCGTACTCGTACCAGAAGCAGTGGCGGCGGCCGGTGATCATGAAGTCGTCGTCGCGGTCCAGGCGCAGCTTCACGGGGCGGCGCAGGCGCGTCGCGGCCACGGCGGCCACGCAGGCGAACAGCGCCGATTGCGACTCCTTGCCGCCGAAGCCGCCGCCCATGCGGCGGCACTCCACATGCACCGCATGCGAGGCCACGCCCAGCGCATGGGCGACCAGGTGCTGCATTTCGCTCGGGTGCTGGGTGGAGCAGTGGATGTGCACCGCGCCGTCTTCCTTTGGTATGGCGTAGCTGATCTGGCCTTCCAGGTAGAACTGCTCCTGGCCGCCCACGTCCAGCGTGCTCTTGAGGCGGTGCGGCGCCCTGGCGATCGCGGCGCGCGCGCCGCCTTCGCTGGTGCTGCGCTCCAGGTGCATGGAAGGCATCACGTACTGGCCCAGCGCATGCGCCTGCTGCGGCGTCAGCACGGGCGGCGCCTCGGTGATCGTGGCCACGCTCTTGGCCAGGGCGGCCGCGCAGCGTGCGGCATCGCGGCTTCTGGCGATGACGGCGAACAGGGGCTGGCCCACGTAGCGGATCTCGCCGTCGCACAGGATGGGGTCGTCATGGATGATGGAGCCGCAGTCGTTGGCGCCGGGGATGTCGGCCGCCGTGATCACGTCCACCACCTCGGGCATGGCGCGCACGGATTCCAGCGCCAGCGCCGTCAGGCGGCCATTGGCGACCGGCGACAGGCCCAGCGCGCAGTGCAGCGTGCCTTCGAGCTCGGGCAGGTCGTCGATATAGGCGGCCTCGCCGGCCACATGCAGGTGCGCCGACTCATGGGGGCGGCTGATGCCCACGCGGGCGCCGCCCTGCAGCGCATGGGCCTCGGTCTTCACATCGATGCGGGACGCCGTGTTCTTCAGGTAGTGGGCAAAGGCCTCGGCCGAGCCGGCGGCGGGCGTGGCGACCAGGGGCGCAATGGGTTCGCGGAGGTTGTTCATTTCAGGCTCCTACAGTCTCAGGCCACGGCATGGGGCATGACGCTCCAGACGCTGGTTCCGGTGCTCGGGACGGGCTGCTGGACACGGGTCTCCAGCCACAGGCGCTGGATCAGGTTCTGCGCCACCTGCAGCCGGTATTCGGCGCTGGCACGCATGTCGGACATGGGCTTGAAATCCTCGGCCAGCGCGGCCTTGGCGGCATTCACGCTGTCCAGGTTCCAGGGCTTGCCGAGCAAGGCGGCCTCGGCCCCCGCGCCGCGCTTGACGGTGGCGGCCATGCCGCCGAAGGCCAGGCGCACGGTCTTGACCATCTCGCCGTCCAGCTCGATCGAGAAGCCCGCGCAAAGCGCCGAGATGTCGCAGTCGAAGCGCTTGCTGATCTTGTAGGCACGCACCTGGCGGCTCAGCACATGCAGCGGAATCGCCAGGCCCTGCACGAATTCGCCGGGCTCCAGCTGGTTCTTCATGTAGTCGAGGTAGAACTCGGGCAGCGGCATGCGGCGCACGCGCGCGCCCTTGCGCAGCTCGATCTGCACATCCAGCGACATCAGCACCGGAGGCGAGTCGCCGATGGGCGAGCCGTTGGCCACGTTGCCGCCCATGGTGCCCGCATGGCGGATGGGCACGGAGGCAAAGCGCAGCCACACGTCGGTCAGGCTGGGAAAGCGCTGCACCAGCGCGCCCCAGGCCGCTTCCAGCGAGGCGCCGGCGCCGATATAGAGCTCGCCGCCTTCGGCATCGGGGCGTTCCTCAATGCGCTTCATCTCGGCCACGTCGCCCACATAGATCATGTCGCCCAGGTCGCGGAACTGCTTGTTGACCCACAGGCCCACGTCGGTGGAGCCGGCGACGATGCGCGCCTTGGGCTTGGCCTCGCAGAGGGCGGCCAGCGCCTCCAGCGTGCGCGGTGCGTGGAAATGGTCGGTGCGCGCGCTCCGGGTCGCGGCGTAGTCGAACGAGGCGGCGCCCTGTTGCTGCTGCAGCCCTTGCAGCGCCGCCACCACGGGCGCGGCGTCCAGGCGCACGGCGGGCAGGTCGAACATGCGCTGGCCGGCGTCCAGGATGGGGCGGTAGCCCGTGCAGCGGCACAGATTGCCCGACAGCTCGTCGGCCAGTTGCTGGCGCGTGGGCACGGTGCCCTGCTGCTGGTGGTGCTCGTAGGCCGACCACAGCGACATCACGAAGCCCGGCGTGCAGAAGCCGCACTGCGAGCCGTGGCACTCCACTAGAGCCTGCTGCACGGGATGCAATGCATGGCCCTGGGCCTGGCCGCTCGCATGGCCGCAGGCACTTTTGCCGGGCTGGCCGGCCTTGCCCGGGCACTGGCCCTTGAGGTCTTCGACGGTGAACAGGGCCTTGCCCTGCAGGCTGGGCAGGAACTGGATGCAGGCGTTGACGGTCTGCAGGCGCAGGCCGTTCACCGCATCTGGCGCGCCGGGTTCGGCCAGTTCGCCGATGACCACGGTGCAGGCGCCGCAGTCGCCTTCGTTGCAGCCTTCCTTGGTGCCGGTGCAATGGGCATCCTCGCGCAGCCACTGCAGCACCGAGCGCGTGGGATGCGGACCCTGGACTTCGACGATTTCACCGCGGTGGAAAAAGCGTATGGGCTGTGAACTATGGGTTGTGCTCATGATCGTGGGACAGACACGCTGCCGTGGTTGACGAGCCTGCATGCAGACGCCTGCGCAGGCCATGGTGCAAGCCTAAGTCCGAGCGCCTGCTTGCTCATATTGCGCTATCCATATTGCCTATGTGTCACCGCATATATCTGCGCCGAAATCCAAGGGTGAACCCGTAAAAAAAGGCCGCACCTGGTACAAATACCTAGATTGGTGCGACCCTGCCATGGCCCTTGGCGGCTTGGTTTTTTGATAGCTGTCAGCGCTCGCTACATCTCATTTTCACATTCATTTCCATCTGAAGACAAGAAATAACGCGCGCAAGCAGCTATCGCTTTTTCATTCATGCATCGCCGCCGTCAGGCGCGGGACGCACGGGCTCGTCCTTTTCGAGCTGGCTGAACACCATGGTCGCGGCCAGCGTCATCAAGGCCACGGTGGCAAAGGTGGCGCGGATGGCGGACATGCGAAAGCCCTCGTGGCTGTGCCACATGTCGGTATAGCCGGTCAGCAGCGCGCCGGCCAGGGCCACGCCCATGCTCATGGCCAGCATCTGCACCATGGACAGCAGGCTGTTGCCGCTGCTGGCGAAGGCGCCCTCGATGTCCTTGAGCGTGACCGAGTTCATGGCCGAGAACTGCATGGAGTTGAAGCCGCCGAAGATGAACAGCTGCAAGAGCAGCAGCCACAGCGGCGTGCCCGCCGAGACCAGGCCGAACGAGCCCAGCATCAGCGCCAGCATCACGGAGTTGACCTGCAGCACGCGCTTGTAGCCGAAACGGTGCACGGTGCGCACCGCGATGCGCTTGACCAGCATGCTGCCCACCACCGTGGCCAGCATCATCAGGCCGGCGTTCATGGGCGACATCTTCAGGCCCACCTGCAGCAGCAGCGGAATCAGGTAGGGCGCGGCGCCGCTGCCGAAGCGCGCGAACAGATTGCCCAGCAGCCCCACGCGCAGCGAGCGCACCTTGAACAGGTCGGGCGCGAACAGCGGCTCGGCCACGCGCAGCGCATGCATCCAGTAGCTGGCCAGGCTGGCCAGGCCGAACACCATGAGCACCACCACCAGCGCCATGCCCAGGCCCATGCCCGAAAGGCCGTCCAGCGCGATCGAGATGCTGACCATGCCAAAGGCCAGCATGGCATAGCCGGCCGTGTCGAACTTGCGCACCGCCACGAGCGCGCCGCGCGGGAACCAGCGCCAGGTGGCCCACAGGCCGATCAGGCCCACGGGCACGTTGATCCAGAAGATCCAGTGCCAGGAGGCGTACTCCACCATCCAGCCGCCCAGCGCGGGGCCGATCAGCGGCCCCACCTGGCCGGGAATCGCGATGAAGCTCATGGCGCGGATGAATTCGTCGCGCGGATAGGTGCGCAGCACGGCCAGCCGCCCCACGGGCAGCATCATGGCGCCGCCCACGCCCTGCACCACGCGCGCCGCCACGAGGAAGTTGAGGTTGGGCGAGAGCGCGCACAGCACCGAGCCCAGCACGAACAGCGCGATGGCCGTGCCGTACACGCGCCGCGTGCCGAAGCGATCCGCCACCCAGCCCGTGGCCGGGATCAGCATGGCGGTCGTCAGCGCATAGGCGACGATGACGGACTGCATCTTCAGCGGGCTCTCGCCCAATGCCTCGGCCATGGAGGGCAGGGCCGTGTTCAGAATGGTGGCATCGAGCGACTGCATGAAAAAGCCGATCGCCACCAGCCACAAAAGCCGCTCCTTGCGCTGTGCGGGCGCAGCGGTTGTTGCGGTCAGCTCTGCCATGGACTACATCCTCTCGTGGGCCGGGTCGGAAAAACAAAAAGCCGCTGACGGGCAGCGGCTGGCGGGGAGTGCGGGCACCAGGCGTGGACGACTGGCGCTGCAACAAGCATGGGGTTCGGGGAATTCAGACCGAGAAGCTCGAACCGCAGCCGCAGGTGGTGGTGGCGTTCGGGTTCTTGATCACGAACTGGGCACCCTGCAGGTCTTCCTTGTAGTCGATCTCGGCGCCGACCAGGTACTGGTAGCTCATGGCGTCGATCAGCAGGGACACGCCATTCTTGGTCATGGTCGTGTCGTCCTCGTTGGTGATCTCGTCGAAGGTGAAGCCGTACTGGAAGCCCGAGCAGCCGCCGCCCTGCACGAACACGCGCAGCTTCAGATCGGGATTGCCCTCTTCGGCAATCAGATCCGCCACCTTGGCGGCAGCGCTGTCGGTGAAGACGATGGGCGCAGGCATTTCCGTCACGGGGGTTTCTGCAACATCACTCATGGCGATAACTCCGGGGGATAGGTCAAAACTGCCCACATGCTACTGCATGCACCCCAGGCATGCAGCGGCGCGCAGACGAGACGGCGACTGCAGTAAGGGCATTGAACAGCGCTGCCCGGAGGGCCGGCGCCTGTCTCCTGCGGGATAGCCGCCGCAGCCATTGCACCGGCGCCGGCGATAGAGTTTTCCGCTGCGGTTGCCTGTGCGCAGCCGCCTTGCCCCCGATACTGCACAGACCCCCATATCCAGCGAGACCCGCATGGCGCAGACCTTCCACCTTTCCAAGACATTGCTGTCCCTGCCGCTGGCCGGCGCCTGCCTGCTTGCGCATGCCGCCTGGCCGGAACGGCCCGTCACCATGGTGGTCGGCTTCACGGCGGGCGGATCAGCCGACATCCTGGCGCGCACGATCGCCGAACCGCTGGCGCGGCGCCTGGGCGTGCCGGTGATCGTGGACAACGTGGCCGGCGCCGGCGGCAGCATCGCCGCGCAGAAGGTGGTGCGCGCACGCCCCGACGGCTACACCATCTTCCTGGGCTCCAGCAGCGAGGTCATCCTGTCGCGCCATTTCAACAATGCCATTGCCTACGACGGCGCCAGGGATCTGCGCGCCGTGACGCTGGTCGGCGTCATGCCCATGGTGCTGGTAGCCGGCCCCCGGACTCCAGCCACCACGGTGGACGCCATGCTCGCGCGCGCCAGGTCCCACCCGGGGCAGGAGAACTACGCCTCCTCGGGCACCGGCACCGCCTTGCACATTGCCGGCGCGCTGATCAACCAGCAGGCCCATGTCTCGCTGCAGCACGTGCCGTACAAGGGCGCCGTGCCCATGCTCACGGACATCGTCGGCGGCAATGTGGACTACGGCTTTTTCATGGTGCCATCCATACTCGGCTATCTGAAGGAAGGCAAGGTCAAGCCCATAGGCACCACGTCCAGGACCTCGTGCGCCGTGCTGGCCGGCGTGCCGGCCTTGTCCTCCGCCAAGGCCCTGGCCGGCTACGACTTCGGCATCTGGACCGGGATCTTCGCGCCGAAAGCCGTGCCCGATGCCGTGGTCGCCCGCCTCAACCAGGAGATCAATGCCGTGCTCCATGAGTCTCCGGTGGCCGACAAGCTCGACCAGGCCTGCATCGAACATGCGGGCGGCACTCCGGCCGAATTCGAGCGCCTGATCCAGGCCGACGTGCAGAAGGTGCGACAGGTCGCCAGGCCCGAAATCGGCGCGGTGCGGTGAACAGTGGGGCCGTCCCCGGCACGGCCATTACAGGAAATGCAAATGAACACTCCCGACCTGCTGCTGCAGAACGTCCGCCCCATGGGCGAAGCAATCTGCGATGTACTGATTGAACAAGGCCGCATCACCCGCATCGGGCGGGCACTGGCGGCCCCGCCAGGCGTGCAGCCCATCGACGGCCAGGGCCAGCTGCTGCTGCCCGGCCTGGTCGAGTCCCATACCCATCTGGACAAGACGCTGTGGAACCTGGACTGGTACCGCAACGAGGTCGGCAACCAGCTCATCGACCGCATCGAGAACGAGCGCGCCTACCGGGCGCAGACCGGGCACGACAGCGCCGCGCAGTCGCTGGCCCTGGCCCGCGAATTCCTGGCCCAGGGCACCACGCGCATCCGCAGCCATGCCGACGTCGATACCGAGATCGGCCTGAGGCATGTGGAAGGCGTGCTGCAGACCCGCCAGACCATGGCGCCCTGGCAGGAGATCCAGATCGTGGCCTTCCCGCAGTCGGGCCTGCTGAAGCGCCCGGGCACGGCGCAGTTGCTGGACGAGGCCCTGGCACTGGGCGCCGACGTGCTGGGCGGGCTGGACCCCTGCGCCATCGACGAAGACCCGGTGCGCTCGCTCGACGTGCTGTTCGGCATCGCCGAGCGCCACGACAAGCCGCTGGACATCCACCTGCACGAAGCCGGCGACATGGGCGCGTTCTCGCTGAAGCTGATCCTGGACCGCACCGAGGCCCACGGCCTGCAGGGCCGCGTGGCCATCAGCCACGGCTTCTGCCTGGGCGATCTGGCGCCACCGGCGCGCGATGCCCTGCTGGCCCGCATGGCCCGGCTGGGCGTCACGCTCATCACCAGCGCCTCGCCGTCGCGCTCCGTGCCGCCGCTGCTTGCCTGCCTGGCGGCCGGCGTGCGCGTGGCCGGCGGCAACGACGGCATCCGCGACACCTGGTCGCCCTACGGGCGGCCCGACATGCTGGAACGCGCCATGTTCATCGGCATGCGCTACAACCTGCGCCGCGACGACGAGATCGCGCAGGCCCTGCACTGCGTGACCCGGGCCGGGGCCGAGGTCTGCGGCTTTGCCAGCTACGGCCTCGCACCCGGCTGCCGCGCCGACCTGGTGCTGGTGCCCGCGCAAGGCATTGCCCACGCCGTCTGCGCCAGGCCGCCCCGCTCGCTGGTCATTGCCAACGGCCACGTCGCAGCCCGCGACGGACAGTGGATGCTCTGAAACAAAAAAGCCGCCGGAACTTGCGTTCCAGGCGGCTTTTGGGGAAAGGCCCCAAAGGGCCTTTCTCGCAGGGCAAGCGATTAACGCTTGGAGAACTGCTTGGCGCGGCGTGCGGAGTGCAGACCGACCTTCTTACGCTCGACTTCGCGGGCGTCGCGGGTCACGAAACCGGCTTGGCTCAGGACGGGCTTGAGCGCTGCGTCGTAGTCGATCAGAGCGCGGGTGATGCCGTGGCGGGCAGCGCCAGCCTGGCCGGATTCACCACCACCGTGGACGTTGATCTGGATGTCGAAGGTCTCGACGTTGCCAGTCAGCACCAGGGGCTGCTTCGCGATCATGATGGAGGTTTCGCGGCCGAAGTACTGCTGAATGTCCTTGCCATTCACAGTGATCTTGCCGGAGCCCTTCTTCAGAAACACGCGGGCGACGCTGGACTTGCGACGGCCGGTGCCATTGTTCCAATCACCAATCATCTAGCTCTCCTTAGATTTCCAGAGCCTTGGGCTGCTGTGCGGTATGGGGGTGCTCGGCACCGCCGTACACCTTCAGCTTCTTGATCATGGCGTAGCCCAGGGGACCCTTGGGCAGCATGCCCTTGACGGCCTTTTCCAGAGCACGGCCAGGGAACTTAGCCTGCAGGTCGCGGAAGTTGGTGGCAGTGATGCCGCCGGGGAAACCGGAGTGACGGTAGTACACCTTGTCCAGGTTCTTGGTGCCAGTGACCTTGAGCTTGGAGGCGTTGATGATGACGATGTAGTCGCCGGTGTCAACGTGAGGTGTGTAAATGGCCTTGTGCTTGCCGCGCAGACGGAGTGCCACTTCGCTGGCGACACGTCCGAGCACCTTGTCGGTGGCGTCAATCACAAACCACTCGTGTTGCACCTCAGCGGGCTTTGCGCTGAATGTAGACATGAGTTTTCTCTTTCAGAGGGTTTGGCGGATCCTTTTCCGCGGTCGGTGCTTCTTCTTGAAAAAGACGGATCTTTTAAAGGAAGCCTCTTAGGCGGGGTTTCCCGGGCCGGCTTACACTCGGCCCAAGACTTCGCCGCGGGACCCATAAAATCGCTGCGAAGCCCGCCATTATACAAAAGCATCCGTTTTCTGGCTTTTTTCTTGCACCCCTTGTTGCAAACAGGGGTTTAGCGGCCTCTCGCCACCGGGCGAGCGGGCCGGACAACCTTTCAGCCGCCAAGGGCATCGAGGCCTTCATGCGCCCTGCCCGGCTGGTTACCATCCCACTTGTATGTTCAGCTACCGCCACGCCTTCCATGCCGGCAACCATGCCGATGTGCTCAAACACACCGTGCTGATTGCCACCGTGCAATACCTCACGCAGAAGGAGGCCGCCCTCATGGTGCTGGACACCCATGGCGGTGCCGGCCTGTACCGCCTGGACGGCGACTACGCGAGCAAGAGCGGCGAAGCCAGCGAAGGCGTGCTGCGCCTGGCCGAGGCCTCCCCGGCCGAACTGGCGCCGGTGCTGCAGGCCTATATGGAAAAGGTGCGCTCCTTCAACCAGGGCAGCAGCGTGCGCAACTATCCGGGCTCGCCTTTCATCACCCAGTCGCTGCTGCGCGGCCACGACCGGCTCAAGGCCTTCGAGCTGCACCCCACCGACATGCGCTCGCTGACCGGCAACCTGGCGCAGCTGGAAGTGGGCCGGCAGGTCGCGGTGCTGCATGAGGACGGCTTCGAGGGCGTGAAGAAGTTCCTGCCCCCGCCGTCGCGCCGCGCGCTGCTGCTGTGCGATCCCAGCTATGAACTCAAGAGCGACTACGGCCGCGTGCTGGACATGGTGACGGACAGCCTCAAGCGCTTTCCCACCGGCACCTATGCCATCTGGTATCCCATCATTCCGCGCCCCGAGGCCCACGACCTGCCCAAGCGCCTCAAGACCATGGCCACCAAGGCCGGCAAGAGCTGGCTGCATGCGACCTTGACGGTCAAGAGCAACAAGACCTCCGAGCGCGGCGGCCTGCCCGCCAGCGGCATGTTCCTGATCAACCCCCCGTACAACCTCAAGGACCAGCTCAAGCCGGCCATGCCCCAGCTCGTCAAGCTGCTGGGCCAGGACAGCAATGCGGCCTATACGCTGGAGTCTGGCGGGTAGACATTCTTGCCCTTGGGGTGCTTCGAACCCTCCCGCAAGGGGACGACGGCCTTGGCTGGAGCCGCCCTGCTGCGGCGCAGTGCGGCCGCCTGGGGCTCTTGCCGGCCGTCTCCGGGAGAAGCTCAGTGGCCGCGCCTGGCGGTCTGCGAGACCTTGCGCGCCGGCTTGGAAGCCGATGCCGAGCGCACCTTGGCGGCCGCAGCGCCGGCCACCGCGCTGGGATGGCGCTTCTTGCCCGAGGCCGTGAGCCGGGTCGGGCATTCGTCCTCGTCCTCGTCGAGCTGCCACAGCTCCACGGGCTTGATGCCCAGGCCCAGCATGCCCAGCTCCTGAGCGGCGGCCTTGCTCAGGTCGATGACCCGGCCGGGTGCGAAGGGGCCGCGGTCGTTGATGCGCACGATCACGCTCTTGCCGGTGACCGAGCTGCGCACGCAGACACGGCTGCCGAACGGCAGGCTGCGGTGGGCGGCGGTGAAATCCGAGCTGTCGAAGCGTTCGCCGCTGGCGGTCTTGCGGCCATGGAACTGCTCACCATACCAGGAGGCCAGGCCCTGCTGGTCGCTCTCGCGCGGCGGGTTGAGATCGTATTTGTTGGCGTCCTCGGGGGTGTCGCTGTCATCCGAGGGAGCGGGCTTGTTGGCGCGGATGCCCAGGCCTTTTTCGCGGTAGTTGCTGCGCGCATAGGCGTCGGGCCGTGCGGTCCTGGACAACGTGGTCGAGGACTTGAGCTCGGCCGAGTTGCTCACCAGGGCCGGGCCCTCGCCATCGGCCGCTTCCGGGGTGGGTGCGCAACCGACCAGCACGACCGACATGCACGCCAGGAACAGCCATTGGCAACAGCGCCGATGCGGGGGTTGCGAATGCATGGGCGGAATCTCCTTGATAGCTCAAGTGAGTGCCGCCCAAGACTGCCCCGAGGGCCTGCGCAAGAATGCTTACAGGCCCAGACGGTCGCAGATCTCCAGAGTGGCGACGCTCTGGTTCATCGTATAGAAGTGCAGCCCGGGAGCGCCCTGGCTGCGCAACTGCTCGCATAGATGGGTCACCACATCCAGGCCGAACGCACGAATGGATGCCGTGTCATCTCCGAACGCCTGCAGCCGCAGGCGAATCCAGCGCGGGATCTCGGCGCCGCAGGCGTCCGAGAAGCGCATCAGCTGTGTAGAGCTGGTGATGGGCATGATTCCCGGCACGACGGGAACCTCAAGGCCCAGGCCCTGCACATCTTCCACAAAGCGGTAATACGCGTCGGCATTGTAGAAGTATTGGGTAATGGCGGAATCAGCGCCAGCGCGTACTTTAGCAACAAATGCCTCCAGATCGGCGCGTGGGGATTTGGCCTGGGGGTGGCTTTCGGGATAGGCGGCCACTTCGATGTGGAACCAGTCGCCGAATTCCCGGCGCACGAAGGCGACCAGATCGCTGGCGTACTGGAACTCGCCGCCCAGGCCGTATCCGCTGGGCAGGTCGCCGCGCAGGGCCACGATGCGCTTGACGCCCATGGCCTTGAGCTGCGTCAGTTCCTCGCGCACCTTGTCGTGCGTGGCGCCGATGCAGGAAAAGTGCGAGGCCGCGCTCACGCCTTCGTTCTGGATGTCGCGCACCATGGTGAAGGTGCCGGCCTGGGTGGAGCCGCCGGCGCCATAGGTGACCGAGCAGAACTCGGGCTTGCGCGCATACAGCTGCTGGCGCACGTTCACATGCTTGGCCGCGCCTTCGGGCGTCTTGGTCGGGAAAAACTCGAAGCTGATCGGGAAGCTCATGGCGGATTGGTCTCTGGATCGGGTACGGGGCGGCACGGTGCCCGAGGGCACAGGCCGTGCCGGCGGCGCTCAGCGCTCGTTGCGTTTCTTCTGCTTGGGGCGTGCAGGTCCGGGCTGGCCGAAGCTGGCGCCTTCCGGGTCCTCGTTGATCACACGCTCGTTGCGCTGCTCGCGCAGCACGGTGCGGGACACGCGCTTGGCTGCAGGCTTTGCGGGAGCCTCCTCCTCGGCCGGCGCCTGGGCCGGCTTCACCTCGGCGCCCTGCTGGGCATGGACGAAGAATTCATGGTTGCCGTCGCCGCCCTCAATGGGCGAATCCAGCCACTGCAGCACCTTCAGGCCCTGTTCGGCCAGGCATGCGCGGATGCGCTGCTCCACCTCGGCATACAGCGCCGCATCGCGCACGATGCCGCCCTTGCCCACCTGGCCCGGCTGCAGCTCGAACTGCGGCTTGACCAGCATCAGCAGATGGCCGTGCGGCTTGAGCAGCCGCGTGACCGCGGGCAGCACCAGCGTGAGCGAGATGAAGGACACGTCGCCCGTGACGAAGTCGAACTCGGGCGTCACGTCCACGTCGGCGAACTCGGCCTTGCGGCGGCGCTCGGTGGCCACAGCGCCCTCTTCGCGCGCCCGGGCCTTGCTGGCACGCTCGAGCTTGAAGTTCTCGATGTCCTGCTCCTTGGCGTCGTCGCTGTCGTCGTAGTCCTCGTCGACCACGCCGCCGTTGCGCATCCATGCATAGGGCGCGACGGGCTGGGTATCGTTGTCTTCGGGGTCTTCCTCCCAGCGCTCGGACAGCACTTCCTCGCAGGCATCCTGCAGGCTCTCTGCGGTCATGGCGCGGGCGTTCAGGCCTTCCACGCAGATCACGCGCACATCGGCGCGCAGCCTTTCGTGCAGCTGGCCGTGGCCCACGTCCACGCCGATCACCTGCGCCGCGCCCTGCTGCAGCAGGCAGTCGGTGAAGCCGCCGGTGCTCTGGCCCACGTCCAGGCAGCGCAGGCCCGCGACCTTGAGGCCCGTGGCCGCCAGCGCGCCCTCGAGCTTCAGGCCGCCGCGCGAGATGTACTTGGCCTCGGCCGCATCGAGCAGCTGCAGCTCGGCGCCGGCCGGGATGTCGTCGCCGTTCTTGGCCACCTTCTTCCAGGGCGCCAGCGGCGTGAGCCGCCATTCGACGCCCGAGGCAATCAGGCGCTGGGCCTGGGAACGGGTGGAGGCATGGCCGGCTTCCACCAAAAACACATCTGCGCGCATCGCGTCGCTTCCTTAGAGATCAACCAGGGCCGGGGCCGCCAGCGGCGGCCGCCCAGCTTATGCTTTGTTTATTGCAGCAGCTTGCGCCTGCCTGCCCTGCATTTCCGCTGGAAATACATCGCAAGACAAGGCAGGCCGTGCGCAAGCTGCTACAAAGCTTGCGCACCGGAACCGATCAAGGATCAGTAGCGGTAGGTGTCGGGCTTGTAAGGGCCTTCCTTCTTCACGCCGATGTAGTCGGCCTGGGCCTGGGTCAGCTCGGTCAGCTGGGCACCGACCTTCTTCAGGTGCAGGCGGGCGACCTTCTCGTCCAGGATCTTGGGCAGCACGTAGACCTTGCCGACCTGGTAGGCGTCGGGGCGCGTGAACAGCTCGATCTGCGCCAGCGTCTGGTTGGCGAAGGAGTTGCTCATCACGAAGCTGGGGTGGCCGGTGGCGCAGCCCAGGTTCACCAGGCGGCCCTTGGCCAGCAGGATGATCTTCTTGCCGTCGGGGAAGGTGATGTGGTCGACCTGGGGCTTGATCTCTTCCCACTCGTACTTCTCGATCGACGCCACGTCGATCTCGTTGTCGAAGTGGCCGATGTTGCAGACGATGGCCTCGTTCTTCATGGCCACCATGTGCTCGTGGCGGATGATGTCGCGGTTGCCGGTGGTGGTCACGAAGATGTCGCACTTGTCGGCGGCATACTCCATGGTCACCACGCGGTAGCCCTCCATCGCGGCCTGCAGGGCGTTGATGGGGTCGATCTCGGTCACCCACACCTGGGCGCTGAGCGCGCGCAGGGCCTGGGCGCAGCCCTTGCCCACGTCGCCGTAGCCGGCCACCACGGCCACCTTGCCGGCGATCATCACGTCGGTGGCGCGCTTGATGCCGTCCACCAGCGACTCGCGGCAGCCGTACAGGTTGTCGAACTTGCTCTTGGTCACCGAGTCGTTGACGTTGATGGCGCGGAACTTGAGCGTGCCCTTGGCCGACATCTCGTTGAGGCGGTGCACGCCGGTCGTGGTTTCCTCGGTCACGCCGATGATCTGGGCGCTCTTGCGGCTGTACCAGGTCGGGTCCTCGGCCAGCTTGGCCTTGATGGCGGCGAAGACGATCTTCTCTTCCTCGCTGGTCGGGCTGGCCAGCACGGACAGGTCCTTCTCGGCGCGCATGCCCAGGTGCATGAGCATGGTGGCATCGCCGCCGTCGTCCAGGATCATGTTCGGGCCTTCGCCTTCGGTGCCCTTGGCGCCGAACTCGAAGATGCGGTGGGTGTAGTCCCAGTAGTCCTTGAGCGACTCGCCCTTGATGGCGAACACGGGCACGCCGGTCTCGGCAATCGCCGCCGCGGCATGGTCCTGCGTGGAGAAGATGTTGCACGAGGCCCAGCGCACCTGCGCGCCCAGAGCCGTCAGCGTCTCGATCAGCACGGCGGTCTGGATGGTCATGTGCAGCGAGCCTGTGATGCGCGCGCCCTTGAGCGGCTGGGCGGCGGCGAATTCCTCGCGCACGGCCATCAGGCCGGGCATTTCGGTTTCGGCGATGCGGATTTCCTTGCGGCCCCAGTCGGCCAGGGAAATGTCGGCGATCGCGCGGTCTTGGGTATTGCTCATGAAAACTCCTGCTCGGAACAAACTTGGAAACGGTCCACGCTCTGCAGCAGGAGGGGAAAAAGCGCCGCACCGCACAGAAAGCGTGGGTGAGCGTCGTTGCGAGTGTCGGGTCCGAGCCTCACGCCCCGCCTGATGGGGACGCTGCAACGCTCCTCGGATAAGCGCCGATTATAAGGGCTTGCCCGAGGCCTGCACACGCCCGGCCAGGGCCGCGACCAGCGCCAGCACCGCCAGCGAGACCAGGCCGACCCCGTTCCATCCCCAGCGCCCCCAGAACCAGCCGACGCCGGCGCCCAGCACGCTGGAGCCCATGTAGTAGCCCCAGAGATAGAGCGAGGAAGCATGGCCCTTGGCCTGGGCGGCCAGCCGCCCGACCCAGCCGCTGGCCACGGAGTGGGCGACGAAGAAGCCCGCCGTCATCAGCACGATGCCGGCCACGATGGCCGCGAAGGCGGGCAGCAGGGTCAATGCCACGCCGGCGGCCATGAGCAGCGTGCCTGCGACCAGCACCGGCCCGCGCCCCAGCCGGTCGGCCAGCGCGCCGGCCACGGGCGAGGCCACGATGCCGAACAGATAGGCATAGAAGACATGGCTGATCTGCAGCTGGCTCATGTGGTATGGCGCGCCGCCCAGCAGAAAGCCCGCGTAGTTGTAGACGCTGACGAACACGCCCATCAGGCCGAAGGCGACCAGGAACAACAGGCGCAGCCCCGGATGGCGCAGATGCCGCCCCCAGGCCTGCAGGTGATGGCGGGCGCCCAGGCCTGCGCGGCGCACGAAGTTGCGCGAAGGGGGCAGCAACCAGGCAAAGCCCAGCGCCGCAGCCAGATCGATCGCCGATAGCAGGGCCAGCGCGTGGCGCCAGCCCCAGAATTCCGTCATGGCGCTCATGCCCACGCGGCCCAGCATGCCGCCCAGGGCCGTGCCGCCCACATAAAGGCCCATGGCAAAGCCCAGCCCCTTGGGGTCTATCTCCTCGGACAGATAGGCCATGGCCACGGCCGGCACGCCGCCCAGCAGGATGCCTTCGAGCGCGCGCGCCGCCAGCAGCGCATGCCACTGCGGCAGATAGGAGGCCGCCAGATTGCATACGGCCGCCAGCGCCATGGAGATGAACATCAGCTTGCGCCGCCCCAGCCCTTCGGACAGCGCCCCGGCCAGCACGATGGAGACCGCCAGGCAGGCCGTGGAGACCGACAGCGCCAGCGCGCTCTGCGCCGGGCTCACGGCAAAGGTGACGGCCAGCTCGGGCAGCAGCGGCTGCACGCAGTACAGCAGCGAGAACGTGGCAAAGCCGGCCAGGAACAGGGCCAGGCTCACGCGCCGGTATTCGGGCGTGCCGCGCCGTATCCAGACCGGCAAGGCACTGGCGGTCCCGGTGGCGGGCTGGGAAGAAGGAGTCACATCCGGCGTGGCGCGGTTCATGGCAAGAGGCAATCAGCTGACCGCGCGATTGTGCGCCGCACAGGCCTGCCTGGCTGGCTGCGGGTTGTTTGGCGCGTGGCCGCGCAGTGCCAGCCGTTACAGTCTCGTCCTGTGCGCAATGCCTGACACCCCATCGTGACCCCTGCTCCCCAGATCAAAGGCTGGTGCCCCGGCGCCTGGCAACCCATGGCCTCCGGCGACGGCCTGGTGGTGCGCGTGCGCCCGCCCCAGGGAAGGCTGAGCGCCGGCCAGGCACTGCAGCTGGCCGAGCTGGCCCGTGTGCACGGCAGCGGCGTGCTGGAGCTGTCCAGCCGGGCCAATGTGCAGCTGCGCGGCATTTCGCCCGCCCGCCATGCCGCAGTGCTCGATATCCTGGCCGACTGCGGACTGCTGGACGCCGATGCGCGCCGCGAAAGCCTGCGCACCATCGTGCTCGATCCCCTGTGGCAGCCCGGCGACGGCGTGCGCGAGACAGCCCAGGCCCTGGAGGCCGCACTTTTTCAGCCTGAAGCACAGGCCGCACTGCAAGGGCTGCCCGCGAAATTCGGCTGGCTGGTCGCAGGACGCGGCCACCGGGCGCTTGCCGGCGTGCCCGCGGACATCCGCCTGCTATGCCTGCCCGCCGGCACGGGGCACCGCTGGCAGCTTCTGGTCCAGGGCCTGCCCCGGCTGCTGGCCGCAAGCACGCTGCCGGCCGCCATTGCCGCGGCCCTGGAGCTGGCGCGCTGGTGCGCGGACCAGGCCCGCACACGCAAGGCGCAGGGCCTGCACCCGGGCCGCATGGCCAGCCTGCTGGCGCAATACCAGGCCGCCCATCACCGGCTGCCCGACTGGCAGTTGCCGGCAGGCGCCAGCCTGCAGGCTTTGGAGGACGCCGCCTTCTGCATGCCATCGGCACCTGATCCGGCTCCGGGTCGGCAAGGCCCGGACGGCCCCTATCCGGGCCTGCTGGCCGGCGCGCCGCTGGGGCGGCTGTCCGCCAACGCCCTGTCCCGGCTGGCGCGGGTGCTGCGGGATACCCGGGCGCGGGACGGGCAGGCGCCCCATCTGCGCATCACGCCGTGGCGGATGCTGCTGATCGAAGGCCGCGCCTGGTCCCCTGCTGCGCTCAGGCAGGCCGGACTGGACGATGCCCGGGAATGGATCACCGATGCCGGCGACGCGCGCCTGCGGGTATGCGCCTGCACGGGCGCACCGGGCTGCAGCCAGGCGCTGGCGCCCACCCTGGACCTGGCCTTGCAGCTCGCGCCCCAGGTGCCGCCCGGCGCCCTGCTGCATGTCTCCGGCTGCGCCAAGGGCTGCGCCCGGCAACGCCCCGCCGACATCACCCTGCGGGCCCAGGCCGGCACGGCGGCCGACGGAACGCCTACCGCCTCGTTCGCCGTGGTGCAAAACGGCACGGCACGCGACGTGGCGCAGCAGGAGCTGGAAGCCTGCGCCCTGCGCGACAATCCCCGCCTGTTCTCCGAAAAGATCGAATGGCTCACGTCTACGAAACCAATGGCGCCGAAATCTATCGCCAGTCCTTTGCCACCATACGCCGCGAAGCCGACCTGACCCGCTTCACCCCTGACGAGGAACGCGTGGTGGTCCGCATGATCCATGCCGCCGGCATGGTGGAGCTGGCGCCCCATGTGCAGTTTTCCGGGGAACTGGCCGCGGCCGGCCAGCGCGCCCTGCAGGCCGGCGCGCCCGTGCTGTGCGATGTGCGCATGGTCAGCGAAGGCATCACGCGCTCGCGCCTGCCTGCGGGCAATCCCGTGATCTGCACCCTGCACGAGCCCGGCGTGGCCGAACTCGCCCAGCGCCTGCAGACCACGCGCAGCGCCGCGGCGTTGGAGCTGTGGCGCCCCCACCTGGAGGGCGCGGTGGTGGCCATCGGCAACGCGCCCACGGCCTTGTTCCATCTGCTCAACATGCTGCAGCAGCCCGGCTGCCCGCGGCCCGCGGCCATCATCGGCTGCCCCGTGGGCTTCATCGGCGCGGCGGAATCCAAGGAGGCGCTGATGCAGGACCTGCCCGCGCCCGCCATGATCGTGCGCGGCCGCCTGGGCGGCTCGGCCATGACCGTGGCCGCAGTCAACGCACTCGCCAGCCATGCAGAGTAAGCCCGAGCACGCCGCGACCGCCGGCATCGTCTGCGTGGGCCTGGGCCCTGGAGACCCCGATCTCATGAGCGTCAAGGCCGACCGCCTCGTGCGCCAAGCGCGCCATGTGGCCTTCTTCCGCAAGAAGGGGCGTCCCGGCAAGGCCCGCCAAGCCGTGCAGGGCATGCTGGCCGAGGGGGCCGCCGAGTACGCGATGGAATACCCGGTGACCACCGAACTGCCCGTGGAAAGCGAGGCCTACGTCGAGCTGCTGTCCCGGTTCTACGACGACTGGTGCCTGCGGCTGGCCGAGCTGGCACGGCACGAGCAGGTCATCGTGCTGTGCGAGGGCGACCCCTTCCTCTACGGCTCCTTCATGCACCTGTACATGCGGCTCAGGGAGCGGGGCGACGTGCGGCTGGAGGTCGTTCCCGGCATCCCCGGCATGGTGGGCTGCTGGCACGCGACGGGCCTGCCCATCACCTGGGGCGACGATGTGCTCAGCGTCATGACCGGCACGCTGCCCGAGGACGAACTGGTGCGGCGCATGCAGGCCGCCGAAGCCCTGGTGGTGATGAAGGTGGGCCGCAACCTGCCGCGCATCCGCCGCGCGCTGCAGCGCTGCGGCCGCGCCGATGCCGCCTGGCTGGTGCAGAACGGCACCACGGCCGCCCAGCAGGTGGCCAGGCTGAGCGAGGTGGGGGACGAGGTCTGTCCCTACTTCGCCATCGTGCTGGTGCACGGCCAGGGCCGCCGTCCGGAGGCCGCATGGTGACGGCCTCCCCCATCCGGCAGGGCCGCCTGACGATTGCCGGCCTGGGCCCGGGCGCGCTGTCCCAGGTCACGTCCGAGGCGGCCGGCGCCCTGCGCCAGGCCAGCGATGTGATCGGCTACCTGCCCTATGTGGAGCGGGCCCGCGCCCTGCTGCAGGCGCAGGGCGGCGCGCCGCCGTCCATCGGCTTTCATGCCTCGGACAACCGCGTGGAGCTGGAGCGCGCGCGCCTGGCCCTGGAGCTTGCGGCCCAGGGACGCCAGGTGGTCGTCGTGTCCTCGGGCGACCCGGGCGTCTTCGCCATGGCCAGCGCCGTCTTCGAAGCCATGGAGCGGGCCACGCCGCAGCAGGCGGCCGCATGGCACGCGCTGGACGTGCAGGTGCTTCCCGGCATCACGGCCATGCTGGCCGCCGCCGCGCGCGCCGGTGCGCCGCTGGGCCATGACTTCTGCTGCATCAATCTCTCGGACAACCTCAAGCCCTGGCCCGTGATCGCCAGGCGCGTGCAGCTGGCCGCCGAAGCCGACTTCGCCATGGCCTTCTACAACCCGCGCTCGCGCAGCCGCCCCGAAGGCTTTGTGCGCCTGTTGCAGCTGCTGCGCAGCCACTGCGAGCCCCAGCGCCTGCTGGTCTTTGCGCGCGCCGTCTCCACGCCCCAGGAATCGCTGCAGGTCTGCAGCCTGCAGGACGCCCACCCGGACATGGCCGACATGCGCACCGTGGTGCTGGTCGGCAGCAGCACCACGCGCCGCGTCGGCCCCTGGGTGTATACGCCGCGCTCCTATGCCCTGGAGTCCCCTGCCCCGGCGGCCGCCGGCAGCGCGCCATGAGCAATCCAGTGCAGGACTTCGCCCGCGCTGCCCGTGCGCAGGCGCTGCGGCAGCGCGGGCCGCTGCACCATGACGACCGTCAGGCCCAGGTCCCGCGCCGCGTCCAGCTTGCCGCGCGTGGCCTCGCCGCCCGCATTCTTGGTGACCAGCCACTCGATGCCGTGCGCCTCGAGCAAGGCCCTGTCATGCGCGGCGCTGAACGGGCCGCGCTCCACCAGGACCGTGGCACCGTCCAGCGGCAGCTCGCCCGGCCCGGGCGCATCCACCACGCGCAGCAGGTAGCGGTGCTGCCGCTGCGCCGCGAACGCCGCGAGCTGCTTGCGTCCCACGGACAGAAAGACCTTCGCGGCCCGGACCGGCAGGGCAAGCGCCGCGGCCTCCATGTCGGGCACGCAGATCCAGCGGTCGCCCTCGCCGGCCTGCCAGGGTGCGCGCTCCAGCGCGATCAGCGGCGTGCCCGTGAGGGCGCAGGCCTCGCAGGCATTGCGGCTCATCTGGGCGGCAAACGGATGCGTGGCATCGACCACATGGGTGATGCCGTGCTCCCGGATGAACCGCGCCAGCCCCGCGGCACCGCCAAAGCCGCCGCTGCGCGTGGGCAGGGGCTGGGCCACGGGGTTGCGGGTCGCGCCCGCATAGGAAAACACGGCCCGCACGGCCGCGCCGTGCAGGGCCCGGGCCAACTGGCTGGCGTCGCTGGTGCCGCCCAGCAGGAGAACATGTGTCATGGCTGATCCGTGGCTGACCTTGATCGGAATGAATGAAGACGGGCTGCAAGGCCTGAACGCGGCCGCACGCCGCGCGCTGGACGCCGCGCACACCGTGTTCGGCGCCCCCCGCCACCTGGCGCTGGCCCAGGCCGGCGAACGCGGCCGGCCCTGGCCCGTGCCCTTCGATGCGGCGCCCGTGCTGGCGCTGCGCGGACAACCGGTCGCGGTCCTGGCCTCCGGCGATCCGTTCTGGTTCGGCGCAGGCGGCAGCCTGGCCAGGCGGCTCGAGCCCCACGAATGGCGCTGCCATGCCCAGGCCTCCACATTCTCGCTGGTCGCGGCACGCCTGGGCTGGCGCCTGGAAAACACCGACTGCCTGGGCCTGCATGCCAGCCCCATGGAGCAGGTGCTGCCGCGCCTGGGCCGGGAGCGCCAGCTCATCGTGCTGCTGCGCGATGGCGACGCCGCCGCCGCCCTGGCGCGCTGGCTGCAGGAGGAAGGCTGGGGCGCGAGCACGCTGTGGGTGATGGAATCCGTGGGCGGCCCGCAGGAGCGCTGCCGCATGTTCACCGCCGGGCAGGCAGGCGACGCACTGGCCCTGCAGCCCGCACAGGCACCGGTCTGCGTGGCCCTGCTGGCGCGCGGCAGCGACGGACAGGCCGGCCTGCCCGCCACGCCCGGGCGGCCCGACAGCTGGTATGCGCACGACGGCCAGATCACCAAGGCGCCCGTGCGCGCCATGACGCTGGCCGCTCTGGCCCCGCGGCGCGGCCAGTGCCTGTGGGACCTGGGCGCCGGCTCGGGCTCGGTGTCCGTGGAATGGTGCCTTGCGGGCGGCCAGGCCGTGGCCGTGGAGCAGCACGCCGCGCGGGTGGACAACATACGCCGCAACGCCGGGCGCTTCGGACTGCAGCAGGCCCTGCACATCGTCCACGGCCAGGCGCTGCAGGCCTTGCAGCTGGTGCAGACCTGGCCCGGAACGCATGCCGTCCCGCAGGCGGTCTTCGTGGGCGGCGGCTTCGACGCCGTTCTCTTCGAGGCGCTGCAGGCATGCATGCCGCCCGGCTGCCGCCTGGTCGTCAATGCCGTGACGCTGGAAACCCAGGCCTTGCTGGTGCAGCTGCACGGCAGGCATGGCGGCCAGCTGCTGCGTCTGGAGCTATCCAGCGTGGAGCCCCTGGGCCGCCTGCACAGCTGGAAGGCCGCGCGGCCGCTGGTGCAATGGGTCTGGCAGCGATGAGTTTGCAGCCTCCCTCCCACGGCGCCGGGCCGCAGCCGCAGATACCGCATGGGCAGACCGCCCGCATCGTCCTGGGCCTGGGGCTGCGCGCCAGCGCCACCTCCCACAGCCTGCAGGGCCTGTGGCTGCAGGCCTCGCAGCGGCTGGCCTGTCCGGCTTTTGCCGCAGCCGCCGTGCTGCAGGCCAAGGCCGCGCACCCCGCGCTGCACAACTGGCTGGCGCAACTGCCCTTCGAGGCCCTTCTGGTACCCATTGCGCCGGCGCAACTGCCGGGCCAGGCCGTGGCCACGCACTCTGCGCGCCTGCAGGTGCGCTACGGCACGGGCAGCGTGGCCGAGGCCGCGGCCCTGGCCGCCGCCGGCCCCGGCGCCACGCTGATCCTGCCCCGCCTGGTGAGCCAGGACGGCTGCGCCACGCTGGCGGCCGCGCTGGCCGCCGGCGACTCCATGGAACGTGTTGACGATCTCTACGCAGCCGCGTTGGAGTGCCATCGGAATGCGTTCGAAGCGATGCGCTCGCTGCCTGCACCGGAGTGCAGGCAAGAGGCAGCGCGAAGAAATCGCCCGATTTCGCTCCAACCCTTCGGGACAGCGGCTTTGCGGCCGCCCGGGTCAGGGGCGGTCTGCGGCGTTGCCAATCCTCGCAACAGCACAGCCATGGCTGCGGTATGGCGCGCGGGGGGACGCTCCCCAGCATCCCATCCCGCCAAGTCGCTGTCATGGCGCGAGGAGAGCGTCAACACGTTCTTCAACCCCATATCCCAAGGAGCGACGGAATGACCGTGCACTTCATAGGCGCCGGACCTGGCGCCGCCGACCTCATCACCCTGCGCGGCCGCGACCTGATGGCGCGCTGCCCGGTGTGCCTGTATGCAGGCTCCCTGATTCCGCGCGAGCTGCTGGCCCACTGCCCGCCCGGCGCGCGCATCATCAACACCGCGCCGCTGAGCCTGGAGCAGATCATGGAAGAGATCGGCGCCGCCGAGGCCCGCGGCGAGGACGTGGCCCGCCTGCATTCGGGCGACCTGTCGGTGTGGTCGGCCATGGGCGAGCAGCTGCGCCGCCTGCGCGCCCTGGGCATTGCCTACACGGTCACGCCCGGCGTGCCTTCCTTCGCCGCCGCTGCCGCCACGCTGGGCGCGGAGCTGACCCTGCCCGGCCTGTGCCAGTCGGTGGTGCTGACCCGCACCTCGGGCCGCGCCACGGCCATGCCCGAGGGCGAGAACCTGGCCGCCTTTGCCGCCACCGGCGCCGTGCTGGCCATCCACCTGTCCATACACGTGGCGGGGAAAGTGCAGTCCGAGCTGCTGCCCCACTATGGCGCGGACTGCCCGGCCGCCATCGTCTGGCGCGCCAGCTGGCCCGATGAAACCGTGGTGCGCACCACCGTGGGCGAACTGGCCCGGGCCGTGGCCGCCAGCATGGAGCGCACGGCCCTGATCCTCGTGGGGCGCAGCCTGCAGGCCGAGGACTTTGCCGAAAGCCGCCTCTACGCCGCGGACTACGACCGCCGCTACCGCCCCCTGGGCAGGGAGCCGCGCTTTCCCGCGCCGGGCGCCGAAATGGACACGGCCACCGACAGGCCGCTGCCCGAGGACCGCGCATGAGCCCGCCAGGCCGCCCCCTGCCGCCCCTGGAGCTGAGCCTGATCGGCATTGGCACGGGCAACCCCGACCATCTCACGCGCCAGGCCATGGCCGCCATGAACGCGGCCGACCTCATACTGCTGCCGCACAAGGGCGAGGACAAGGCCGAGCTGGCCGCGCTGCGCCGCCAGCTGTGCGATGCCGTGCTCGCGCATGCCCCGCGCATCGCAGGCTTCGACATGCCGGTGCGCCGCAGCCACGGAGACGATTACCTGGAGCAGGTCGACGAGTGGCATGCGGCCATCGCCCGCTGCTGGCAGCAGGCCATCGCCCGGGCGCTGGAGAGCGGACCGCCGCCGGAAGGCGGCCCTGCATCGCCGCTGCGCGTGGCCCTGCTGGTCTGGGGCGACCCCTCCCTCTACGACAGCACGCTGCGCATCGCTGCGCGCATGCAGCCCGCGCCCGTGCGCGTCACCGTGGTCGCCGGCATCACCGCCATGCAGGCCCTGACGGCCGCCCATGCGCTGGCCGTCAACGAGATCGGCCAGCCCTTCATGGTCACCACGGGCCGCCAGCTGCGCGACCACGGCTGGCCTGCGGGCGCGGACACGCTGGTGGTGATGCTGGACGGCCAGTGCAGCTTCACCACGCTGGCGCCCGAGCTGGCGCGCGAGGTGCGGATCTGGTGGGGCGCCTACCTGGGCATGCCCCAGCAGTTGCTGGAGCACGGCCCCCTGCCCGAAGCCGCGCCGCGCATTCTCAGCCGGCGTGCCGCCGCGCGGGCGCAGCATGGCTGGATCATGGACATCTATTTGCTGCGCCGCGGCCCCGCGGCCTGAGGGCAGGCACGAGACGTACCGACAGGAGCGAGTCCCTGCCTTAGGCCCTGGCCGCATGGGGTCCGCAGGGCGCCACCGGGCAGCAACGGGCCGCCAAAGTTAGAATATCGGCCTCTGGCCCATGCCGCTTTCCGGCACGCCCCGGCACAGCGCCTGCCGTGCCGTCAGCGCCGCGGCCCCCGTCTTTTCCACTGGCCGGCTCCGCCCTGCCACCAAGCGCACCCATTACCGTGTCATACGCCTCAGAAACCCGGCGCCGCCGCACCTTCGCCATCATTTCCCACCCGGACGCGGGCAAGACCACGCTGACCGAAAAGCTGCTGCTGTTCTCGGGCGCGATCCAGATCGCCGGCGCCGTCAAGGGCCGCAAGGCCAGCCGCCATGCGACCTCCGACTGGATGGAGATCGAAAAGCAGCGCGGCATCTCGGTGGCCTCGTCGGTGATGCAGATGAGCTACCGCGACCACGTGATCAACCTGCTCGACACCCCCGGCCACAAGGACTTCTCGGAAGACACCTACCGCGTGCTCACGGCCGTGGACTCGGCGCTGATGGTGATCGATGCGGCCAACGGCGTGGAAGCGCAGACCCGCCGCCTGATCGAGGTCTGCCGCCAGCGCGACACGCCCATCATCACCTTCGTCAACAAGATGGACCGCGAAGTGCGCGACCCGCTGGACATCATGGACGAAGTGGAGCGCGAGCTGGGCATGCCCTGCTGCCCCATCACCTGGCCCGTGGGCCAGGGCAAGAGCTTCGGCGGCATCATCAATCTGCGCACGCAGAGCATGACGGTCTTCACAGCCGGCAGCGAAAAGCGCCCCCAGGACTTCGAGGTGATCCCGCTGGCCGAGGCCGACAAGCTGCGCGCGCGCTTTGGCCAGGCCTTCGACGACGCGCTGGAATCCATGGAGCTGGCCGTGGGCGCCTCGGCCGAGTGGGACCATGAAGCCTTCCTGGCCGGCAAGCTCACGCCCGTGTTCTTCGGCTCCGGCGTGAACAACTTCGGCGTGATGGAAGTGCTGGACGCGGTGGTCGACATGTCGCCCCCACCCGGCCCGCGCGTGGCCTTCGCCGAGGTCAACCGCAACCGCGAGGAGCGCATCGTGCGCCCCGAGGACGAAAGCTTTTCGGGCGTGGTCTTCAAGGTGCAGGCCAACATGGATGCCAACCACCGCGACCGCATCGCCTTCGTGCGCGTGGCCAGCGGCAAGTACACGCCGGGCATGAAGATGAAGGTGCAGCGCACTGGCAAGGAGCTGCGCCCCACGTCCGTCGTGACCTTCATGAGCCAGCGCCGCGAGGCCGTCGACGAAGCCTATGCCGGCGACATCATCGGCTTCACCATCCACGGCGGCGTGCAGCTGGGCGACTCCATCACCGACGGCCCCAATCTGCAGTTCACCGGCCTGCCCTTCTTCGCGCCCGAAATGTTCATGACCGTGGTGCTCAAGAACCCGCTGCGCACCAAGCAGCTGCAGCAGGGCCTGATGCAGCTGGGCGAGGAAGGCGCGATCCAGGTCTTCAAGCCCGATGTCGGCGGCAACATGCTGCTGGGCGCCGTGGGCCAGCTGCAGTTCGAAGTGGTGCAGCACCGCCTCAAGACCGAGTACGACTGCGACGTGCGCCTGGAAGGCTGCCAGTACACGGGCGCACGCTGGATCACGGCCGACTCGCCCGCCGAGCTGCGCGAATTCGAGAACGCCTACCCCATGCGCCTGGCGCACGATGCGGCCGACACCCTGGCCTATCTGTGCACCAGCCCCTACGACGTGCGGCTGGCGCAGGAGCGCTTCCCCAAGATCCACTTCCATCCGCTGCGCGAGCATGCGGGGCTGTCGCTGGGCAGCGCGAACTAGCCTGCTCCCGAGCGGCTTTGCCCAGGCGGCACCGCCGCCTCCCCCTGAAGGGGTCGACATCTTCGCTGCGAGGCGGCGCGGCCGGCTTGGGCATCTTGCGCGATGCCTCTGAGCGGGACCGCGCCGGCTTCCAGCGACGATCACCTTGAGAGAGTTTTGTTGTGAGCCAAGAATTCCTGCGTCCCTTGTCCGAACTGCCTGTCCCCGCGAACCTGCTGGGCGTGCTGACCGATATCGACGATACGCTGACCACCGAGGGCGTGGTGCCCGAGCACGTGGTGGCAGCCATTGCCCGCCTCAAGAAGGCGGGCCTCAAGGTCGTGCCGATCACGGGCCGCCCGGTGGGCTGGAGCGTGCCGTTTGCCCAGGCCTGGCCCGTGGATGCGATCGTGGCCGAGAACGGCGCCGTGGCGCTGCGCCGCCATGCCGGTGAGGACAGCGCGCTGGAAAAGCTCTATCAGCAGGACGACGCCACGCGCGCGGCCAACTTCGCGCGCATGCAGCAGGTGCTGGCCGAGGTGGAGGCGCGCGTGCCCGGCGCCAGCCGCGCCACCGACTCGGCCGGCCGCGAATGCGACATCGCCGTGGACCACAGCGAGTTCACGCAGATGGCGCAGGCCGATATCGACGCCTGCGTGGCCATCATGAAGGCTGCGGGCATGAATGCCACGGTCAGCTCCATCCACATCAACGGCTGGTTCGGCGAGCACAACAAGCTCGAAGGCGCGCGCTGGATCGTCAAGGCGCTGTTCGGCCTCGACCTCGATGCCACGCTGGACCGCTGGGTCTACATCGGCGACTCGACCAACGACCAGCTGATGTTCGAGCACATGCCCCACAGCGTGGGCGTGGCCAACATCGCGCGCTTCGTGCCCCAGCTCCAGCACCTGCCGCGCTATGTGACCCAGGCCGAGCGCGGCGACGGCTTCGTCGAGCTGGCCGAACATTTGCTGCAGCAGAAATAAGAGCAGCTTGCGGCTGATGCAGCTGCATTTCAGTATGAATCTCTGCTGAAATCCGCCAGGCGCAAGCGCCAACCGCTATCCATTTGAAGAAGCATGGCTGCCCGGAACGGCCGTGCTCTCGGCCGCACCTGCACGAAATTCAAGGGTTTACCCGATTTTCATGAAGGCGCAACCTCTGCGACATTTCACGCCACAAAAGGTTGCACCTCGCTTTTGCAGTCGCTTCCGAGAGCCCGCTTTTCCATTCATTCCCAACCATGTCCACCACCATAGGCATCAAAGTCGATGACGCTTTGCGCGAGCGTATCCGCGCGTCTGCGCAGCAAATGGGCCGCACCCCGCACTGGCTGATCAAGCAGGCCGTCGTGCAATATGTCGATGCGCTGGAGCGCGGCGCCTCCACCATCCGCCTGGCCGGCATGCAGGATGCGGGCGACGAGGCCGGGCACGAGGAGGTGCAACCCGAAGCTTCGCAGGAGGTGCAACCTTTTCTCGCCTTCGCCCAGTCCATCCTGCCGCAGACGCCGCTGCGCGCGGCCATCACCGCCGCCTGGCACCGGCCCGAGCCCGAGTGCCTGCCCGTGCTGCTGCCGCTGGCCCGCGCCCAGGATACCGAGCAAGCCGCCAAGGTGCGCGAGCTGGCCACGCGCCTGGTGCAGGGCCTGCGCGATGCGCCCGCCGGCAGCGGCGTGGCCGCGCTGGTGCAGGAGTTCTCGTTGTCCAGCCAGGAAGGCGTGGCACTGATGTGCCTGGCCGAGGCGCTGCTGCGCATCCCCGACCGCGCCACGCGCGATGCGCTGATCCGCGACAAGATCAGCAAGGGCGACTGGAAGTCGCACGTCGGCCGCTCGCCCTCGCTGTTCGTCAACGCCGCGGCCTGGGGCCTGGTGCTCACGGGCAAGCTCACCGCCACCAGCAGCGAGAAAAGCCTGTCGTCGGCGCTCACCCGCGTGATCGGCAAGGGCGGCGAGCCGCTGATCCGCCAGGGCGTGCACCGCGCCATGAAGCTCATGGGCGAGCAGTTCGTCACCGGCCAGGACATCGCCGAGGCGCTGGCCAACAGCCGCGCCTATGAGAAGCAGGGCTTCCGCTACAGCTACGACATGCTGGGCGAGGCCGCCACCACCGATACCGACGCGCTGCGCTACCTGCAGGCCTACGAGCAGGCCATCCACGCCATCGGCGCGGCATCCAACGGGCGCGGCATCTTCGAGGGCCCGGGCATCTCGATCAAGCTCTCGGCCCTGCACCCGCGCTACAGCCGCGCCCAGTACGAACGCGTGATGGGCGAGCTGCTGCCGCGCGTGCTGCACCTGGCCGAGCTGGCCAAGCACTACGACATCGGCATGAACATCGACGCCGAGGAGGCCGACCGCCTGGAGCTGTCGCTGGACCTGCTCGAGGCCCTGTGCGCCGCGCCCTCGCTCAAGGGCTGGAGCGGCATAGGCTTCGTGGTCCAGGCCTACCAGAAGCGCTGCCCGCACGTCATCGACTACCTGATCGACCTGGCGCGCCGCAGCCGCCGCCGCCTGATGGTGCGCCTGGTCAAGGGCGCCTACTGGGACAGCGAGATCAAGCGCGCCCAGGTGGACGGCCTGGCCGGCTACCCGGTCTACACCCGCAAGGTCTACACCGACGTGAGCTACCTGGCCTGCGCCCGCAAGCTGCTGTCGGCGCCCGATGCGGTCTACCCGCAGTTCGCCACGCACAACGCGCAGACGCTGGCCAGCATCTACCACATGGCCCAGGCCGTGGGCGGCAGCTACTACAGCGGCCAGTACGAGTTCCAGTGCCTGCACGGCATGGGCGAGCCGCTGTATTCGCAGGTGACCGGTGCCACGGCCGACGGCAAGCTGGCCCGCCCCTGCCGCATCTACGCGCCCGTGGGCAGCCACGAGACGCTGCTGGCCTATCTGGTGCGCCGCCTGCTGGAAAACGGCGCCAACACCTCGTTCGTGAACCGCATCGGCGATGCCAGCGTGCCCATCGGCGACCTGGTGGCCGACCCGGTGGAAGAAGCCCTGCAGATCGCGCGCCAGGAGGGCCGCCTGGGCGCGCCGCACCCGCGCATCGCGCTGCCCTCGGAGCTGTTCGCCCGGCAGGGCACCGCCGCGCGCGCGAATTCGCAGGGCATGAACCTCGCGCACGAGCAGCAGCTGGCCTCGCTGGCCGCTGCCCTGCTCTACAGCACGCGCCAGGCCTACCTTGCCGCGCCGCCCGATGCCGAGCTGCCCGCCGACCCGGCCCGGGCCGAGGGCTGGCAGCCCCTGCGCAATCCGGCCGAGCTGTCCGACACCGTGGGCTGGGTGCGCGAGGCCACGCCCGACGAGGTGCAGGCCGCCGCCGCCCGCGCCTCCCAGGCCGCGCCCATCTGGGCCGGCACGCCGCCCGCGGCCCGCGCCGACGTGCTGGAGCGCGCCGCCGACCTGCTGGAGCAGCGCAGCCAGCCGCTGATGGGCCTGATCATGCGCGAGGCCGGCAAGACCCTGCCCAATGCCGTGGCCGAGATCCGCGAGGCCGTGGACTTCCTGCGCTACTACGCCGCCCAGGTGGCCGCGCAGTTCGACAACGCCACGCAGCGCCCGCTGGGCGTGGTGCTGGCCATCAGCCCCTGGAACTTCCCGCTGGCCATCTTCTGCGGCCAGGCCGTGGCCGCGCTGGCCGCGGGCAACACCCTGCTGGCCAAGCCCGCCGAGCAGACGCCGCTGACGGCCGCCGCCATGGTGGCGATCCTGCACGAGGCCGGCGTGCCGCGCGACGTGCTGCAGCTGGTGCCGGGCACCGGCGAGACCGTGGGCGCGGCCCTGGTCGCGCACCCGCAGGTGGCGGGCGTGATGTTCACCGGCTCCACCGAAGTGGCGCGCATCATCGCGCGCCAGCTCAGCACGCGCCTGTCGCCCTCGGGCCGGCCGATACCGCTGATCGCCGAGACCGGCGGCCAGAACGCCATGGTCGTGGACTCCTCCGCGTTGACCGAGCAGGTCGTGGGCGACGTGCTGACCTCGGCCTTCGACTCGGCCGGCCAGCGCTGCTCGGCGCTGCGCCTGCTGTGCCTGCAGGAAGACGTGGCCGAACGCACGCTGACCATGCTGCGCGCCGCACTGCAGGAATGGACGCTGGGCAACCCCGACCGCCTGTCCACCGACGTGGGGCCCGTGATCGACGACGCGGCGCGCGCCCAGATCGAGGCGCACATCGCGCGCATGGCGGCGGCGGGCCAAAAGGTCACCCGCGTCGAGCGCAAGGACGGCGCGCTCAACGGCCCCCTCAACGGGCATTACGTGGCCCCGGCCATCATCGAGATCGACAGCACCAAGCGCCTGACCCGCGAAGTCTTCGGCCCGGTGCTGCATGTGATCCGCTTCCAGCGCGACCAGCTCGACGCGCTGGTGGACGGCATCAACGCCACGGGCTATGGCCTGACCTTCGGCATGCACAGCCGCATCGACGAAACCATTGCCCACCTGAGCCAGCGCGTGCATGCGGGCAATCTCTACGTGAACCGCAACGTGGTCGGCGCCGTGGTCGGCGTGCAGCCCTTTGGCGGCATGGGCCTGTCGGGCACCGGCCCCAAGGCCGGCGGCCCGCTGTACCTGCACCGCCTGGCGCACGGTCCGGCGAATGCGGCGCTGGCGCCCTTCGAGCACGCCGATGCGGCAGGCCAGCCCGCGCTGCAGCTGCTCGAAGCGCTGCAGCAGCTGCCGCTGCCCGCCCCCGACGCGCAGGCCGCCCGGCAGGTGCTGGCGGCCACCCGCGAGGCCTCGCGCCTGGGCGCCAGCCAGCTGCTGCCCGGCCCCACCGGTGAATCCAACCGCTACCGCCTGCTGCCGCGCGGCCCCGTCTGGGCGCTGCCGCGCACGCCGCTGGGCCTCGCCGCCCAGGTGGCCGCGGCCCTGGCCAGCGGCAACCCCTGCCATGTGGTGCTGCCCGACGGCGATGCGGAGTGCGCGGCACTCTGGCAGGCGCTGACGGCCTGTGGCGGCGCCGCGCAGTGGCTGCACCGCGCCGGCGCCGAGACGCTGGCCGACGCGAAAGCCCCCATGGCCGCCCTGCTGTTCGAGGGCGATGGCGATGCGCTGCTGCAGGTCGCCACCACCGTGGCCGCCCGCGACGGCGCCATCGTGCGCATCGAGGCGCGCAGCAGCGACGAGCTGCACGCGGGCCGCGGCTACGACCTGGCCGCGCTGTGCCACGAGCAGTCGATCAGCACCAACACGGCCGCCGCCGGCGGCAATGCGCAGCTGATGACCATGGCCTGAAAGGTTAAGCATCCCCTGAGCGGCTACGCCGCTTCCCCCTCTCTCGCTACGCGGGAGGGGGACGACACCTTCGGTGCGGGGCGGCCCTTCCTCGGTGTCTCTGAGTTGGGCCACGCAGTTGCCATAGCTTGTCATCCATGGCTGACAAGCCTGTGTGATCACTGCGCTTATTTATTCAAACGAACTCAACACTAGGACACTCCATGCAATTTTCCTGGAACGATCCCACGGCGATCATGTTCGCCATCTACCTGGTGGCCATGCTGGCCATTGGCTGGCTCGGCTACCTGGGTACCAAGAACCTGTCGGACTACATCCTCGGCGGACGCAGCCTGGGCAGCTTCGTGACGGCGCTGTCGGCCGGCGCCTCGGACATGAGCGGCTGGCTGCTCATGGGCCTGCCCGGAGCCATCTACGCCTCGGGCCTGTCCGAATCGTGGATCGCCATCGGCCTGATCGCGGGCGCCTACCTGAACTGGCGCCTGGTCGCCGCGCGGCTGCGCCTGTATACCGAGCGCGCCGGCAATGCGTTGACCCTGCCCGATTACCTGGCCAACCGCTTCGAGGACCGCGCCAACCTGCTGCGCATCGTGACGGCACTGGTGATCCTGGTGTTCTTCACGCTGTACTGCGCCTCGGGCGTGGTCGCGGGTGCGCGCCTGTTCGAGAACATGTTCGGCATGCCCTACGCCACGGCGCTGTGGGTGGGCGCGGCCTGCACCATTGCCTATGTGCTGATCGGCGGCTTCCTGGCCGTGAGCTGGACCGACACCATCCAGGCCTCGCTGATGATCACCGCGCTGATCCTCGCGCCGGTCATCGCCTGGCTGGCCGTGCAGGGCCAGCTGCAGCCCGGCCAGGACCTGCATGCCATCGTGGCCGCCGAGAAGTTCGACCTGCTGCGCGGCGCCAGCTTCACCGGCATCGTGTCGCTGATGGCCTGGGGCCTGGGCTACTTCGGCCAGCCCCACATCCTGGTGCGCTTCATGGCCGCCTCGTCGGTGCAGACCATTCCCTCGGCGCGCCGCATCAGCATGACCTGGATGATCCTGTGCCTGGGCGGCGCCGTGGCCGTGGGCTTCATCGGCATTCCGTATTTCGCGGCCCACCCAGCCGGCGCCGGCGCCGTGAACGCCAACGCCGAAACCGTGTTCATGGAGATCACCAAGCAGCTGTTCAACCCCTGGATCGCCGGCGCGCTGCTGGCCGCCATCCTCGCGGCCGTGATGAGTACGCTGTCGTGCCAGCTGCTGGTGTGCTCCAGCGCGCTGACCGAGGACATCTACCGCGTATTCCTGCGCAAGAACGCCAGCCAGACCGAGCTGGTGTGGGTCGGCCGCGCCATGGTGCTGCTGGTGGCGCTGGTGGCCATCGCCATCGCGAGCAACCCCGAGGCCAAGGTGCTGGGCATGGTCAGCTACGCCTGGGCCGGCTTCGGCGCGGCCTTCGGCCCGGTGCTCATCCTGTCGCTGTTCTGGGGCCGCATGACGCGCGGCGGCGCGCTGGCCGGCATCGTCGTCGGCGCGGTCACCGTGCTGGTGTGGAAGCAGTTCGGCTGGCTCGGCCTGTACGAGATCATTCCCGGCTTCATCCTGGCCTGGATCGCTGCCGTGGCCGTGAGCCGCATGGGCCCGCCGCCCTCGCCGGCCATGCTGGCCGCCCATGAAGCCGTGGAGCGCGAGTTCACGCAGATCGGCGCCCGCTGAGCTTCCGGCGCCGCGGCAGCACGCCCGATGACGCATGCGCGCATCGGGCGTTCTTCATTCCATCATCGCCATCCGCGATGCGACCCGGCGCGCAAGACGATTGCACTCCAAGGGCAAACCCAGGGTTGGCACTCACTACAATTTTTATGTTCATTTCCAACAACATATCAAGGGAGAGTCCGTGCCATGCGCATGATCCGCCGTACCTTTGTCGCCACCGCCGTGGCTGCAACCGCCACTCTTGCAGCAGGTGCTGTTTTTGCCCAGGCCAAGGAAGTGAAGATTGGCTACGCGCTGGCCGTGAACTCGCACTACGGCGCCGCCGCCAATGCCTGGGCCGAAGGCGTGGAAAAAGGCACCAATGGCGCCTACAAGTTCAAGCAGTTCCCCTCCTCGGCCCTGGGCGGCGAGCGTGAACTGATCGAAGGCCTGCAGCTGGGTACCGTGGAAGCGGCCATCGTCTCCACCGGCGCGCTGAGCAACTTCGTGCCCGACGTGGGCGTGGTGGACATTCCCTTCCTGTTCCGCGACACCCAGCATGCACGCGCGGTGATGGACGGCGCCTTCGGCCAGGAGCTGCTGGCCAAGTTCCAGAAACGCGGCCTGGTGGCTCTGGCCTGGGGCGAGCAGGGCTTTCGCCACCTGACCAACAACAAGCACGCCGTCAACACCGTGGCCGACCTCAAGGGCCTGAAGATCCGCGTGACCGAGAACCCCGTGCACATCACCGCCTTCCGCACGCTGGGCGCCTCGCCCACGCCCATGTCCTGGCCCGAGGTGATCGGCGCGCTGCAGCAGGGCACCATCGACGGCCAGGAGAACCCGATCTCCGTGCTGAGCTCGGCCAAGCTGTGGCAGGTGCAGAAGCACCTGACGCTGACTGCTCACGTCTATGCACCCATGGCCCTGCTGGTCTCGCCCTCGTTCTGGGGCACCCTGAACGCCAGCCAGAAGGCGGCGTTCACCGAAGGCGCCAAGAAGGGCGCCGTCGCTTCGCGCGCCTTCGTGGATACCGTGGAGAAGAAGGGCGTGGAAGAGGCCAAGGCCAACGGCATGCAGGTCGTCGAGAAGGTGGACCAGGCTGCATTCCGCACGGCGCTGGAGCCCGCCTACAAGGAATACGCGAAGAAGTTCGGCCAGAAGACCCTGGACGCCATCGCCGCCGCCAAGTAAATCGGCCCATTCCATGGACAAGGCCGGGCCTCGCCCGGCCTTGTTCGTTGAGGCACCGCCCGCAGCGGCAACAACGGCTGCGGGCATTACCAATGGCTTTATGGCGCCCGCTCACGGATGATTGCGCCGCAAAACAACCCGGCGTGGGCGGCACGGCGCATGCCGCCGCGTCCGCACCCCGCCCCGACCCCTATGCTTGATCGTATCGAACGCATTCTGGTGGCCTGCAACCGCTGGCTGCTCATAGTCCTGCTGCTGGCCATGGCCTGCATCGTCTTCGCCAACGTGGTGCTGCGCTACACCACGGGCGACTCCATCGTCTGGGCCGAGGAAGTGGCCCGCCACATGATGATCTGGGTCACCTTCCTGGGCGCCGGCCTGGTGCTGCGCTTCGGCGGCCATGTGGCCATCGACAACCTGCACCGCGCCGTCAGCACCCGCAGCGCGCAGGTCATCCGCGCGCTGGTGGTCGCCGGCCTGGCGCTGTTCTTCGTCGTGATGACCGTGACTTCCTCGCAGTATGTGTATGCCACGCGCTTCCAGACCACGGCGGCCACCGATATTCCCATTTCCTATATCTACGCCGCCATGCCCGCGGGCTTCGTGCTGATGCTGGTGCACCTGCTGTTCATTGCGCGCGGCTACATCGCGGCCGGCAACTTTGCCGAGTCCGACGAAATGGACGCAGACGCCGCAGCGTCGATCTGAACGGGAAGACACCATGGGACTCACTCTTTTCATCGCCATCGTCGTCCTGCTCGCGCTGGGCTTTCCGGTGGCCTTCGCGCTGGCCATCTCGGCCGCGCTGGCCGTGTTCGTCGGCGGCCGCTATCCCCAGCTCATCGTCTTCAAGGAAATGTTCACGGGCATCGACAGCTTTCCGCTGATGGCCGTGCCCTTCTTCATCCTGGCGGCCGAGCTGATGTCGGGCGGCGCGCTCACGCATGTGCTGCTGCGCTTCGCGGCCCAGTTCGTCGGCCATCTGCGCGGCGGCCTGGGCTATGCCAACGTGCTGTCGCTGACGCTGTTCTCGGGCATCTCGGGCTCGGCCCTGGCCGACGCGGCCGGCCCCGGCTCCATGATGGTCAAGATGATGGACAAGGCCGGCTACGGCCGTCCCTATGCAGCCGCGCTGACGGCCAGCACCGCCATCGTCGGCCCCATCATCCCGCCCTCGGTCAGCATGATCATCTATGCGCTGCAGGACGAGCATGTCTCGGTCGGCGGCCTGTTCATGGCCGGCTTCATCCCCGGCATCCTGATCGCGCTGGCCATGGCGGCCGTCAACTGGTGGGTCTGCAGGAAGCGCGACTATCGCTCCACCGAGCCGCGCCCCAGCGCGCGCGAGATGTGGGCCAACAGCTTCAAGGCCATTCCCGCGCTGATGCTCATCGTGCTCATCGTGGTCGGCATCCGCTTCGGCATCTTCACGCCCACCGAGGCCTCGGTGGTCGCGGTGTTCTATGCGCTGATCTGCGGCAAGTGGATCTACCGCACGCTGCAGTGGTCGGCCGTGCCCGGCATCCTGGCGCGCTCGGCCATGCTCACGGCCTCGGTGCTGCTGGTCATGGCCACGTCGGCGGCCTTTGCCTGGGTGCTGACCGTGGAAGGCATTCCGCAGTACCTGTCCGAGCTCATCGTGAGCTGGCAGCTCTCGCCCGTGATGTTCCTGATCGCGGTGAACATCCTGCTGCTCATCTTCGGCATCTTCATGGAGCCGCTGCCCGGCGTGATGATCCTGGTGCCCATCCTGGCGCCCATCGCAGCCAGCCTGGGCATCGATCCCACGCACTTCGCCATGGTGGTCATCGTCAACCTCACGCTGGGCATGATCACGCCGCCCGTGGGCGGCCTGCTGTTCGTGACCTCGGTGGCCACGCGCGTTTCCATCACCGAGCTCACGCGCGAGATGCCGCTGTTCCTGCTGGCCCACTTCGTGGTGCTGTGCCTGCTGACCTTCATCCCCGCGCTGTCGACCTGGCTGCCGCATACACTGGGCTTCCAGTAAGCGCGGGGAGCCGCCGGCCACGGAAGGCCGTGGCATGGCGGCACACTCGCAGACGACAGAGGGGCGGAGATGGACACCAGGCATGCACATGGATACCCCGCGCTGCGCCACCGCAACGGCCAGCACGCGCATGTGACCTTCGAGGAGCTGTTCTTCGATCTGGTCTATGTGTTCGCGGTCACGCAGCTCAGCCACGAGCTGCTGCACCACCTGGGCCTGGGTGGCCTGATCGAGACGCTGGTGCTGTGGTTTGCAGTCTGGCTGGGCTGGCAATACACCT
This sequence comes from Comamonas sp. w2-DMI, assembly GCF_040187735.1. NCBI lineage: Bacteria > Pseudomonadati > Pseudomonadota > Betaproteobacteria > Burkholderiales > Comamonadaceae > Comamonas > Comamonas sp. w2-DMI. Next base: position 53,839 of record NZ_JBANEL010000001.1, on the reverse strand, counting down.
GCTGGACCACCAACTGGTTCGACCCGGAGACCCCGCGCATCCGCGGGCTGCTGTTCACGACGATGCTGCTGGCCCTGCTGATGGCCTGCGCCATCCCCGGGGCCTTCGGCGACCGGGGACTGATCTTCGCCGGCTGCTATGCGGCCATGCAGGTCGGGCGCACCGCCTTCCTCCTGCTGGAACTGGGCCCGGACCACCCGCTGGCGGCCAACCACCGCCGCATTCTTGCCTGGCTGCTTGTCGCCGCCGTGTTCTGGATCGCGGGCGGCCTGCTGCAGGGCGAGGCACGCATCGCCTGCTGGATCGCGGCCGCCGCCTGCGAATATCTCTCGCCGATGTCCGGCTTCGCCTTCCCCGGGCTGGGACGCTCCTCGACCCGCGAATGGACCATCGAAGGCGGCCACCTGGCCGAGCGCTGCCAGCTCTTCGTGATCGTTGCGCTCGGCGAAACCCTGCTGGCCAGCGGCGCCACGCTGGCGGACACACCGGCCTGGGGAGCCGACATCCTGCTGGCGCTGGGCGCCACCTTCATCGGCACGCTGGCCATGTGGTGGCTGTATTTCGGCACCTCCAGCAAGCATGCCACGGCCGTCATCACCAGCTCGGCCGACCCCGGGCGCATAGGCGCTTACTTCCACTACATCCACGCGATCCTCGTGGCCGGCATCATAGGATGCGCGGTGGGCAACGACCTGGTGATGGCGCATCCGCATGCCGGCCTGCAGACCACGCAGGTGCTGACGCTGGTGGGCGGCCCGGCCCTGTACCTGCTCGGCAGCGCCGTCTACAAGCATGTGGTGTATGGCTGCATCCCGCTGTCCCACATCGTGGGCGTCCTGCTCTTGCTCGCGCTGGTGCCCGTGGGCTATGGCAGCAGCCTGCTCGCCATGGGCTGGCTGACCACCGCCGTCCTGCTGGCGACGGGCCTGTGGGAAATGCGCACGCACCGCCAGCCGGCCATGGGACCCGGGCACGGCGGCCATTGATCTGCGCCGGCCGATCAGGCCGTTTCGCCGCCGGCGGCCTCCAGCCTCAGGGCCCGCTCCGTCACCAGTTCGTAGCAGCCGCGGCGCAGCCTGCGGATCTGCAGCGGCCCGCCCCAGTCGGCCAGCCGGCGCTGCAACAGCAGCAGACGCACGCCCAGGTTGTCCTGCACATCGGGCAGGCCCAGGGCGCTGCCGGCCAGGCGCAGCTCCCGCGTGGAGAAATCCCGGCGCCCACGGTGCTGCATATCGCCGGCGACCTTCCAGAGAATGGCGCCGGCCACGCCCTTGATCAGGTACTGGCCGTCGACGAACACCGTACCGTCGCGCGCGAAATAGCGCAAGAGCAGGGGCGGTCCACACCGGGGCGGCCCCTGCTCCACCGGAGCGACAGCACGCGCATCTTCCGGCAGCGCAGCCGCGGCCTCCAGCTCGGCACTCTGCAGCGCCACCAGGGCCTGCGCCAGCTGGGCGCACAGCACGGCCAGCGCATCCTCGTCGTCATAGCCGAAGAACTGGTCGCTCTCGCTTTCGACCAGCAGGGCGCCCACGGTCCTGCCCCGCGCGCGCAGCGGCACGGCCAGCTGGCTGCAGGGCGTGGCCAGGCCCGGCAGCGCAATCGGCTCGCCCCCGGCCAGGCCCTGCTCGCAGGCCATGCGGTGCAGCGTGCGGCCGTAGCGGTACATGCGCGCCATATGGCCTATGCGCAGCGCCGTGCCCTCGCGCACGGCCACGCCGGCGAGCCCCGCCTCGGGCAGCGGCAGCTCGGCGCCTATGCCCTGCTGCGCATAGCCCGTGCTGGCCAGCGCATACAGGCTCTGGCGCGGCTCGTCCAGCAGCCACAGGATGGCGTGGTTCACGGCCAGATCGCGGCGCAGCCCCTCCATGGCGACCTGGGGCAGCTGGGCCAGTTCCCCGCACTCGGCCAGCCGGGCCGACACCGCACGCGCGCCGGCGGCCAGGTCGCAGCGCGGCTGCAGCGTGGCCAGCGGCGCGCCGCTTTGCAGGGGCTCGATGTCCAGCACCTCGTAGATGTCGGCGCCGCGCAGGCGGAACACATGCTCCATGCCCGTGTGCGCCGCAATGCCGGCCAGCTTGGCGCGCAGGCGCTCGAACACCGGCCCGTCGGTGTCGGTGCGCAGATAGCGCAGCCGCAGCGCCAGGCCGGCACCGGTGCACGGGTCTTCCACCATCAGGCTCGCGCGCCGCGTGGCCAGGATGTTCTCGCGGCTGTGGTTGAAGAACTGGAAGGTCAGCGCCACGTGGCCGGCGTCCACATATTCGACGTGCGACAGCAGGTTGACATGCGGCATGCCGTCGGCCGAAACACTGCACAGCGTCGGCGGAATGCCGCCGTCGAGCACGCGGCGGATCGCATGCAGGGTCAGCGCGCCCACGGGAGTCTCTTCGCCCTGGCGGGTTGCGGCGCCATCAGCCTGCGGAGTGCCCGGGCGGCTCATGGTCCGGGCTCCAGTTCCACGGCCTGGCCCGCGTGGGGGCCGGGCGTCTGGTCCCAGGCACCGGCCACGGTGAAGCGGACGGCGACCAGCTCCTGCACGGCCACGCCGTACCAGTGGCCGATGAAAGAAACATCGGCAAAGCCGTCGACCTCGGCGATCTCCCAGGCCAGCGTATCGCGCCGCAGCGTCAGCAGCTCGGCATGGACGGGCTGTGCGGGCTCCACGCGGGCATCGCGGCCCTTGAGGTGCAGCGTGCGGTTGGTGCGCGGCGAAGTGGCCAGCAGCGCGACCCGGGCCGTCTCGCGCAGGGCGGCCACCACCCGGGGCGCGGCGCATTCGGCCAGCAGCACCAGCATGCGCCCGTCGGGCTGCACATCGGCCGCCAGGGCCCGGCAGACCTGGGGATTGCCCCCGCGGTCGCAGCTGCCCAGCCGCAGCGACGGCAGCGCGGGCAGACAGAGCTTCCATTCGGCAGGCAGTGTGGGCACGGCGGGGAGCCTCGGGGGGAGTTAGCGGAAATGATAGCCCTGCGCCGGGCGTTTTTTGGTGCTCGTTTAACAAACTCTTAGCAGCGCGCTCGTGGCGCCGTTCCTAGACTTTCTCCAGCCCACTTCCAGGCACGACCAGGTGCCCGCAAAGCAGGGCAGGCTCATCGCACTTCCACCATCCGCAGAAAGACCGCACCATGGACCACGAGACCCCATCCCTTTCTTCCACACCGGCCGGCACCGGCGCCGCCGGGCGCCTGGACATCTATGCCCCCATCCACAAGGCGCTGCGCGCCATGATGCTGGACACGCTGCTGGCCGTGGGCCGCATCGACGTGAACGACTGCACCGAAATGCATGCGGTGTGCGAGCGCGTGCTGGAACTGGCCGATGCCTGCACCAGCCACCTCGGGCATGAGAACGACTTCGTCCACGCCGCCATGGAAGCACGCCGCCCGGGCTCCAGCGCACGCATCGCGGCCGAGCATGGGGAGCACCTGGCCGCCATCGCGCAGCTGCGCGAAGCGGTATCAAGCCTGTGCGCCGCTGACCCCGGCCCCGCGCAGGACTTGGCCGCACTGCATCTGTACCGCCAGCTCGCGCTTTTCGTGGGCGAGAACCTTGCCCACATGCATGTCGAGGAAACGCAGCACAACCAGCTGCTGTGGTCCTGCTACAGCGACGACGAACTGCGCGCGCTGGAAGGCGCCATCGTGGCCTCGCTGCCGCCGGCCGAAAACCTCATGTACATGCGCTGGATGATTCCAGCCGTGACACCCGCCGAACGCGCCGGGCTGCTGGGCGGCATGCAGGCCGCCGCGCCGGCCCCCGTCTTTGCGGCCGTGCTCGACACGGTGCAGCCGCACCTGAGCCCGCAGGACTGGGCCAAGCTGACCCTGGCACTGGCGCCCGCCCAGGCACCGGCCTGGATCGTGGCCTGATCCGTTTCAAGGATTCGGCCGGGTCATTTCCGCGGGCTCGGCCCGCAGGTCGGCATCGCAGCCCACGCCCGCCGCGATCCAGCGCCTGGCCAGGGCCAGCCTGAGCCGGCCCAGCCCGCGGCGCCAGGCCGAGGATTGAGAGACCTCCTGCAGCACGCCGCAGCGGTACTGGCGTGCCGCATCGTCCCAGCGCAGCGCCGCGCAAGCCCCTTTGCGCCGGCGCGAGATCAGCATGCCCATGGGGCAGGGCTCGGCCAGGCAGCACAGGCCGCAGCCGTTGCATGGCGCACCCCATGCGGGCTTGGCGGGCGCCTCTACCTGCCAGAACACCCTTTGCTCGCGGGCCATGCCGGGCGCCTCAGGTGCGCGCCAGCACGGGCGCCAGCGCCTTGCCGGTATGCGTGGCAGCGCGGACCAGGTCCTCGGGCGTGCCGGCCGCGACGATGCGGCCGCCGTCCCGGCCGCCCTCGGGGCCCAGGTCGATGATCCAGTCGGCCTCGGCGATCACGTCGAGATCGTGCTCGATCACGATCACGCTGTGGCCGGCATGGACCAGGCGGTGCAGCACGCGGATCAGCTTGTCCACGTCGGCCATGTGCAGGCCCACCGTAGGCTCGTCGAGCACGTACAGCGTGTGCGGCGCCTTCTGGCCGCGCCGGGTCACGTCGTCGCGCACCTTGGTCAGCTCGGTCACCAGCTTGATGCGCTGGGCCTCGCCGCCCGAGAGCGTGGGCGAAGGCTGGCCCAGCGTGAGATAGCCCAGGCCCACGTCCTTCAAGAGCTGCAGCGGGTGGGCGATGCTGGGCATGGAGGCAAAGAACTCCACGGCTTCGTCCACCTCCATCTGCAGCACGTCGCCGATGCTCTTGCCGCGCCAGGTCACTGCCAGGGTCTCGGGATTGAAGCGCGCGCCGTGGCAGACCTCGCAAGGCACTTTCACATCCGGCAGAAAGCTCATCTCGATGGTGCGCATGCCCTGGCCTTCGCAGGCCGGGCAGCGGCCTTCGCCGGTGTTGAACGAGAAGCGCCCGGCCGCATAGCCGCGCGCCTTGGCCTCCAGCGTCTCGGCGAAGAGCTTGCGGATGGTGTCCCAGAAACCGATGTAGGTGGCCGGGCAGGAGCGCGGCGTCTTGCCGATCGGGGTCTGGTCCACCTCGAGCACGCGGTCCACGGTCTCGAAGCCCTGCAGGCCCTTGCAGCCCACCAGCGGCGGCGCCTTGCCGGCATCCATCGCGTCGCGCCCGGCCTTGGTGGCGCGCTGGCCCACCCAGGCCGCCACATTGGCCAGCAGCACGTCGCGCGCCAGGGTGGACTTGCCCGAGCCCGAGACGCCCGTCACCGCCACCAGCCGCTCCAGCGGCACGCGCGCATCCACGTTCTGCAGGTTGTGCATATGGGCGCCGAGCACGCTCAGCCACTTGAGCCCAGAGGATTCCGGCGCCGCTTCAACTTCCGTAGCAGCTGGCGCCTTCTTCTTGCGGGTCTTGGAGCCCTTCATCTCCGCAACAACCTCCTGCTCTTCGGCAGCCGCTTCCGTTTTCGGAGCAGCCTCCGTCGCTGCCGGCGGCTCGCCTTCGCCCACCCAGCGGCGCGGCTGGAACGGATGGCGCATGGCATGCAGCAGATAGCGGCCCGTGACCGAATCCCCGGCCGCCATGATGTCGGCCGCCGTGCCCTGGGCCACCAGGCGGCCGCCGCGTATGCCGGCGCTGGGGCCGATGTCGATGATGTGGTCGGCGCGACGTATGGTGTCCTCGTCGTGCTCCACGACGACCAGCGTATTGCCCTTGTCGCCGAGCTTGTGCAGGGCGTTGAGCAGGATCTGGTTGTCGCGCGCATGCAGGCCGATGGTGGGTTCGTCCAGCACGTAGCAGACACCTTGCAGATTGCTGCCCAGCTGGGCCGCCAGGCGGATGCGCTGGGCTTCGCCGCCGGAGAGCGTGGGCGCGCCGCGGTCCAGCGTGAGATAACCCAGGCCCACTTCCTCGAGGAATTCAAGACGGCTCTGGATTTCGGGAATCAGGTCGCGCGCGATATCGCTTTCACGGCCCGACAGCGCCAGCGCCTGCACCCAGCGGCGCACGTCGGACACGGACAGCCGGGCAATGTCGGTAATGCCCGTGCCGTGGAACTTCACCGCGCGCGCCGTGGGGTTCAGGCGCGTGCCGTGGCAGGTCGGGCATTCGACCTCTGCCAGGTCTTCCACCTCCTGGCCCTCGAACTTCACCTCGCGGCCGCGGTTGTCGTCGGCCAGCAGCGTGTCGTCATAGACCTTGCGCTGGTCCTTGGTCAGCTTCACGCCCGTGCCCACGCAGTCGGGGCACCAGCCGTGCTTGCTGTTGTACGAGAACAGGCGCGGGTCCAGCTCGGCATAGCTGGTGGCGCAGACCGGGCAGGCGCGCTGCGTGGAAAACACCTGCAGATTGCCTATGCCCGCCGTGCTTTGCCCGCCCTGCATGGCCTCGGCCAGGTTCTCCAGGCCTGAGAGCACATGCAGCACGCCCTTACCGATCTCCAGCGCCTGGCGCAGGTGGGCGCGCACCTCGCCCTCGTTGGCGGCCGTCACCGTCACGCTGGCCACGGGCAGCTCGATGGTGTGCTCCTTGAAACGGTCGATGCGCGGAAAGCCCGTGGTCGGCAGGAACTCGCCGTCCACGCGCAGATGCGTGTAGCCGCGCGGTCGCGCCCAGTCGGCGAGCTCGGTATAGACGCCCTTGCGGTTGACCACCAGGGGACTCAGCAGGCCTATGGTCTGGCCGCGGAAGTTCGTCATCAGCTGGGCGGCGATGCTTTCCTCGGTCTGGGGCTGGACCACGGCATCGTCATGGATGCAATGCTGCACGCCCAGCTTCACGTAGAGCAGGCGCAAGAAGTGCCAGACCTCGGTGGTCGTGCCCACGGTGGACTTGCGCCCGCCGCGCGACAGGCGCTGCTCGATGGCCACGGTGGGCGGGATGCCGTAGACCGCGTCCACCTCGGGCCGCCCCGCGGGCTGCACGATGGAGCGTGCGTAGGCATTGAGCGATTCAAGGTAGCGGCGCTGGCCTTCGTTGAACAGGATGTCGAAAGCCAGCGTGGACTTGCCCGAACCCGACACGCCGGTGACCACGTTGAACTTGCCGCGCGGCACATCCACGCTCATGCTCTTGAGGTTGTGTTCCTTGGCGTTGACGATCTCGATCGCATTCTTGGCCGGCGGCACCTGGCTGGCCCTGGCTTTGCGCTCGGGCTTGTAGAGCATGGGCGCCACTTCGCGCACGGCCTCGCCGCCCACGCCCATGGCCAGGTCGTACTCGCGCAGCGCCTGGGCCGTGTGCGAGCCGGGGACGTGGCGCACATCCTCTGGCGTGCCTTCGGCCACGACCAGGCCGCCGCCGTCGCCGCCTTCGGGGCCCAGGTCGATCAGCCAGTCGCTGGCGCGGATCACGTCGAGGTTGTGCTCGATCACGATCAGCGAATGGCCGGCCTCCAGAAGCTTCCTCAGCGCGCGCATGAGCTTGGCGATGTCCTCGAAGTGCAGGCCCGTGGTCGGCTCGTCGAACAGGAACAGCGTGCCCTTTTTGGCCAGCGACTGCTTGCTCTTGGACTGCGTCTTGGCCGCTTCGGCCAGAAAACCTGCGAGCTTGAGGCGCTGCGCCTCGCCGCCGCTGAGCGTGGGCACGGGCTGGCCCAGCTTCACGTATTCCAGGCCCACGTCGACAATCGGCTGCAGCGCGCGGATCACGTCTCTATCCTGGGAGAAGAGAAGAGCCGCCTCGGCCACGGTGAGCTCCAGGACATCGGCCACGTTCAAGGCCCGGTCGCCGCGCTCTATCGTGATCTCGAGGATTTCGGGCCGGTAGCGCGAGCCGTTGCAGTCCGGGCAGCGCAGGTACACGTCCGAAAGGAACTGCATCTCCACATGCTCGAAGCCCGAGCCGCCGCAGGTGGGGCAGCGGCCGTCGCCGCTGTTGAAGCTGAACTTGGCGGCCGTGTAACCGCGCTGGCGCGACAGCGGCGCCACCGCGAACAGCTCGCGGATCGCATCCCAGGCGCCCACATAGCTCACGGGATTGGAGCGCGCCGTCTTGCCGATGGGCGACTGGTCCACGAACATCACGTCGGCCAGATGGTCGGCGCCCAGCAGGCGGTCGAATGCGCCCGCCGATTCGGTGGGCTTGCCGAAGTGGCGCATCAGCGCCGGCACCAGCACATCCTGGATCAGCGTGGACTTGCCCGAGCCCGACACGCCGGTGATGGTCACCAGGCGCTGCAGCGGGAACTCCACGCTGATGCCCTGCAGATTGTGTTCGCGCGCGCCTTCAAGGATCAGGCGCGGCGTGGATTCGGTCACCATGCGCTTGAAGCCGAAGCCCACCTGCTTGCGTCCGCCCAGGTAGGCGCCGGTCAGCGTGTCCGCCTGGCGCAGCTCCTCGGGCGTGCCGTCGAACACGATCTGGCCGCCGCGCGCACCGGGGCCCGGCCCCATGTCGATCATGCGGTCGGCCGCGAACATCACGGCCGGGTCGTGCTCCACCACCACCAGGGTGTTGCCCGCGTCGCGCAGGCGCTGCATGGCCTCGGTGATGCGCTCCATGTCGCGCGGGTGCAGGCCGATGGAAGGCTCGTCGAGCACGAACAGCGTGTTGACCAGCGAGGTTCCAAGGGCCGTGGTCAGGTTGATGCGCTGCACCTCGCCGCCCGAGAGCGTGCGGCTTTGCCGGTCCAGCGTGAGGTAGCCGATGCCCACGTCGCACAGGTACTGCACGCGCGTCATGATTTCCTCGTGCAGCATGCGTAGCGCCTGTGCATCGCCATCGCTCCTGTCGGCCGCGGTGCCGGGCGCCAGCTGCGCGAAGAAATCGCGCAAGCGTGTGATCGGCAGGCGCATCAGGTCGTGCAGGCACAGGCCCGGCAGGCTGTCGAGCTGCTCGCGGCTCCAGCCCGTGCCCCGGGGCATGAAGCGCTGGTAGCGGCCTTCGGCGCCCTCGCCATGGGTGGACAGCACGCTGTCCGCCGCCTGCTTGCTGCCGATGCGCCACAGCAGGCTCTCGGTCTTGAGGCGCGCGCCGCCGCAGGTCGGGCATTCGGTATAGCTGCGGTACTTGGACAGCAGCACCCGGATATGCATTTTGTAGGCCTTGCTCTCCAGGTATTCGAAGAAGCGCCGTATGCCGTACCAGGTCTGGTTCCACTTGCCGTTCCAGTTCGGCGAGCCTTCGATGACCCAGTCCTTCTGCGCCTGGGTCAGCTTGGCCCAGGCCGTGTCGCGCGGAATGCCTTCGGCCTCGGCATGGCGCATCAGGTCGTCCTGGATCTCCTTCCAGGCCGGCGTCTGAACGGGCTTGATGGCGCCGGTGCGCAGCGTGAGCTTGTCGTTGGGAATCACCAGTCCCCAGTCCACGCCGATCACACGTCCGAAGCCGCGGCAGGCCTCGCAGGCGCCCACGGCCGAGTTGAACGAGAACATGGACGGAATCGGCTCGTGATAGGACAGATTGCTCTCGGGGCAATGCAGGCCTTGCGAGAATTTCCACAGCTCTGGCTCGGCCGCATCTGCCTCACCGCTTTCCGGCAGCACGTAAACCGTCAACCTGCCGCTGCCACGCTTGAGCCCGACTTCGATGGCCTCCATGGCCCGTGCGCGCTCTGCCTTGCCGAGACGGAAACGGTCGGCCACCACGTCGAGCACCTTGATCTTCTCGGGCGCCGCCTTGGCCTTCTTCGCACCCTTGGCGGGCACTTCGCCGGCCCGCTGCGCACGCTCGACTTCGCGCTCGGCCTGCACCTTGGTGAAGCCGCTGGCCGACAGCCATTGTTCCACTTCGGCGGGCGACGTGTTGGCCGGCAGCTCGACCGGGAAGGTGATGGCAATGCGCGGATCGCCCGCCGCCGCGCAGCGCCGGGCCAGCTCGGCGTAGATGGTCTCGGGCGTGTCGTGGCGCACCAGCTGGGCCGTCTCGCGGTCGAACAGCTGGGTGGCGCGCGCGAACAGCAGCTTGAGATGGTCGTTGAGCTCGGTCATCGTGCCCACCGTGGAGCGCGAATTGCGCACCGGATTTGTCTGGTCGATGGCGATCGCGGGCGGCACGCCTTCGACCTTGTCCACGGCCGGCTTGTCCATGCGGTCCAGGAACTGGCGCGCATAGGCCGAGAAGGTCTCGACGTAGCGGCGCTGGCCTTCGGCATACAGCGTGTCGAACACCAGGCTGGATTTGCCCGAACCGCTGGGCCCGGTCACCACCGTGAGCTCGCCGGTGCGGATGTCGATATCCAGATTGCGGAGATTGTGCTGGCGTGCACCACGGATGCGAATCAGGCCCTGCGTCATAGTGTTTGGTCTTCAGTAGAGGCCAAACATTCTAGGCAGTCTTGCCAAGCACCCTGCGTGCGCATGTGCATTCCGCTGCGGCCGCATATTCCCGGCAGGCAAATGCGCCCCCCGGCAGAGCCCTCCGGATTCCAGAGTACCCGCGGCTTTGAAAACCGCCACCGGATTATGTCCGGCAGCACATGCATTGAGGCATGGCAACAGGACCACATATAAAGCCGCTGCCGGCCTTGGAAGAGCTGCGCGGAAACCCGGGATTTTCTTTCGCAAGACATTGCCCTGCCACTTTCAACAGCCTTGCCTCGCAAGAAAAAAGCCCCGCGCCTTGCGGCACGGGGCTGGAACTTGGAGTAATGCCTGCATTATCAGCTGCAGGTGCTGCAGGCACCGCTTGCGCGGTGCACCAGTTAGAAGGCGTGGCGAACACCCACGGCGAAGGAGCTGAAGTCGGCGCCCTTCACTGCGGAACCATAGGAAGCATTGCTGCTGTTGTTCACACGGGTGTAGTAACCGTACACCTTGGTGCGCTTGCTCAGGTTGTAGTTGTAGCCCACGGTGTACTGGGTAGCGGCAGAGCTGGACAGATTGCTCCAGCTGTTGGCACGGCCGGCATTCAGGTGGAACTCGGAGGCGCCCAGAGTGTACATGCCGGACAAGCGGAAGTTGTTGCGCGAGCCCAGGAGGTTTTCGTCGTTACGCTGGTAGTAACCACCCACCGTGAACTGGCCGAAAGTGTACAGGCCACGCACCGATGCTTGCCAGTTGCCATCCCAACGGCTATAGCCTGCGCCCAAGTGCACGGGACCCGTGTTGTAGTTGGCGGCCAGGTCGTAGCCATTCTTGTTGTTGGTGCCCAGAGCCTTTTCATGCAAGGAAACGGAGCCCTCAGCCCAGAAGCCGCCCATGGAAGGAGTGCGATAGGCAATCTTGTTGGCGGTACCGACACCGCCCGCACCACCTTGGCCACCTGTAGAGACACCCATCCAGTTGGGATCCTGATACAGCGCGTCGCTGGAAGAGCCCGTGTCGTGGTTGTGCATGCTGACATAGTCAGCGGATGCAAAGTAAGACTCAGGGAAGAAGTTGCCCAGACGCACCATACCGAAGTTGCCCGACAGGTTCACTTCGCTTTGACGCTTGAAGGTCAAGCCGGTCGCCGAGCCGGTACCCATGCCGTTGTCAGAATTGAAACCAGACTCCAGCACGAAGCCAGCCTTCAGGCCGCCGCCCAGGTCTTCCGTACCCCGGAAGCCAAAACGCGATGCATTGTTGTACAAGCCGGTCACGGAATTGTCGCCGATCTTCTGGCGCTCAACGGTCGTGTTGATACGGCCATACAGCGTCACGCTGCTCTGAGCCATTGCGGTGGTGGCGCCCATCACGGCCAGTGCGGCCAGAGCGATGCGAGTCATCTTGGTCATTCAGTGCTCCTGATATTGAAATATGTGTTTTGCACCGCGTTGGCTGGTGGCATGCGCCCCCTAGCGGCTAGGCGCAATTCTAGGTTCGCACCCGTAAGAAAAAGTGACGCGCATCGCCAAAAAATCGCACTCTGATGCATTGCCGCCACACAATTGACATATTTCCAGCGCGAAAACCATAAAAAAGCCTGCGCCAGCCGGAACTGCGCAGGCCTTTTCCCTTTTGCTGGCTTGCCCCTCGGCAAAGCCATCACGGACGCATCAATCTGCGGCGTAAATATCGCGGTCCTTGGTTTCGGGCACGAACAGAATGCCGATCACGGCGGTCATGCCCGCGATGATGATCGGATACCAGAGACCGTTATACATATTGCCGGTCTGGGCCACGATGGCGAACGACATGGTGGGCAGCAGGCCGCCGAACCAGCCGTTGCCGATGTGGTAGGGCAGGCTCATGGAGGTGTAGCGGATGCGCGTGGGGAAAAGCTCCACCAGCATGGCCGCGATCGGGCCGTAGACCATGGTCACCAGCAGCACCAGATAGGTCAGGATCACGATCATCATGACCTTGTTCATCTTGGCGGGGTCGGCCTTGGTCGGGTAGCCGTCCTTGGCCAGCTCTTCGGCCACGCTCTTCTTGAAGGCGCTGTCCTTGGCCTTGGCATCCTCGGGGCTCAGGCCCTTGAGCGAGAACGCGGGGATCTCGGTGGAGCCGATGCGCACGGTGGCCGTGGTGCCCGCGGGAGCCTCCTCGGTGTCATAGCTCACGGAGCCCGCCGCCAGCACCTGCTTGGCCACGTCGCAGGAACTCGTGAACTTGCTAGTGCCCGTGGGGTTGAACTGGAACGAGCATTCCTTGGGATCGGCGACGATCACCACCTTGTTGCGGGCCTGGGCTGCAGCCAGGTCGGGGTTGGCGGCTTCGGTCAGCGCCTTGAACGCGGGGAAATAGGTCACCACGGCCAGGATGCAGCCCAGCATGATGATGGGCTTGCGTCCGATGCGGTCGGACAGCGAGCCGAAGACCACGAAGAACGGCGTGGCAATCAGCAAGGCCGCGGCAATCATCAGGTTGGCCGTCACGGCATCGACCTTGAGCTGCTGCGTCAGGAAGAACAGCGAATAGAACTGGCCGCTGTACCAGACCACTGCCTGGCCGGCGGTCAGGCCCAGCAGGGCCAGGATCACGATCTTGAGATTCTTCCACTGGCCGAAAGATTCCTTGAGCGGAGCCTTGGAGACCTTGCCCTCGGCCTTCATCTTCTGGAAGGCCGGCGACTCGGACAGCTGCATGCGGATCCACACCGACACGCCCAACAGCACGATGGAAACCAGGAAGGGAATGCGCCAGCCCCAGTCGGAGAAGGTCTCCTCGCCCATGGTGGTGCGCACGCCCAGGATCACCAGCAGCGACAGGAACAGGCCCAGCGTGGCCGTGGTCTGGATCCACGAGGTGTAGGCACCGCGCTTGCCATGCGGCGCATGCTCGGCCACATAGGTGGCCGCGCCGCCGTACTCGCCGCCCAGTGCCAGCCCCTGCAGCATGCGCAGCGCGATCAGGATGACCGGCGCGGCCACGCCGATGCTGGCGTAGTTGGGCAGGATGCCCACGATGAACGTGGACATGCCCATGATCAGGATGGTCACCAGGAAGGTGTACTTGCGCCCGATCATGTCGCCGAGGCGTCCGAACACCAGGGCGCCGAAGGGACGCACGATGAAGCCCGCGGCAAAGGCCAGCAGCGCGAAGATGAAGGCAGAGCCCGCATCCAGGCCGCTGAAGAACTGCTTGGCAATGATGGCTGCCAGCGAGCCATAGAGGTAGAAGTCGTACCACTCGAACACGGTACCGAGCGACGAGGCAAAGATCACCTTGCGCTCTTCGGGACTCATGGGCCGCGGAGCCGGTTTGGACCCCGCGCCTAGCGAAGCGTTGACAGCCATGTTTGTCTCCTTGATAGGTGTAATAGGACAGGCCCCTGGCGCCAGCCTGCCGGTTCACTATCGATGCGGTAGCTGACGCCGTTCTGACACGCGTCTTACAAAAATTGACACCAGCCTGAACGGATTCTTACGAACTCAGCAGCAACCCTGAGGCCTTCTTTTCCGATGTGAAAACCACCGTGCAAACCCTTGGAAAACGGTCTGCGGCACGTAAGCACGCGGTCAGAAGCGCTTCGCAGAATCCGCCGCGTTTGCTGGTGCCAAAGCGGCGCCAAGCCGGCATTCCAACCAAGGAGACAAACATGACCGACCCGATGGTAGAGAAGATACAGAGCCATCCCAAATACCGGGAGCTGCGCGCCAAGCGCAACCGCCTGGGCCTGTGGCTGACGGTGCTGATGCTCGTCGTCTATTACGGCTATGTCGCGCTGATCGCGTTCGACAAGCAGTTCCTGGCGCAGCCCATAGGCACCGGCGTGACTTCGCTGGGCATTCCCATCGCCATGGGCGTGATCGTGTTCACGGTGCTGATCACCGGCTTCTATGTGCGCCGCGCCAATGGCGAATTCGACAAGCTCACCCAGGACATCTTGAAGGACGCCACGCAATGAACAAGCATCTGCAACACACGCTGGCTGGCGCGCTGGCCCTGGGCACGGCGGGCGCGGCCCTGGCCGCCGGCGGCGACGTGGGAGAGACCGCCAAGCAGGCCACCAACTGGACGGCCATCATCCTGTTCGTGGCCTTCGTGGCCGCCACGCTGTGGATCACCAAGTGGGCCGCAGCCAAGACTCGCTCGGCCGCCGATTTCTACACCGCGGGCGGCGGCATCACGGGCTTCCAGAACGGCCTGGCGATCGCGGGCGACTACATGTCGGCCGCCTCCTTCCTGGGCATCTCGGCATCGGTCATGGCCAACGGCTACGACGGCCTGATCTACTCCATCGGCTTCCTCGTGGGCTGGCCCATCCTGACCTTTCTGCTGGCCGAGCGGCTGCGCAACCTGGGCAAGTTCACCTTTGCCGATGTGGCCGGCTACCGCTTCGCCCAGACGCCGTTCCGCGCCTTCGCGGCCAGCGGCACGCTGGTGGTCGTGGCCTTCTACCTGATTGCGCAGATGGTGGGTGCCGGCCAGCTGATCAAGCTGCTGTTCGGCCTGGACTATTGGGTCGCCGTGGTGCTGGTCGGCGCGCTGATGATGATCTACGTGCTGTTCGGCGGCATGACGGCCACCACCTGGGTGCAGATCATCAAGGCCGTGATGCTGCTGGCCGGCGTGAGCTTCATGGGCTTCATGATCATGGCCAGGTACGGCTTCAGCTTCGAGGCCCTGTTCGCCGACGGCGTGCGCGTGCGCACCGAGATCGCCTCCAGCAGCGGCAAGTCGCCCGAGGAAGCGGCCAAGCTGGGCCTGGCCATCATGGGCCCGGGCGGCTTCATCAAGGACCCGATCTCGGCCATCAGCTTCGGCATGGCGCTGATGTTCGGCACGCTGGGCCTGCCCCACATCCTGATGCGCTTCTTCACCGTGCCCGACGCCAAGGAGGCGCGCAAGAGCGTGTTCTGGGCCACCACCTGGATCGGCTACTTCTACATCCTGATCTTCATCATCGGCTTCGGCGCCATCACCATGGTGCTGACCAATCCCGATATGGCCGACACGGCCAAGGGCGTGATCAAGGGCGGCGCCGGCACGGCCAACATGGCGGCCGTGCTGGTGGCCAAGAGCGTGGGCGGCGACGTGTTCTACGGCTTCATATCGGCCGTGGCCTTCGCCACCATCCTGGCCGTGGTCGCGGGCCTGACCCTGTCCGGCGCCTCGGCCGTCTCGCACGACCTGTACGCCACCGTGTTCAAGAAGGGCAAGGCCGACAGCGCTTCCGAGCTCAAGGTCTCGCGCATCACCACGGTCTGCCTGGGCATCGTGGCCGTGCTGCTGGGCATCGTGTTCGAGAAGCAGAACATCGCCTTCATGGTGTCGCTGGCCTTCGCGGTCGCGGCTTCGGCCAACTTCCCGCCGCTGCTGCTGTCGGTGCTGTGGAAGGACTGCACGACCCGCGGCGCCGTGGTCGGCGGCTTCCTGGGCCTGATCTCCTCGGTGGGCCTGACCATCGTCTCGCCCTCGGTCTGGGAAGCCACGCTGGGCAATCCCGCAGGCTCCTCCTGGTTCCCCTACACCTCGCCGGCCCTGTTCTCCATGGCCATCGGCTTTGCGGGCGTGTGGCTGTTCTCGGTGCTCGACAAGAGCGGCCAGGCGGCCAGGGAGCGCGCGGCCTTCCCCGCGCAGCAGGTGCGCTCGGAAACCGGCCTGGGTGCCTCGGGCGCGTCGGGACACTGATTTCCCTACCCTGCCCGGCGGCATGCTGCCGGACTCATCCCTCGAAGGAGCGTGCAAACGCTCCTTTTTTCATACCTATTTCTTTGAGCCCAAAGCGACCCCGAGGCCATGCTCTTGCGGATGGCTGGCACTCATCTCACTTCAGAGTGCCGGGCCGAGACCCGGCGCGGCCGGCGAGGCCTCTGCCGCATGCAATGCACACCAGAATACTCCTAGGCAAGGCCTCGGCTTCATTGAAATTTCGATGCAATACCGCTCCCATCAAGCGCCTGTAGCTATCAATTCAGGATGAAATGCCCAGCAGCCTGCGCAGCTTGATGAAGGCCAGCCCGGCCATGACCGCGTCGTTGAGCGCGTCGTGCGCATCGCGCAGCGGCAGCTGAAGATCGCGCATCATGGTGTCGAAGCGCAGGTCGATGCCGGCATTGTCATGCTGCTGGTAAGGCGGCAACTGGCGGAACTTGTAGTCGTGGTACAGGGCCGAGACTTCGACGGCTGGCTGCGGCAGCGGCATGCCCAGCAGCGGGCGGGCGATGCGGTTGAGCATGGCCAGGTCGAATTCGAGGTAATAGCCCACCAGCGGCCGGCTGCCGGCAAAGTGCAGCAGGCGGCGCACGGCCTCCTGGGCCGGCAGGCCCCGGGCCAGGTCGCGTTCGCGCAGGCGGTGAATGCGCACGCTCTCGGGCGATACGCCGCGTTCGGGCTGTACCAGCAGCTCCAGCCGCTCGCTGGTCAGCAGCCGCTCGCCTACGATGCGCACCGCGCCTATGGAGACGATCTCGTCGCGGCGCCGGTCCAGACCCGTGGTCTCGCAGTCCAGCGCCACCCATTCACGGGGCGGCGGCTCATCGAACAGGAAAGCGAATTGCGGATCGGCCAGGCGCCGTCGCTGCCGGCCAAGCCGCCAGCGCGCCAGGCTCCCGAGGAATCCGGCGGGCGGGTTCATGGCACCAGGTCCAGCCGCAGGCGCTGGTGCAGCAGCACCTTGAAGCGCTTGACCACGGACAACGCATCCTTGAGCAGGTCGCGCTCCAGGCTGCTCAGCCGCGCGGGGTCCACATTGCCCGTGACGGTGCGCCCCAGCTCCAGCTCGGCCAGTCCCGCGCCCAGCCGCAGCCCCATCAGAAAATGCAGGCCTTCGAGCAGTTCCCCGCCCAGCCCGGCATCCAGCACACCCTGGGCCTGCAGGGCGGCAATGCGCTCGGCCGTGCCGGTTTCGGCAATGCGGTGCTGCAGCGCCAGGCTGCGCACCCCGTGCACGATGGGAAAGATGCCGGCCTTCTTGAGGTTGACGGCGCGTGCCTCGTCGCCCAGGCCCAGCAGGCGGTTCCACCAGCCGGCGGCACTGCCGAAGGCGTCGATGTCCGCGGCAAAACGGGCCAGGTGCCCGTCGTTGTCCGCGGCCAGTGCCAGCAGCTGCTGGCGCACGGCCTCCAGAAGCGCGGCATCGCCGGCCACGGCATGGGCGTCCATGAAGATGGCCAGGCGCATCAGATCGCCCTCGCGCGGCAGCAGCAGCCATTCGCGCACGCGCCGGCCGAATTCGGCGGCAGCGCCGCGCCACTGCGGATTGCTGAGCATGATGCCGCCCGGGCACTCGGGATAGCCGAAACGCTCCAGCACGGCGGAAAAGCGCTCACAGATCACACCCAGGTCCGCAGGCGGCATATAGCCGTCGCGCAGCAGCAGGCCGTTGTCCTGGTCGGTCTTGAGCAACTGCTCGCCGCGCCCTTCGCTGCCCATGACGAACAGGCAGCTGTTGGCCACCAGTTCGGCCGGCGCCAGCATCTGCCAGGCGCGCTCGAACAGGCGCGCATTGAGCTGCTGCACCAGCCTGGCCATCAGCCCCATGCGCATGCCGCTGCGGTGCAGCGCCGCCACCAGCCGCGTGACCTGGGCCGCGGCCTGCTCCAGTGCCGCCAAATCCCGGGCCTGCTCGATCTGCACGGTGATCAGGTGCGAATGGTTGGCAAGAAAGCTGAACAGGTCCAGCGCCTCCAGGATGCCCCGCACCTGTCCCGCCTCGTCGAGCACCACGAGCCGGTGCACGCGCGCGCGCAGCAGCAGCACCATGGCATCGCCGAGCTGGTCGCCGGCGCGCACCGTGACCACGGGATGGCTGGCAAACTCGCCCACGGCCAGGCGGTCCAGCGGCCGGCCGTCGAGAATGGCGCGCTGCAGCGTGGTGCTCGTGAAGATGCCCAGCTCTCCCCCATCCTTGTCCGCCAGCCCCGACACCAGCACGCTGGTCGTGCGCTCGGCATGGAACAGGCGCGTCACCGAAACAACGTCCGTGCCGGCATCCACCACATGGGCGGGGCGCAGATAGGCCTGGTCCACGCGCGCCAGCGTCAGCGACTGCAGCTCGTGCCGGCCGGCGCGCTGGGCCAGCGTGCCGAGCTTGTGGCCCAGGTCGGAAAACAGCAGTGCGCCGAAAGCCGTGTTGCGCGCGATCAGCGCATTGACGGTGTCATGCGCCAGTTGGTAGGCCACGAGCTCTTCGGCCACCACGAAGCGGCTGCTGACGCGCCCGGCCACCAGGCCGCGCCCGTCGAAGCAGTCATCTGGTCCGTAGGTGGCCAGCACCTCCTCGCCCTCGAGCTGCGTGACATGGCCCTTGATGATGACGAACAGATGCGCGGGACGGTCGCCCACATCGAGCACCACGGCCCCTTCGGGGAAGTAGGCGATATCGACGCTGGCGCGCACCAGCGCCTGTTCGCCGGGGTCCAGGCAGTCGAAGGGCGAGGCCGAGAAATTGAAGGCATTGGGCATGGCTGTGCAGGGCTTGGCATCCGCTATGCCTTCAGTGTGCCCGCAATGCCTTATGGATCGATTGCGCGAAACTTGCGCCCCCACCCCGCATGGGCGCAAGGCCCGCAACCGCGGCCGCAGGGGTGCCCGCCTTCCAAGAAGATTTCCGCGGGCGGCTCAGGAAGAAGCCGTCACCGTCCCCAGGCGCAGCCGCCGTCCACCACCAGCGTGGAGCCGACCACGTAGTCGCCGGCGCGCGAGGCCAGGAAAATGGCCGCGCCGGCCATGTCCTCGGGCGTGCCGATGCGGCCCAGCGGCACGCGTGCCGCGGTCTCCTCGGCATGGTCGCGCGCGCTCTTGTTCATCTCGGAGGCAAAAGGACCGGGGGCGATGGCGCTGACCACGATGCGCTCGGGCGCCAGGCGCAGCGCCAGGCGCTTGGTCAGATGGATCAGGCCGGCCTTGCTGGCCGCATAGGAATAGGTTTCCCAGGGATTGACCGAAATGCCGTCGATCGAGGCGATGTGGATCACCTTGGCCAGATGCTCGCCCGCCGCAGCCTTGCGCAGCATGGGCGTGAGCGCCTGGGTCAGGAAGAACGGCGACTTCATGTTCAGGTCGACCACCTTGTCCCAGCCGCTTTCCGGGAACTCGTCATAGGGTGCCCCCCAGGCCGCGCCCGCGTTGTTGACAAGGATGTCGAGCTGGCTTTCATGCCGGGCATAGGCCTCGACCAGCGCCTTCACGCCGTCCAGCGTGGACACATCGGCCGGCAGCGAGATGCAATGGCCCAGGGCCGACAGCTCGCGCGCCGTTTCGTCGCAGGCCTCGGCCTTGCGCGCCGAGATATAGACGCGTGCGCCCTGGCGCAGAAAGCCTTCGGCAATCATGCGGCCGATGCCGCGCGAGCCGCCGGTGACAAGGGCCGCGCGGCCCTTGAGCGAAAACAGTTGCTGGGTATCCATGGTGGTGCAGTCTCCTGAAATCTACTGCGCCAGCTTATGCAATTGCCTTGAAAGCCACGGTCACCAAGGCGCCAAGGGCGCAGGGCCTACGCCCAAGGCTGCACAACCCTTCGGGCAAGCCAGGGTTATGTGAACACGCCCTAACCCAGCCCGGACTCCACGCCCGCGCAGGCCTCCCATTGCCGCTCAAACCAGGCATCGCCCTGCAGATAGGCGCGCAGCATGGGCAGGCCGTCCAGGCCCCAGAACACATGTCCGTCCACCTCCCAGGCCGGCACGCCGAACACGCCGGCCTGCGCAGCCTGCTGCGTGTTGCTGCGCAGCCATTGCTTGACCGTTTCCTCGTCGGCCTGGCTGTTCAGCTGCCCCGCCAGCCCGTGCCGCAAGGCATCGAGGCGCCCGGACTCCAGCGCATCCTGCCCGCCCTCCCAGACATGGCGGAACACGGTTTCGGCGACAAAGCGGTTGACGGCTCCATCCTGGCCGTGGGCGAGCGCCAGGCGCAGCAGCGGCAGCGGCTTGAACGGATGCCGCGCCGGCATCTGCAGCGGCACGCCATGGGCGTGGCCCAGCCAGCTCACATGGCGGTAGGTCCAGGCCCGCTTGGCCGGGATGCCGGCCGGCCCCGGATTGGCATTCTGCTGCAGCAGCGCGCCCAGCAACACCGGGCGATATTCGGCGTGATAGCTCAGCCCCTGCAGCACCTCGGGCATCCGGGCAAAGGCCAGCCACGCATAGGGAGAGACAAAGTCCAGATAGCAAATGAGATGCTTCATGCCTTCCTCCGGATTCATCAGGCCGAGCGTGGATCGTTCAGACCCGCTCGTTGCAGCAGTCTGCCCCAGATCTGCAGGCGCTCGGCCGCATCGGCTTTGGACCAGGCGCGGATCTCGTCGATCGTGCGAAAGCAGCCCTGGCAATGGCTGCGGTCCTCGGTCATGCGGCAGACGTTGATGCAGGGCGATGCCACCGGCTCCCCGGCATCCGCTCCGACCAAGGCCGCCCGGGCCTTCCAGGCCAGCTGCTTGCGCTGCTGGGCCTGCTGTTCGGGTGCCAGCACCTCGCTGCTGTTGGCTACGCTGCTCATGCGGCCACCACGTCCGACCAGGGTGCCCCGGTCAGTTCCTGCAGCTGCCGCGGCGTCGCAGGGAACACGCCATGCGGATGGCCGGCGGCCGCCCACACGGTGTCGAAGCGCTGCAGCTCCTGGTCCATCAGCGTGACCGGCTTTGCCGCGTGCGCCACGGGGCTGACGCCGCCGATGGAAAAGCCGGTGCTGGCCTTCACGAAGTCCGCATCCGCGCGGCCGATCGGTCCTACCAGCTGGGCCACCTTCTTTTCGTCCACGCGCCTGTCGCCCGAAGTCACGACCAGCACGGCCGCGCCGTCGCTTCGGCGCCTGAAGATGATGCTCTTGGCCACCTGGCCCACGAGAATGCCCAGCTGCTCGGCCGCCTCCTGGGCCGTACGCGCCGCGCCGTCCAGCATCCGCGGCAGATGGGGGTGCTGCGCCTGCTGCAGGAATGCAGCCACGCGCTGCACGCCCTCAGGCAAGGTATGAAGTTCCGAACCGCACATAAACCAAATTTCCTGTTTCCTGTCTTGATGCCGGCGCTCAGCGCAGCCGGGCCTGCAACTGGCGCAGCTCCTGCTGCATGTCGCGCAGATCGGCCTGCAGAAAGGCCATGCGGCTGGCGCTGGCACCGGCCCGCTCGGCCCGGATTTCCTTTTTCTTGTCGTCTATTTTCCTCTCCAGCTCGGAGATGGCCTGCCGGGCCTCTATGCGGTCGCGCACCGGCGTGTAGCCGTCGAGGAAGGCGCCTTCGAGAGCCGGCGGGCAGTAGCCGGGCTGGAAGCGCCCGCCCTGCTCGGCAAAGGTCTTGCCGTTCTCCGGCGTGCAGAACGTGCGCAGTCCCTGCATCCAGCCGCGCTGGTAGGCGCGCAGATCCACGGCCACGCCCTGCTTGCGGCAGCTGCGCTCATGCGATAGTGCCCGGCTGCGCAAGTCCTTCTTGCCGTCCATGGCATCGAGCTGGCCCAGGTACTGCCAGTCGGTATCGCGGCACTCGTCGGCGTCCATGCCGGCGCACGCCGAGAGCAGCACGGCGGCCGCCAGCGCGGCGGCGCGGCCCGGGGAAAGGAAAAAAGCGTTGGGTGACATGGGCCGGCATATTAGCGCCAAGCCCGGCCGCCGCCAGCGAAGGCCGGGTCTGCAGATCAGCCCGCGCGCCTGGCCATCAGGGCCCTGGCCACGCGCGACTGCGTGGGCCGGCCCAGGTGCTCGCTGATGTACTGGCCCGCGTCGATCAGCTTTTCCAGATGGATGCCGGTGTCTATGCCCAGGCCCTGCAGCAGGTAAACCACGTCCTCCGTGGCCACGTTGCCGGTGGCGCCCTTCGCATACGGACAGCCGCCCAGGCCCGCGACCGAGGACTGGAAGTTCCACACGCCCAGCTGCAGTGCCGCCAGCGTGTTGGACAGGGCCTGGCCGTAGGTGTCGTGGAAGTGGCCCGAGATCTCGTCGACGCCGAAATGGCGCAGCGTGGCCTCGATGGCGCGCTGCACCTTGAGCGGCGTGCCCACGCCGATGGTGTCGGCCACGTCCACGCGCTGCACGCCGATGCCCTTCATCAGCCCGGCCAGGTAGTCGACCCGCTCGGGGGCGATCTCGCCCTCGTAGGGGCAGCCCACGGTGCAGCTCATGGCGCCGCGCACCTGGATGCCGGCCGCGCGCGCGGCCTCCACCACGGGTGCAAAGCGCTCGATGCTCTCGGCGATGGAGCAGTTGATATTCCTCTGGCTGAAGGCCTCGCTGGCCGCGCCGAAGACCACGATCTCGTCGGGCCAGCACTCGCGGGGCGCGGCCACGGCGGCCTCGAAGCCCTTCATGTTGGGCGTCAGCACCGAGTAGCGCACCCCGCTCTTGCGGGCGATGCCGGCCATGACCTCGGTGTTGTCGGCCATCTGCGGCACCCACTTGGGCGAGACGAAGCTGGTGACCTCGATCTCCTTGAGACCGGCATCCTGCAGGCGCTGCACCAGTTCGATCTTGACCGATGCCGGCACCGGCTGCTTCTCGTTCTGCAGCCCGTCGCGCGGGCCCACGTCGACGATCTTCACGCGTGCGGGGTAATCCATTCCATCTCTCCTATCGTTTCTATTCCCTCACCTATGAACAGGCACCTCCCAAGAAGAGGACGCCCGGCAAGGGCCTGGGCGGCCCCGCCGCCCCGCAGCGTTGGTCTCGTCCCCCTTCCGCAGAGAAAGGGGCAAGCCGCGTGGCGGCTCAGGGGGAACCGTCAGTATCCACGCCCCAGGTCCACCCGCCCTGTCACCGACTCGCCACGGCTGAGCGCCGCCACCTTGCCGACGATCTGCGCAATGCTGTCTCGGGCCAGGGTCCGCGCCGAGGTATGGGGCGTGAGGATGATTTTTGCCTGCGTCCAGAACGGATGCCCGGCCGGCAGCGGCTCCTCGCGGAACACGTCCAGCATGGCGCCGCTCACATGGCCGGATTCGATCTGGGCGATGAGATCGGCATCCACCACATGGCCGCCGCGCCCCACGTTGATCACATAGGCGCCCGGCTGCAGCAGGCCCAGCGTGCGCGCGTTGATGATGTTCTCGGTCTCGGCATGCAGGGGCAGCAGGTTCACGAGAATGCGCGTGGACGCCAGGAAGTCGTCGAGCTGCTCCATGCCGCTAAAGCAAGTCACGCCGTCCAGCTCGCGCGGCGAGCGGCTCCAGCCGTTGACCGTGAAGTCGAACACCGTGAGCGCCTGCGCCACGCGCGCGCCCATCTTGCCCAGGCCCATGACGCCCACCGGATACTCGGCGCGCCGGGGATTGCGCTGGTGCTGCCACACGCCCCGGGCCATGTCGGCCTCGTAGGCATCCAGCCCGCGAAAGAAGCGGATCACGGCCTGGCATACATACTCGGCCATCTGCACGGACATGCCGGCATCCTCGAGCCGGTAGACCGGCAGCGCGGCGGGAATCGTCAGCGGCAGCAGCGCGTCCACGCCCGCACCGATGTTGAACATGGCCTTGAGCCCGGCCGCCTGCTCGTCGATGAACTGCTGGGGCGGCGCCCACACCAGGGCGTAGTCCGCCTGGGGCGCACCGGGTTCCCAGATGCTCACCTCGGCACCGGGCAGGGTTTCGCGCAAGCCTTTGAGCCAGGGGTCTGGCCACGTGTCGTCACAGCAAAAAGTGATTTTCATAAGGCCGAGTTTAAGAGCGTCCCGTGGATTGCCGCCGCGCCGCGGCCGATGCAATCGGCACTGCAGCACTATCGAAAATGAAGCTGCCAGCGCTTTACAGGCAATGATCCCGGCACACATTCATGCCAGAACCGGCCAGCTTCCAGCGCAAGCTGCTCCTTTTCTGGATAACTGTTTTACGCGGCCACCTCGATGCGCAGCAGCTCGGCGCCCTCGGCCACCTGGTCGCCGGGGCCGTAGAGCAGCTCCAGCACCACGCCGTCGCCAGGCGCGGCAATCGTGTGCTCCATCTTCATGGCTTCCATCACGGCCAGGGGCTGGCCCTTGCTCACGGCGTCGCCGGCCTTGACGGCAAACGACACCACCTTGCCCGGCATGGGCGCCGTCAGGCGGCCGCCTTCATGGCCGGTGTCGCCCGCATGGGCCAGCTGGTCCACCTCGGTGATCTGGGCGCTGCCCGCCTCGGTGAAAACCGACAGCACATGGCCCTGGGCATGCACCACGGCCACGGTGCGGCGGCCGTCCAGATTCAGCTCCAGCCGGCCGTCGGGCAGGGCCCGCCACTGCAGCGCGATCTGGCTGCGCGCCGCGCCTTCGCCGATCACCAGTTCGTCCGCATCGCCCGCGCGGCCGTAGGCCAGGGTGGCGCTCAAGTCCTCGCCGCGGTAGGTCCAGGCGTAGCTGCGCACATAGCGGCCCGCCACGCGCCAGCCGTCGCGGCGGCTGAAGGGGTCGGCGCCCTGCTGCGCCAGTTCCTGCTGCAGGCCATGGGCCAGGGCGGCGGCCACGGCCACATCGCGGCCCACCGTGTCCCGGCCGAACAGCGCATCGCGCTCGCGCTCGATCAGCGCGGTGTCGAGCAAGGCATTGGAAAAGGCCTGGCTCTTCACCACCTGGCGCAGGAACTGCACATTGGTGGCCAGGCCCACGATATGGGTCTGGGCCAGCGCCGCGTCCAGCCGCGCCAGCGCCTGGGCGCGGTCATCGCCGCGCACGATGAGCTTGGCGATCATGGAGTCGTAGAACGGGCTGATCGCATCGCCCTCGCGCACGCCGTCGTCCACGCGCACGGTGCCGATCTCGAAGCTCGCGCACTGCGGCTTGCGGTACACGGCCAGCGTGCCGGTGGCGGGCAGGAAGTTGTTCTCGGGGTTCTCGGCGCAGATACGTGCCTCGATGGCATGGCCCTGAATCCGGAGTTCGGACTGCTGCTTTGGCAAAGGCTGGCCGCTGGCCACCAGCAGCTGCCACTGCACCAGGTCCTCGCCCGTGATGGCCTCGGTCACCGGGTGTTCCACCTGCAGGCGGGTGTTCATTTCCATGAAATAGAACTTCATGGCCTCGGGCTGGTCGTAGCCGCCGGGCTGCTCGACGATGAATTCCACCGTGCCCGCGCCCACATAGCCCACGGCCTGGGCCGCGGCCACGGCCGCCTCGCCCATCTTCTGGCGCAGCAGGGGCGTCATGCCGGGCGCGGGCGCTTCCTCCAGC
The DNA here is from genome assembly GCF_040187735.1 of Comamonas sp. w2-DMI. Classification (NCBI taxonomy): domain Bacteria; kingdom Pseudomonadati; phylum Pseudomonadota; class Betaproteobacteria; order Burkholderiales; family Comamonadaceae; genus Comamonas; species Comamonas sp. w2-DMI. The sequence continues at coordinate 28,521 of NZ_JBANEL010000001.1, read as the reverse complement.
ACCTTCTGGTGGCGGCGCTGCACCGAGCAGTCGCGCTCGAACAGGTAGACCACGTTGCCCTGCGTGTCGCCGAACACCTGGATCTCGATGTGGCGCGGGCGCAGCACGTATTTCTCGATCAGCACCGCGTCGTTGCCGAAGCTGTTGATGGCCTCGCGCTTGCACGACTCCAGCGCGGCGGCGAAGTCCTCGCTCTTTTCCACTAGGCGCATGCCCTTGCCGCCGCCGCCCGCGCTGGCCTTGATGAGCACTGGGTAGCCGATGCGGTCGGCCTCGCGCTGCAGCAGCGCAGGATTCTGGTCGGCACCGTGGTAGCCGGGCACCAGGGGCACGCCGGCCTTTTCCATGAGCTGCTTGGACTCGGCCTTCAGGCCCATGGCGCGGATGGCCGAGGCGGGCGGGCCGATGAAGACCAGGCCGGCCGCGGCGCAGGCGTTGGCGAAGTCCTCGTTCTCCGACAGGAAGCCGTAGCCCGGGTGGATGGCCTCGGCGTCCGTGGCCCGGGCCGCCTCCAGGATGCGCTCCCAGCGCAGGTAGCTGTCCTTGGGCGCGCTGCCGCCGATATGCACGGCCTCGTCGCAGGCCGCCACATGCTTGGCCCGGGCATCGGCATCCGAGTAAACGGCCACGGTCTTCACGCCCATGCGGCGCGCCGTCGCGGCCACGCGGCAGGCGATTTCACCGCGGTTTGCGATCAGGATTTTCTTGAACATATCGTCTCCAGGAATTTCGATTCTTTCAGCCTGCCAGTGCATGTGCACAAAGCGCTGGCAGCTATGTTTTTTGCAATGACCCCATGCCACCGCGCAGCCGGCGCAGCGCGGCCTTGAGAAAGCGCCACAGCGCCCAGATCACCAGCCACATCGCCAGCACCACCACGAGCAGCGCGGCCGCGAACACCAGCGGATTGGCCAGCGCCAGCCAGATGGCGCCCAGCGAGACCGTGTCCTCGGCCAGGCTGGCGCCCACATTCGAGAACGGCTCGGGCGAGGTGTTGATGAGCGCGCGCGTCGTGGTCTTGGCCGCCTGGCTGGTGGCGGCCAGCGTGCCGCCCATCAGGGCCGCGGCCAGGGCCATGGTGCTGTTGTCGGCCCCGAAGACGGCCGCCGCCAGCGCTGCGCCCGCGGGAATGCGCAGCACGCTCTGGAACAGGTCCCACACCGAATCCACCACGGGAATCTTGTCCGCGAAGAACTCCACGAACAGCAGGCCGCCGCTGACGACCAGCACCAGCGGGTGCGCGAGCACATGCAGACTGCCCGGCAAGGGCATGACGCCGGCGAGGCCCAGCATGCCGACCACGAACACCACGGCATACAGGCGCAGGCCGCTGGCCCAGCCCAGGGCCGCCGCCAACGCCAGCAAGGCGCCCATGTCCATCTGGCCCGCCGCATGCCCCAGCCTGCCGGCGGCATCGCCCAGGCTGTCCGCAGCCTGGCCTACGGACCGGGCCGTATCCGGGTCCACATGCAGGCCGATGGTGTGCAGCCAGCGAATGAAGGCTTGCCAGAGGTCCATTCCAGTGCCTTGAATTCCGGGTTCTCAGCCTGGCAGCCAGTTCGGCTTGCGCTTGTTCAGGAAGGCCTGCACGCCTTCCTTGCCTTCGCTGCTGGCGCGGATGTCGGCAATGCCTTCCACCGTCGCGGCGATCAGCTGCTCGTTGATCTCGCGCTCGGCCACATCGATCACCAGGCGCTTGCAGGCACGCACGGCCTCGGGTCCGGCGGCGAGCAGGTTCTTGAGCCAGCCGTCCACCACCGCGTCGAGCTGGCCGGCTTCCACCACCTCATGCACCAAGCCCGTGCGATGGGCCTCGGCCGCCGAGAAGCGCTCGCCCGTCAGGAAGTAGCGGTGCGAGGCACGCGGGCCCATGGCGCGGATCACATAGGGGCTGATGGTGGCGGGGATCAGGCCGATCTTCACCTCCGACAAGCAAAAGCCCGCGGTGTCGGCCGCCACGGCCATGTCGCAGCAGGCCACCAGGCCCATGCCGCCCGCATAGACATCGCCCTGCACGCGTGCGATGGTGGGCTTGGGGCACTCGTAGATGGTGCGCAGCATCTCGGCCAGCAGGCCGGCATCGTCGCGGTTCTCGTCGCGCGAATACTCGGCCATGCGGCGCATCCAGTTGAGGTTGGCGCCCGCGCAGAAGGCCGGCCCTTCGGCCGCCAGCACCACGGCACGCACATCGGGCCGCTCGCCGGCCGCGGCAAAGGCCGCCGTGATCTCGGCGATCACCTCGTCGCTGAAGGCATTGCGGATCTCGGGCTGCGTCAGCGTGATGCGGGCCACGCCGCCGTCCACCTTCAAAGTCAGGGCCGTGAAATTCGTCATTGCTGCTCTCCCTGTGTGTTGCCTTACATGCGGAACACGCCGAAACGCGTGTCCTCGATCGGTGCATTGCGCGATGCGGACAGGCCCAGCGCCAGCACGCGGCGCGTGTCGGCCGGGTCGATGACGCCATCGTCCCACAGCCGGGCCGTGGCGTAATAGGGATGGCCCTGGTCCTCGTACTGCTGGCGGATCGGCGCCTTGAAGGCCTCCTCTTCCGACGCCGACCACTGGCCGCCCCGGGCCTCGATGCCGTCGCGCTTGACGGTGGCCAGCACGCTGGCCGCCTGCTCGCCGCCCATCACGGAGATGCGCGCGTTGGGCCACATCCAGAGGAAACGCGGCGAGTAGGCACGGCCGCACATGCCGTAGTTGCCGGCGCCGAAGCTGCCGCCGATGATGACGGTGAACTTCGGAACGCTCGCGGTGGCCACGGCCGTGACCAGCTTGGCGCCATGGCGGGCGATGCCTTCGTTCTCGTACTTGCGTCCCACCATGAAGCCCGTGATGTTCTGCAGGAACACCAGCGGCACCTTGCGCTGGCAGCACAGCTCGATGAAGTGCGCGCCCTTGACGGCCGATTCGGAAAACAGGATGCCGTTGTTGGCGATGATGCCGACCTGCATGCCCTCGATGCGCGCAAAGCCGCAGACCAGGGTGCTGCCGAAGCGGGCCTTGAATTCGTCGAAGCGGCTGCCGTCCACGATGCGCGCGATGATTTCGCGCACGTCGAAGGGCTTGCGCGTGTCCACGGGAATCACGCCATACAGTTCGCGGCTATCGAAAAGAGGTTCTTGCGGCGCAGCATCGGCCTCGTTCCTCGCCTTGCTGCGGTTCAGGTTGGCCACCGATTGGCGGGCCAGCGCGATCGCATGCAGATCGTTCTCGGCCAGGTGGTCGGCCACGCCCGACAGGCGCGTGTGCACGTCGCCGCCGCCCAGATCCTCGGCGCTCACCACCTCGCCCGTGGCGGCCTTGACCAGCGGCGGGCCGCCCAGGAAGATGGTGCCCTGGTTCCTGACGATGATGGACTCGTCGCTCATGGCCGGCACATAGGCGCCGCCGGCCGTGCACGAGCCCATGACCACGGCGATCTGGGCAATGCCCTGGGCGCTCATGTTGGCCTGGTTGTAGAAGATGCGGCCGAAGTGCTCGCGGTCCGGGAAGACCTCGTCCTGGTTGGGCAGGTTGGCGCCGCCGGAGTCCACGAGGTAGATGCACGGCAGGCGGTTCTGCGCGGCGATCTCCTGGGCGCGCAGATGCTTTTTCACCGTCATCGGGTAATAGGTGCCGCCCTTCACCGTGGCATCGTTGCACACGATCATGCAGTCCACGCCGCTGACCCGGCCGATGCCCGCGATCACGCCGGCGCCCGGGGCGTCGTTGCCGTACATGTTGTAGGCGGCCAGCGGCGACAGCTCCAGGAAGGGCGTGCCCGGGTCAAGCAGGCGCTGCACGCGCTCGCGCGGCAGCAGCTTGCCGCGCGCCACATGCTTGGCGCGCGCCGATTCGCTGCCGCCCAGCGCCATCTCGTCGCAGCGCGCGCGCAGGTCGTCGACCAGCGCCTGCATGGCCGCGGCGTTGGCCAGGAAGTCCGCCGAACGCGGATTCAGTTGTGTCTCCAGAATGCTCATTGCTTGCCTCTAAAAAATGAATACCCCCTGAGCCGCTTCGCGTCTTCCCCCAAGGGGGACGACGGCCTTTGCTGCGGGGCGGCCCTTCCTCGGTGTCTCTCGCTTGCAGCAAGCCGGCTTTTGGGGGTTAGTAGCTGATAACTGATATGGGGACTTGGTTTTTGGCGCCGTCTGACATGGTGCGGCAACGGCTGTTGAAGACAATGCCGCATGCACGCTGTTGAAACCGTCCTGCTTGTCCTGCTGCTGGGAGCGCTGACAGGCATTGTGGCCCGCTATGTACGCGCCATTCCCCTGCCCCTGATACAGATCGCGCTGGGCGCGCTGATCGCCTGGCCCCAGGCCGGATTGCATATCGCCTTCGACCCCGAGCTGTTCCTGCTGCTGTTCATCCCGCCGCTGCTGTTCGCCGACGGCTGGCGCATACCCAAGCGTGAATTCTTTGCCCTGGCCAAGCCCATTTTGCTGCTGGCCCTGGGCCTGGTGCTGTTCACGGTGCTGGGCCTGGGCTATCTGATCCACTGGATGATTCCCGAGATCCCGCTGACCGTGGCCTTTGCGCTGGCGGCCGTGGTCTCGCCCACCGATGCCGTGGCCGTCTCGGCCATCACGCGCAACCTGGGCATGCCCGAGAAGACCATGCACATCCTCGAGGGCGAATCGCTGCTCAACGACGCCTCGGGCTTGGTGGCGCTCAAGTTCGGCATTGCCGCCACGCTGACCGGCCTGTTCTCCTGGACCGAAGTGGCCAAGGAATTCACCTGGATGGCCGTGGGCGGCCTGGGCATCGGCGCGCTGATCGGCTGGGGCTTCAGCTACGCGCGCGGCACGATCACCCGCCGCCTGGGCGATGTGGCCGCCACGCAGATGGTGCTGCTGCTGGTGCTGCTGCCGTTTGCCGCCTATATCGTGGGCGAGAAGATCGGCGTCTCGGGCATTCTGTCGGCCGTGGCCGCGGGCATCGCCACCAATTTCGGCGACCTGGAGCGCAGCAGCTACATCAGCGAACGGCTGCAGACGGCCGGTACCTGGAGCATGGTGGAAGCCGCCTTCAACGGCGCCATCTTCCTGCTGCTGGGCCTGCAGCTGCCGTCCATCATCGGCGTGCCGCTGCACCAGGCCGGCCACGACTGGTGGATTCTGGTTGGCTACGTGGCCGCCATCTCCTTCGGCCTGCTGCTGCTGCGCTGGATCTGGCTGACGCTCGGCGTGCATGGCAGCCTGATGCGCGCCCACCACCAGGGCAAGATGGCCGAACGCCCTTCGCCGCTGCTGAACCTGGCCACCACCATGGCCGGCATCCGCGGCGCGGTCACGCTGGCCGGTGCGCTGTCCGTTCCCATGGTGCTCAACAACGGCCAGCCGTTTCCGGCACGCGACATGCTGGTCTTCCTGGCGACGGGCACCATTCTTTTCACGCTGATCCTGGGCTCGGTCAGCCTGCCCATCATCCTGCGCCACCTGCCGCCCACCGAGGAGTCGCCCACGCTGCGCGAGGAGCGCCTGGCCCGCGAACAGGCCTGCATGGCCGCCATGTCCCGGCTCACGCTCACCGAGGAGGAGCTGCAGCACCGCGATCCCGAGTGGATTGCCATGCGCCAGGAGGTCAACGGCCACCTGACCCAGGAGTACCGCAACCGCATCCAGATGCTGGACGACGGCAGCGGCACGGTATCGAGCATCGAGGTCCAGCGCGAAACGGCCGAAGTGGTGCGCCAGCGCAAGCTGCGCTACGTGCTGGAGATTGAGACCCGGCTGGAGTGCATCCATGCCGAGCGGGACTTCTACTACCAGGAGCGGCAGGCCCACCGCATCAACGACGAATCGCTGCGCAGCCTGGTCAGCGAACTGGACATGCAGGAAATCGCCATGCGCAAGCGCCTGGCCGTGGCGCTGCGCGCCGCCGGGCTGCCGGGCAAGGACAGCGGCGGCCACCACTAGGCCGACCGAATCCAGGACCAAGACGCCGAGCAAGAGCCGCCCTTCGACATGGGCCGCCCCAGCCAAGGCGTCGTCCCCTTGTTTCATTGTTCCAGGGCCCGCCGCGCAGCGGCACAGGGGGGAGTCCATTTTTTCAGGCGGTTTTCGCCACGCGCAGATCAAGCAGCTCGATCATTTCGTCGCGGATCTTGAACTTCTGGATCTTGCCCGTCACCGTCATGGGGAAGGCCTGCACGAAGCGGATGTAGCGCGGCACCTTGTAGTGGGCGATCTGGCCCTTGCAGAAGTCGCGCACCTCGTCCTCGCTCAGGTTCTGGCCGGGCTTGGCGATGATCCAGGCGCACAGCTCCTCGCCGTAGCGCACGTCGGGCACGCCCACCACCTGCACGTCCTGTACCTTGGGATGGCGGTAGAGGAATTCCTCGATCTCGCGCGGATAGATGTTCTCGCCGCCGCGGATCACCATGTCCTTGATGCGGCCCACGATGTTCACATAGCCCTCGGCGTCCATGGTCGCCAGGTCGCCCGTGTGCATCCAGTGCTCGGCGTCGATGGCTTCGCGGGTCTTGGCCTCGTCGTCCCAGTAGCCGTGCATGACCGAATAGCCGCGCGTGCACAGCTCGCCCGAAACGCCGGGCGCCACGGTCTCGCCCGTGGCCGGGTCGACGATCTTCACCTCCAGGTGCGGCTGCACCCGGCCCACGGTGGAGACGCGCCGCTCCAGGGGCGTGTCGGCCTCGCTCTGGCAGCTCACGGGGCTGGTCTCGGTCATGCCGTAGGCAATGGTGATCTCGGACAGGTGCATGTCGCGCACCACGCGCTTCATCACTTCGATGGGGCAGGGCGAGCCGGCCATGATGCCGGTGCGCAGCGTGGACAGGTCGAACTCGGCAAAGCGAGGATGGTCGAGTTCGGCAATGAACATGGTGGGCACGCCATGCAGGCCCGTGCATTTCTCGGCCTGCACGGTCTCCAGCACCGTGACCGGGTCGAAGCCGTCGTTCGGATAGACGATGGCCGAGCCGTGCGTGAAACAGGCCAGGTTGCCCAGCACCATGCCGAAGCAGTGGTACAGCGGCACGGGAATGCACAGCCGGTCCGCGGGCGTGAGGCGCATGCACTCGCCGATGAAGAAGCCGTTGTTGAGGATGTTGCGGTGGGTCAGCGTCGCGCCCTTGGGAAAGCCCGTGGTGCCGCTGGTGAACTGGATGTTGATGGGATCGGTGTTGCGCAGCGTGGCGGCAATGGCATCGATGCGCGCATCCGCTGGAGTACCCTGCGCCATCAGCTGCGAAAAGCGGAGCATCCCCGGCTGTTCCTCGCACTGGTCCTGGACCGCATCGATCCACACCACGTTGCGCAGCGCCGGCAGGCGCGCGGCCTGCAAGCGGCCCGGCGCGCACTGGGCCAGCTCCGGCGCCAGCTCGCGCAGCATGCCCAGATAGTCGCTGGTCTTGAAGCGGGGCATGGTCACCAGCGCCTTGCAGCCCACCTTGTTGAGCGCGTATTCGACCTCGGAGGTGCGGTAGGCCGGGTTGATGTTAACCAGGATCAGGCCCACCTGGGCCGTGGCCAGCTGCATCAGAACCCACTCGGCATTGTTGTGCGACCAGATGCCCACGCGGTCGCCTTTTTCCAGGCCCAGGCCCAGCAGTGCGCTGGCCAGCTGGCGGGCAGCCGCATGCAGCTGCGCATAGGTGTAGCGCAGGCCCTGGTGGCGGCTGACCAGGGCATCGCGCCCGGGCTGGCGCGCTGCCATGTCGGCAAAGAAGTCGCCTATGGTCTGCTCGATCAGCGGCACATCGGTGCGCCCCCGGGAGTAGCTCAAGGTGAGCAAATCTGTCTGCGATGGCATGGCTTGTCTCCTGTGTCTTCGGGCGCGCGCCGGCATGCGCGGCACCCCCACTATCTTTGATCCGGTCCAGCATAAGGGCTAGCCCTGTCCAGATGGCGTCACATAGGTTGCAATAATTGCCACATGTCCACACCCTCACTGGTCAAAACGCCGCTGCCCCATGTTGCCAGCGCCATGGGCTCCTCCCATCCTGCATTGACGCCCATGGCATTTGTCCAGGCCATTGTGCAGGCCTATGCGCAGCGCGGCATGAACGCCGAAGCTGCGCTGCAAAAGGCACAAATTCCGCCAGATCTGATCGATGACGCGGCCCAGCGCATCACGGCACTGCAGATGGAGGCCCTGTCGGATGCGGCCATGCGCGAACTCGACGACGAATCCCTGGGCTGGTTCGAGCGGCGCCTGCCCTGGGGCAGCTACGGCATGCTGGCCCGCGCCAGCATCAGCTCGCCCCATCTGGGGCTGGCGCTGGAGCGCTGGTGCCGCCACCATGGCCTGCTTACGGCCAGTATCCGCCTGACGCTGAGCGAGCACGACGGGGTAGCCACGCTGGCCTTGCAGGATGCGGGCATACCGGACGGCATGCGCGAGTTCTGCCTGGTCTCGGTGCTGCGCAACGCCCATGGCTTTGCCAGTTGGCTCATCAACGACCCCATCGCCATCCGCCAGGCCTGCTTTCCCTATGCGCGGCCCGCGCATGCCGATGTGTACGAGGTGCTGTTCCCGCCCGGGGAGATCTGCTTCGATGCCGACACCGCCTGCCTGCGGTTCGATGCCCGACTGCTGCAGGCACCGCTGACCCGCGACGAGGCCGCGCTGCAGCGCATGCTGCAGCGGGCCCTGCCACTGCAGGTGCGCCCCTACCGGCGCGAGCGCACGCTGGTGCAGCGCGTGCGCCAACTGCTGGCGGCCGGCACCGAGGGGCAGCAGACGGCCGAGACGCTGTCGCGCCAGCTGCATCTGTCTCAGCGCAGCCTGCACCGCCAGCTCAAGGAGGAAGGCGCCTCGCTGCAGGCCCTCAAGGACGAGATCCGCCGCGAGCGCGCGATTGCGCTGCTGCTGCGCACCAGCCGGCCCATCAAGCGCATCGCCCAGGCCTGCGGCTTTCTCAACGACAAGAGCTTCATCCGGGCCTTCCGGCTCTGGACCGGACTCTCGCCCTCGGAATTCCGCAAGTCGGCGCGCCAGCCGGCGCAGCAGCCCTAGGGCGCCTCCAGCGCTTGGCACGATCCGCACCCAGGCTGTCACCTCCGGGCCGGCCCGGCTGCATAGACTGGAAAACATGCACCATCTGTATCACTGCGTCAGCGCCCGCTCGTTCCGCGCGCTCTGGATGCTGGAAGAACTGGGCCTGGCGTACGAGCTGCACATGCTGCCGTTTCCGCCCCGGGCCCTGCAGCGCAGCTATCTGGAGACCAACCCGCTGGGCACGGTGCCGCTGCTCGTCCATGGCAGCGCGCGCCTGACAGAATCCGCCGCCATCTGCGAATATCTGGCCGCCCTGCACCCGCAGGCCCGGCTCGGCGTCGATGTTTCGGAACCTGACTTTGCGGCCTATCTGAACTGGCTGCACATGAGCGATGCCACGCTGACCTTTCCGCAGACGCTGGTGCTGCGTTATGCGCATTTCGAGCCGCCCGAGCGGCGCCACGCCGACGTGGCCCAGGACTATGCCCGCTGGTTCCTGGCCCGGCTGCGTGCGGTGGAGGCAGCGCTGCAGCAACCCCAGGCCGGCGCCGCTCCCGGCCACCTGTGCGCTGGCCGCTTCACCGCGGCCGACATCGCCGTGGGCTATGCGCTGATGCTGGCCGACTTCCTGGGCCTGGCCGCCCAATGGGGCCCGGGCACGCAAGGCTACTGGAAGCAGCTGCAGGCCAGGCCGGCATTCCGGCGCGCCTTGCAGGCCGAGCAGGCAGCCGCCAGGCGACAAGGCGTGGACAGCCGGCCATCGCCCCTGCTGCGGCCGTTTGGTTAGACTGGGCCGAACTTTCCTGCACCGACATGTCCCAGCACACCTCCTGGCAAGCCATTGCACCGGACCTGTGGAGCCTGAACTACGGGTTCCGCAACGCCGGCCTGCAGGTCAGCACGCGCATGACCGTGGCACGGCTGCGCGACGGCAGCCTGTTCGCCCATTCGGCCGTACCGCTCGCGCCCGCGCAAAAGCAGTTCCTCGACGGCCTGGGTCCGCTGCGGTCGATCGTGGCGCCCAGCACCATGCACCATCTGTTTGCAGCGGACCTGGCAGCGCTGTACCCCGAGGCCCGGCTCTACGGTCCGGCCGGCCTGAAGCGCAAGCGGCCCGATCTCCGGAATCTGCAGGTGCTGGAATCCGACGATGCCGCCCTGCCCTGGGGCGGCGAACTCGGCCATCTGCGGTTCGACGGCATCCCGCTGCTGCAGGAAAGCCTGTGGTTCCACCATGCTTCGGGCACGCTGATCGCCACCGACATCCTGCAATGCTGGAAGGGCCCGCTGAGCCTGGGCGTGCGCCTGTACCTGGGGCTGACCGGCGGCCATGAGCGGCTGACGGTGCCGCGCACCGTGCGCCTGCTGGTCAGGGACCCATCCGCTGCCAAACGCTGCGCGCTGGCCGCGCTGCAGTGGCCCATAGCGCGCGTGGTGCTGCTGCACAACAGCGTGCTCGAGGACAGGGCCTTTGAGCGCGTGGCCGAGGCCTTTTCGATCTGGACTGCCGATTAAGCCGCGGTGCGCTGCACCACTTCAAACATGGCGGGCAGTTCCCCCATGTGGCCGAACACGCAGCTGGCCCCGGCCTCCAGCAGCTGCTCCGCGGAGGCATGGCCCTGGTCCGCAGGGAAATAGCCCCAGACCGTTGCGCCGGCCGCCACGCCGGCCTGCACGCCGGTCACCGTATCCTCGACCACCAGGCAGCGCCCGGGCGCCACGCCCAATGCCTGGGCCGCAGCCAGATAGACGTCCGGGAAGGGCTTGCTGCGCGGCAATTCGTGCCCGCTGAAGACGCGGCTGTCGAAATACGGCGCCATGCCGACCTTGGCCAGCTGCATTTCCACCTTCGCCCGGTCCGCCCCCGAGGCGCAGGCAATGCGGCCGCTGCACAGCGCATGGATTTGCCGGACGGCCTCCAGCGCACCGGCGATGGCGACCAGCTCGGCGCGCAGCGCCGCGTTGCGCCTCTCGTAGAACTCGGCCATCCAGGCATCGGTCAAAGGCTTGCCGGTATGGGCCTCGATGACAGCAGCCTGGCTGCGCACAGTCTTGCCGATGAAGTCGCGCGTGCAATCGCCCTGGCTGATGGCCCAGCCGGCTTCGTTGAGCATGGTGCACAGCACGCGGTTGGTGATGGATTCGCTGTCTACCAGCACGCCATCACAGTCGAAAAGCACAGCGTCAAAAGCAGTCATGAAAGCTCTACCCGCATCGGCCCGGGGCGATGCAGAAAGGCGCCCAGCGGCGCCTTTGGTCACAAGAAAGGAAGAGCCGGATTATGCGCTTCGGCCGCTTTTCAGGCTCAGGGGAAGGACACTCCGGCCAGCGGATGGAGCAGCGAGCCACCGTTCTTGACCGAGACGGTGCTCATTTTCATGTCGCTCGTCATGGTCTGGGACAGCCAGAAAAAGCCGTTGGCGGCATTGCCGTTCATGCTCTTGAGGATGTCGTCCAGACTGTCGCCGGTGGAGGCGGCTTCCACCAGATACTCGATGGTGCCGTTCTGGGCGGAGCTTTTCTCGTAAACGTCCGCATACTCCTGCTGGGCAGGGTTGGCGGACTGGCCGAAGACTTCGGTGCCGCGGAAGAACAGGCCCTGCACCCCCTTGGCGGCCAGCTGGCTCTGCAAAGCGGCCCTGTCGGCCGGCCCCATCGGATGGCTCTGGTTTTCCAGCGTGTACTGGTAGGTGACGCTGTCGTTGCGCTTGACGTAGAGGCTGAAGATGAGGGCCGTGCCGATGCTGTATTGCCCCAGATAGCGCAGGCCCCGGGCGCCCTGGCGGTTGATCTCGTCGGCCATGGCCTGCGGCGTCTGGGGTATCGTGGTGGAGGCCTCGTAGCTGAACTGGTCGCTGCGGCTGGTGTCCTTCACATAGACGTTGCGGATGTCCGAGACATTGCCGAACACCGAGCCCGACTTGAACATGTAGCCGTTGCCGCCCTGCTGGTTGAGCTGCGCCAGGAATTCGGTGAGGTTGCCGGGCTGGGGCTGCAGCAGATAGGCGAACTTGTGGCCAGAATGGGCGGTGTCGCTGACATAGAAGTCGCCGATCACCCCGGGGGACGTCGCGGTCATCTGCGTGGCCAGCGCGCTCACGAGCACAAAGCCCTGGGCCCCCATGGTGTTGGCGTCGCTCAGCATCTGGTCGTGGCCGGTGGCTGCGGTCCTCAGACTGTAGGAGCCGGTCACGGGGCCGGAGGAACCGCCGCCCGTTTCGCCACCGCCACCGCCAGGGCCTGTGCCGTTCCCGCCGGAGCCGCCTTCGGAGCCGCCGCCCGAACCGCCGCCGGCAGATCCGCCATCGCCGCCGCCACCTCCGCAGGCTGCCAGGCTGGCAAGCATCAGCAGCGCTGCGCTCCTACGGGTCAGTTGGGTGGATGTCATTTATGCTCTCCTCATGCGTATTTCAGAATGCAAGGCCGGACACGGAGCTCCGGTTGCGATGCCGCCATTGTCGGAAGCCGGCCACGCCTGCGTTACCCCACCTGAGGGGGGTATTTGTTACCGCTTACAGAGGGCCGCATCGGCGCGGTCTTTCCGATAGCGCGCAAGACATGCTCGAGACGCTTTCTCCAACGGCCTTTGCCGAGGCGCCCCGGCAGGCCTATGCGCTGGTGATCGACGACCACCCGCTCGTCGCCCAGGGCGCCCGGCACATGCTGCTGCAACTGCCCGATTTCGCGCGTGTGCTGGTGGCCGAAAACGGCAGCCAGGCGCTGGCGCTGATGGCCAGCGAAGGGCCGCCGCTGCTGACGGTGGTCGACTTCTGGCTCGAGGAAGGCGGCTCCACCCCCTTCATCAGGGACATGCTGAGCCTGGCACCGGCCACCCGCATCCTGATGACCAGCGGGGACAGGCATCCGGCGATTGCCAGCAAGGCCCGCGCGGCCGGTGCCCACGGCTTTGTGGCCAAGGCCCGGCCCGCGGAGGATTTCCTGGCCGCCGCACAGACCCTGCTGGCCGGCGGCAAGTGGTTCGAGGCCGCTCCGCCGCCCTTGCAGCCGCTGCCCGACGGCATCCGGCCCTTGCACATGACGGCCCGGGAGCTGGGCATGACCGCCCGCCAGGCCCAGGTGCTGGCCCTGGTGCTGCGCGGCAAGCCCAACCGGGCCATCGCACAGGTCTTGAGCCTGTCGGAACACACGGTCAAGGAGCATGTGACCGCCGTGCTCCAGCGGGTAGGCGCCGCCAACCGCGTGGAGCTGTTCACCAAGCTGCGCGGCGTGGTACTGGACGGCGATCAGGCCCTGGGCTGAGCCAGGCAGTGCGCCAGCACTGCATGCAGCTCCTGCGGCTGCAGGGGCTTGGGCAGCACCAGATAGCCTTGTTCCTGCGCCTGCTCCAGCGCGGCCAGCGGCAGGTGCTGCAGCAATTGCTGCAGCACATCGAAGCCCTGTTCGCCGTTTTCGAGCTGCTGGTCGCACAGCACGAAGTCCGGTCTCCAGCCGTCGGCCAGCACCGCGGCCGCCTGCCGGGCGGTCCGCACCCAGCGCACCTCCACGCCCCAGGCCTGGAGGATGCGCTCCATGGCCTGACCGACCAGTGCCTCGTCGTCCAGCACCAGGCAGCGCCCCTGCAGCTGCGGCAGCAGCCTGTTCGGCGGACCGGCAGCGAGGGATGCGGCCACTTCGGCGTCCCTCGTTTCTGGCTGCGCCGGCCAGTGCAGCCAGAAACAGGAACCATGCCCGAGCCGCGACCGCACGCCGTAGTCCACCCCCATGTGCCGGGCGGCCAGCGCCACCACGGACAGGCCCAGCCCGCGCCCGCGCAAGCTGGGCGGCTGCGCATCGGCCATCTCCCGGGCCTGGCTGTGCTGCGTACGGTAATGGCGCGCAAAGATGCGGGCCTGGTCCTCGGGCGCAATGCCGGCGCCGGTATCCCAGACCTGCAGCAGCCAGCGCCCCTGCCGGCGGCGGCAGCCCAGCAGCACGCCGCCGCTGGCCGTATAGCGCAGGGCGTTCTGCAGCAGGTTGAACACCATCTGCCGCAGCAATGCCGGGTCCGCATGCAGCACGGCGGCATGCCGCCGCGGCATGAAGATGGACAGCTTCAGCCCGCGCTGGGAGGCATCATGGGCGAACACGCGGCGCGCCTCTTCGAACACCCCGGCCACCGCCACGGCCTGGGGATGCTGCACCAGCGCATGGCCTTCGAGCCGCGACAGGTCCAGCAGGTCATTGAACATGGTGCCCAGGTCGCGCGCGCAGTCCTGCACCTCATCGAGCAGGGAGGCCACCTCGGCATCGCGGTTGCGCTGGCGCGTGGCCTCCAGCATCAGGCCCAGGGCATGCAGCGGCTGGCGCAGATCGTGGCTGGCGGCCGAGAGAAACCAGTTCTTTTCCGCCAGGGCATGCTCGGCCTCGATCCTGGCCGCCTGGTAGCTGTCGGCCAGGGCCTGCCGCTCGCGCTCATGGGCCAGCTGCTGGCGCACGAAATGCCGCGCGCCCCAGGCATGGCGGGCAATCGTCGCGCCGAACAGCAGCAGCAACGGCAGCAGATAGTGGGCCTTGCTGGGGAAATACCAGGGTGCGGCCAGCAGCATGGGCGCGTAGATGCCGGCAAAAAAGCACCAGAACACCACGGGCACCGGAGCCAGGAAAGTGGTGCCCGACGCCAGCACGCCGACCAGCGCCAGATAGACGAGCAAGCGCAGCTCGCCGTTGCCCGAAGACCAGGTAAACGCAATGGCCGCCGACCACATCAGGCCGTTGGCCAATCCGGTCAGCGCAAGCTGGCGCTCCCAGCGCATCAGTGTGGGCGCATCGACTTCCTGCGGGCCGGCCTCGAATTCGCGCCACTGCCTGTGCAGCCGCATGCGCAGGCTCATCAGCCCCAGGGCCATGCAGGCCATCATGCCCCACCAGGTCAGCAGCGAGATCGCCAGCGCCGGCGCATTGCGCGAAGCCATCCACAGAATGGCCAGCGGGATCAGCAGCGCTGCGGCTTCCGACGAACCGCGCGAAGTCAGCGATTGCAGCAGGCGCAGCCTTGCCCTCAGGTCCACAGCCTGCAGGCCGGGCGCATCCGCCACGCCCGCCGGGTCGCGCTCAGAACTGGTCGCCATCCACGTAGTACCAGCGCCCGTTCTCGCGCACGAACCGGCTGCGCTCATGCAGGCGCACCGCCCGGCCGGCCAGCCGGTAGCGGGCGACGAACTCCACTTCGGCCGTGTCGTCGCCCGTGGGCTCGAAGGCCTTGACCTCCAGGCCCAGCCATCTGGCCGCCGGCTCGAAGTCCAGCGCCGGCGGCCGCTGGCTGGCATGCCAGGTGGCCAGCAGATAGGCAGCGTTCTCGCGCACGAAGGCCGTGTAGCGCGAACGCATGAGCGCCTGCGCATCGGGCGCCGGCCGCTCTTCCCAATGGTCGATGTAGCGGCCGCAGCAGTGGTCGTAGCGCAGCGGCCGGCGCCGGGCATCGAGCCGCCCGCAGGGGCAGGCGGCCATGGTATCGGTAGGGCTCATCAGATGGATTGTCCGTTGCCGGTGGCCTGCCGTGCGCAGGATGCAAGGGCAGCTCCACCGGAGGTGGGTTCGGCAATCATTCTCCTTTATTCATAGCTGCCTGCGCAGTACCATCCTGCGCTGCAGGCTATTTTTGCTTGCATGCTGCCCTGATGCCGGCCACCGCTTCTTGCAGGAATGCAGGCTGCGCGGCACAGTGCCGGGTTCCGTTCAGGAGAGTCTTCATGTTCGATATGTCCGTGCCCTGGTGGGAGCTGGTGCTGCGCTCCATCGTGGTCTACCTGTTTCTGCTGGTCTTCCTGCGGCTGACCGGCCGGCGCCAGACGGGCCAGTACGCACCGTTCGATCTGGTGCTGCTGCTGATCCTGTCCAACGCCGTGCAGAACTCCATGAACGCCGGGGACAACTCGCTCGTCGGCGGCCTGATCAGCGCCGGCACGCTGATCTTCTGCCATGTGGCGATTGCGCGGCTCACCTATTACTACCCCTGGCTGCGCCATCTGGTCGACGGCAGGCCCAAGGTCCTGATCCACCAGGGCCAGGTGCACCAGGATCTGCTGGCGGACGAGAAGATCACCAGCGACGACCTGTCCGCCATACTGCGCGCCAACGGCTGCCTCCACACCCATGACGTGGAGCGCGCCACCATCGAGACCAATGGCCAGATCACCGTGGTGCTGCGCAAGCGCAACCAGGACCAGGACGGCGTATGAGCGAGGCGCCGCGCACAGCCCGGTGCGCGGCGGACGGCCTAGTGCAGGCCGGCCAGAAAGGCCTCGATCGCGGCATTCACCGGGCCGGGATGCGTGAGGTTGGAAGCATGGCCGGCGCCGGGCACGCCCACCCATTGCGCATGGGGTAGCGCCTTGAACATGGCGCGTGCGCGCTCGGGGACGATGGCGATGTCCTGGTCGCCATGGATCACCAGGGCCGGTACCTTGATTTCCGCCAGCCGCGGGCTGATGTCGTCGCGCAGCGCCAGCGTGGCGAAGCTCTGGCCCAGGTTGACTGGCGTGGCCTGCTTCCACTTGGCGCGCCACCGCGCGGCGCCGGGCCAGCCGTGGCCCAGGATGGTGTGCTCCACGGTGGCCGCCATGTCGTCCGACAGGCCATGCTCCATCCAGGCGCGCAGCAGGGCCTCGTGGTGCGGCATCTGCTCGGGGTCCTCCAGCATGGCCTGCGTGTCGATCAGCACCAGCGCGCCGACCACCTCGGGATGGATCAGCGCGCAGCGCAATGACAGATAGCCGCCTTGCGACATGCCGACCAGCACCGCCTTGTCCACACCCAGGTATCTGAGCAGGGCCGCGAGGTCGTCGGCCGAGTCGTAGTACGAGAACGGCGCGCAGTGCTCAGGGTCCGCCGTCTTGCCATGGCCGCGCTCATCCCAGGAAATGCAGCGGAAGCGGTCCTGCAAGGCCTGCACCTGGGGCTCGAACATGGTGTGGTCCATGAGCAGGCCGTGCGAGAACACGAGGACCGGGCCGCGCCCGCCCGTGTCTTCGTAGTAGAGGTTCTGGCCATTGACCGGGGCAAAAGGCATAGAGGGGCTCCTTCGCAAAGTGATGGCAGAACATGCGCAGACCGCGCAAGTTCCTGGTTGCAACCTGCCGGGATCGCCGTCCCGTTCACCCCATCCTAGGCAGTGCGCGTGACAGCGGCAACCGGCAAGCCCCCTAGGACGCCACAGTTTGTGCGCCCGTTTGCTTGACAGCCCGGGGTTTTGCCCTCAGGCGAGAGCCCTCTGGATGATGATCTTCTGCACGTCGCTGGTGCCTTCGTAGATCTGGCACACGCGCACGTCGCGGTAGATGCGCTCGACGGGAAAGTCGCTGACCACGCCGTAGCCGCCCAGCGTCTGGATGGCCATGCTGCACACGCGCTCGGCCATCTCGCTGGCGAACAGCTTGGCCATGGCGGCCTCCTTGAGGCAGGGCAGACCTGCGTCGCGCAGGCTGGCCGCATGCCAGATCAGCTGGCGTGCGGCCTCGATCTGCGTGGCGCAGTCGGCCAGCCGAAAGCCCACGGCCTGGTGGTTGAAGATGGGCTGGCCGAAGCTCTCGCGCTCCTTGCTGTACTGCAGCGCGCATTCGAAGGCGGCACGCGCCATGCCCACGCTTTGCGCGGCGATGCCGATGCGCCCGCCCTCCAGCGCCGACAGCGCGATCTTGTAGCCCTCGCCTTCGGCGCCGATCCGGTTGGTGGCCGGGATGCGGCAGTTGTCGAAATGGATCTGCGCCGTGTCCGAGCTGTGCTGGCCCAGCTTGTCCTCGAGCCGGGCCACGTGGTAGCCGGGCTGGGAAGTGGGCACCAGAAAGGCGCTCATGCCCTTCTTGCCCGCAGCCTTGTCGGTGACGGCGATGACGATGACCACGTCGCCGTTCTTGCCGCTGGTGATGAACTGCTTGACACCGTTGATCACATAGCTGTCGCCCTCGCGCACGGCCGTGGTGCGCAGCGCGCTGGCGTCCGAGCCCACATGGGGCTCGGTCAGGCAGAAAGCGCCCAGCATCTGGCCGCGCGCCAGCGGCGCCAGCCACTGCTGCTGTTGCTGCGGGCTGCCGTAGCGCATCAGAATGGCGTTGACCGGGCAGTTGGTCACGCTGATCACGGTGCTGGTGCCGCCGTCGCCGGCCGCGATCTCTTCCAGCACCAGGGCCAGGCTCAGGTAGTCGAGCCCGGCGCCGCCCAGCTCATCGGGCACGCAAATGCCATAGCAGCCCAGGGTCGCCAGCCCCTGGTGCACGTTCTTCGGGAAGTGATGTTCCTTGTCCCAGCGCGCGGCATGGGGCGTGATCTCGGCGGCCACGAACTCGCGCACCGCGTCGCGGATCATCTGCTGGTCCTGCGTCAAAAGCATGTCTGTCTCCTCTTGTTCCGGTAGGGGCCGGTGCACAGGCCGGCCCATGTTTTTCCTGTCGCCGTTGCTATCCGGCGGCTGCCAGCCGCAGCCGGTGCCCGTCGTGGCGCAGCAGGCAGCCGCTGTCGTCCGGCGTGACGCCGGCCAGCGCCTGCATCAGGCCCTGCACGCTGTCCTGCAGCGACAGCGACGCGGCCGGTCCGCCCATCTCGGTCTGCACCCAGCCCGGATCCAGCGCCAGCAGCGTGACGCCGGGCCACTGGGCACCGGCCGAGGCCACGGCCATGTTGAGCGCGGCCTTGCTCACGCGGTACAGCCAAGCATCGGGCGCGGCCTCGGACAGCAGCGACATGGAGCTGGAAAAGGCCGCGATCACGCCTTCGGCCTCCTGCACCATGGGCGCAATCTGCGGCAGCGCCTGCATGAAGCCCAGCACATTGCTGTGCATGACCTGGTCGAACTGCTGCTGCGTGGGCGGCACGCCGGCGCCATGGCCGTCCCAGACGCCGGCCACGTACAGGGCGAGGTCGATGCTGGCGCCATCGAGTTGCCAGGCCAGGCCGCTGACACTGGCGGGATCGGCCAGGTCGACCTGCAGCACTTCGGCGCCCAGCGCCTGGAGGGCCGCCATGTCCTCGGCGCGGCGCACGGTGGCGATCACGCGATGGCCCTGCTCCACATAAGCCGTGGCCAGAGCCCGGCCCAGGCCGCGCGAGGCACCCAGTATCAATATCAAACCCATAGCTTGCTGCGCCTGTCCTTCAATGGTTTCAAGATGGTTTTCCCTTCAACTTCCGTCCGTACTGGCGCCAGCAGCTATCATTTTCTTAGCCTTGCTCCGCGGCGATCAGGGCGCTGTAGCGGGCCACCATCAGCTCCTGGGGCTCGGGCGGCGTGGCAATGCCCATCTGCGACTGGATCATCTGGTTGAGCGTGGGCATGACATTGCGCGGCACCCGGGCGTCGGCCTCCCAGAACCGGGAACGCATCAGGGCCTTGGCGCAATGCAGATAGGCTTCCTGCACCTGCACTTCCACCACCAGCCTGGGTCGGAAATGCGCGGTCGCGAACAGTGCCGTGTAATGCGCCTCGTCGCGCAGCTGCGCCCGGCCATTGACGCGCAGCGTCTCGTCGAAGCCGGGCACGAAGAACAGCAGGCCGATGCGCGGATCGCGCAGCAGATTGCTCAGGCTGTCGAGCCGGTTGTTGCCGCCGGCGTCGGGAATCAGCAGCGTGTTCGCATCGGGCGCCTTGACGAAGCCCGGCTTGCCGCCGCGCGGCGATGCATCGAGCAGCGCGCCCTCGGCCCCGCCCGTGGCCATGACCACCAGCGGCGACAGCGCGATGAAGCGTAGGCAGTAGCGGTCCAGCTCCAGCTGCTGCTTGAGCAGCGCGCGCTCGGCGGGCGCGGCATACAGCTGACGCAGCTGTTCTTCGGAAGTGATCATGCGGCCTCCTTGGCGTGGCGGTTGCGGTGGATCGCGCTGTACAGGCCCAGGTATTCATGCCAGGCCGGATCGAATACCACCTGCAGCTCGGCCTCCAGGCCCGGCGCATGCCGGGCAGCGATGCGCTCGGCCCGCTGCACGGCGTCGGCCGGATCCGCCACATAGAAGGCCGCCACGCGCGACTGCATGCGCTCCATGCGCGAGAACGCCAGGATGCCGCCCTGCTGGCTCAACAGCTGTGCCTCCAGCGCATCCTGCGCATCGCGTGCGCTGTCGAGCTCCTGCTGGCTGGAGACCGGAAAGGTCCAGGTCAGGAAATGCGACAGGTCGGCCCGCGTGGCCAGGGCATTGGCGCCGTCGTGAAACGACAGCAGATCGGGCGGCTCGTCGTCGCCCGCATCCCGGGCACGGACTTCGAGCGAGATCCAGCGGTCCTCGTCCTCCTGCGGATAGGCATAGCTGCGCCCCAGCACTTCGCGCTGGAAGGCGTCGAAGACGGGCGGGAACGCCGACAGCGGCTGTGCACCGCCCCTGGCATCCGCGGATGCGTCCACGAAATCGACAGGCCCCACGCGCACGGAAAAGTCCCATTCGCCCAGCACATGGTCGAGCATGATGAAGGCCATGTGCCGCGCATGCTCGGCCATGTCCTGGGGGATGGGCTTGGCGAACGACAGCTCCAGCCCGACGATGCCGCCCGCATCGTAGTGCGCGACCAGCACCTCGGCGCACGACAGCTCGAAGCCCTGCATGTGCATGGCGAAGTTGCTGCCTTGGGGCCCCGGGGCCATGCGGCTGCGGAATGCCTGCACCGCATAGGGCGGACAGCGCGGCGCCTCGCGCACCAGCGCCTGCACGTTCTCGAACTGCTCGATGTTGCCGTGCGCCGTGACGACCAGCCGCGCGCCGGCCTCTGCGGGCCGGCCTTCGAGTTCCAGAGCCAGGCCGGGGGCATGGCGCTGCAGCAGCTCGTTGGCGCGCTCCACGAACTCCTGGCCGTCCAGCGCTTCCAGCGCGCTCAGCCCGGCGGAAAAATCGCTCCAGAAAGCGGCGATCTGCCCGGCCTCCAGCCTTGCCGCGGCGGGCGGCTGATCGTCGTGGTGAGTATCTTCATGCATGCGGTAGACCCCGTGAAGAAGCCGCGGGCCCCCGAGGGGCTGCGGCCGATGGCACATGGGCCGACTGTAAATGAAGCCTCGCCATGCGCCTTGCGTCAGACCAGCTCGACCGCCATAGCCGTGCCCTCGCCGCCGCCGATGCACAGCGTGGCCAGGCCTTTTTTCTTGCCGCGGGCCTGCAGCGCATGGATCAGCGTGACCAGGATGCGCGCACCGCTGGCGCCGATGGGATGGCCCAGCGCGCAGGCACCGCCGTTGACGTTGACCTTGTCATGCGGCACGTTCAGCTCCTTCATCAGCGCCATGGGCACGACGGCAAAGGCTTCGTTGACTTCCCAGAGATCCACGTCCTCCACCTTCCAGCCGGCCTTCTTGAGCGCCTTCTGGGTGGCGCCCACGGGCGCGGTGGTGAACCACTCGGGCTCCTGGGCATGGGTGGCATGGGCCACGATGCGCGCCAGCGGCCTGCAGCCGAGTTCCCTGGCCGTGGATTCGCGCATCAGCACCATGGCCGCGGCGCCGTCGTTGATGCTGGAGCTGGAGGCGGCAGTGATGGTGCCATCCTTCTTGAAGGCGGGGCGCAGGCTGGAGATCTTGTCGAGCCTGGCCTTGAGCGGGCCTTCGTCCTCGGCAATGGTCACATCGCCCTTGCGCGTGGACACGGTGACGGGCGTGATCTCGGCCTTGAAGGCGCCCGAGCGCGTGGCCTCCTGTGCGCGCTGCACGCTGGCGATGGCGAACGCATCCTGCGCCTCGCGCGTGAATTCGTACTTGGCGGCGCAGTCCTCGCCGAAGGTTCCCATGGAGCGGCCGGGCTCGTAGGCGTCCTCCAGGCCGTCGAGCATCATGTGGTCGAAGATCCGGTCATGGCCCATGCGGTAGCCGCCGCGGCCCTTCTTGAGCAGATAGGGTGCATTGGTCATGCTTTCCATGCCGCCGGCCACCATCACGTCGCGGCTGCCGGCCACGAGCTGGTCGTGGGCCAGGATGGTGGCCTCCATGCCGGCGCCGCACATCTTGGACAGGGTCACGGCGCCCGTGCTGCGCGGCAGCCCGCCCTTGAAGCCTGCCTGGCGTGCGGGCGCCTGGCCCTGGCCAGCCATCAGGCAGTTGCCGAACAGCACCTCGTCCACTTTCTCGGGCGCAATGCCGGCACGCTCCACGGCCGCCTTGATGGCTGCGCCGCCCAGGTCATGGGCGGCCAGATCGGCGAAATCGCCCTGGAACGCCCCCATGGGCGTGCGGGCGGCGCTGACGATGACGATGGGGTCTTGCATGTTGAGTCTCCTTGTTCAATGGAATGGGAAAGAGGAAGGGGCCGCCGCCGGCAGGGCTTCTCAGGCACCGGCCTGCGCCGCGGCAGGAGCCGGCGGAGCGGACGGCGGCGCCTGCGCAGCATCGGCGCCGGCTGCGTAGGCCCGGACATCGAAGCCGTCATCGCCGCCGGCGAGAAAGCAGCTTTTGTCGTAAGGGAACACGTCGGCAATCTGCCCGGCACGGATGCGCTGCTGGTGGGTCTGCCAGAACGCGGGTTCGAGCAGATCGGCATGGTGGCGCAGGAATACCTCTCGCACGGCCGGATGGCCGAGCAGAAAGGGACCGAAGGTCTCGGGAAACACATCCCGGGGGCCGACCGAATACCAGACTTCGCCCGACATTTCGTCCTCCTCGCTGCGCGGCGGCGGCACGGCGCGGAAGTTGCAGTCCGTCAGGTATTCGATTTCGTCGTAGTCGTAGAACACCACCTTGCCGCCGCGCGTGACGCCGAAGTTCTTCCACAGCATGTCGCCCGGGAAGATGTTGGTGGCCACCAGGTCCTTGATGGCATTGCCGTACTCGATCACGGCCTTTTCCATCGCGGCCCGGCGTGCGGGATTGGCGGGTGCCTCGGCCAGGCATTCCTGCAGGAACAGGTTGAGCGGCACCAGGCGCCGCTCGATGTAGAGGTGGCTGATGATGACCTCCTCCTGCCCGTCGCCGTCCCGATCGCTGATCTCGATCTGGCTGGGCGCCTGGGCCTGCAGCTCCGCCAGCAGCTCGTCGCTGAAGCGGCTGCGCGGAAAGGCCACCAGGCTGTACTCCATGGTGTCGGCCATGCGTCCGCCGCGGTCATGGTGCATGACCATGCGGTATTTGCTCTTGACCTGGGCGCGCGTGGTTTCCTTGGTGCTGGCGATACGGTCCTTCACCAGCTTGAACACGTAGGGAAAGCTGGGCAGGTCGAACACCAGCATGACCAGGCCCTTGATGCCGGGCGCGATGCGCAGCTGGTCGCTGGAATGGCGCAGGTGGTTGAGGAAGTCGCGGTAGAACAGCGTCTTGCCCTGCTTGCCCAGGCCCAGCGCGTTGTAGATCTCGGCGCGCGGCTTGCGCGGCATCAGGGCATGCAGAAAATGCACGTAGGCACTGGGCACGTCCATGCACACCAGGAAGTAGGAGCGCGCGAAGCTGAAGAGGCCGTGCAGCTCGTCCTCGCCGAACAGCGCGGCGTGCAGCACGAGCCGGCCGTTGCCGTCATGCAGGATGGGAATGGCCAGCGGCAGCTCCGAATAGCCGCTGATGATCCGACCCACCAGGTATGCGCCCTTGTTGCGGAAGAACAGGTTGGACAGCACCTGGATCTGGAAATTGGCGCGCAGCATCACGCCCTGGAGACGCGCCCGCATGCGTGCGGCCAGGCGCTGCACATCGCGCTCCAGATCGTCGAAAGGGCATTGCAGGGCCAGTTGCTGCACGATGGTCGTCAGCGTCTGCGGCAGCTTGTCCAGGGTCTGCGGGTAGAAGGCCCGGTAGGTGGGTTCCACGTCGGGCGCGCTGTTTTCCAGGTATTCGGTGCTGACCGCCGCGCGCACGAAGATGAAGTCGTTCTGGAAATGCGTGCGGTGCAGGATGCGGGTCGTGACCGAATTGAAGAAGGTCTCGGCCAGCTCGGGCTGCAGATGGTCCACCATCAGGCCGATGTAGTGCAGCTTGACCTGCTGCCACACGGCCATCGGCTGGCGGCTGGCTTCGAACTCGGCTTCCAGCCGCGCAATGCATTCCTGCACGCGCCGGCCGTAGAACTCCATGCGCTCGAACTGGGCCGCCTGCTGCCCCTGCCAGTCCTGCGCCTCGAAGCGCTGCTTGGCACGCGCCGATTCGGCATTGAACAGGCGGTAGTGCTGGTTGAAGCCCTGCATCAGGGCCTGCGCCATGGCATAGGCCTGCGGGGCATCCAGTCGCGGCGGGAACATGGAAGGTGGCCTTCGTGGGCTTAGGGCATGGCGCAGCGGAAAGCGGTGTCAGCCGCGTTCGCGCTTGGCGACCTTTTCCACGGCCTGCTGGTACACATCCTGCAGCCCGCCCACGCCGGGCACGCTCATTTCCAGGTTGGTGATGTGGCCGTTCTTGAGGCTGTAGCACCAGCTGTGCAGAGTGACCTTCTGGCCGCGCGCCCAGGCGTCCTGCATCACGGTGCTCTGGGCCACGTTCACCACCTGCTCGATGGCGTTGAGTTCGCACAGCGCATCGTGGCGCCATTGCGGCGACAGGCCTTCCAGCAGCTTCAGGTGCTTGTCGCGCACATCGCGCACGTGGCGCGTCCAGTTGTCCACCAGGCCCAGGCGCAGATTGGTCAGCGCCGCATACACGCCGCCGCAGCCATAGTGACCCACCACCATCAGATGCTCGATCTTGAGCTGGTCGACCGCATACTGGATGGTGGACAGGCAGTTGAGGTCGCTGGGCACCACCACGTTGGCGATATTGCGGTGCACGAAGACCTCGCCCGGCTCCAGTCCGGTGATCTGGTTGGCCGGCACGCGGCTGTCGGAGCAGCCTATCCACATGTACCTGGGGTTCTGCTGCGCCATCAGCCCGGTGAAAAAGCCCGGACGATCACGCTCCATCTGGTCCGCCCACTCGCGGTTGTGAACAAACAGATCGTCGATCGAGGTCGTTGTCATTTAGCAATCCTTGGTGTTGTTGGATAAGGATGGCGCCAGCTGCCCACACCAGCCGAATTTCAGCAGGTTTCGGCGAACAGTTCGCGGCCGATCAGCATGCGGCGAATTTCGCTGGTTCCGGCGCCAATCTCGTAGAGTTTCGCATCCCTCCACAGCCGGCCGAGCGGATATTCGTTGATATACCCATTGCCGCCATAGATTTGCACGCCCTCGCCGGCCATCCAGGTGGCCTTTTCCGCACACCAGAGAATGACGCTGGCGCAATCCTTGCGCACCTGGCGCACATGCTCGGTTCCCAGCAGATCGAGGTTTTTGGCGACCGTATAGGCGAAGGAGCGGCCCGCCTGCAGCACGGTGTACATGTCGGCGACCTTGCCCTGGATGAGCTGGAACTCGCCGATGCTCTGGCCGAACTGCTTGCGGTCGTGGATGTAGGGCACGACATTGTCCATCACGGACTGCATGATGCCCAGGGGCCCGCCGGTGAGCACGGCGCGCTCGTAGTCCAGGCCGCTCATCAGCACCTTGGCGCCCATGTTGACGCCGCCCAGCACGTTCTCGGCCGGCACCTCGACGTTCTGGAACACCAGTTCGCCCGTATGGCTGCCGCGCATGCCCAGCTTGTCGAGCTTTTGCGCGATGGAGAAGCCCTTCATGCCCTTCTCGATCAGGAAGGCCGTCACGCCGCGCGCGCCCAGCTCGGGCTCGGTCTTGGCGTAGACCACGAGGGTGTCGGCATCCGGGCCGTTGGTGATCCACATCTTGCTGCCGTTGAGCAGGTAGTAGCCACCCTTGTCCTCGGCCTTGAGCTTCATGCTGATCACATCGGAGCCCGCCCCGGGCTCGCTCATGGCCAGTGCGCCCACGTGCTCGCCGCTGATCAGCTTGGGCAGGTACCTGGCCTTTTGCGCCTCGTTGCCGTTGCGGTTGATCTGGTTCACGCACAGATTGCTGTGCGCGCCGTAGGACAGGCCGACCGAGGCGCTGGCACGCGAAATCTCCTCCATCGCCACCATGTGGGCCAGATAGCCCATGTTGGCGCCGCCGTATTGCTCGGGCACGGTGATGCCCAGCACGCCCAGATCGCCGAACTTGCGCCACAGGTCCATGGGGAACTGGTCGCTGCGGTCGATCTCCGCCGCACGCGGTGCAATCTCGCTCTGCGCGAATTCACGCACCGCATCGCGCAGGGCATCGATGTCTTCACCCAGTTGGAAATTCAGTCCGGGCAGATTGGCAAGGCTCATGGTTGTCTCCTGTTGATGTCGTCGAATCTGGAATGGAAGGGCCGCTCAGTCGCTCAGGCCTTCGCGGTTTTGCACGCACATCAGCGTGCAACCCATGGTGGCCACCAGTTTTTCCTGGCCCCGGTCCATGGCATAGGCCCGGCCTTCCGCCACGGTGATCGTGCGTCCCGGCTTGATCACCCGCCCTTCCATGCGAAAACGCTGGCCCTTTGCCGGAGCCAGCAGATTGATCTTGAACTCTATGGTCAGCACGGCTGCATGGGCAGGCATCAGCGTCAACCCCGCGTAGCCGCAGGCGGAATCCAGCGCCGTGGACACCATGCCGGCATGCAGAAAGCCATGCTGCTGCGTCAGGCCCGCTGCCCAGTCCAGGCAGATGTCCACGGCGCCTGGCGCCATGTGCGTGAGCTCGGCTCCCAGCGTCCGCATGGCACCCTGCTGGCCAAAGCTCTGGCGCACGCGGCTTTCGTAGTCCACCGGATTACCCGACGCTGTCATGCATGTCTCCGCAAATTCTGGAATGGCTGCCGTCCGCACAGGCAAGGCTCCGAAAGAAAAGCCCCAGGTGCTGGCATTCCGCGCATCATATTGACGTTTACGTAAACGTCAATTATGCGGCACTTTTCTTGTCAACCTTCTTCAGAAGCTGACGCGCTTCTTTTTCCTGCTCCCGCACTTCCTCCAGCGTGGCTTGCAAGTCCGCCATCTGGTCCTCGAGCTGCTTGCGGTGCACGGCCAGGACATCGAGGAATTTCTTCAGCTGCACGCCGGTATCGCGCGGGCTGTCATAGAGATCGATGATCTCCTTGGCTTCGGTCAGGGACAGGCCCAGCCGCTTGGCGCGCAGCGTCAGGCGCAGCCGTGCGCGGTCACGCGGCGAATACACGCGGTTGCGCCCCGCTGCGCCCGAGCGCTCCGGCTGCAGCAGGCCCATATCCTCGTAGAAGCGGATGGCGCGGGTGGTGAGATCAAACTCCTTGGCCAGGTCGCTGATGGTGTAGCTGTTCGACATAGATCGGTGTGCGGTTGAAACTTGCACCGCAGGCCTGCATCACCTACGTGACGGCAGAACGGCAGGCGCTGCCTACAATGGCTGGAGAAAACTAACGTTTACGTTAACGTAAATGCTAATCGATAAGCCGCGGCCATGACCCAACAGCAAGAAACCACGCTTCACTATCCTCTGGACAGCACGCTGCCAAGCCCTGCCGAAACCATCGAGGTGGCGCCAGGCGTCAAATGGCTTCGCATGGCCCTGCCGTTTGCGCTCGACCACATCAACCTCTGGCTGCTGCGAGACCGGCAGGAAGACGGGCACGGCCAGTTGCGCGAGGGCTGGACGGTGGTGGACTGCTGCGTCAACCGGGCCGAAGCCCGGGAGCAATGGGAACAGGTATTTGCCAATGGGCTCGAGGGCCTGCCCATCCTGCGCGTGATCGTCACGCACATGCATCCCGACCACATCGGACTGGCCGGCTGGCTGTGCCGCCGCTGGCAGGCGCCGCTGTGGATCAGCGCCACGGACTACAACGTGGCCCGGGTCGCCATGGCGGACAAGGATAGCTTTGGCGGGGAATCCGGCGCGGACTTCTATCAGCTGCACGGACAGCGCGACGAAACCTTTCTCGGCCACGTACGCGGCCGGGGCAATTACTACTCGTCGCTGGTCAGTCCTCTGCCCACGGCCTATCACCGCCTCATCGACGGCCTTTCGCTCGACATCGGCGGCCGCAGCTGGCAATGCATCGCGGGCTACGGCCATGCACCGGAACATATGGCACTGCATTGCCCGGAGCTCAATCTTCTGATCAGCGGCGACATGGTGCTGCCTCGCATTTCCGCCAACGTCAGCGTCCATGCCACGGAGCCGGAAGCCAATCCTCTGCAGCTATTCATGGACTCGCTGCAGCGCTATCTCGCCCTGCCGGCGGACACCTATGTCCTGCCCTCGCATGGCAAGCCATTCACCGGCCTGCATCAGCGCATACGGCAGTTGCTGGAGCACCATCAGGAGCGCATGGCCGACATCATGCAGGCAGCCGGATCGCAAGCACTTTGCGCGGCCGATACCCTGCCCATCCTCTTCAAACGCCAGCTCGACGTGCACCAGATGACTTTTGCCATGGGAGAGGCACTGGCCCATCTTCACTATCTTTGGTTTGGCAAGCGGCTGCAACGCAGAGTGGATGCCCAAGGCGTGCTGCGCTTTTCCCTGTCCAGTTCCTGATCGACAAATAAAAAGAGAGCGCCTTGCGCTCTCTTTTTATGGGTTTCCGTTTCGCTTCGCTCCGGAACCGCCGCCCGCCTTGCGCAAGCCGCTATGGTTTTCCTTTCCCGGCCAGCCCATCAATAAAAAAACCCCGCAGCCTTGGGGACTGCGGGGTTTTCGCTGTAAGAGCCTGACGATGACCTACTTTCACACGGGAACCCGCACTATCATCGGCGCAAAGTCGTTTCACTGTCCTGTTCGGGATGGGAAGGAGTGGGACC